>NZ_DASUVO010000048.1:0-153995 GCF_036378875.1 Actinophytocola sp.
GATCGACTTGGGCGTCGGGCCGACCCAGACCAGGCCGGCGGCCTCGACGGCCCGGGCGAACTCGGCGTTCTCCGAGAGGAAGCCGTAGCCGGGGTGGATCGCGTCTGCCCCGGTCCTGCGGGCGGCCTCGATGATGAGCTCGCCGCGCAGATAGGTCTCGCCCGGCGCGTTGCCGGGGAGGCGTACGGCGACGTCCGCCTCTGCCACGAACGGCAGCCCGGCGTCCGCGTCCGAGTGCACGGCCACCGTCTCGATGCCGAGGCGTCGACAGGTCGCGAAGACCCGCCGGGCGATCTCGCCGCGGTTGGCCACGAGGAGTCGCCTGACGGCGGTTGAGGAGCGAGCGCCGGCGAGCGTCTCGAAACCAGAGTCAGTCATGGCACTCACATCCTGAAGACGCCGAAGCGGTCGGTGCCCCGGACGGGCTGGTTGGTGATCACCGAGAGACAGATCCCGAGGATCGTGCGGGTGTCCCGCGGGTCGATCACGCCGTCGTCGTACAACATCCCGGAGAGGAAGAACGGCAGGCTCTGCTCCTCCACGCTGGCCTCGACGAACTCGCGCATGCCGGCGTCGGCCGCGTCGTCGTACTCCTTGCCCTTGGCCTCGGCCGCCGCCCGCGCGACGATGCTGAGCACGCCCGCGAGCTGCGCCGGGCCCATCACCGCGGACTTCGCGCTCGGCCAGGTGAACAGGAACCGCGGGTCGTAGGCCCGACCGTTCATGCCGTAGTTCCCGGCGCCGTAGGAGGCCCCCATGATGATCGAGATGTGGGGCACCGTGCTGTTGCTCACCGCGTTGATCATCTGGGCGCCGTGCTTGATGATCCCGCCCTGCTCGTACTCCTTGCCGACCATGTAGCCGGTGGTGTTGTGCAGGAACAGCAGCGGCGTGTCCTTCTGGTTGGCCAGCTGGATGAACTGCGCGGCCTTCTGCGACTCCTCGCTGAACAGCACGCCGCGGGCGTTGGCGAGGACGCCGACCGGGTAGCCGTGCACCCGCGCCCATCCGGTCACCAGGCTGGTGCCGTACAGGGGTTTGAACTCGTCGAAGTCCGAGCCGTCGACCACGCGGGCGATCACCTCGCGCGGGTCGAACGGCGTCTTCAGGTCGGTCGGCACGATGCCGAGCAGTTCCTCCGCGTCGTACAGCGGTTCGCGATAGTCCTCGGCCGGCGGCGGGCCCTGTTTGCGCCAGTTGAGCCGCGCGATGATCCGCCTGCCGATGCGGATGGCGTCCTCCTCGTCGGCGGCGAGGTAGTCGGCGAGGCCGGACGTGCGGGCGTGCATCTCCGCGCCGCCGAGCGACTCGTCGTCGGACTCCTCCCCCGTCGCCATCTTCACGAGCGGCGGGCCGCCGAGGAACACCTTCGCCCGCTCCTTGACCATCACCACGTAGTCCGACATGCCCGGCAGGTACGCGCCACCGGCGGTGGAGTTGCCGAACACGAGCGCGACCGTGGGGCAGCCGGCAGCGGACGCCCTGGTGATGTCGCGGAAGATCCGGCCGCCGGGGATGAAGATCTCCTTCTGTGTGGGGAGATCCGCGCCACCGGACTCGACCAGGTTGATCACCGGGAGCCGGTTCTGCGCGGCGATGTCGGCGGCCCGGAAGCTCTTCTTGGTGCTCCACGGGTTGCTCGACCCGCCCTTGATCGTCGGGTCGTTCGCGCAGACGAGGCACTCGACGCCCTCGACGACGCCGATGCCCGTGACCACGCTGGCCCCGACGGTGTAGTCGCTGCCCCACGCCGCGAGCGGGGACAGTTCGAGGAACGGCGAGTCAGGGTCGAGGAGCAGCTCGATGCGTTCGCGGGCAAGGAGCTTACCGCGTTTGCGGTGCCGCTCGACGTACTTCTCGCCACCGCCGGCGACGGCCTTCGCCTGCTCGGCCTCGATCTCGGCGAGCTTGGCCAGCATGGCCTCGCGGTTGGTCGCGAAATCAGTGGACTTCGGGTCCACCGTGGACCGTAGCGTTGCATTCATCATCCGTGGTATCCCAGCACCTTTGCTGCCAGTCCGGTGAGTATCTCGTTGGTGCCGCCGCCGATGCCGAGGATGCGGACGTCGCGGTAGTGACGCTCCACTTCGGACTCCCGCATGTAGCCGAGGCCGCCGTGCAGCTGGACTGCCTCGTTGACGACCCATTCGGCGGCCTCGACGGCCGTGTTCTTGGCGAAGCACGCCTCGGCGACCACCGGTTTACCCGCGGTGTAGCGGACGGCGAGGTTCCGCGCGTAGGTGCGGGCGACGTCGACGCGCCGGGCCATCTCGGCGAGCTTGTGCTGCACCACCTGGCGGGAGATGAGCGGGCGGCCAAACGTCGCCCGCAGCCGGCACCACTCGACGGTGAGGTCGAGTGCCCGCTGCGCGGTGGCGTAGCCCTGCACGGCGAGCGCGAGCCGCTCGGTGACGAAGTGGGTGGCCACCTGGGCGAAGCCCGTGCCCTCCACGCCGACGAGGTTGCCGACGGGCACCCTTACGTCTACATAGGACAACTCGGCGGTGTCGGAGCAGTGCCAGCCCATCTTGTCGAGCTTGCGGGTGACCGTGAACCCCGGCGTGCCCTTCTCGACGACCAGCAGCGACAGGCCGTGCGCGCCCACGTCACCGGTGCGGACCACGGTGGTGACGAAGTCGGCGCGGCAGCCGGAGGTGATGAACGTCTTGGCGCCGTTGACGACGTAGTGGTCGCCGTCTCGTTTCGCGGTGGTGCGGACGTTCGCGACGTCCGAGCCGCCGTCGGGTTCGGTGACGGCGAGCGCGCCGATCAGGTCACCTTTGAGGGTGGGCTTGACCCAACGGTCGATCTGTTCCCGGTTCCCGGCGGCCACGATGTGCGGCAGCGCGATGCCGCCGGTGAACAGCGAGGCGATGAGTCCACCGGAACCCCCGGCGTAGAGGATCTCCTCGGTGACGGTGGTGGCGTCGATGACGTCGCCGCCACCGCCCCCGACATCCTCCGGGAACCCGACCCCGAGCAGGCCCAGCTCACCGGCCTTGCGGTGCAGCTCCCGGGGCAGCTCGCCGACCCGCTCCCACTCGTCGAGATGTGGGCTTACCTCTTTCTCGACAAAGCGTCGTGTGGTCTCGCGAAGCGCTCGTCGTTCCGGTGTGTCGAACTCATTCATAGCAACACCTCCGGGATGTCGACGTGCCGGGACCGCAGCCACTCGCCGAGCGCCTTGGCCTGCGGGTCGAAGCGAGTAGAGGCGGCGACCCCCTGACCGAGAAGACCATGCAGCACGAAGTTGATCGCGGCGAGGTTGGGCAGCGGGTGCCGGTCGATCTCGAGATCTTTGGCCTCGGGCAACAGTTCGCGGAGGCGGTCGACGGTCAGCTCCGCGGCGAGCCACGGATAGGCCGCGGGATCACGGACCCATACGCCGAGGTTGGCATCGCCACCCTTGTCGCCGGAACGGGCACCGACGATCGTGCCGAGCGGTAGCCGTTTCGTCGGGCCCCCCGGAACCGGGCTGTCCTCATCGATCGGAAGTGGAGGCGCGACCGTTGTCATCACAGGCGGCGAGATGGTTCGGCGGGTGCCGTCTGGCAGGACAGCGACGTGGTCGACGGCGTCCTGCGGCATGTACCGGGGCTGGTAGACCCCGACGGGGGTGCCGTCGCCGGGTGGCGAGGTGAGTGTGAAGCCCGGGTAGGAAGCGAGGGCCAGCTCGACGGCAGCCCGCGAGAACGCCTTGGCACGCTTGGGATCCGGGGTGCGGATGGTGGCGTGCAGGAGTGCGCTGGCCGCCTCCTCGGTGTCGGCGTCCGCGTGGTCGGTGCGGGCGAGCGTCCACTCCAGACCGTCAGCGCCGACGGCGTCGACCAGCTGTTGCCGTGCCAGCGCGGCCTTGTCGTCGATATTCAGTCCACAGAGGACAAACGTCATGCCGTTGCGGTACCCGTCGAGGGTGTTGACGCACACCTTGAGGGTGTCCAGCGGCGCCTCGCCCTTCACGCCGGTGACGGCGACCCGGTCCTTGCCCTGCTGTGCGAGGGTGATCGTGTCGAAGCGGCTGGTGACGTCGGGCCCCAGGTACCGGGGGCCGGCGATCTCGTAGAGGAGCTGGGCCTTCACGGTGTCGACGGTGACCGCGCCGCCGGTGCCGTCGTGTTTGGTGATCACGGCCGCGCCGTGCTCGTCGATCTCGGCGATGGGGAAACCGGGGTGCGCGAGGTCCGCGACCTCGGTGAAGAAGGCGAAGTTGCCGCCGGTGGCCTGGGCGCCGCACTCGATGACGTGCCCGGCGACGGTGGCGCCGGCGAGCGCGTCGATGTCCGTTCTGCTCCACCCGAAGTGCGCGGCGGCGGGCCCGACGACCAGGGACGCGTCGGTGACCCGCCCGGTGACCACGATGTCCGCGCCGGCGTCGAGACATTCGACGATGCCCCAGCAGCCGAGGTAGGCGTTGGCGGTGAGAGCCCCGTCGAAGCCGTGCTGGCGGACGTCGTCCCCTTCGACGTGTGCGACCTTGACGTGGGGGTTCAGCTCCCGGATGGCGGCGGCGAGCCCGGCGGGGTTGAGCCCACCGGCGTTGGTGACGATCTTGACGCCGTTCTCCAGCGCGAGGTCGAGCGTGTCCTCGAGCTGGCGCAGGAACGTGCGGGCGTAGCCGAGGCCGGCGTCCTTCATCCGGTCGCGGCCGAGGATGAGCATGGTGAGCTCGGCGAGGTAGTCACCGGTGAGATAGTCGAGGGGACCGCCGGTGAGCATCTCCCGCATGGCCGAGAGCCGGTCACCGTAGAACCCGGACGCGTTGCCGATTCGGACGGTCATACGACCACCATCCTGGGGAGGGATTGGCCTCCGGCCCCCGGTTCAACGCTACCAGCGGGGACCGACAGTTCTGGCTCGTCGCGGGGCGGTTGTCCACAGTGCCAGTCGCTCGAACGGTGTTGTCCACAGTGCCCGGCGGCAACCCGGACAAACTGTCGGTGGCCCTTGGTAGCGTGGATTCGGGGGCCGGAGGCCACGGCCCTGCGCAACGTCATCCCCTGCTCCCCACCTCGCGGCCGGTGCCGGGCGGACCGGCGAAGGCCTGCGCGATGTCCAGCCACTCGTTGGCGTCCCTGCCCACCGCCACCAGCGCGGTGTCCGCGCGGTGCACCCGCTGCGTCACCAGCAGACAGAACTCCAGCGCCGGCCCGGTCACCCGCTGCGTCGCGTCCTCGGGACCCCACGTCCACAGCTCGCCGTCCAAGCCCATCAACTCGACCCGGAACTGCTCGCCCGGCACGCGCAGACCGTGGTTCAGGTACGCGAAGTTCCGTGCCCGCACGCCGATGTGGGCCACGTGCCGCAGCCGGGGCGTCGGGGTTCTGCGTACGCCGAGCGCGTCCGCGACGTCCTGGCCATGTGCCCACGTCTCCATCAGCCGCGCCGTCGCCATCGAGGCGGCGGACATCGGCGGGCCGTACCACGGCAGCTGGGTGCCTGCCGGCAGTTCGAGGAGTGCGGTCGCCAGTTCCTCCCGGCCCGCGCGCCACCACGACAGCAGATCCGGACGGGTCGCCAGCCGCGCCGCTTCCTTGTCCACCACGTCGTTCAGGCCCTCGGTCGCGGCGTACCGCTTGAACTCGGCTCTGAACTCGTCCGGCGCGGTCGCGGCGAGCAGCGCCCGCTCGTCCGTCCACCCCAGGTGCGCGACCTGGTGCGCGATCGTCCATCCCGCCGCAGGCGTCGGACGCGACCACTCGTCCGCGGGTAGGTCCTGGACCAGCGCGTCGATCTCGTCACCCTCGGCGCGCAGGTCGGCCACGAGAGTGCTCAGCTCCACCACTCGCCCACGATGGCATGTCAAACGCAATCAAGCAAGCATGCTTGTTTTCCACACGGACGCGCGAACGGAGCAATATCGCAGAACTCGTCAGATCGGGCGGATGCGCTCCGTGACGTACCCGCTGGGCGCGACCATCGAGGAGCAGCGGCTCGACCTGGACCGGGCCGGTGTCCGGTGCCGGACGGTCACCTCGAACAGTTGCTCGGCGGCGCGAACGCGGACCATCCAGGTGTCGGAGCCCGGGTCGTCGAGCAGCGGCCGCTCGTCCACGGCCAGCACGTCGTCCAGCCCGCGCACGCCGCTGACCCCTTGCCGCACGGCGATTTCCGCGTGCTGCGACCACGAGCTACCGACCGAGGTGCGGCCGCGCAGATGATCGGGCTCGACCTGGTCGTTCAGCGCCGCCTTGGCCACCCGCGCCGCCTCGTTGGGCTCGAGTTGCCCGTGCAGGAACCCGTCCGGCACGACGAGGAGGTTTCCCGCCCAGCGGTCGCCGCCGACGTGGCTGACCTCCCAGGTGCGCCCTGGGTAGTTCGCGTCGAGCGAGGAGGCGAGCGGCCGGCCCAGCACCGCACAGCACATGTCCTTCGTGCCGTGCGTGCAGATGAGGAAAAGCGGTCCGTCCACGGGCTCCCCCAGCCCGCCACGGCCCTCGACGACCGCCGACAGGTCAAGTGTCGCGAGCTCGCTCAGGTCGTTGATCTCCAGCCGTTCCAGCCAGCGGCTGCCCGGGTCGCCACCGCCGACGAACACGGTGCGGCGCGTCCGTTGCGGGTCACGGGTGTGCTTGCCGGGGCGGCGGATGAGCAGCGGCCGCAGGCCGCGCTTGCGCATCTCCTCGAGCGTCGCACGGCTCTCCTGCGGCAAGGCGGAGTCCAGCGTCTCCTCGAGAACGTTCGTCGACCACGGACCTGGTTGTTCGATCAGCAGCCACGAGCGCATGAAAGCGGCGGTGCCTGAGGGATTGCCGCCCAGCAGGCGGGCAACCACAGCACAGCCCGGCAAGGCGCCGGTGGCCGGCGCGCTCATCGAGCAATACTTAGCTTAGGCATGCCTAATGCTATCAGCGAACCGTCGGGCGCGTGTGACTACAGAATCGCCGCTTCAGCCAACGGCCAGCAACCCACGTGTGACCAGTTCGTTGAGCAGGGCTCGGACTTTCGTCCGGTCCACGGCCGGCGCGACGATCTCCACGAGCGCCTTGACGGGCTGCGGAGTGCCGTCGAGCAGGGCCTCCAGGAGCGGCGCGACCACGTCGGCGAAGACGAACCGCTTGCCGGCCGCGAGGAGAGCGACCCGCCCGCCGCCGCCGACGTCCCGCTGGAGTACCGCTCGCGGAGTGAGCAACCTCACCTCGACTTCGTCGCCTGGCGGTAGCGCCTCCGGCAGCGCGGCCCACGGCAGTCCGACTCGGGGGTGCGCCGGGGCCTGGGCGTCACGATCCGTGAGGAACCGGTCGACTACGTCCGGCGTGAGCGCCGCCTCGATGGCCGTGCGGAGCTTCGTGGCGACCTCGGCGCGGGCCTCCGGCGAGGCGAACCTCGGCAGGTCACGGCGGAACAGTTCGTCCGCGCGGAGCTGGTCGGCCAGCCAGCTGACCAGGTCGACACCGTTGGCCGGGTTGAACCCGATGGTCAGGTGCAGGGACATCTCGCCGACGGACGCCACGTCGTGCCAGTGACCGCGCGGCAGGTAGAGCACGTCGCCGTCTTCCAGCATGAACTCGTCGATCGGCTCGGCGGCCGGGCTCGGCGGCGGCTCGACGTCGCGGTGCAGGGGCACCGGCCGGGTGGGGCCGTGCATGCGCCAGCGCTTGCGGCCGGCCAGCTGGATGATGAACGCGTCGTGGTCGTCCCAGTGCACGTCGAAGCCGTGCGTGACGCCGGAGCCGGCGTACAGGTTGACCTGCACGCGCTCTCGCAGATCGTGTTCGAGACGGCGGGCAAGGTCACCGACCGAATCGGACAGCTCGTCCACCGAGTCGAGCACGAGCGTGGCGCCGTTGCGGAGCTGTTCGGCGAACGGCGCGGCCTTCAGTCGCGGGATCACCCCACTACGCCGCGTGGACACCTGCTCGGTGTAGGTGGTGGCGGGCACGGGCTCGCCGTCCAGGGCGAGCCGCAGCCGGGGGAACTCCAACCGGTGCTGGCGCAGGATGGCGCCAAGATCGGGCCAGGGCAACACATCCGCGAACCGGCCGGCGGGCCCGGGAAACCGTCGGTGCGCTTTTCCTTGTATCGCCGCGAAAAATTGGCTGACCTCGACAGGTGCGACGAGGTCAGCCAATGTCAGAGATGCGGGCACCTAGTCGCTGCCATCGTTGTCAGCGACCGCACCGTTCGCTCCCCGGTCAACCGCACCGGCGAGATCCTCGACTTCCAGCAGAAGGTCTTCCATATCGACACCCTCTCCGTCGCGAACCCGACCTTGCGAGCGTAACGAAAATCAGGATGACCTGACCAGCGTCCGTCCAGGTGGTACCTCAGTCGCGCGAAGCGACGAGGTCGAGAAGGCCGGTGTACTCGTCGGCGGTCGCACTGGGGCGCAACAGGGTCAGCTTCAACCACACCTGCCCGTCGACCGTGGCGCGGCCGAGCACCGCGGTGCCGTCCTCGAGCAGGTTCCGACGAATGCCGGCCACCTGCGCGTCCGTTGCGCCCACCGGCCGAAAGACCACAGTAGACAGCTCGGGTCGCGCCCACAGTGTCAGACCGGGGTGCGCGTCGACGAGGTCGGCGATCTCGCCGGCCACCGCACAGCATCGCTCGACGAGCGCGCCAACGCCCTGACGCCCGAGAGCACGCAGAGTGACCGCGACCTTGAACACGTCCGGCCGTCGGGACGTGCGGAGCGAGCGACCAAGGAGGTCCGGCAGCCCGGCCTCGGTGTCGTCGGCGGCGTTGAGGTAGTCGGCCCGTACGTCCAGCGCGGACAGCGGCCGGCGCGTGGCGAGCACCCCGGCCGCGATGGGCTGCCACCCGAACTTGTGCAGGTCCATGGAGACGGAGTCGGCCTCGGCGACCCCGTCGAGCAGGGGCGCGAGGTGGTCGCTGAACAGCGTCGCGCCCCCGTAGGCGGCGTCGACGTGCAACCACGCGTCCGGTGCGGCGGCACGGATCGCGGCGATCGGGTCGATGGCGCCGGTGTCGGTGGTGCCGGCCGTGGCCACGACGACCGCGGGCCGGTCCAGCCCGGCGAGGATCTGCTCGAGGTGGTCGACCCGCAGCCGTCCCCGGTCGCAGTCGATCAGTAAGGGCGCGGGCAGGCCGAGCAGCCAGGCCGCGCGGGCGATGCTGTGGTGCGCGGTGCGCCCGCAGACGGGCTGGACCGTGGCATGGGCTTCGCGTGCCAGCAGCAGCGCGAGCAGGTTGGACTCGGTGCCGCCGCTGGTGATCAGCGCGTCGGTGTGCCCGGCGAGCCGCGCGAGGGCGGTGGTGAGCACCCGTTCGAGCTCGCTCGCCACCGGCGCCTGGTCCCACGAGTCCATGGACGGGTTGAGGATGCTGGCGACGAGGTCCGCCGCGGCGGCGACCGCGAGCGGCGGACCGTGCAGGTGCGCCGCGCACCACGGATGGGTCGGGTCGACGGACCCCGCGACGAGCAGCCGCGTCAGCTCGTCGAGTGCCGGCGCGGCGCCGATCCCGACCTCCGGCAGCAGGTCGACGTCCACCGCGACCGCCGAGGGACCGCCGGGTGGCACCGGCCCGGCCGGGGCGGCGTCGGCCATGGCATCGAGCGCAACGGCGACCAGCTCACGCACCGGCCTGGCGCCGCCAACCCCGGCAAGCATCGGAACCTCCTGGACTCGGTCGCGCGCCGGCCGTCAGCTCGGGGCGAGCTTGCGCACCATGTCGAGCGGGTCGTCGCCCGTCGGGAGCAGGGCGATCACCGGGGTGTCGAGGCCCTGCTCGACGTACTCGGCGACCCGCTCCCGGCACTTCTCGACCGGGCCGTGGACCACCAGATCGTCCACCACCTCGTCCGGGATCGCCGCGTTCGCGCCCGCGCGGTCGCCAGCCGCCCACGCCTCGTGCATGGGTCGCAGCACGTCGCCGCGGCCGAGCCAGTCGTGGAACGCCGCGTACACCGGCACGGTCAGGTAACTGGAGATCAGCAGGCGGCCCAGCCCTCGGGCCGCGTTCGTGTCCTCGGTGGGGCAGACGAAGATCCTGGCCACCAGCTCCGGCTTGTCCCCCAGCTCGGCACGCACCGTCGGCACATCGGAGGGGGCCAGCCAGTTCGTGATCGCGCCGTCGGCCTCCCGTGCCGCGAGCCGCAGCATGCCGGGGCGCAGTGCCGCCAGCACGATCGGCGGCGGCGGGGTCGGCGCCGACTCCAGCCGGAACTTCGACACGGCGAACGTCTCGTACTTCTCCGTCACCTTCTCGCCCCGCAGCGCGGCACGCAGGAACCGCACGGTGTCCCTGGCCCGCGCGTACGGCGCCTCGAACGGGACGGCGTTCCACTGGGTCACGATCGTCGGCGTGGACGTCCCGACACCCAGGACGAACCGGCCCGGCGCCAGGTCCGCGATCGTCGCCGCGCTCATCGCCAGCAGGCCGGGGCCGCGGGTGTAGATGGGCGCGATCGCGGTGCCCAGCCGCAGGCCCGGCGCCCACTCGGCGGCGAGCGCCAGCGGCGTGAACGCGTCGGTGCCGGCGGTCTCGGCGGACCACACGTCCGTGTACCCGAGGTCGGGTAGCGCGCGGACGAGGTCGCGGTGTGCGGACAGCGGCACACCGGTCAGCGGCAGCGTGATGCCCCAACGGTTCATTTCGCCACTCCCAGTGCGTCACGCAGCCAGCGGACCTGCATCAGCATGAAGTTCTCCGCAACCTCGTCGTCCTGCGGCGTCATGTGGGTGACGCCGGGCAACGGTAACAAGGCATGGGGCCGGCCGGCCGCGACCAGCGCGGAGGACAGCCGCACCGAGTGCGCCACCACGACGTTGTCGTCGGCGAGACCGTGGATGATCAGCAGAGGGCGTTCGAGCTTCGGCGCGTCGTCGAGCAGCGAGTTGCGGTCGTAGACGTCCGGGTTCGTGTCCGGGTGGCCAAGGTAGCGCTCGGTGTAATGAGTGTCGTAGAGCCGCCACTCGGTGACCGGCGCGCCGGCGATCGCGGCGTGGAACACGTCCGGGCGGCGCAGCACCGCGAGCGCGGCCAGGTACCCGCCGTACGACCAGCCCCGGATGGCCACAGTGGACAGATCGAGGTCGGGGTGCGCCTCCGCCACGGCGAACAGCGCGTCGACCTGGTCCTGCAGCGTGACGCCCGCGAAGTCGAACGCGATCTCGCGCTCCCACTCCGAACCGCGGCCGGGCGTGCCGCGGCCGTCGGCGACCAGCACCGCGAAACCCTGGTCCGCGAGCCACTGTGGACCGACGAACGCGTTCCTGCTTGCCATCACCCGCTGCGCGTGCGGCCCGCCGTACGGGTCGAGCAGCACCGGCAGCCGGGTGCCCGGCTCGTGTCCGGTCGGGTAGAGCAGCGCGACCCGCAACCCGCGCTCGCCGACGGTCATCAGGTGAAGGTTCGGCACCACGGGCGGCTCGACCGCGTACGAGGCGATGGTCGCGACCTGTTCCCCGCCCCGCAGTACGGAAACCCTCGGCCCGGCGTGTTCGAGCGACCACGACGCGACCACGGTGACGTCCCCGCCGCGGGCGGCCCCGTGCACACCATCCACAGTGGACACCTGGCTGACTTCGCCGTCCGCCCACCGGTACACGTGCACCTGGGTCGGGTCCGTCGCGGATGCGGTGAACAGCACGTCCGCTCCGACGTCCAGCACTGCCCGCACCGTGAGCGAGGGCGGGGTGACCTCCTTGCCGTCCACCACGAGCCGGTTCGCGCCGTCCGCGACCGCGACCCGCACGAGCCTGTGGTCGTCGGTCCACGCCGGCACCCCGGGGACGATCTCCACCCACCGGTCGTCGACGTCCTCTGCCAGCAGGTCGGTGGCGCCGGTGTCGGCGTCGACCGCGAACACCCGCATTGCACGCTGGTCCCTCGGCGCCGTCGCGATCAGCAGACCGTGCGCGCTCCAGTGGGCGGTGACGAAGTACTCGCCATCCCAGCCGACGTCCACACGGGACCCGTCGAGCCCGATGATCGCGAGCCGGACGGTCACGTTGTCGGTGCCGGCGGCCGGGTAGGAGACGACGTTGGGCGCGGCCTCGGGGTTGGCCGGGTCGGCGATGTGCCAGCGGCGGACCGCGGCCTTGTCGACGAGCGCGACCAGCAGCCTGGTGCCGTCCGGCGACCACCAGAACCCGCGGGCCCGACCCATCTCCTCGGCGGCGATGAACTCGGCGACACCGCAGGCCTGGTCAGGCCCGTCCGGCTCGGCGATCGCCCGGTCACCGCTCCCGTCCACGCCGACGACCCGCAACGCGTTGTGTGCCACGTACGCCACGTGGGTGCCGGTCGGGTCCGGTCGCGGGTCGATCACCGGCCCCTCGGTCGGCAGCTCACGGACGTCACCGGTCTCCGCGTCAGCCACGAAAACCTTGCCGGACAACGCGAACGCGACGACCCGCACGGCCGAGTCGGTTGCGTTGCCGACCACACCGCCGCCCTGCTCGCGGCTGCGCTCCCGCCGTGCCCGCTCCTCGGGCGACAGCTCCTCGTGCCCGCCGAGCAGCACCGCCGGGTCAGCCAGCCGCGTCTCCTCGCCGGTCTCGACGTCCAACCGCCAGAGGATGTGCTGCCGGTCCTCCCCGGAGGCCGAACGCAGGAACAGCACACGCCGGCCGTCCGGGGAGACCTGGAAGCCACGCGGGGTGCCGAGGGTGAACCGCTGGGTCCTTGCCTGCAGCCGCAGGAACGAGGTGTCGTCGTTGGTCACCCCAGCACCCTATTTCAGGCGAGCAACCCGGCGTACAGCGCGCGTTCGAGGCATCGCCGATGTCTCGAAAGACGCGCTGATGACGTTCAACCCAGATCCACCGATGGTCTTGATGGCTCGGGGTGCGGCCCGGAGGACCCGCTGCGCGGTTTCGGGGCGCGAAGCGCCCGAAACCCACCGCCAGCGTGAGGAGGGCGTCCTTCACCACACCGCTCAAGCGGGATGGCAGCGCACCCGGCACGGGCAGTGTCCCGAAAGACGCGCTCATGTCGTTGAACGTCCCCATCGCGTCCTTCAGGACACCGACCATGTCCCCAACGCGTCCTTCGCGACGCGCGACCCTGCGGGTGCGCCTCGGGCGCTGCGCGCCCGGCCTGACCAGGTCCGCACCTCCCCGCAAGGTGCGACGGACAACGCCGGCCGGTCAGGCGACCGCCTTCCCGTAAACGGCGAGGATGCCGCCCCAGCCGCCCTCGGAGTCGACGCCCGTACGCACCTGCTCCGGGGCGTCGTGGCGTTCGATGTGGCGGTGGGTCAGCTCGACGCGGGTGCGGTCGTCGGTCTCGGCGATGAACAGGACCTCGATCTCGCTCGCCTTGGTCGGGTCCGGGTGGTAGCTCCAGTCGCCCTGGAGGTGCCAGGACAGCACGATCCGCTCGGGTGCGTCGTAGGTGAGGACGCGACCCCAGTCGCACTCGGTGCCGTCCGTGCCTCGTTCGTACCAGCGGCCGCCGACCCTCGGCTCGATCACCGCGTCGGCCAGGTCGGCGGCGCCGATGTGGTGGCTCTTCGGCCACCAGGTGAAGAACTTCTCGGTGAACACGGTGAACGCCCGTTCGCGACCGGCGCGCACGGTGATCGACTTGCGGACGACCTGAGGTGCGGTTACGGGCCGCGAGGTTGGCACAGGGACTGTCATCACTCTTCCTCCTCCACCGCGGCGGCGAACGCGGCCAGCGCGTTGTCCCACAGCTGGTCCAGATAGTCACGCAGGGCGTGGACCCCGCGCGGGTCGACTCGGTAGAGCCGGCGGGTGCCCTCGGCGCTGTCTGTCACGAGCGACACCTCCTTGAGCACCTTGAGGTGTTGCGACACCGCAGGCCGGCTCACCGGCAGCTCCTTCGCCAGCTCACCCACCGCACGTGGGCGGGCGGCGAGCAGCTCGAAGATGGCGCGCCGGGTCGGGTCGCCCAGTGCGCCGAGCGCGTCCAATTGGTAAGTCGGCACGAACGGTAAGCTACGACTTACCCATACTCTCAGTCAAGTCCCGTGGAACTCTTTGGCAGTCCTGTGCTGACTCACAGCGTTCTCTCATGCCGCGAGCGCACCGTTGAGCCATGACCGAGAACTTCCGCCAGGCACCACCGCCATGGACCTACCCAGGACCCGCGTACCCGCCGCCTCCCCTTCCGGTGCAGCAGAAGCCACCCCGCCGCTTCCGGCGCGGCACGGTCGCCGTTGTCGCGGCCGCGGCACTGGTCGCGGGCGGCGTCGGCGGCACCGTCGGCGCGTTGATCGGCAGTGACGGCGCGAGCCAGCCGACCCTCGGTGCCGCCGCGACGACCACGTCGAGCACCACCGGCACCTCCTCGGGCGCCGAGGGCACCGACGTGTCGGCGATCGTCGCGAAGGTGATGCCGAGCGTCGTGCAGGTGAACGTGCGCCTCCGCGACGGCGAGGGCATCGGCTCCGGCGTGATCGTCAGCTCGGACGGCAAGATCCTCACCAACAACCACGTGGTCGCGGACGCCGAGACGGTCACCGTGACGCTGTCGGACGGCCGCACTGTCGACGCGACGGTGCTCGGCACCGACCCGTCGACCGACCTCGCACTGATCCAGGCGCAGGGCGTGAGCGGGCTGACCGCGGCGAAATTCGCCAACTCCGACGACGTCAAGGTCGGCGACGAGGTGATCGCCATCGGCTCGCCGGGCGGCCTGCAGGGCACCGTGACGACGGGCATCGTCAGCGCGCTCGACCGGACGGTCACCGTGTCCGAGTCCGAGGAGCAGCAGAACCCCTACCCCTACACGCAGCAGGGACAGGGCGCCGGGACCACGTCCTACAAGGCGCTGCAGACCGACGCGGCGATCAACCAGGGCAACTCGGGTGGGCCGCTGTTCAACGCCGCCGGTCAGGTCGTCGGCATCAACTCGGCGATGTACTCGCCGGTGACGGGCCCGAACGGGTCAGCCGGCAGCGTCGGCATCGGGTTCGCCATCCCGAGCAACCAGGCCCAGCAGGTGATCGACAAGCTGTGAGCCGCCAACCGTGACGCTCGCCCGCCGCGCCTCGCCCATGGCCATGGACGCGCGGGTGAGCAGCCACCGAACACGGCGGACTTCCTTACGAGCCTCGGTGATCTCCCACAGCAAAGCGGCGGCCGCCAGCAGAAGGACGGTCGCCGCGACGACGAGCACCTCAGTAACGATGTTCACTCCGCAAGCTCCGTAGTAACGATGTTCACTCCGCAAGCTCCGTAGTAACGATGTTCACTTCGCAAGCTCCGTTCAACGAGCCCGATGCACCCGCACGTCGGCTTCCACACCCGCCGCTGACAACGACTCCCGCACCCGGCCGATGATCTTCTTGTGCACCACGTCCCTGAGCAGGCGCGGCGTCAGCGCCGTGAGTGGACGGGTGAGGGCGCTTTCCTTGTGCGCCAGCTCGAACAGGTTCAGCAGCTCGACCGTGATGACGTGACGGTCGCCGGTACCGAGGCCCCCCGCCAGCTCCGGCGGCAGCGCGTTCATGCGTTCGGCCAGGTCAAGCGCCTGGCCCTGGGTGGCGGCCAGCTCACGACGAAGCCGCAGCAACGCCACGACCGCCATGCCGAGCACGCCGAGCCCCATGACGACGAGCACGAGCCCGATGGTCTCCATGGCACACCACGGTATGCCAGCTTTCGCCCACGGCGGAAAGGGGAGCCGGCGCGGGTGGGGTTCTCCACTCACGGAGTGGTTCACCCGTCACGTGTACTGATGCCGAAGGGTGTCCTGGCCCTCACGCCGCGGACAAACCAGGATGGTTCTGACGGTCGAACTGATGGCAGGAGGCGACGAATGAGCGACACCGAGCCCCAGATCGCGGCGGGAAAGGTGCTCTGGCACTTCACGATGTCGTTGGACGGTTTCGTGGCGGGGCCGAACCACTCGATGGACTGGATGACCGGGACGAACCGGCCGGGCCTGATCGACGAGTACGTCACGACCACGGGCGCTGTGCTGGGAGGTCGAGCTGGTTGGGACATCGCCGCGGGTGAGTCCCGCCCGTACGGCGACGACTGGGACGGGCCGATCTTCGTGCTCACCCACCACCCCGAGGACGCGACGCCCGCCGAGGGCGTCACCTTCCTCGACTGCGACCCCGCGGAGGCGGTACGGATCGGGCTGGAGGCGGCCGGCGGCAAGAACCTCGAGGTGTTCTCCCCGACGATCGGCCGTCAGCTTCTCGAACTGGGACTGATCGACGAGATCGACCTCCACATCGAACCGGTCCTGCTCGGCGACGGCATCCGGCTCTACGACAACCCGGGCGGCAAGCCGATCCTCCTCCATCGGGTCGGCGACGCCGGCCCCACCGCGGAGGTCAACGTGCGATATCGGCCCGCCACAACGGCTGACCGAGACGACGCCGGATAACCGAGCTGTTCGCACCGACTCTTGTCACATTGGTTCAGCGAGAATTGAATCTCGTTATCCAGTCCGCGTTGAGTTGATCGGCCTGGCGACGGTGCCCGACCACCAGTTGCCGATCCGGCGGAACATTCAGACCGAGATAGTCGAGCACTTTTTGTGCGGTGCGGGGCGGATCTGCCGCCAACTCCTCATACGTCACCTCACACGGCGCGATGCTGTGCGAGGCGAACCAGGTTGTCCAGTCCGCCTCGAATCTCTCGATCGTGGTGACAAGCCGACCAATCAGCTCTTCGTCGTAATGCGGATCCTGACCTCCTGGCGCGACGGCTTCGCCAGGATGCCAGAAGTGGGTTTGCAGCGCCTTCGCCCACGACACCGCCTGGGCCACGACGTCGCGTCGCCGCAGGTGAACGAATCTGAGTCGACCCAGCTGGGCGCTCAACAGGTCCACATCCGTCACGGCTGGCACAGATGCGGCGGCGGCAAGACCACTTACCAGCTCCGGCAGCGTCTCTGCCATGATCCTCCCGCCAAAGACACCGTTCGACGTCCTGCCGGCGGTCAGCGCCGCTTGAACGAACGCCTCGTCGATCCGTCCATCACGCGGTCGGGTTATATGCCAGTCGTCGGCGTACTGATTCAGAGTCTTGCGGTTGAAGTAGGACGCTGGGTGGCCAGCAACCCCGGACGAGTCCAGCAGACCGCACAGCAAGGTGCTTCCCGAACGGGGCGTCGCGCAGATCAGATACGAGTCAAAATCTGGGCGTGTCACAGCGGACGACCGTAACCAAGCCCTGACCTGGGACCAACCGAATTCCCGCGCGTCGGCCTAGCGGGACAGGTTGCGGTGCATTTCCTGCAGGCGGGAGGTCAGGTCGGCGCGGGTGGCCGGGGCCACGAGGATTCGGTGTTCGCCGTCCGGGGTGGGGGTCATGTAGTTCAGCCAGCGGCCGTTCTCGGTGTCGGCGTAGCGGAGCGGGTCGGGCACCGGCTTGCGGCGGCCCATGCGGTCGCGGACCGCCACGTACAGTTCGCCGCCGCCGGTTCGGGGTTGGGCGATGATCTGTTGCACGATCCGCACCTGGGGCGGCGCGGGGCGCATGCCGACGCCGGCGGCCGTGCGTTGGCGGCCGCCGGTCGAGGCGAGCATCTCCGACCGCAGCACGTTGACGGCCTCGCCTCGGGACGGTTTCACGTCCGGGGTCTGCGCCACCAACGCCACCGGCAGTGCCTCCGGGCGGATCTGCGAGATGGTCACCGTCGTGCCCTCGCGTACCGCCAGCACCGCCTCGCGGCCGATGGCGCCCGCCAGCACGCCCTTCGTCTTGTCGCCCTCGTTGATCCACCCGTAGAACTCGGCGCCCGCGCGGGTCAGCACGGCCAGCGACGCGGCGACCTCCACGTCGACGCGGCCGCGGTTGTCGAGCAGGCCGAGCCGCATGAACTCCTTCCGGGCCTCGACCTCCAGGCGGTCCTGGTCCTCCTTGCGCCGCCACAGGGCGAGCGGTTTCAGCGTGACATGCAGGTCGCCGAGGTTCTCCATCCGGACCAGCCGGGTGAGTGCCTCCACGTGCAGCGTCAGTGACTTCTCGAGCACGGTGTCCCTACTCGCCGATCACCGGTGGCGCGGTCACCTCGTCGGTGCCGAACGTCTCGTGCGGGTCTGGCTCGACGAGGAACGACGGGCGCTCGTGCTCCTGGTCCTCCTCGCCCTGACCCTTGCCGCCGTGACCACCCATGCCGCCCATGCCACCGCGACCGCCGCCGGCTCCACCGCCACCGGGGCCGAACCCGCCACGGCCGGCCACGCCCTCGGCAGCGGCCGCGGCACCGCCCGCGCCGGGTCCGAAGCCGCCGACACCGCGCCCACCGGCACCCGGACCACCGCCGGAACCGCCGCCGCTGCCGGTGGGGCCGAACCCGCCACCACCACCGCCGCCGCGCGGACCGAAGCCGCCGCCGCCCCCACCGCCGCCACCACCGGTCGGACCGAAGCCGGGCATCATGCCGGGCAGCGCCGGGTTACCGGACGGGTTGCCGCTGCCAGGCGGCCGGTTGCCCGGCAGCGGGGAACGCGGAGGTGTCCCGATCGGCGGGATGTTGTTGCTCGGGTTGGTCGTACCGCCACCACCACCGCCGCCACCACTGCCGGGAGGCCGGCCGGTGCCGCCGCCGCCACCGCCGGGCACGTTCGTGCCGGGGGGCGAGCTGCCGCTCGGGAGCGTGCTGCCGCTGCCGCCCGTGCTGCCACTGCCCGAGCTTCCTGGGGTGCCGGTGCCGGGTGGAGTGGGCGGGGGCGGTCCTGGGGTGGGTGGGGGCGACGGTCGCTCGACGCCGACGGCGGAGTAGTCGTCGGTGATCCGGCCGTAGGTCGTCGGCATCGCCGAGGCGTTGGAGCTGCTAGTGGCCTCGTAGTCCTGCATCACCGAGACGTTGTTGTCGTTGGCGCCGTTGACCTGGTTCATCTGGTTCTCGTAGTTGCGGCCCGCGCCGCCGAGACTGGTCAGGTTGTCCCAGACGCCCGGCTCCTGCGGCGTCGGCGGGATCTTGGTGACCTGGGCCTTCGCCGTCGAGAAGGCGTTGGCCTGGCTGGTCAGGGTCGACTGCGCGGTGTCCATGCTCGGCGCGGCGAGCCCGTGCTCGACCGCGAGCGGCCCGGCGCCACGTTGGGCGGCACCCGCCGCGTCACCCTGCCAGGCGCTCTCCATCTTGGTGGTCAGATCGGTGATCGACGTGGTGCGCTCGTTGTAGTTCTTGATGAGCAGGTCGACCTTGACCGCGGCGGCCAGCATCCCCTTGGCGTCGTCGCCCGTGCCACCGTGGAAGTTGTGGTAGATCTGCTCCCCACTCATCCCGAACACGGACAGACTGTCGAAGAACGACGTCATCCCCGACTCTCCTCAGCTCGTCACGCCTGAACGCTGCGCATCTGGTCGTGGGCACCGTCTTCCATGACCTGGATCTGGGCGCGGCTGTCCTTCAGCTTCTGGATGTAGTTCTCCGCGTAGCGAAGCATCGCGTCGCTGTGGTGCCACATGTTCGCGACCGAGTCCTTGGACGCGCTCGCCTGCACGCGGCTCATGACGTCCGCCGCCGGGTCCTTGATCATGTGGTAGGCGTCGGCGATGGCGTCCTTGTCGCGCTGGATGCCGTCGCGCTCGTCCTCCCACCGTTTGATCAGGCTGTCCAGTTCCTCGAGGCTCGCGAACATGAACTGGCCGCCGGTGCCGCCGCCGCCGGCCTCGTACGGTTCACCCGTGCCGAACAGCGAGCGCCACCAGCCGAACACACCGGTCTGGCCGTTGATCTCCTGGTTGACCTGCTCCTCTGGAGTACCAGGAGGCTGCTCGTTCTCCGTCCCCGTGCTCGGAGCGTTCGTACCGTCTGGCACGCCCACCACACCCCTCGTCGATAAGTCACCCCATACCCGCGTGCAGCTTACCGTCCTGACCAGGCGGTAAGCCCGGGCCTACGACGATTCGTGTACGCGGTTGGTTCCCACCCACCGGAAGTCGCACGAGGACAGACGGCGCTCAGTCGTTACGCGGAAAGCCCAGATTCACTCCTCCGTGTGATGGATCGAGCCAGCGGGACGTGACGACCTTCGTCCTGGTGAAGAAGTGCAGACCGTCCGGACCGTACGCGTGGGTGTCGCCGAACAGCGAGTCCTTCCACCCGCCGAACGAGTAGTAGCCGACCGGGACGGGGATGGGGACGTTCACGCCGACCATGCCGACCTCGATCTCGTTCTGGAAGCGCCTTGCCGCGCCGCCGTCGTTCGTGAAGATCGCCGTACCGTTGCCGTAGGGGTTGCCGTTGATCATGTCGACCGCGTGCTCGTAGGTGTCGGCGCGGACCACGGACAGCACCGGCCCGAAGATCTCGTCCCGGTAGAGGGACATGTCCTGGCGCACGTGGTCGAACAGCGTCGGGCCGAGCCAGAAGCCGGTCGACGCGCCGTCGACCTCGTGTCCTCGGCCGTCGACGGCCAGCGTCGCGCCCTCACCGACCCCGGTGTCCAGGTAGGACGCCACCTTGTCGCGGTGGGCGGCGGTCACCAGCGGCCCCATCTCGCAGCCGGGGCGGCGGCCGTCGCCGACCTTCAGTTTCGCCATGCGCTCGGAGATGCGGCCGACCAGCTCGTCACCGATCGGGTCCACCGCGACCACCACCGAGATGGCCATGCACCGCTCGCCGGCCGAGCCGAAGCCGGCGGACACCGCGGCGTCGGCGGCCAGGTCCAGGTCGGCGTCCGGCAGCACCACCATGTGGTTCTTCGCGCCGCCCAGCGCCTGCACCCGCTTGCCGTTGCGGGTGCCGGTCTCGTAGACGTAGCGGGCGATGGGGGTCGACCCCACGAAGGAGACGCCGCGGACGCCCGGGTGTGTCAGCAGACCGTCGACGGCCACCTTGTCACCGTGCAGCACGTTGAGCACGCCGTCCGGCAGGCCGGCGCGAGCCCACAGGTCCGCGATGAAGTTCGCGGCGCTCGGGTCCTTCTCGGACGGTTTCAACACGACGGTGTTGCCGCACGCGATCGCGTTCGGCACGAACCACAGCGGCACCATCGCCGGGAAGTTGAACGGCGAGATCACGCCGACGACGCCGAGCGGCTGCCGTATCGAGTAGACGTCCACCCTCGAGGACGCGTTCTCGCTGAACCCGCCCTTGAGCAGGGCGGGGATCCCGCACGCGAAGTCGACGTTCTCGATGGCGCGGCCGACCTCACCCGCCGCGTCGTCGAGGACCTTGCCGTGCTCGGCGGTGACGATGGCCGCCAGGTCCGCCTTGTGCTCGTTGAGCAGTTCGCGGAAGGCGAACAGGACACGCGACCGCGCCGCCAGCGAGGTGTTGCGCCAGGTCTGGAACGCCTCCGTGGCGGCGGCGACCGCCTCGTCGACCTCACTCGGCGCCGCGAAGTCGACCTGCCCGGTCACCTCGCCGGTGGCCGGGTCGAACACGTCACCGGTCCGCTCCGCGACACCCGCCCACGGCTTCCCGTCGATCCAGTGGCTGATCCGCGCGACCATCAGTCGTCCCCTCCCGCCGCGGCGATCGCCTCGTCGAGGATCGCCAGCGCCTCGTCCGTCTCCTCGCTCGTCACCGTCATCGGGGGCGCAAGCCGGATGACGTTGTTGTGGAGTCCGCCCTTGCCCACCAGCAGGCCCCGCGCGCGGGTCTCCTCCAGCACGCGTGCGGCCGCGGCAGGCGACGGCGTCGTGCCGCCCGGCTCCACGAGCTCTATCCCGACCATCAACCCCTTTCCGCGTACGTCACCCACCACGGGTTGCCGCGAAGAGGTATCACGGAGCCCCGACAACAGACGGGTGCCGAGCCGGTGGGCGTTGGCCTGCAGGTCGTGCTCGCGCACGTAGTCCAACACCGCGCGTGCACCAACTGTCGCGACCGGATTACCCCCGAACGTGGAAATCGAGTTCGCCGTGAAGCAGTCCATGATGTCCGCGCGCGCCACAACGCCACCAATGGCGAGACCGTTCCCCAGTCCCTTCGCGAAGGTCATCATGTCCGGGGTCACCCCGTGCGCCTGTATGCCCCAGAAGTGCGTGCCCGTGCGGCCCCACCCCGTCTGCACCTCGTCCGAGATGAACAGGATTCCGTACTCCGCAAGGACTTCCGCGAAAGCGCCGAACAGGCCGTCCGGCGGCGTGCTGAACCCGCCGACGCCCTGGATCGGCTCCGCGATCATGCACGCGACGTCGCCGGACGTCCCGGTCCGCAGCACGTCGCGGAGGTCCTCGACGCACGCGGCGATGTAGTCGGCTTCCGACAGCCCCCGGAACGGGCTCCGATACGGGTACCCACCGTGCACATAGGACACACGAACGGGTGAAAGTGCGGACGCGGACCAACCGCGGTTGCCGGTGATGCCGACCGTCGCGAACGCGCGGCCGTGGTAGGAGTTCCGCATCGCGAGGACCTGGTTGCTGCGCCGGTACTGCGTGGCGAGCATGAGCGCGGTCTCGTTGGCCTCGGTGCCGGAGTTGGTGAAGAACACCTTCGCGTCCGGGATGCCGGAGAGCCGGGCGATCTCCTCGGCCAGCTCGACCTGGCTGCGGATCAGGTAGAGGGTCGAGGTGTGCAGGATGCCAGTGTCCAGTTGCTTGCGGACCGCGTCGCTGACCTCGGGCACGTCGTACCCGAGCGCGTTCGTCAGGATGCCAGCGAAGAAGTCGAGGTACGTCTTGCCGTTCGAGTCGGTCACCCGCCGCCCGCTCGCGTGCACGATCTCGATGGGGTCGGCGTAGTACAGCGCGAGCCAGTTCGGCAGGACGGCGCGGTGGCGGTCGATCAGACGATCCATGCCTTGAGTGTGCCGAGGGGCACCCGCCCGCACCATGGACAGTATGTATCGCAGAAACGCCAGCGTCCGTACAGTCTGTGTGCATGTATCCGACCGTCGCGGACGTGCTGACCCTGCCGGTGATCCGGCAGGGCTTGGCGACCGTGGTCGCCGGATCCGGCGGGTTGAACGGGCGCGTGCGATGGGTGCACGTCGCCGAGGTCGCGGACATCGCTCCCCTGCTCGGCGGCGGTGAGCTGGTGCTGACGACGGGCATCGCGCTGCCGGACGACGCCGAGGCACTGACCCGGTACGTGACCGAGCTGTCCGCGGTCGGCGTCGCTGGGGTGGTCGTCGAGCTGGTCCGGCACTGGCACCGCGAGCTGCCGACCGCGATGATCGAAGCGGCGGACGAACACAACCTGCCACTCATCACCCTGTCGAGGGAAACCCGGTTCGTGGCCGTGACGGAGGCCGTGATCGGCTTGATCGTGGCCGCGCAGGTGGCGGAGCTACGGGCCGCGGAGCGGGTCCACGAGACGTTCACGGCGTTGACGGTCGCGGGCGCCGAACCAGCGGAAGTGCTGCGTGAGGTGGCTCGGGCGTCGGGCCTGCCGGTCGTGCTGGAGACACTCGGCCACGACGTGCTCGCCTACGACGCGGCGGGCACGGACCCGCGCGAGCTGGTCGCCGACTGGGCAGCACGCTCACGCGCGGTGACCATCGATGCCCGAACGGGCTATGACGTCGGCGAAGGTTGGCTATTGACCGTCGTGGGCGCGAGAGGCAACGACTGGGGCCGCCTGGTGTTGGCGTGCCCGTCGGAGCCGCAACACCGGCAGGTGGTGATCGCGGAACGGGCGGCGTCGGCGCTCGCCGTGCACCGCCTGGTGGCACGGGACCGTGAGGGCCTGGAACGCCACGCCCACCGCTCGCTGCTGACCGAACTACTGGGCTCGACGACGACGGCCGCCGACCTGACCGCCCGGGCCACCGCCCTCGGCGTCCCCCTGCACAGACGCCAGCTTCTGGGCATGTCGGTCCGCCCGTCGATGGCAACACAGGCGGCGACGGCCGGCCGCCCCGCGATGGCCGCACAGGAGGTACTGAGGGACCTGGCGGAGGCAACGGCACTGGCCGCCCGCCGCGCACGGGTGGCGGCACTGGTCGGGGTGGTGGACGACATCAGCGTGCGGGCGCTGCTGTCCCTGACCCCACAGGCGGACGTGGACGCGGTACTGCACCGCCTGTCGAAGGAAATCCACCAGGCAGCGGCAAGCGCCCCGAAGGCACTGCCGGTGATCGTCGCGGTCGGCACCACGGTCGACTCGCTCCCGAACGCCCGCAGAAGCATGATCGAGGCCGCCCACGTGGCGAAGGCGGCACTCCGCAACCCGGACAGCCGCGACTACCACCGCCTTGACGACGTCCGCCTACGCGGCCTGATCCACCTACTCGCCGACGACGACCGGGTGACCGCCTTCGCCGCCCGCGAGCTGGGCCCACTACTGGCCCGCGACGCGACGAACAAGAGCCGCCTGATCGACGCACTGCGTCATTTCTGTGAGCACGGCGGAAACAAGTCCGCGGCCGCGGCCGCCGCCCACATGTCCCGGACCGCGTATTACCAGCAGCTGGCCCGCATCGAACAGGTGCTGGGCGTTTCCCTGGACGACCCGGAATCCGTGCTGTCGCTACACGTCGCACTGCTGGTGGAGGAGATCAACAGCTGACCGGACGCCCGGCCCGCACCCGCTTCACCCCGAGCGTGAAAGACGCTTTCAGCACTCCGGCCGTGTGGTGAACGGCGCGTTCTCGGGACGTGGCCGGTGTCCTGAAAGACGCGATCGGGGCATCGCCGATGTCTCGAAAGACGCGCCGATGACGTTCAACCTCGATCCACCGATGATCTTGTCGGGTGTCGCACCGTGCGAGAGGCGTGGGCCTGGTCGGGCCCGCTTCGCGGGCGCCGGGCGCTGCGCGCCCGGCGCGCACCCGCAGGGTGCCGCGTCGCGAAGGACGCGTCGGGAACCTGGCTGCTGTCCTGAAAGACGCGATGGGGACGTTCAACGACATGAGCGCGTCTTTCAGGACCTTGCCCGCAGCGTGAACGCGCCATTCGTGTGCGGCCAGCGCGACTTGAGCGGTGTGGTGAAGGACGCTCCTCACGCTGGCGGTGATGAAGACGTCCTTCCTCGCATGGCCGCCGGCCGAAGTCGCGACCGCCCCTGACTGCGAGCGGTTTCAGGCGCTACGCGCCCCGAAACCGCGCAGCGAGCCCACCGGGCCGCACCCCGAGCCACCAAGACCATCGGTGGATCTGGGTTCAACGACCCGAAAGCGTCTTTCGAGACATCGCCCGTGGCTGGTGAACGCGCCTTTCACAGCACCTGGGACAGGAACTGCTTCAGCCTCGGTGACTCCGGGTTGTCGAAGATGGCTTCCGGGGAGCCTTCCTCCACGATGACGCCTCGGTCCATGAAGGCGACCTTGTCCGCGACTTTTCGGGCGAAGCCCATCTCGTGGGTGACGACCAGCAGGGTGAGGCCGCGGTCGGCGAGGCCCGCCATCAGGTCCAGCACGCCTTTGACCAACTCCGGGTCCAGCGCGCTGGTGGCCTCGTCGAAGAGCATGACCTCCGGGTTCATGGCGAGGGCACGGGCGATGGCGACCCGCTGCTGCTGACCGCCGGACAAGGCGGCCGGGCGGTACGGGGCCTTGTCCGCCAACCCGACCTCCGCCAGGCGGTCCCGGGCGACCGAGGTCGCCTCCTCCTTCGAGACGCCGCGGACGTTCCGCAGTGGCAGCACGATGTTGTCCAGCACGGTCCGGTGCGGGAACAGGTTGAAGTGCTGGAATACCATGCCGACCCGCTGACGCAGCTGGTCCGGGTTGGTGCGGGTGACGTTCGTGCCCGCCAGGAGGATCTCGCCGGAGTCCGGTTCCTGCAGGCGGTTCGCGACGCGCAGCAACGTGGACTTTCCCGAGCCGGACGGGCCGATGATGCAGGCCGTCTTTCCCTGTTCGACGGTCAGGGACACGCCGCGCAGGACTTCCAGAGTGCCGAACGAGACGTGGATGTCCCGCAGCTCCACACTTGAGGAAGACGTCATGACGGCACCTCGCCCGCTCCGTGGCGCCGGAACGCTCCGCAGGCTCCGCTACACCGGCGCCCTCCGCGGGCTCGGTCCCATCCTGAATATCGATGATTCGCTCCGCAAGCTCCGCTCATGGGCGCACCGCCAGCTCCAGCTCGTCGTCCGGCGACTGAGCCACCTTCTTGCCCTCCCGCAGGCGCTTGTCGATGTAGTTCACCAGGTGGGTGAGCGGCACCGTGATCACCAGGTACACGAAACCCGCCGCCACCAACGGAGACAGGTTGCCCGTGTTGGCGGCCAGGTCCTGCCCGATGCGGAACAGCTCGCGCTGCGAGGCCAGCAGACCGAGGAAGTACACCAGGCTGGAGTCCTTCACCAGCGCGATGAACTGGTTCACCAGCGCGGGCAGTACGCGACGCACGCCCTGGGGGATGACGACCAACAGCATGGCGCTGCGGTACTTCATCCCCAGGGCACGGCTCGCCTCCAACTGCCCTTTCTCGACACTCTGGATGCCGGCGCGGAAGATCTCGCCGATGTAGGCCGCCGCGATCAGCGACAGCGCCAGGATGCCAAGGGGGTACGGGTTGGTGCCGACGACGTCCCGCGCGACCGTGCCGAGACCCTGGCCGACCACGAGGATCGTCAGGATCGCCGGCAGGCCGCGGAAGATGTCGGTGTACACGCGCGCCGGCCAGCGCAGCCAACGCTTCGTCGACAGGCCCATCATGGCCAGGACCATGCCGAGCACCGTGCCGATGAGCGCCGACACGCCGGCCAGGATCAGCGTGTTCAACAACCCGGTCTTCAGCAGGTCCGGGAAGACCTGCCAGATGTATTCCCAGTTGAGGAAGGTTTCGAGGAACTGGTCCATTTAGGACTTGCTCGCGAACTCGGGCGGCGTCGGCGCGTTCGGCTCGAACTGCTTGTGCAGCTTCTCCCACGTGCCGTCCTCGATGACCTGCTTCAGGCCGGCGTTCACCTTGTCGATCAGCTCGGTGTTGCCCTGTTTGAACGCGTAGCCGTGCGGCAGGTCCGTGGTGATCGAGTGCACGACCTTCAGCTTGGCGTCCGGGTTCTCCGCGACGTAGACCTCCGCGGTGGCCAGGTCGAACACGGCGCCGTCGATGGCCTTCGTCTTCAGCGCCGACAGGGCGGCCGCGTCGTTCGGGAAGCGGACGGCCTGCGCGGTCGGCTCGTTGTCCGCGAGCCAGGTGTCGGAGACCGTGCCCTGCACCACGCCGATCCGGTTGCCGCCCAGGGTGTTCTCGTCCGTGACCGGCGAGCCGTCCGGCGCCGCGATGCCGAGTGACTGGTAGTTGTACGGGTCGGAGAACGCGACGGTCTTCTTGCGCTCGTCGGTCTGCGAGATGGCCGAGCTGCCGATGTCGAACGTGCCGTTGGCGACCTGGCCCAGCAGCGCGGAGAAGTCGGTGGCCACGAACTCCAGCTTCAACCCCTGCTTCTCGGCGATGGCCTTCAGCAGCTCGTTGTCGAACCCGGTGAACTCGCCGTTCTCCTGGTAGGCGTTGGGTTTCGAGTCGCTCAGCGTGCCGACACGCAACGTGTCGCCGCCACCGCCGCCGGCGTCCTCGTCACTGCCGCAGGCCACGAGCGACGCCGCCGTGACCAACGCTGTCACGACCGCGATCAGACGTTTCATCATCCTCAGACTCCAGGGTTGGTCACTGGCAGGCCGGGGCCCTTCGGCTCCAGCTCCTTCGGCAGGGGGCTGTCCGGGTAGAACTTCGTGTTCAGCTTCTCGACCGTGCCGTCGGCGATGGCCGCGGCCAGGCCCTTGTTGAGCTTATCTAGCAGCTCGGAGTTGGTCTTGGCGACCGCGTAGGCGGACGGCGTCTCCTTGGTCTCGATCTTGTAGCCGATCTCCAGCGGCACGGACGGGTTCTGCTCGATGTACTGGTTGCCGATCTCGTTCGGCACGATCCAGCCGTCGACCGCGCCGTTGCGCAGCTGCGCGAAACCCGCGTTGTAGTCGGGAAACCGCACTACCTCCGCACCCGGCACCTTGTTCGTGGCGAAGTCGTCCTGCACCGACGCCTGCACGACACCGAGCCGCTTGCCCTTGAACGCCTCGAGCGAGGTCAGGTTCGCGCCCTTCGCCGTGACGATCGTCGTGTACTCCGTGTGGTAGCCGTTGGAGAACGCCACGGTCTTCTTGCGTGCCTCGGTGGCGGAGATCGTCGAGCTGCCGATGTCGAAGCGTCCGTTCGCGACCCCCGCGAGCAGGCTGGAGAACTCGGTGCCGACGAACTCGACCTCGAACCCTTGCCGCTTGGCGATGTCCCTCAGCAGCTCGTTGTCGAAGCCGGTGAACTCGCCGTCGTCGAAGAAGATCGCTGGTGGTGCGTCGGTGAGGGTGCCGACCCGCAACACCTGCGCGCCGTCACCGGAGTCGCTGCCGCACGCGGTCAGCGTGACGGCCAGCACTGCGGCGCTGAGCACGGCAAAAAGCCTGGAACGCATGGTTTTTCTCCCCTGAGATCCCACGAATGCGTGCGCCACAGTAAGCATTCAGAGTCGGCGACCTCACCTCGTTCCACAGTGTGGACGCGGCCTGGTGCCCTTGATCACAGAGATCACAACTGGTTGAGCAGCCACCTCGGGCCGAGGATGGCGGCGCCGGCGTCCTGGCTGCGGCGCTTGAGCTCGCGGTCGGCGGTGACCACGTAAACGTCGACGTCGGGTTGCCCAGCGAACTCCGCCACGGTGTCGACGATGGTGTCGTCGCCCTCGCCAGCCGAGCTGATCACCCGCACCCGCTCGCCGTCCCCGACACCGCGCGCCTTGCCCTCGACGACCATCACGACGTCGCCGGCGGCGATGTCGAACGACGGGCCGAGGAAGCCGTCCAGCGCGTCGATCTGGTCACGTAGCCGGGTGGCCGCGCCGTGGCGGTCCCGCCACCAACCGTCGGCGCGGGATCCCATGACGTTCGCCGTGTCGACGATGAGCACCGCCCTGCTCATAGTCCACATCGGACAGGCTGGTCGGCGCGGTTCATGCCGGCCATCCTACGAGCTGACGGGAGAGTCCGCCGGGTTAACGTCGGGCATGACCATCGACAGGGCCGCCGTGCGGGAAGCGTGCGCACGGCAGAGCGCGCGTCCGACCCCGGGGAGCCGGCAGATCGCCGACTACCTCGCGAAGCAGGTGAACGACGAGTCGCACCGCGAGGTGATCGGCCCGCTGCTCCCGGCGACCACGCGAGCGGCGTGGTCATGCACCGCGGCGAGGTCGTCGGCACCTGGGGCGAGCACGACCACCCGGAGATGTGCTTCAGCGCGACCAAGTCGTTCGTCGGTCTCGTGGCCGGCATCGCGCACGACCGGGGCTTGCTCGACGTCGACGCCCCGGTCCGCGACGCGGTCCGGTGGGTGCACCTGCTGCAGCAGACCAGCCAGTGGGACGGGGTCCTGTGGGGCAAGCCCACCAGCGTCGACGCCCAGAGCAACGGGGCGAGCGGACCGCCTGGCGCGGTGTGGTCGTACAACGACGTGCGGGTCAACCTGCTGTGCCTGGCGTTGACGGGGTTGTTCGGCCAGGCACTGCCCGAGGTGCTGGCCGAGGCGGTGATGCGCCCGCTGGGCGCGTCACCCTTGTGGCAGTGGCACGGCTACGACAACTCGTTCTCCGACGTCGACGGTGTCCGTGTCCCGGTGGTCAGCGGCGGCGCGCACTGGGGTGGCGGGCTGTGGATGTCCGCGCTGGACCTGGCGCTGGTCGGACAGCTCTACCTGCGCAACGGGGAATGGGAGGGCCGGCGGCTGCTCAGCGCCGAATGGATCGCGCGGAGCTGGACACCGTGCCCGGTGAAGCCGGACTACGGCTACCTGTGGTGGCTGAACGACCAGCAGACCGTCTTCCCGGAGGCGCCGGCGACCGGTCGGTGTGCTCGCGGCAACGGCGGACGCCACCTGTTGTGGGTCGATCCGGCCCGTGACCTGGTGATCACCTCGCACTGGGGTGAGGACGTCGGGCAGCTGGTCGCGGAAGTGTCAGCCGCGGTTTCCGTGTCACACCAATAGACTCCCGCCGTGGAGTTTCGGCTGCTCGGCGATATCGAGGCCCGTCTCGACGGGCAGCCGATCGCGCTCGGGTACGCCCGGCTGCGCTGCCTGCTCGCCGTCCTGCTGGTGGAGGCCAACCGCACGGTGCCGGTGGAGGAGCTGGTCGAGCGCGCCTGGGGGAACCAGCAACCGCTCCGGCCGCGCGGGGCGGTGCAACACGGGATCACGATGCTCCGCAAGGCGCTTGCCCCGCTGCCGGACGTCACGATCTCCTGGCGTGCCAACGGCTACCACCTCACGATCGATCCCGCGACCGTCGACGTGCACCGGTTCCACGATCTGCTCACGCTGGCACGGGCCGCCCACGACGACGAGCAGGCCGCGGCGTTGTTCGAGCAGGCGCTCGCGATGTGGCACGGCGAGCCGTTCGGGACGCTGGACACGCCGTGGGTCAACGCGGTGCGCACCGAGCTGACCGGGCACCGGCACGCCGCCGAGCTCGACCTCACCGACATCCGGTTGCGGCGCGGCGACCACGCGGCGCTGGTCGCTGAGCTGTCGACCAGGACGAGCGCGGATCCGCTGGACGAGCGTCTCGCCGGCCAGTACATGCTCGCGCTCTACCGCGGCGGCCACCAGGCCGAGGCGCTGCGGCACTTCGAGAAGCTCCGCCAGCGGCTGGCCGAGGGGCTTGGCGCCGATCCCAGCCCGCCGCTGCGCACACTGCACCGGCAGATCCTGGCCGCGGACGCAGGTCTGGACCTGCCAGGCCGGAACACCGTGCCACGGCAGCTGCCCGCGCCGCCCCGGTCGTTCACCGGCCGCGGCCGTGAGCTCACCCGGCTCAGCGAGGCCGTGGACGAGAAGGCCGTGGTGGCGATCGGCGGCATCGGGGGCATCGGCAAGACGTGGCTCGCACTGCACTGGGCGCACCAGCACCTCGGCAGGTTCCCCGACGGGCAGCTGTACGTGAACCTGCGTGGGTTCGACCCGTCCGGGCAGCCGGTGCCACCGGAAACCGCGTTGCGGGGACTGCTCACCGCGCTGGGCGTGGACACGTCGAGCATGCCGGCCGACCTGGACACGCTCGCCGGCACCTTTCGCGGTGTGCTGGCCGGGAAGCGTGCCGTGCTCGTGCTCGACAACGCCGCTGACCTGGACCAGGTCGTCCCGTTGCTGCCGGGCAGCCCGGCCTGCGCGGTGCTGGTGACCAGCCGTCGCCAGCTGACCGGGCTCGTCGCCGCGCACGGCGGGGTCCCGCTGGACCTCGACGTCCTGCCGGAGAAGGAGGCCGGGGAGCTGCTGGCCCGCCGCCTCGGCGCGGGGCGGGTGGCGGCGGAACCGGTGGCGGTGGCCGACGTCGTGGCGAGCTGCGGTGGGTTGCCGCTCGCGCTGGGCGTGGTGGCCGCAAGGGCCGCGGCGCATCCCCGGTTCCCGCTCGCGACCCTGGCAACGGAGTTACGTGAGGCCAGGCTGGACGCGCTCGGCGGCGGTGACCTGAGCAGCGACGTGCGGGCCGTGCTGTCGTGGTCGGTGCACCGGCTCGACGCGCAGGCCGTGCGGGTGTTCGGGTTGCTCGGCGCGGCGCCCGGCCCGGACATCGGTCTGCCAGCGGCGGCCGCGCTCACCGGGTTGTCGGTGAGCGAGGTGCGTGCGGTGTTGCGACGGCTCGACGACGCGTTCCTTGTGCAGCAACACGTGCCCGGCCGGTTCCGGATGCACGATCTCATTCGGCTGTTCGCCACCGAGCAGCCGATCGAGGACGGCGCGCTGCGGACGCTCGTGGAGTTCCTGCTGCGCACGGCCTACGCGGGTGAGCGGGTGCTGTACCCGTACCGCCCACCCATCGACATCGAGCCCGCGGAGACGATCGGCGACGTGACCACGTGGTTCGACACCGAACACCCGTGCCTGCTGGCCGCACAGCAGCTCGCGCTGTCCCGTGGCTGGCGTCGCGAGGTGTGGCAGCTGGCGTGGGCACTCGACACCTACCACCGGCGGCGCGGCCACCTCCGGGACCAGGTGGCGGTGTGGCAGGCCGCGCTCACCGCCGCCGACGACCTGTTCGTCCGTGCGCGGGCGCACCGCGTGCTCGGGCACACCCACACCTACCTCGGCGAACACGGCAAGGCCGAGGAACACCTCGCCCACGCGCTGGCACTGGCCGAGGAGCAGGACGACCTGGCCGGTCAGGCGGAGACGCAGCGGTGCCTGGCCTGGTCCAGGGTGCGGCAGGGCGACGACCGCGGCGCGCTGGAACACGCGACGGTCGCGCTGGCCCTGTGCCGGGCAACGGAGCACCCTCTCGACGGCGCGTCGGAGCTGAACATGGTCGGCTGGCTACACGCCCGTCTTGGCGAGTTCGACGAGGCCCACCGTCACTGCGCGGCCGCGCTCGACCTGCACCGCACCCACCACAACCGCGAGGGCGAGGCGGAAGCGTTGGGAAGCCTCGGTTTCCTCGCCCACCACGTCGGCGACCACGACTCGTCGCTCACCCACTACCGCCAGGCACTCGCCGTCTGCCGCGAACTCGGGCACACCCGTGGACAGGCCGAACTCCTCGGCCGCGCGGGCGAGGTACTCATCGACGCAGGCCGCCCCGAAGAGGCGAGAGAGTACCTACGCGAGTCCCTGGACCTGTACCGAAGCCAACACAGCACGGTCGACATCAACCGCCTCCAGAACCAACTAGCCACACTGGCCTGACTCCCCCAATGCGCGAGTCGCGCGTTCAGCCCCCGCGAGTCGCGCGTTCGGCCCCTGCGAGTTGCGGTTTCGGGTACACCGCCCGGTCCGTCCTGAAAGACGCGATCGGGACGTTCAACGACACGAGCGTCTTTCAGGACATTGCCCGTGGCGTGAACAGCGTGTTGCCCGTACTTGGTGCATTGCCAGCGCGCTTGAGCGGTGTGGTGAAGGACGCGTCCTTCCTCACGCTGACGGTGATGAAGGACGCTTTCTCGCATGGCCGCCGGCGCCCGCCCAACGAGGTGGTGACCCCAGGCGGTCAGGATCGGCTCGGTGGTGGGCTTCGCCGGCGTGTCCATCCGTACGGAAACCCGCCGCGCGGGCCAGGGCGTGCGGAGTCCGTCGACCCGTACCGCGAGCCGACCGGCGGCGTCGGGCCCCACCACCCAGACCCGACCGGCGCGGACGGCCACTTCGCGGGCCGGCGCCGACAGGCCGTGCACACGCACACGATCGCCGTCGGGCAGGACCAGCACGGTGCCGCGGGTGTCGAGCACCGTCACGGCTGTCTCGCGCCACGGCTCGTCGGAGAGCAACCGCCGCGCGGCCGCCGGCCACCGCAACGAACCTGGCATGGTGTGGCGAAACGACGACCACGTCCCACCAGCCCCACCGCCCCGAAGGCCACGGCCAGCACCGGCGTGATGGCGACCCACATCGCCACCGCTCCGACCGTCACGAGAAGACACCACGGCGCGAGGGTGGCCCCCTGTACCCGCTGCACGGAGAGTTCGAAGAGCCGAGCGGTGACGTCGTCCTCCAGCGCCGGCTGATCAACAGAGGTCACGCCTGTCTATCGAACTGGCCTGAAGGACCCCTTCGGGATGCTCACCGTCTGCGAAGGGGTCCTTCAGGGTCTGGCGCCCCTGGGGGATTAGGCGCCGATCGTGGGGCGGGAGGTGTGGCTGCGGCCACTGACGCTGTTGATGAGCGGCAGGATGCCCGTGGCCCAGCGCTGTGGAGTACCGCCGGTCCACGTGTTGTGCAGCCACACCAGGTGACTCGCCCGCATGGTGTCGTAGTGGTAGTCGAAGATCTCCCTCGGCGTCTGGGTGAACCGCGTGCCCAGCCCCATGGCCTGCACCTCACCGGTCCACGCGACCTTTCCCCGCAGGTCGGCGCCGCCGTCGTGGCCACGGAACACGCGGTTGGCGGTGATGAACCGGGTGATGCTCGGCAGCGGCAGCTCGGGATCCGGTCCGCCGACGGTGACCCCGCCGGGGGTGGTGGTGTCGACGCAGTGGGTGATCAGGTCCCGCATGGCGGCGTCGTTGCCGATGAAGTTCGCGTTCAGCCGCAGGTACGTGGCCGTCCACACCTTCTTGCTCTCGGTGAACCAGCGCTTGAGCTGGGCGCGCCACGCCTCGGTCGAGAACCCGTGCGCGGCCGGCACTCCCAGCGCCGTCTCGCCGAGGGAGAACTGCTCGAACCGCGGATGGGAGTTGTAGCGGACCGCGAAGACGCGGGACAGCGCGATGAGCCGGTCCATCACCGCCGGCTCCCACATCCTCGCCGCGACCGCGAGGTTCCCGCTCCAGGTCTCCCCCGCTGGCCTGGACACCGCCGGCACGTACGACGGCACGACGCCGCCGCCCGGGTTGCCGAACGCCCGCTCGTTGACGTGCACCATCAGGTACTTGTCGGTGGGCAGCGAGTCGAGCTTGCGCAGGTAGGCGTCGACGATCCGGAAGCCGCGCGTGTAGTCCCCCGGCGCGCCCTCGAGGTCGGCCCAGCTGAACCCGATCTTGATGCCCGCGATGTACGGGTTCGTGCCCACCTTGTCCAGCGCCAGGAACTGGCTCGCCTGGACGTCCGGTGACCAGCGGTTCTGGGACGGCCAGAAGTAGTGGCCCGGGTGCCACTTCCTGCCGGCGGCGAACGCGGGGGTCGGCGTCAGCGCCGTCACGGCGGCGGCAGCGGCGAGCCCACGGAGCAACGTTCGGCGGGTGATGGTCACGGCCGAGGAGGATGGCAGCGCGCGCTTTGGTACCGCGTTGTTCGCGCTTGGGTCCGCAGGTCAGGGGCGGTGCACCGGCACAGCGGCGGTGACGACCTCGCAGATCAGTTCGAGCAGTTCCGGTCCGCGGTCCGGCTGTGGGGCGGCGAGCGTGAACAGGAGACACCCACCGCCGTCCGCGTCGGGCACGAACGCCTGGGCCTGGGAGCCAGAACTGTCGGTGCGGTGCATCAGCAACGCGGTCTGCCCGTGTTCGAGCCGGGTGAGGCGCGCGCCTTCGATGCCGGGACCACCCCGGTCCTCCAACTGGCTCAGCAGGTCGGTCGTGGTGTACTGGTCGGCGGTGCCCGGCACCCGGAAACCCGTCACCGACAACAGGGCGGCTGGGCGGCCCGGCGGGGTGGCCAGTGCGAGCAGCCAGATGCCGGCCTCCACGGCCCCGGCGACGACGTCCGAGGCGATCGACTCGAACTCGGCGCCGCGCACAAACCCTTGCCGCTCGGGTTGTGCGTCGGAGAGTAACGCCACCAGGTCGCCCTCGGCGGTGTCGCTGTCGCCCATGGGGATCAGCCGAACCCACTCGGGCAGCGGGAACTGGAGCAAGGCGCGGTTCACTTGATGCCCTCGACTTTCTTCAGCGCGATGTTCGCTACCTGCTCCGGCGGTGACCGGCCGAGCCGTCTGCCCAGCCCGACCGGCCCCGCCGAAGAGTCCTGCCGTCGCGGCGTCCTGTGCCCACCCGAGGAGACGTTGTCGGCTCCTCGCCACGGCTTCCGCGGCCGGGCCCTGCCAGGTCGCCAGGAGAACAGTGAGCCTCCGCTGGAGGAACTCGTTGCACTCCACGAGCTTCTCGGCCACGAGGAGCTCGCCGGGGTCGTGCTCACCCATCGTCGTGTGCCGCTCTCCCGAGCTGCTCGACGTCGTCTTCCTCGATCGCCATGTACAGAGCGGCGGTGCGCGTCAGGACCGTGTCGAGGTCGGCGAGCTCAGCGAGGTAGCCGGCCAGTGCCCGTTCGGCGCCGACGGGGCCCCAACCACCGAGCCCTCTGATCTCGTGGAGCACGCCGTGCAGCTCGTCGCGCACACCCCTGATGTGATCGCTGGTCTCCAGCAGGTCGTTGAACACCGCGACCGTCGAGTCCGGGGAACCGTGGGTCTGCATGTGCAACTGTTCCGCTTGGAGCACGGCGGAAACGTCGTGACCGTCAACCTCGTACGACACGGACACCTCCGTACCTCAGGTCGTACAGCTCGTTGCCCAGGTATTGCCCGACCCGTGCGGAATCCGCCGGTACGAGCGTCGTCCACACCGGCGAGTCCCATGAATCGGGGCCGGCGAGCACACCACCCGCCTGCGACGCGTACCAGGTCCACACCCGGCGATCCCGGTCGGCACGCGTCCTGGCCGTGATGCCGAACCGCGCGACGGCGCTACCAGCACCGGCCAGATGTCCCACCGTGGGCAGCAAATCGACGATCTTGCCCGGTAAGGCGCTGTCGCGCATCAGGCTGATCTGGATGGTGTCGTCCGCCCGCACCGCGAGCGCCGCACGGTCGCCACTCACCGCACCCACCAGGTCGAGCGGCCTGCCGCCGGTGAGTCGCCCGTCGACGACGAAATCACCGCAGGTCAGCAGGACGAGCGCGTCGCCGAGAGCGCCGACGGGTTCGAGTCCCCGTTCGGCCAGCTCCACCTTCAGCGCCTCGACGTGGCGTAGCCGCTCCACGAAGGTCACCCCTGGTGACGGCACCTCCAGGAGGCACGGCAACGCCAGCGTTTCCAAGAGAATCCCGACGTCCATTTTGGACAATAACCAACTGGGCACGCGACAATTGCCCCCCAACACCCTGACTGATGGCATGCGCAAGTAGGATCCGCGAGGCAGTTGCCGGCGCGGTTCGGCCACAGGTATACGTGTCCGACGAGGTGACCGGCAAGAACTTCGGACAACTTCGGACGCGATAGCGCAATGGACGACGTCGAGTCACCGCAGCAGTTCGCCGACCGTCTCAGGGAACTCGTCAACGCGTCCGGCTACAGCCTGCGCGACCTCGCGAGGAAGACGAGGCTCTCGAAAAGCGGCGTGCACGACGCGTTGGACGGCGAGCATTTCCCGAGCCTGGAAAAGGTCGTCAAGATAGTCAGGGTGTGCGCCGGCGACGAAAAATGGTGGCGCGAAAAATGGGCCGAAGTGAACGCCGCCCGACGCAACAAACGAGCGCCCGCGGAATCCACCGAGCCCGGTTGGCGGCGGCCACCACCTCGGCAGCTGCCCGCGACGGTCGCTGACTTCGTCGGGCGCGCCGACGAGTTCGAGATTCTCACGGAGCAGCTGAAAAGGTCGCCGCACCACCGCAGTCCCGTCGTGATCACCTCGATCGAAGGAACCGCGGGAGTGGGAAAGACCGCTCTCGCGGTCTGGTGGGGCAGCCGGATGACCGACCGTTTTCCCCATGGCCAGCTCTACGTCGACCTGCGCGGGTACGGCCCTGGCCAGCCCCGCCGCTCGGGCGACGCGGTGGCGGCCTTCCTGGGCGCGCTGGGGGTTCCGGCCGCACAGGTGCCGGGGGACGAGGACGAACGCACCGCGCTGTACCGGTCGCTGCTGGCGGGCAAGAAGACGCTGGTGGTGCTGGACAACGCGGCGTCGGCCGAACAGGTACGCCCCCTGCTACCAGGCCCGTCGTCCTGTCTGGTGATCGTGACGAGCCGCGACGAGCTGCCCGGGCTGGTCGCCAGCAACGGCGCCCAACAGATCGTTCTCGACCGGCTGGCCGCGCCCGACGCCGTCGAACTGCTACGGCGAATCATCGGCCGAGACAGGGTCGACGCCGAACCGGAAGCGGCGGACGAGATCGCCCGCCGGTGTGCGTATCTCCCCCTCGCGCTGCGCGTCGCCGCGCAGCGGGCGCTGTCCAGCCAGCACCTCACGCTGACCGAGATCACGAGTCAGCTCGCCACCGCCCATGATCGTCTGGACCTGCTCGCGACGCCCGACAACGACCGGACCATGAACGTCCGCGTCGTGTTCTCGTGGTCCTACCAGGCGTTGCCCACCGGAGCGGCACGACTGTTCCGGCTACTCGGCCTGCACGCCGGTCCAGAGATCGGGATTCCCGCCGCCGCGGCGCTCGCCGACATCACCACGACCGAGGCCGCGGAACTGCTCGAGATCATCTCGGGCGCGCATCTCCTGGATCGCGTCGGGGAGGACCGCTACCGGTTTCACGACCTGTTGCACGACTACGCCGCCGAGCAGGCCGTCGAGGACGAAACCGCGCAGGACCGCGCCGAAGCGGTCCTGCGGGTGCTGGAGACGTACCTGCACGCCGCGGACGCGGCCGACAAAGCCTTCACGCCCACCCGGCTCCGTGTCCCGCTCGACCCGTCGCCCCGGGTCCGCGAGGTGCCCGTCTTCGACACGTACGCGCAGGCGATGGAATGGTTCGATCTCGAACGTACCAACCTCGCGGCGGCGACCCGCCAGGCCGCCGACGCCGGAAACGACGACGTCGCCTGGAAGATCCCCGCCGCCATGTCCGTCTACTGCTATGTGCGCAAGCCGTGGGAAGAATGGCTCACGTCGCACGAAATCGGTCTCGCCGCGGCCCGGCGCGGCCATGCACCGCTCGGCGAGGCCGCGCTGCTCAGTGGGCTCGGCGCGGCGTCCTACGAGCTTCGCGAGCACCGGGCGGCCGTCGAGCACCTCGAACAGGCCGTCGCGCTGTGGCGGGACCTCGACCATCTGTGGGGCGAGGCGATCGCGCTCAACATCCTCGGCTCGGCGCACCGCGATCTGCGCCAGTTCGAGCAGGCGATCACCTGCTTCCAACGGGCGCTGGCCATCTGGCCGATGATCGACCAGATCTGGGGCAAGGGCGTCACCCTGCACAACCTCGGCACCACCTACCGGGAGCTGGGCGAGTTCGAGCAGGCCGTCGACTGGCTGAGCCAGTCCATCGAGGTCCGCCGCGCCATGCCGGACCGGTACGGCGAGGGCTGGGCCCTGCACGACCTCGGCGTGGTCCAGACGGACCTCGCCCGGTTCACGGACGCGATCACCTACTTCGACCAGGCACTGACGATCCGACGCGAGATCGGCGACCGCCACGGCGAGGCCCAAACCCATTACGAGCTGGGCAAAGCCGCCCACGCCACCGGAGATTCGACCGTCGCGGAAGAACACCTACACGACGCCCTCACCATCTTCGACGACCTGCACGATCCTCGCGCCCACGAAGTGAAGGACTGGTTGAGCAGGCTGTAGACAGAGAGGTTGGCCTGCGGCGACTAGATCATTATCTCATGTCGTGCCAGGTTGATCCGAGGTAATGGCCGCAAGTTCGGCAGCGCCGGCTACCTATCGTTCGTCGCATGTTGATCGGCGATGAGAAGTACGTGACGTCCGGCGGTCTGCGGCTGTGGACCGAGCGGTTCGGCGACCGCGACGATCCCAGTGTTCTGCTGATCATGGGCACCTCGGCGCAGGCCATCGGCTGGCCGGACGAACTGGTCGCGCGCCTCGTCCACGGTGGCCGTCAGGTCATTCGCTTCGACCACCGCGACACCGGTTGTTCGGATTGTGTCGACTTCAGGGCGAATCCGTACACGCTGGCGGACATGGCCGCCGACACGCTGGCCGTGCTCGACGGCCACGGCATCGACCGGGCGCATGTGGTGGGCGTCTCCCTGGGCGGCGCGATTGGCCAGTGGCTGGCGGTGCACCACGGGGCACGGGTCCAGACCCTGACCACGATCATGACCTCCCCCATGGGCAACAACGCGGGACCAGCCTGGGCGCGAGCCATGGCCGGCCAGCCAGCCGCGCCGGACGAGTTGCCACCACCGGCGCCACGGTTCCTTCGCCACGTGATGGAATCCGCGCAGGCGCCCCGCGCGAACCCGGAGCAACGCATCGACGCGGACCTACAGACCTGGCGGGTGCTCAACGGCGAGGTCCTGCCGTTCGACGAGCCCGCCGCACGACGGTTCGTCGAACGCTCCCACCGACGGGCTCACAATCCCGCCGCGGCCAGCAACCACGACCTCGCGGGCCGCCAGTTCACCGAGGAACGACTCGCGCCGCTGTCCTCGATCACCTCGCCCACCCTGGTGATCCACGGCAGCGAGGACCCCATCTTCGCCACCGCACACGCCGAAGCGCTGGCCGCGCAGGTGCCTGGCGCGCGGCTGCGCACCATCGAGGGCATGGGCCACAACCTGTTCTCGCCAGGACTACCTGAGCGGATCGCCGACCTGATCGTCGACCACACGGCCACTCGGTAGCGTCTGCGGGCTATCGGTCGAAGCGGAACGGCTCCAGCACGCCCGGGCGCTGTCCTGTGTGGACGAACTCGGCGACCGCTCTACCGGACGCCGGACCGAGGGTGACGCCAAGCATGCCGTGGCCGGTGTTGAGGAAAGCGTTGCCGTGCCCAGGAATCCGGTCGATCACCGGCAGTGTGTCCGGCAGCAAGGGCCGCCCACCCACCCACGGGTCGCGGATCAGGCCGGGTAGCTCGTCGGCGTGGGTGAACCAGTTGCCGAGGTAGTGCCGGCTCGCCCTCGCCAGCGCCACCACCCGACGCCAGTCGAGGCGGTTGTTGTTGCCGCTCAACTCCATCGTGCCGGCGATCCTCGTCGTGCCGTTCATCGGTGAGGCGACCAGGTTGTGGTCACCGAAGTACAGGGTGTGCGCCGGCGCCGGGTCGAGGTCCACCGTGAAGCTGTAGCCCTTGCCGGCCTGCACCGGCAGCGGCCGGTCGATGCGCCGCAGCAGACCCGGCGACCACATCCCGGCCGCGATCACCACCGCTCCGCACGCCAGGTCGCCCTGGTTGGTGCGCAGGCCGGTGACCATCCCGTGGGAACGCTGGAACCCTGACACCTCGACGTTTTCCCGCACCTTGCCGCCGAGCGCCTGCACCCGGTCGCGGAGCGAACGCGCCAACGCGGCCGGCTCGACCACGCCCTCCCCCGGCACGAGGTACGCCGCTCCGACCGACGCGGCGAGCGACGGGTCTAGGTCGCGTGCCTCGTCACCGAGCGTCACGTCGGCCGGGACCTCGTAACGGCCGCCGGCCATCATGCGCTGGACGTCCAGGTGATGGCGTGCTCGCGCGGGAGACAGGAACGCGTGGACCATGCCAGGCCGGGACAACCCTGTGTCCACACCGGACTCACGCAGCTCCTCGAACAGCTCGAACGTGTCCCGGTTGAGGTTCGCAACCGCGAGGTAACCGCGCTCGAACCGGGACTGCGTGCTGTTGCGCCAGAAACCCAGCAGCCACGGCACCAGGTTCGCGACCGGCCGCAGGTAGACCGGTGAGTCCGGCCGACCCAGCGACCGCAACGCGTGCCGGACGACCCCGGGGGACGCGACCGGCGCCGAGTGGCTCAGGCACACCCAGCCGGCGTTGCCGAGCGACGCGCCCGACGCGACCGTGCTGCGCTCCACGACCTCGACCGGCATCCCGGCCCGCAGCAGGTAGTAGGCCGTGGACAAACCGACGATCCCGCCGCCGACGACCAGGACCGTGTCCGTGTTCCCCACCGCTACCCGTCCCGGTACGAGGCGAGGAACGCACGCGTGCGCTCGTGTTCCGGTGTGCCGAGCACCCGCGCGGGCGGGCCTTCCTCGATGATCCGGCCGCCGTCGACGAACACCGTCCAGTCAGACACCTCACGCGCGAACGGCAGCTCGTGCGTCACGAGGATCATCGTCATGCCGTCGGCGGCGAGCTCCCGCATCACCCGCAACACCTCGCCCGTCGACTCCGGGTCCAAAGAGGACGTCGGCTCGTCGAACAGCAGCACCTCCGGCTTCAGTGCGAGCGCCCGCGCGATGGCCACGCGCTGTTGCTCGCCACCGGACATCTGCTCCGGGTAGGCCAGCGCGCGGTGCGCGAGCCCGACCCGCCGCAACAGCTCGACCGCCTGTCGCAGCGCGGTTTTCTCGGGCACGCCGGCACGAACCTGGCCCAGCACGACGTTCTCCACCGCGGTCAGGTGCGGGAAGAGGTTGAACCGCTGGAAGACCATGCCCACCTTTCGGCGCAGTGCCGCCAGGTCACGGCAGACGAGCTGCCCACCCGAGAAGACCGTCTCCCCCGCCACCCGCAGCTCTGCCCGGTCAGGCCGTTCGAGCATGTTGACACAGCGCAGCAACGTGGTCTTCCCGCCGCCGCTCTGCCCGATGATGCTCACGATCGTGCCGCTCTCCACCCGCAGGTGGACGTCGTCGAGCACGACCCGGCCGTCGAAGGACTTCGTGAGGTGCTCGACGAGGACGACGGGCTCCGCCTTCTCCCTGACACCGTCCTGTGTGGTCGCTGACTGTGTCATGTCGTGGCCTCCAGCAGGAGCCGCGCTTCTCGCAGAACTCTCCTCCGCCGCCGGGACAGCGGCACACCGGAACGGATCCGCCGTTCCAGCCACAGAAGACACTGCGACACCGGATAGCAGATGGCGAAGTAGAGCGCCGCGATCACCAGGTACACCTCGAGCGCACGGAACGTGGCCGAGGCGATGAGCCGGCCCTGGGACATCAGTTCCGCGGCCGAGATCGTGACCAGCAGGCTCGTCGACTTGAGCATGTCAACGAGCATCGTGTTGGTGCCGGGCAGGGCAAGACGTAACGCCTGCGGCAGCACCACGTCGCCCAGTGTCCGCACCGACCCGAGCCCGAGCGCGTCGGCCGCCTCACGCTGTCCACTGTGGATGCCGCTGATCGCGGCACGGAACGTCTCGGACAGGTAGGCGCCGTAGAAGATGATCAGACTGAGGCAACCCGCCTGGAACACGTCCAACCGCAGACCGACCGACGCGAGGCCGAAGTAGGTCAGGAAGATGATCGCCAGCAGCGGGATGTTCTTGAACACCTCGGTGTAGATCGCGGCGGGGATCCTCAGTAGACGAAGGTGGCTGAGCCGGGCCAGCGCGAGCAGCAGCCCGACCACGACCGCGCCGGCGAACCCGACGAGCGTGAACAGGGCCGTCTCGACGAGCCCGTCACGCAGGGCGGGCACGTACTCGGACCATGGAACCTGGAACATCGCGCGCTCCTCAGATCGACGGGGGCGTCCAGTCGGCCGGCCGGTCCACACCCGCTCGCGCGGCCGCCATCTCGGGCGACGGCTTGAGGAACTCGTCCGGGTCGCCGCCGTACTTCTTGATCAGCGTGGTCAGCTCACCGCTCGCGTACATCTTCCGGATCTCCTTCGAGATCGCGGCTTCCAGCTTCGGCGACTGCTTCGGCAGGTAGAAGCTCGTCATGTAGGGCTGGAAGTAGGCGTACTCCGGGTGTTCCTTGACCTGCTCGTCGGTCGGCGGGGTGAGGTACTGCGTCTGGATGTTCAGCTCTGGCCGCTCCTTCTCGGCCGCGATCACGATCAGCGGGTCGAGGAACCCGACGTCGAGCCGGCCGGCGCCGAGGTCGTCGAACACGCCGTTGGCGTCGGGGAACGCCCGCAGCGTCGCGCCAGGCACGACCTGGATCGCCTTGACCCACACGTAGCCCTCGACCGTGCCGAGCTGGTGTCCTTCCAGGTCCGCGATGGTCTTGTACTTCTGGCCTGCCCGCACCGCCATCGCCGGCGGCGAGTAGTAGGGCGGATCGGTGAAGAGCCCCTGCTTCTGGCGTTCGGCGGTCCACGCGACCCCGCCGATGGTGATGTCCACGCGGCGGGACTGCACCGAGGCCAGCATCCCCGCGAAGTCGGTGTTCTGCGCGCGCACGGTCAGGCCGAGCCGGCCGGCCACGGTCGTGAGGATCTCGCTGTCCAGACCGGTGAGCTTGTCGCCCACGAGCGTCGTGTAGGGCGCGTAGGGCTGCACGGCGACCGTCAGCACACCCGGTTCGATGGTGTCGAGGTCCTTGTTGGACCCGGGCTGCTCGGACTCCGCCGAGGAGCACGCCGAAGCTGTGATCGCGATGGCAAGCAGGGCCGTGACCAGTCTGGGGATCATTCGGGAGCCGCCTTCCGTACACCCCTGGAGTCAGGCCACGCTAGATCAGGGAGATGACGCTTGACACTGGACGGATCGACCAAGCATTCCTGCGGATTCACCGCCTGAGGCTGTACGTTCCGTATCATGCTGACTCCGTCGCTCGCCCAGGAAATCGCCAGCGAGACGAGCGAGGTGTGCGGCTTCAACGTGGTCATCACGGGCCGTGACGGCGTCATCATCGGCAGCGGCGACCTTCGCCGGATCGGCCAGTTCCACGAGGCGTCGGTGGAGGTGGCCCACACCCAGCAGCCGGCCGCGCACGACGCCGCCGCCGCACGCAAGCTGTCAGGCGTACGCCCCGGCATCACCCTGCCGCTCATGCTCGACGACGAGGCGATCGGCACGGTCGGCATCACCGGTTCCCCGGCGGTGGTGCGCCGGTTCGGCATGCTGGTGAAGAACCAGACCGAGATCCTGCTGCGCGAGTCCAGGACGTTGCAGTCACGCATCATCCGGGAGAACGCGGTCGGCGACCTGGTGCGGGACATCGCCCACTACGACCCGGACGTGCTCGAACCCGAGGTCCTCGCGGGCGCCGCCGCCGATCTGGGCTTCGACCTCACGGTGCCGCGGGTCGCCGCGGTCCTGGAGATCGGCGACCCGTCACGGCAGGCCGCCACGCTGCGAGTGCTACGCGGAATCTTCCGGGACGCACAGGACATCATGGGCGCGACCGGACCGTCCCGTTTGGTCGTTCTGCACCGGGGGTCGCCGGACCTGTGCCACACGGCCGCCGAACAGCTCCCCGACACCCGGATCGGCGTCGGCCCACGAGCCACGACCGTGCCGCAGCTGTGTGCTTCCTACGCCGACGCGGTGACAGCCGCCCGACTCGGCGGCCGGCTCGGCGGCCGGGACCGCGTGCACCACATCGCCGACTTCCGCCTGCACGAACTGCTGGCCGCGGCCGGCCCACGCACCAGAGCCAGATACCACTCCGAAACCCTCGGCGGCCTACGTGACCAGCCCGACTGGCCCGCCCTGCGCGCGACGATCCTCGCCTGGTGCGACAGCGGCTTCCACCTCGTCAACGCGGCCCGCGCCCTGCACGTGCACCGCAACACACTGATCTACCGCCTCGGCAAGATCGAACGCATCACCGGCCGCAACCCCCGCGAACACCGGTTCGCGGTGGCGCTGTACGTGGCCGCCCTGATCGACGAACTGGACTCGTAGCGGTTTGCCGCCCGCGGGTGGTGCCTGCGGATGGCATGATCGGGAATCGTGACGAGGCTTGGTGTGGTGTTTCGGCCGCAGTTCGCGCCTGAGCGGTTGCGGGACGTGGCGCGGGTCGCCGAGGAGTCGGGGTTGGACGAGGTCTGGCTCTGGGAGGACTGCTTCTACGAGAGCGGCATCGCGAGCGCGACGGCGCTGCTCGGGTGGACCGAGCGGATCCGGGTCGGTGTCGGGTTGCTGCCGGTGCCGTTGCGGAACGTGGCGCTGGCCGCCATGGAGGTGGCCACGATCGAGCGGCTCTTCCCCGGTCGGGCGACGCTCGCGTTTGGACACGGGTTGCAGGTGTGGATGGGGCAGGCCGGCGTGCGTGCGGAGTCGCCGGTGACGCTGTTGCGTGAGTACCTGGTCGCGCTCCGGCGGCTGCTCGCCGGTGAGCGGGTGACCATGCACGGGCGGTACGTCAACCTCGACGACGTCCAGCTTCACTGGCAGCCCGATCCGCCGCCCGCGGTCGTCGCCGGGGCGTTCGGGCCGAAGTCTCTCGCGGTGTGCGTGGAGGAGGCGGACGGGATCATTCTCGCCGGGGTCGCCGGGCCGGACGGGGTTCGGCGGATGCGGGAGACCACCGACAAGCCGATCGTCGTCTACGCGCGGGCGGCCTTCGGGGCGGACGCTCAGGAACGGCTCGACGCCGAGGAAATCCAGGAGTTCGGTGCCGCGAACGACGACGTGGCCGGGATCGTCGAGCAGCTCGTCGAGGCCGGGGCCACCACCGTGGTGCTCCAGCCGACGCCGGACGAACCCGATCTCGAGGCGTTCGTCCGGTCCGTGGCCGCGCTCAGATAGTCACGGTCGTGTGGACGTCGTCGCCGCCCAGTTCGGCCGGCATCCACGCGTGGAGCGTGTACTCGCCGGGCGGCAGGTCCCCGGGCGCGATCTCGACGCCGTACGAGAACTCCGTGTGCACCGGGATCGGATCGACGTTCGAGTAGCATGTCAGGTGCAGTTGCACGGTGTCGCCGCCCGCGACCGGGGTCAGGTCGACCGTGGCCGGGAACTGGCCGTAGCCGATCGGGACGTTGCCCACGTTGTACGCCGACAGCGCCAGGACGCGTGTGTCCTGGTGGAACCGCGCGGGCTCGTCCTCGGTGATCCAGCGGGCTTCCGGGCCCTGCTCGACGTACGTGTGCGGCTCGCGGCCGTCGGTGCTCGGCGGCCTCGGGTCCTCCTGGCGCAGCAACGCCCACGTCTGGTTCCCGACGATCCCGTCGACCATCGCGTCGCGGCGGTCCTGGAACGCCCACACCGCCCGCAAGGTCTCGTCGTCGAACACGCCGTTCTCCGTGACGGGATGACCCCACAGGTTGAGCAGCTCCTGCAGGTACTCCACCCACCCGTCGACGCTCTCGTCGCCGTGCCGCAGCGTCGGTTCGTCGGTCTCGGGCGGCGGTTCCTCCCTTGGCTGGCCACCGCCGCCACCGCCTCCGCCGCCCTCGTTGGCGTCGCGGAGGATGAACCGGACCGGCGTCTCCTCCTTGCGGTCACGCGGCATCTGCGGTGGCCCCATCTGGTACAGCGCCGCGCTGGCCCCGTCGAGCCGGTTGTCCGCGATGTTGTCGCCCACCTCGGTGTTGCTCCAGAACACCGTCCACAGTGCATGCGACGGGTCCTGCGTGACGGAGAACCGCGCGAAGCCCACCACGCCTTCCCGCCGGTGGTCGGGCCGTAGCTTCTCCGACACGGTGAACGTCGTGCTGCTGTCCGGCGGGATGTCGTCGTCCGGGAACGTGACCGCGTCGCCCGCGTCGAAGTGCGTCTCGTTGAGGTACAACGTCTGCCGCGTTTCGTTGATGACCGTGATCTCGCACGAGTTCCGGTCGACGACCCCGTCCCCACCGCCGCCGAAGTCCTCCTCCAGCACGACGAACTCGTACGGCGACATCACCGAACCGGCCTGCGCGAACGCCACCGTGGCCTTGAAGTCGACGACCGTGCCATCCGGCCGGGTCTGCCCGGACGGGAACGCGATCTGCACGTCGCCGGTGTTGTCGCCAGCGGCCGGGTTGTTCCAGTGCATGAGGACGTGGGCGTGCTCTGGCGCGCCGATGGCGTAGCGGCACCAGCCCTCGTCGCCGGTCAGGATCGAGTTGGGGGTCTCGCCGGACAGGAACGTCGCGGTGTCGCCGGGCTCGATCCGGTTGGGCGGCAGGATCCGCAGGGCGCCGGAGCCGTCCTTGCCCGGGTCCTCCGCCCAGTCACCGGGCGCCTCCCGCAGCTCCTCGATGAACACGAGCGCGTGCTGTGTCCGGTTGACCACGTTGATGGCGGTCGAGTTCCTGGCGTCGATGAGGTCTTTCAGCTCGACGCCGAGCTTCTTCGCCAGCTCGATGTACTCGGGCAGCTGGAGGAGGTCTTGTGGGCTGACCATGCCCGCCAGCGTGCGCGCGTGAGCGTGCACGCGGAGCGCACGCGAGGGCGGACCTTAGGGCAGCTTTTTCACGCTCGCGACGAGCAGATCGACGCGACCGGCAAGGACAGACCCAGGATTCTTCGAATCCCGCACGGCACGCAAGGTGGCGGCCACCTCAACGCAATCACCGCCGTTGGAGCCGCTGAAGCTGCTCTTGCGCCACGCTGTCTCGGACCTCACCCTCGCGACGAGCAGGTCGACACGACCGGCCAGGACAGATCCGGGGTTCTTCGAATCCCGCAAAGCATCCAGCGTGTTCGCCACCTCAACACAACTGCCGCCGTTGGAGCCGCTGAAACTGCTCTTGCGCCAGGCCATCTCACACCTCAATCAGGCAGGGACGTTCAGGTGTACTCCTCTGCCATCTTATCGATGAGGATCCGCGACATCTCCGGTTCGAGGGCGGCATCCCGAAGACGCCCGTAGACGGCGCTGTACTGGGTGTATTCCTCGGGTTCGGTCAGGTAGGTGGCCCCGAACAGGTCCTCCAGGTAGACGGTTGCGATGTTCTGCTGCGCCAACCGGAACAACTCGAATGCAGATGCCACCGAAATGCGGTCCGACACCTCGAACGGCAAGACCCGAACGGTGATGTTCGGCCGCTTGGCCATCTTCGCCAGGTGCTTGAGCTGGAGGCGCATGATCTTCTTGTCGCCCAGCATCCGCCGCAGCGCGCCCTCGCCGAGCACCACGTCGTACCGCAGCGACGGCCTTCCGCTGCGCCGCAGGACATCCTGGCGTTTCAGCCGCACGGCGACCTGCTTGTCGATGAGCCGCTCGTCCGCCTCCGGCTCCCACGCTCGGATCATGGCCCGGGCGTAGTCCTCGGTCTGCAGAAGGCCCGGCATCATGTCGATCTGATAGGTCTTGATCTCCGTTGCGTCCGATTCCAGCGCGATGAACCGTCGAAACCAGTCCGGGACCGCGTCGCGTTTGCCCGCTCGCCTGCGGCGTCGTTTGGGGCGTTGTTCGGCCAACCCCACAAGATAGTCACGTTCTTCCACGGACACGTCATAGAAATCGCAGAGGATTCGGACCTCGTCCGGCGTGGCGCCTTGCCTGCCGTTCTCGATCTTGCTGAGCTTGGGGCCTTGCGCCTTGAGCGGTTCGCAGGCTTCGACGGCCGTATACCCGGCTTCCTCTCGCAATCGCCGCAACTCGATCCCGAGCTGCGCGTTGATCATGTCGGCGTCAGACAGTGCGCTCATAAGTGCATCGTGCAAGGAAGAAGGAATCTTCGCGCCCTGTGTCACTCGAAAGAGGGAGACGAGTGGCGAGAAACTTTCTCCTTAGTTATCCATGCCAGATGGACACCAACTGGATCAGGTCAGTTCTCGCTGACGCCGCCGTTATCTGCCAGCCACGACTGTTCGCCATTCACGGTCTGTACGAAAACCGCGAGCTGGGCACCATCCTCGGCTGGGGCATGCAGTTCCCCGACGGTCAGGGCACCGTCTACACCGACCCCAACACCCGCGCGACCCGCGGCACGTCGACGGCGGAGAACATGCTGCTCCACATGCGAGTGATCGGCGACGTGGAGCTGACCTGGCTCACCGACCCTGCGCAAGTGACAAAGTGAACACCAACAGAGACAACGGTGCACACTGTGACACTGCCTCGCGGGACCCCCGCGACACACGATCCCAGGATGGCACTCACGACCACCAGCGAGGATGGCCGAGTCGATCTCGCCGATCACTCGGCTATCGCGGACAGCCGCTTCTACAACGCAGAGCTCGCCCCAGTGCCTGTGGCGCAGCGTAACTGGACCACGTACAACTACTTCGCCCTCTGGATGGGGATGGCCCACAACATCCCCAGCTACCTGCTCGCCTCCGGCCTGATCGCACTGGGCATGGACTGGCTGCAGGCATTCCTCACGATCACGCTCGGCAACATCATCGTCCTGATCCCGATGTTGCTGAACAGCCACGCCGGCACGAGATACGGCATCCCGTTCCCCGTCTTCGCACGCGCGTTCTACGGCGTGCGCGGCGCGAACCTCGCCGCGTTGCTGCGGGCGTTCATCGCATGCGGGTGGTTCGGCATCCAGACCTGGGTGGGCGGGTCGGCGATCTACGTGATCGTCGGCAAGCTCGTCGGCGACGGCTGGCTGAACACCGAGGTGGTCGGGGGGCAGCCCATCACGCTGTGGGCGTCGTTCGCGGTGTTCTGGGTCATCCAGATGCTGATCATCTGGCGCGGCATGGAGGCCGTGCGGAAGTTCGAGAACTGGACGGCGCCGCTGGTGAGCGTCGGTTTCCTGATCCTGCTGGCGTACGTGCTGATCAAGGCCGGCGGTCCGGGTCCGATCCTGTCGCAGCCGTCGAAGCTCGGCTGGGGCGCGGACTTCTGGACCGTGTTCGCGCCGTCACTGATGGGCATGATCGCGTTCTGGGCGACGCTGTCGCTGAACATGCCGGACTTCACGAGGTTCGGCGGGTCGCAGCGCAAGCAGTTCTGGGGGCAGATCCTGGGCCTGCCGACCACGATGTCGTTCATCGCGATCATCGGGATCCTGACGACGTCGGGCGGCGCGCTGCTGTTCGGTGAGGTGATCTGGGACCCGGCGCAGCTCGCGGCGCGGTTCTCGTCGCCGGTGGTCGTGGTCATCGCCCTGGTGGCGCTGGTGCTGGCGACGATCTCGGCGAACCTGGCCGCGAACGTGGTGAGCCCGTCGTACGACTTCTCCAACGCGTTCCCGAAGAAGATCACGTTCGCGCTCGGCGGGCTGATCACCGGCGTCCTCGGGATCATCGCCCAGCCGTGGCAGCTGCTCGCGAACGCGGACATCTACATCAACGGGTGGCTGACCTTCTACGGTGGCGTGCTCGGCGCGGTGGCCGGCGTGCTCATCACCGGGTACTGGGTGCGGGCACGCACATACCTGGCGTTGGAGGATCTCTACAAAGAGGGCGGCAGGTACTGGTTCACCGGCGGGTGGAACATCCCGGCGCTGGTCGCGACCCTGGTTGGCGCGGTGCTGGCGGTCGGTGGCGCGCACAGCGCGTCGGGCACGCCGTTCCCGGAGGACGGGCTGATCCCGTTCTTGAAGGAGTTCTACAACTACAGCTGGCTCGTCGGATTGGTGGCAGCATCTCTCGTGTATCTGCTGCTGACCGCGGGGAGCACCTCGCGGGAGAGCGCACCGGCTCCCACGCCGGTGCCGGAAGGAGAAGCAGTTGTCTGAGATCGTCAGGGCCGGCCTGGTGCAGCAGCGGTGGACCGGCGACAAGGAGTCGATGATCGCGAACGCGGTGACCCACATCGCGGCGGCGGCATCGCAGGGCGCGCAGGTCGTGTGCCTGCAGGAGCTGTTCTACGGCCCGTACTTCTGCCAGGTGCAGGACGCCGACTACTACTCCTACACCGAGCAGATCCCCGACGGGCCGACCACGCAGCTCATGTGCGAGCTGGCCGACCAGCACGGGGTGGTGCTGGTCGTGCCCATGTACGAGCAGGAGCAGCCGGGCGTCTACTACAACACCGCGGCGGTGATCGACGCCGACGGGACCTACCTCGGCAAGCACCGCAAGAACCACATCCCGCAGGTCAAGGGGTTCTGGGAGAAGTTCTACTTCCGGCCGGGCAACCTCGGCTACCCCGTGTTCGACACGGCGGTTGGTCGGATCGGCGTGTACATCTGCTACGAGCGGCACTTCCCCGAGGGGTGGCGCGCGCTCGGACTGGCCGGCGCGCGGATCGTGTTCAACCCGTCGGCCACGTCCCGGGGGTTGTCGGAGTACCTGTGGAAGCTCGAGCAGCCCGCGGCGGCGGTGGCGAACGAGTACTACGTCGGCACCATCAACCGGGTGGGCGTGGAACCGTTGGGTGACAACGACTTCTACGGGCAGTCGTACTTCGCCGACCCGCGTGGCCAGGTCGTGGGGACCACAGCGTCCGACAACGAGGAAGAGGTCATCGTGCGTGACCTCGACATGGGTCTGCTCACCGAGGTCCGTGACCTGTGGCAGTTCTACCGGGACCGCAGGCCGGACACGTACGACCAGCTGACCGGAGCGTGACATGCGGACTTTGATTCGCAATGGGACGGTCGTCAACGCGGGTGGCACGCTGCGGGCGGACGTGCTGGTGGAGGGCGAGACGATTCGCGCCATCACCGAACCCGGCGTGTTCGACACGGCCGACACCGTCATCGAGGCGGCCGACAAGTACGTGCTGCCCGGCGGGATCGACGCGCACACACACATGGAGATGCCGTTCGGCGGGACGTTCTCGGCGGACTCGTTCTTCACCGGCACCCGCGCGGCCGCGTGGGGCGGCACGACGACGATCATCGACTTCGCCGTGCAGGCGAAGGGCACGTCGTTGCTGTCCACTCTGGACAAGTGGCACGAGAAGGCCGACGGGCACTGCGCGATCGACTACGGGTTCCACATGATCGTCTCCGACGTCAACGAGCAGTCGTTGAAGGAGATGGAGAACTGCATCGACGCCGGCGTGAACAGCTTCAAGATGTTCATGGCCTACCCTGGCGTGTTCTACGCGACCGACGGCGAGATCCTGCGGGCGATGCGCAAGGCGTCCGACACCGGCGCGACGATCATGATGCACGCCGAGAACGGCATCGCGATCGACGAGCTGGTGGCCGACGCGCTCGCCTCGGGGCTGACCGACCCGGTGCAGCACGGGCTGACCAGGCCGCCGGAGCTGGAGGGTGAGGCGACGTCGCGGGCCATCCAGCTGGCCCGCGTCACCGGCGCTCCGCTGTACATCGTGCACCTGTCGGCGTCGCAAGCGCTTGCGGCGGTGGCCGCGGCACGCAACGACGGCCAGAACGTGTTCGCGGAGACGTGCCCGCAGTACCTGTACCTGTCCATAGAGGACCTGGCCAGGCCGGAGTTCGAGGGCGCGAAGTACGTGGCGTCCCCGCCGCTGCGGCCCAAGGAGCACCAGGCCGACCTGTGGCGGGGCCTGCGGACGAACGACCTGTCGGTGGTGTCGACGGACCACTGTCCCTTCTGCTTCAAGGACCAGAAGGAGATGGGCCGCGGCGACTTCTCCAAGATCCCCAACGGGATTCCCGGCGTCGAGCACCGGATGGACCTGCTGCACCAGGGCGTCGTGGCCGGCGAGCTGTCGCTGCAACGCTGGGTGGAGGTGGCGTCGGCGACCCCGGCGCGGATGTTCGGCCTCTACCCGCGCAAGGGCGTGATCGCCCCTGGCGCGGACGCGGACATCGTCGTGTACGACCCGTCGGTGCGGCAGACGCTGGGCGTGGACACGCACCACATGGCGGTGGACTACTCGGCGTACGAGGGCATGTCGATCAGCGGCGGGGTGTCGACCGTGCTGTCCCGCGGTTCGGTCGTGGTGGCCGACGGCGCCTTCCACGGCCGCGAGGGGCACGGCAAGTTCCTCTCCCGCGAACTGTCGCAGTACCTCGTCTGATTGGTGGTGTGTGGTCGTGGAATTCGGTGTGGTGGCGCAGACGGACCCGCCCGCGTCAGCGGTCGTGGACCTCATGGTGGCGGCCGAACAGCAAGGTTTCACCTACGGCTGGACATTTGACTCGGTCGTGTTATGGCAAGAACCGTTCGTGATCTACTCCTCGATCCTCGCGGCGACAAAACGCCTGGTGGTAGGGCCCATGGTGACCAACCCGGTCACTCGCGACTGGTCGGTCACCGCGTCACTCTTCGCAACCCTCAACGACATGTACGGCAACCGAACGGTGTGCGGCATCGGCCGAGGTGACTCAGCGCGACGGGTCATCGGACAGAAGCCGGCGCCGCTGTCGGTGGTGCGTGATTCGATCCACGTCATCCGCGAACTGGCGGAAGGACGGGAGGTCACACACCATGGCACACCGGTACGCATCCCCTGGGTACGCGACGGCCGGCTGGAAGTCTGGATGGCGGCGTACGGGCCCAAGGCGCTGCAGCTGGTCGGCGAACACGCCGACGGCTTCATCCTGCAGACGGCCGACCCGGCGATTACCCGGTGGACGATCGAGTCCGTCCGGGAGGCGGCCCGCGCGGCGGGCCGTGACCCGGGCGGCATCACGATGTGCGTGGCGGCGCCCGCGTACGTCGGGGAGGACGTGGCACACCAGCGCGACCAGCTGAGATGGTTCGGCGGCATGGTGGGCAACCACGTGGCCGACCTGGTGGCCCGCTACGGCGAGTCCGGCCCTGTCCCCCACGAGCTCACGGACTACATCCGGGGGCGGCAGGGCTACGACTACGCCCATCACGGCAAGGCGGGCAACCCGTCGACGGACTTCGTGCCGGACTCCATCGTCGACCGCTTCTGCCTGGTTGGCCCGGCGTCGGCACACGTCGACCGCCTGACCGAACTGGCGGAGCTGGGCGTCGACCAGTTCGCGCTCTACCTCATGCACGACCAGAAGGAGCAAACCCTGGCAGCCTATGGAACGGAGATCATCCCCAAACTGACAGCGTGACGCGGCTGCGCGACGGTGGTGCACCCATGCTTGTCGCGCGGGAGGCGGAGTGCTGCGTCCCGCGCGGACAAGCGCCTGGATGGGCGTCTCGAGGGCACTATGGGACACCGTTCGCTGGTCCGGCCCGCTCGTTCGTCCGGCCCGCGCGCTCGTCCGGGCCCGTTCGCTCGTCCGGCCCGCGCGCTCGTCCGGGTCCGTTCGCGGGCGCCGGGCGGCAGCACCAGGCAGCACTCGCACGGGGCCGCTCGCGAATGGCGCTTTGGGACGTGGGCGGTGTCCCGAACAGCGCGATGGGACGTTCAATCAACCAATGATTGTCGGGATGTCGGACCTTGCGAGAGGTACGGGCCTGGTCAGGCGCTTCGCGGGCGTCGGGCGCTGCGCGCCCGGCGCGCATCCGCTGGGTGTCCCGAAAGACGCGTTCGGGGCATCGCCGATGTCTCGAAAGACGCGCTGATGACGTTCAACGACCTGAAAGCGTCTTTCGGGACAGCGCCGGTGGCACGGGCAGCATCGACAGGCCCGCTTTCGCGTCCGCCCGCGAAGCGGGTCTGCCCGCCACACTCATCTGGGGTGGTTCGCGCGATGCTGTTCGCGGCGGCTGCTGTGCGGTGTTCGCGTTGATCTCAGAACCCAATGAACGCGCGTGGCCATACCCACGCCCACACGTCGTCAGGTTCGTTCGGGTCCCTTGGGTCCTTTGTGTCCACTCTGTCCTCCTTTCATAGGACGCAGTCTCGCCGCGATCCTATGGCCGGCCGGACGAAGACGGCGGCCACGACGGCACCTGTGCCGCACATCGTGGCCGTCCAGGCCAGCGTGGCGCCGGCGCCGGTGTGGTCGGCCAGCAGGCCCGCGAGCCACGGGCCCGCCATCTGCCCGGCGGCGAAGACGACCGTGAAGGTCGCGAGCACGCCGGGCAGCCTCGGCGCGGGGGTGGTGGCGTGGACCACGGCGGTCACCGCTGCCGGCACGGCCATGAAGGTCGCGCCGTAGGCGACGGCCGACACCAGCACGACCGGCTGGCTGGCGCCGAGCAACGCGAGTGCCGCCGCGCCGGCGAGGACACCGAGCAGCACGGCGAGCACCCGGCCGCCCGGCCACTGCCTGATCGGGTGCCGCCACAACGCCGGTGCGGCCATGACGGCGACGCCCAGCACGGTCCACGCGAGCGCGGTCTGTGCCGTGGACGCGTGCCGGTCAGCGAGGTAAGCGGACAGGAAGGTGATGTAGGCGATGTAACCGACGGCGAACAACACGTACACCACCCCGACCGACCACAGTGGACGGATGGGGGACGCCGTCACGCCACTGTGGACCGTGTCCGGTCGGGCTGCGGACCAGCTCAGTGCGGCGGCCAGGACACCGGCGACGGCCAGACCCGCCCACGCGAGCGGCCAGCGTTCCGGGTGGAGGTCGAGTAACGGCGGGATGACCGCACCGCTGAGCGCGATCCCGAGTCCGGCGCCGGCGAAGTACACGGCGGTCGGGGCGATGACCGCGCCGGCCACGAACACCAGCGCCCCCGCGAACCCGGCGACCGCCCGGGCCGCGAGCAGTGCGGTGTAGTCGGCGCTCATCCCGGTCGCCGCGAGCGACGCCGCGCACAGCACCATGCCGAGCCGGAACGTCGCCGCGACGCCCAACAGGCGGGCGAACCCGGCGGCGGCCAGCGCACCGGCAAGGTAGCCGAGCCCGTTCGCGGTGGTCATCGCGCCGGATTGGGCGAGGGTCCACCGCAACTCTGCGGCCATGGCGGGGAGCACGAGCCCGTAGGCGAAGCGGCAGAGCCCGAGCGCGGACGCGGTGCCCAGAGCGAGGCGGGCCTCCTGCCACCGGGTCATCCCCTCAGGTGCCGGTCGAGGAAGTCAACGACCGTGCGGGCCAGCGCCACCCGGTGGTCGGACAGGGCGTGGTCGGTCGGGAAAACCTTGTGCGCCAAGCGACCCTGGTACGCGGCCACCAGCGGGTGGTGGTGCACGTCGACCGGTGCGACGGAGTCCCGGCCGGCGCCGATGAGCAGCACGGGCCGGTCCGCCAGTCGCGGCGCGAGTCCGGCCAACCGCCACGACTCGCCGGCGGCCTCCATCTCGGCGACGAGCGCCTCGCCGCTCGTGCCCCGCAACGGCAGCAACTCGCCGTCCCACGACTCGACGTACGCGGCTCGCACGGCCGGGTCCGCGCGGGACAGTGCGGCCGCGGCACCGAAGTCGAACCCGGCCACCGAGACCACGGCGCTGACCGCCGGATCAGCCGCCGCGGTCATGAGCGCGGCGAACCCGCCCAGGCTGTGCCCGACCACGGCGAGGCGCCGCGAGTCCAGCCCGTACACAGCTGCCTCGGAACGCAGCGTGGTGACCACCTGGCCGGCGTCGTCGAGCACGTGCTGGAACGACCACGTGCCGCCCACGCCCCACGAGCCGCGGTAGTGGAACACGAGCGCCGCGTAGCCGGCACGACGGAGCGCGTGGGCCAGGTCGAAGTTGCGCTCGATGCCGGGAAACCCGTGCAGCAGAACGACAACCGGATGAGGACCTGGCCCGGCCGGCAGGTGCAGGACACCCAGCAGCGTCTCGCCGGCACTGGTGAACGTCACCGCGGGGGTACTCGCCGCCGGGGTGACGTCGGCCGGCGGGTCGGCCGTGAGGAAGTGAGCCATGATCGCCTTTCACATAGAACCGATCGGTTCGATGTGACGCTAACAGATCTTCGAACCGATCGGTACTATCTATGTCATGCCCGTCGCCAAAGGCGCCTCGCTCGACCCGGCCCACACCCGCGCCACGATCCTCGACGCGGCGACCGACCTGTTCTACGCACGCGGCCTGGACGGCATCGGCGTCGCCGAACTGTGCACGACGATCGGGGTGTCGAAGGAGACGCTGTACCGCCACTTCGGCGCGAAGGACAAGCTGGTGCAGGCGGTGCTCGAGTCCCGCAGCGACAAGGTCACCCGCTGGCTGCGCAGTGCCGCGGAGTCGGCTGGCGACGACCCGTTCGACCAGCTCGCCGCCGTCTTCGACGCGCTGGCGGGATGGCACGCCGAACCGACGTTCCGCGGCTGCGCGATCCTCAACGCGGCGGCCCAGCAACACGAGGGCCCACCGCGCGCCGTGGCCAGACGGCACCTGGACCGCCGCCTGGAGCTGCTGACCGACATCGCGCGCCGCGCGGGCGTCACCGACCCGACCACCGTCGGCAGGCAACTCCTGACGCTGGTCTCCGGCGCCACCACCCTGGCCGACCACCGCGGCGACACCGACGCGGCAGTGGTCGCCAAACAGGCCGCACTCGCCCTGCTCCGCCACTAATCAGAACCGCACAATGGCCTGCGGCCGACGGAACAGAGTGCGCAACCGCCGGAACGCCTCGTCACCCAAGACAGCGACCACCCGGCTCCGCAAGCGCCACCGGCCGGACGCCAAGGACTGGCTGGCGAAGATCAGGCCCCGGGCCGGGCCGTCGGCCGCGGTCGATGGAACAGGGTCCGCAACCGCCGCAACGCTTCCTTGTCACCTGAAACGGCGACCGCTCGGTTCCTGATCGCCTCCGCGAGCGTCATGTGGCCCTCGGTGATGCGAACGAGGACGTCAGCCGTCATTTCCAGTGTCGCGTCAGGGAGTTGGGCCGGGCCGTGTTGTGCTTCGACGGCACCGTCAGCGATGCGGGTGTGGAACACCTCGTCGTCGACGCGGAACTCGTACACCGCACGTACGCCGTCGGCGGCGCTCGGGTCGAAGAAGGCTTCCATCGCCAGCACCGCCCAGCCGGGGTGGAACGTCTCGCCGTCCCGTCGCTCGCCCATGGCCCATTTCGTGCCCCATCGGGCGAGGGCGAGTACCGCAGGACCCAGCTCCTTGCCCGCCTCGGTCAAGGTGTAAGCGGGGGTGCGGGCCGGTGGGGGCAGCGTGACCTTGGCGACCAGTCCTTCTCGTTCGAGGTGCTTCATCCGCGCCGCCAGCAGGCCGGTGCCCATGCCACGCAGGCTGCGCTGCAGGTCGCCGAACCGCTTCGGGCCGGTCAGCAGGTCGCGGATGAGCAGCAGTGTCCAGCGCTCGCCAACAAGGTCGAGCGTGCGCGCGGTGGCGCAGTACTGGTTGTACGTTCGCTGGTCCACTTCCGCATTCTATGTCGCACACTTCTCGTTTCTTAAGCCAAGCAGCACCTCGGCCACCGCGTGCGGATGGCTCAGCGGCACGTCGTGTGGACCGTCCAGCGCCACGGGTTCGTAGCCGACCTCCTCGGCGAGCCGGGCGAACGGGAGACTTTCCGGGCGACAGTAGATTCCCGTGCCGGGTATGCGGTCCACGGCACCGGTCAGGCTCGTCGTCTCGGTGAACGTCCTCAGTGGATGCCCCTGGAGCCGCTCGCCGAGCCACCGCACGTCGTCCGGATCGGTGATGCCGAACGCGCCGGGAGCGGGTGCCGGGACGCGCCAACCGTCACCCGCCGCAGTGCGGACCCAGGCCATGAACCAGTCGGGTGCCAGGCTTTCCATACTGGCGCCGTCCTTTCCGGCCCAACCGTCGATCAGGACGACGTGCGTCACCCGATCCGGCCGCAGGTCCGCCGCCTGCCGGACGACCAGACCGGCGTAGCTGTGGCCGACCAGCACAAGATCCGGGTCGGCCGTCGAGTCGATGGTGGCCACCACCTCGCCGACATGGTCGTGCAGGCCGACATCTCGGTCGAGCGTGAGGTCGGGGGTGACCACCTTGGAGAGCAGTGGCGTCACTCGGTCCCAGGCCCAACTCCCGTGCCAGGCGCCGTGGACGACACGAAGGTGCTCATGGTTCTCCTCCCGCGTACTTCCTGTTTTTGAAGTATACGATACTAAGAGGAGAAGTCGAGAGACTTGGTGAAGTGGAACGCCTCGATGACGTACCCCGACGAGAGGTAGCGCCGGTGCGCGTCGTGGCGGTGGGTTGCGGAGTCGAGGTGCACGTAGGCGCAGCCGAGCCGGCGGGCCTCGTCGTCCAGCCAGCGCAGGAGTGCGCCGGCGTGGCCCTGCCGGCGCGCCGCGGGCAGGGTGCTCAGGTCGTCCACGTACAGGTGCCGGCCAAGGGCCAGGTTCTGTCCACATCGGAACCCGGCGACCGCCACGACCGACCCGCCGTCGTCGAACGCGCCCACCAGCCGGTAGCCCTCCGCCCGAAGTTGGCGCACCCGTTCGACGAACGAGGCCACCTCGGTCAGGTGTGTGCGCAGCTCCTTCATCGCCGGGAACGCGAGTTCCGTGCTGTCGTCGTCGAGTTCGGACACATGTCGAAGTTCGGTCACCGGAACATGATCGCCGTGCCGGCGACGGCGGGGCAGGGCCACTGGTGCGCGTTTCGGGCAGTCCACACGGGTTCATGCCACGGCGAGCTGACGCACGACCAGCAGACCGCCGACCCCTGGCAGCCACGCCATGGCTTTCGTCGCCCTGGTCGCCGCCGGATTGCGCAGTGTGGCCACCACGACGAACAAGTACGCGCAGCCGTGCACCGGACCGCCCAACGACGAGACGACCGGCAGGTGGAGCGTGGCCAGGTTCGCCAGCAAAACCAACAGAGTCACGAACTCCACCGCCGCCATCGCGCGGAACGGTCGCATGCTCACGCCCCGGTCGTTGAGCCGGGGCGGACGATCATCAGCACGGTGACCGTCGCCCACAACAGGTTGAAGACGCCCGTGAACATGGCAAGGCGCGTGCTGACGCGTGTCAACGTCGTGCCTTCCGGGGCGACCGCGAGGAGTTTCTCCTGACCCGGCAACACCTGGAGCACCAGCACGGCGGCGGCCACGGCGGTCAACGCGATCGACACGAGCAGCCACGTGTCCCCGAGCACCCCCATGAAGCTGGCGGTGGCGAACCCGAAGACCGGCACGGCGATGCCGATCCCCGCGTAGACACGGCAGATCCGGTGCAGCAGGCGGAGTTTGTGCTCATCACCAGCGCGTACGGCCGGCGGGAACATGCTCGCCGCGACCGCGACGGGCCCCACGGCCAGGATCGCCACGAGAACATGCAGGGACAGCAGGACCTTTGTCACGCCGCCGACGGTAGTGATCGCCAACCCGGGTGAGAATCGGCAAGAATGCCATTGACCAACGGATTCTCGCCAAGGAGCCTCATGCACACGGTGGCCGTGCTCGCGCTGGACGGTGTCATCGCCTTCGACCTGGCCACGCCGGTGAACACCTTGGGCTTCGCCCAGCTGGCCGGCGACTGCCCCGCCTACGACGTGCGGGTGTGCGGCACGGGCCCGGTGAAGACCGAGACGTTCACCATGCACCCGAACTGGGGCCTCGAGGCACTGGCCGACGCGGACACGATCATCGTGCCGGGCTGCGAGAACACGGACGCCCCACCACCGCCCGACGCCGTCGACGCCCTCCGCGCGGCAGCGGCCCGCGGCACCCGAATCGCGTCGATCTGTGTCGGCGCGTTCACCCTGGCGGCCACGGGCCTGCTCGACGGCCTGCGTGCGACCACCCACTGGCTGGCCGCACCCGAACTGGCCGCGAGACATCCGGAGATCGAGGTCGACTCGAACGTGCTGTACGTCGACAACGGCCAGTTCCTGACCTCAGCGGGCGCGGCGGCAGGCCTGGACCTGTGCCTACACATGATCCGCCGCGACCACGGTTCGGCAGCGGCGGCGAGTGTTGCCCGTCTGTCGGTGGTGCCCCTGGAACGGGAGGGCGGGCAGGCGCAGTTCATCGTGCACGACCAGCCGCCCGTGCCCCGCGGCACCGAAATGGAACTCCTGCTGAACTGGCTCACCGCCAACACGACGTCCGACCTGACCTTGGCGGACATCGCCACGCACGCCGGCATGAGCACCCGCACCCTCAACCGCCGTTTCCGCGAACAGACCGGCACGACTCCCTTGCAATGGCTGCACCGGGAACGAGTGCGGCAGGCGCAGTACCTGTTGGAGAACACGACCCATCCGGTGGACCGCATCGCGGGCGAGGTCGGCTTCGGCTCCCCGACCGCCTTTCGGGAACGCTTCAAACGCGTCGTCGGCACGAGCCCGAACGCCTACCGCGCCGCCTTCCAGAGCTGACCGACGTATCTCTCCGTGACGCTCTGACCACGGGAAATACCTCACCAGGCCCGGTAGGCCGTCAGCTAATCTCCCCGCCATGAACGAGACTGAGGTCGACGGGGTGCCGGTGCTCTGGGCGGACGCGCCAGGGCCTCTGACCGGGACCATCGTCTTCGGCGTCGGGGCGCGGGACGAGAGCTTTCGGACCATCGGGATCACCCACCTGGTCGAGCACCTGGCCATGAGCACGCTGCCCCGCGTGCACTACGAGCACAACGCCGCCGTCGACCTCGACACCACCGAGTTCTACGCCGCCGGCAAGCCTCAGCACGTCGTCGAGTTCCTGGCCGCCGTCTGCACGGCGCTCGCCGAGTTGCCGCTCGACCGGATCGAGAAGGAGGCCGGGGTCCTCGCCGCCGAGGGTGGGCACGTCACGCATCCCACGGCGGCGATCCTGCTCAACCGGCGGTTCGGGGCCAACGGGCCTGGGCTCGCGCTCTGGGAAGGCCCCGGCTACGACCGGCTCTCCGCCGAGCAGGTGACCGAGCACGTCCAGAAGTTCTTCACCCGCGCCAACGCCGTCGTCACGCTGACCGGGCCGCCGCCGGAGGGGCTTCGGTTACCGCTGCCCGACGGGGAGCGGCCGGTCCGTGTGGCGCCGCAGCTCGTCGACGCGGGGCACGCGAACTGGGCGGCCGAGCCGTCGCCGGCGCCGGGGCTCGCGCTGCTCGGGCCGGCCCGGGACGCGGGTGCGGTCCTGGCGATGGACGTGCTGCGGGAGCGGCTCATGGAGACCGCGCGTCGCGAGCAGGGGATCAGCTACGACGTCGACGGCGCGCACGTCGACCACGACACCACGCGGGCCGACCGGCTGATCTGGCTCGACGCGCGTGAGGGTCAGGAGGCGCAGGCCGCGACCATCCTGTGGCAGACCGCCCAGGACCTGGCCACCAACGGGCCCACCGCCGAGGAACTGGCGTTCGCCGTCGAGGGGTTGCGGCACATGTTCGACGATCCCCGCGCGCCCTTCGGTGAGCTGGAGAACGCGGCCTACGCGCGGCTGTTCGGCTTCCCCTACCGAACCAGCGCCGAACTGCTGGCCAACGCCGAGCAGGTGCTGCCCGCACAGATCGCGGCGACGCTCACCGAGTCACTGCGGACCGCGCTGCTGACGGTCCCGGAGGACGTCGAGCTGGACCTCGGGCTGCCACTGGGTGGATGCCCGCGCACGGACACCGTGCCACCCGGTCGGGAGTTCCGCCCGCCTCGGCTCGCACGGCTCGTGAACAAGCAGGCCCGGGCGGCGCGGCTGATCCTGTCCGACAGCGGCGTGGCGATCGTCGACGGTGACGGCGACGTGCACCACGTCGCGTTCACCGAGGTGGTCGGCGTGCGCAGCGAGGAGGACGGTCGGATCCTGTTCGGCAGGCGAGGCTGCGTCGTCCCGGTGCTGCGGTCGCTGTTCGGCGGCGTCGAACCGGTGATCGAGGCCGTGGACCGGGCAGTGGCCGCCGAGCTGCACTATGCACCCAGCGAGTTTGCAACGAATGACTGAGATACCGACGGATGACGCAACGAATCGGCGATCAACGCAATGGTCCACGGATGAAACCGCCGCTGACCCGGCTTAACCTGTTTACATGTCGATGACTGCCGCAGACTTCATCGCGCTCGACGAACAGTGGAGCACGCACAACTACCACCCGCTGCCCGTGGTGATCGCGGAGGCAGAGGGCGCGTGGGTCACCGACGTGCACGGAAAGCGGTACCTGGACTTCCTGGCCGGCTACTCGGCGCTGAACTTCGGGCACCGCCACCCCGCCCTGGTCGCCGCCGCGGTCGAGCAGCTCGGGCGGGTCACGCTGACCAGCCGGGCGTTCCACCACGACCAGCTCGGACTGTTCTGTCGGGAGCTCGCCGAGCTGACCGGCACCGAGATGGTGCTGCCGATGAACTCCGGTGCGGAGGCGGTCGAGTCGGCGCTGAAGGTCGCGCGGAAGTGGGCCTACCAGGTGAAGGGCGTGCCGGACGGCACCGCCGAGATCATCGTGGCCGGGTCGAACTTCCACGGCCGCACGACCACGATCATATCGTTCTCCACCGACGACACCGCGAGGGCGGACTTCGGCCCGTACACACCCGGGTTCCGGGTCGTGAAGTACGGCGACATCCAGGCGCTGGAGGAGGCGATCACTCGGCGCACCGCCGCCGTGCTGATCGAGCCGGTGCAGGGTGAGGCCGGGGTGCTGACCCCGCCGGCCGGCTACCTGCGTGAGGTGCGGCAGCTGTGCACCAACCACGACGTGCTGCTGATCGCCGACGAGATCCAGGCCGGCCTCGGCCGGACAGGGACGCTGTTCGCCTGCGAGCACGAGGGCGTGGTCGCCGACCTGTACACGCTGGGCAAGGCACTGGGCGGCGGGATCATGCCGGTGTCCGCCGTGGTCGGGCGCCGGGACGTGCTCGGCGTACTGCGGCCGGGCGAGCACGGCTCGACGTTCGGCGGCAACCCACTCGCCTGCGCCGTCGGGCGCGCGGTCATCCGGCTGCTGCACGAGGGTGACTTCCTCACCCGGTCCGCGTCGCTGGGCACACACCTGCACCGCCGACTCGGCGAGCTGGTTGGGCACGGCGTCGCGGAGGTGCGCGGCCGTGGGCTGTGGGCCGGCATCGAGATCGCCCCGGGCGGGATCACCGCACGGGAGGCCAGCGAGGAGCTGATGCAGCGGGGCGTGCTGTGCAAGGAAACGCACGACACCACGCTGCGGGTCGCGCCGCCACTGATGATCTCGCGCGAGGACCTGGACCGCGGCGTGGACACGATCACCGAGGTCCTGAGTCGCTGACGACGTGCAAGAGCTTGCGGCGTCTTGCGCAAGTGATGGTCACTGTCGCGGCGGTATTCGCGCGGTTACGGGCTGGTTAGCATCGGGAAGGTGCTGATCGACGTCTTCAACGAGATCCAGGATCCCAAGCCCTGGCAGGAAGATCACGAACACCAGCGGATCACGCAGGCGTTGGCACAGGCCAGGTTGGCCGACGAGCTCGGGTACGGGTGCTGGTGGCAGGTTGAGCACCACGGGGCGGAGGAGTTCAGCCTTTCCTCGGCACCCGAGCTGATCCTGACGGCGATCTCCCAGCAGACGAAGCGGATCCGGCTCGGGCACTCGGCGGTGCTCGCGCCGAGCCACATCAACCACCCGATCCGGATCGCGGAGCGGGCGGCGATGCTCGACCACCTCAGCGGGGGCCGGCTGGAGTTCGGGCTGACGAAGTCGACCATCCCGGAGTGGCGGCTGTTCGGCACCGAACCGGACGACGCGCGCGATCAGACCGCCGTGGCGTTCGAGATGGTCCCGCGCATGTGGACGGAGGAGCGGTTCTCCTGCGCCAACGAGTACTACGAGATCGACGACGCCCCGATCGCGCCGAAGCCGTACCAGAAGCCACATCCGCCCCTGTGGCAGGCGGCGAGCAGCCCCGCGTCGTTCGAGGAGGCTGGGCGGCGCGGGGTCGGCGTGCTCGGCACGACGCTCTGGGAACCGCTGCCCCGGGTCCAGGCGCTGGTCGATCTCTACCGCGCGGCGGTGCGGCAGTGTGATCGGCCCGCCGGCGCGTTCGTCAACGACCAGATCGCGTTCTTCACCTTCGTGCACTGCGCGGACACCGACGCTGAGGCGATCGCGGGTGGCGCCGCCGCGGCCGCCGCCTGGTACACCGTGCAGGCGCTGACTTTCTTCGAAGCGAAGGCACACTTCCTCGAAACCGCGGCACGGCAGCAGGCCATGCTGGAATCACCCGATGGCGGCGGGCTCACCGGCGACTTCCTGCGCGCGGACGCGGCGGTGGCACCCAACCACGCGCAGATCTGCATCGGCCGGATCCTCGATGGCGAGGCGGTCTCCGACGAGGAGATCTTCGAAGCCCTGCGCGACCAGGACTCCCTCATCGTCGGCAGCCCGCGGACGTGTCGCGAGAAGCTGCGGACGTACGCCGACCTGGGCATCGACCGGCTGATGTGCTTCCACCAGGTCGGCCGGCTACCGCACGAGGCGGTGATGAAGAGTATCCGCCTGGTCGGCGAGCTCATCGGAGAGTTCGCGTAGCCCCGACGACCGCGGTGGAGCCGCGCACCACCAGCTCCGGCTGGCACATGTACTCCACGTGCGGAGCGGGCGTGCCGGCCATCTCCTCCAGCAGCGCGTCCACCGCCGCCTGGCCGATCGTCTCCACCGGTTGGCGCAGCGTCGTCAGCGGTGGGTCGGCGAACACGATCAGCGGTGAGTCGTCGAAGCCCACCACCGAGACGTCCTCCGGCACGGACCTGCCGCGTGCGCGAGCGGCACGGACCGCGCCGAAGGCCATCAGGTCGTTGCCGCACACGATGGCGGTGCATTCCTTGTCCAGCAACGCCGACGCCGCGGCCGCGCCACCCTCCACAGTGAACAGCGTGTGCTGCACGATCCCGTCGGGGAGAACGGCACGGAAGCTCTCGACCTTGCGCCGGACCGGGACGAACCGCTCCGGGCCCACCGCGAGGCCGATGCGTTCGTGGCCCAGCGCGGCCAGGTGTGACACCGCCAGGCGCACCGCGGCCCGGTCGTCGGTGGACACGAACGGCGCGGACACGTGCTCGGTGTAGCCGTTGATCATCACGAACGGGACGCCCCGGCCGGCGAGCTTCACGTACCGGCCCATGTCCGCCGTCGTGTCGGCGTGCATGCCCGACACGAAGACGATGCCCGTGACGCCCCGGTCGACGAGTAGTTCGACGAGCTGGTCCTCCCCCGCACCGATGGGGCTCTGCGTGCACAGCACCGGCGTGTAGCCGTGGGACGCCAGCACCTGCTCGATCACCTGTGCCAGCGCGGGAAAGATCGGGTTGGTCAGGTCCGGAGTGATCAGGCCGACGAGACCGTGGCCGCGTTCCCGCAGCCGCGGCGGCCGCTCGTAGCCGAGGTTGTCCACCGCCGCCACGACGGCCTCGCGGGTCGCGGGTGACACGCCCGGCTTTCCGTTGAGCACACGACTCACCGTCGCCTCGCTGACGCCTGCCCGCGTGGCGATGTCGCTGAGCCGGATGGTCACGACCACCAGATCGCGGTGTCCGGGGGCAACGTGACCACCCCGTCGTCGACGCCGTGGTCAGCCGACGCCACCAGGACCCGGCCGGCGTCGGTCAGCCGCACCGGTTCCGTACCGAGGTTCACCACGCAGTGGAACGTGCCACGGCGGAAGCCCAGCACGTCCTCGGGAAGGTCCAGCCACTCGAACTCGCCGAACGACAGCATCCGCCGCAACCGCAACACCGCGCGGTACAACGAGAACATCGACTCCGGCTCGGTCTGCTGCTCCGCGACGGACAGCTTCGCCCAGTCCTCGGGCTGCGGCAGCCAACCCGCCCCGGAGCTGAAGCCGAGCGACGGCCCCGCGCTCGCCCACGGCAGCGGCACCCGGCACCCGTCGCGGCCGCGATCGGTGTGGCCCGAACGCTCCCACACCGGGTCCTGCAGCAGTTCGTCCGGCAGGTCCAGCACCTCGGGAAGGCCCAGTTCCTCGCCCTGGTACACGTACGCGGAACCCGGCAGCGCCAGCAGCAGCAACGCCGCGGCCCGTGCCCTGCGCGTGCCGACCTCACCGTCGCCGTACCGCGTGACGTGCCGGTGGACGTCGTGGTTCGACAGCACCCACGTCGCGGGCGCCTTCGTCGCCAGCATCTCCTCGATCGCGGTGCGGAACGACGAGGCCGACCACTTCGCCTTCAGGAAGTGGAAGTTGAACGCCTGGTGCAACTCGTCCGGCCGCACGTACAGGGCCGTGCGCTCGGCGTTGGGCGCCCACGCCTCCGCGACGGCCATCCGGTCGCCCGGGTATTCGTCGAGAACCATGCGCCAGGTCCGGTAGATCTCGTGCACGCCGTCCTGGTCGAAGTACGGCAGCGGTTCCTCGCCGAGCAACTCGTTCTGGTTGGGGTGGCCGACATCCGGCAGGCCGGGCGCCTTCACCATGCCGTGCGCCACGTCGATCCGGAACCCGTCGGCGCCGAGATCGAGCCAGAACCGCAGGATGTCGAGGAACTCGGCGTGGACGTCCGGGTTCTCCCAGTTCAGGTCGGGTTGCTCCGGCGCGAACAGGTGCAGGTACCAGTCCCCGTCGGGCGTCCTGGTCCACGCCGGCCCGCCGAACACCGACTCCCAGTCGTTCGGTGGCAGCTCGCCGTCGGCGCCGCGGCCGGGGCGGAAGATGTAGCGGTCGCGCAGTCCCTTGCGGAACCACGCGTGCTGGTCGCTGGAGTGGTTGGGGACGATGTCGACGATCACCCGCAGCCCGTTGGCGTGCGCGTCGTGGATCAGCCCGGCCGCGTCCTCGAGCGAGCCGAACATCGGGTCGACGGCGCGGTAGTCGGCCACGTCGTAGCCGCCGTCGGCCATCGGCGATGCGTAGAACGGGTTGAGCCAGATCGCGTCAACGCCCAGGTCGGCCAGGTACGGCAGCCGGGACCGCACGCCCGGCAGGTCGCCGATCCCGTCGCCGTCGCTGTCGGCGAAGCTCCGCACGTACACCTGGTAGACGACGGCGTCCCGCCACCACTCCTGAGTCATACCCTCATGAAAGACGTTGCAGCGGTTTTCAGCAAGCCGCAACCATTGCTCGGGCCCGGAGAGCGTGCCTATATTCAGCGTCGAAGTCAGCGTCGAAGCGATTCGACACTCATTCGACGGGTGGGCAACGTGGCCAAGATCGAGGACGTCGCGCGGCACGCGGGGGTGGCGCCCAGCACCGTCTCGTACGTTCTCAGCGGCAAGCGTTCCATCACCCAGGAGACCCGCGAGCGGGTTCTCGCCAGCATCAAGGCGCTCGGCTACCAGCCACATGCGGGGGCGCGCGCGCTGGCCAGCAACCGGAGCAACGTCGTCGCCCTGGTCATCCCGCTGCGTAGCGGCATCCACGTGCCGGTGATCATGCAGTTCGCGACGTCGGTCGTCACCTCCGCCCGTGAGCACGACCACGACGTGCTCCTGCTCACCCAGAACGAGGGCGAGGCGGGGCTGCGCCGCGTCGCCGGCACGTCGCTCGTGGACGCGATGATCATCATGGACGTCGAGCTGCACGACCCCCGGATCCCGGTGCTCGCCGAGCTCGACCGGCCGGTCGTACTGATCGGCTTCCCCGCCGACACCGAGGGCCTGACCTGCATCGACCTCGACTTCACTGCGGCCGGCGCGGCGTGCGTCGACCACCTGGCCGGGCTCGGACATCGCAGGATCGCGCTCGTCGGTTCACCGCCCGAGGTCTACGAGCGGGAGACCGGTTTCGCCACCCGGACGACGGCCGGGTTCACCGAAGCCGCGGAGCGGCACGGGGTCGCGGTCAGCGTGCACCCGTGTGAGGCCACGGCGGCCGGTGCGCAGAAGGTCGCCGCGGAACTGCTCGCCGACCACCCGGACCTGACCGCGGTCGTCGTCCACAACGAACCTGTCCTCGGGCCGCTGCTGTCGGCGTTCCGCGAGGCCGGGCGGTCCATTCCGGACGATCTGTCCGTGGTGGCGATCTGCCCGGACGAGCTCGCCGAGCACACCATGCCCGCGTTGACCTCCGTGGCGATCCCCGCCGAGGAGGTCGGCCGGGAGGCGGTCGCGCTGCTGATGGCCAAGCTCGATGGCCAGTCGGTGCCCGCCGCCACCCTGCTCCCGCCACGTCTCACCCCCAGAGCATCCACCAGCTCCCCCAGGTAATCCCCCCACAACTCCACCGCATCCGGCAACCACGTCGTCGAAGCGATTCGACGGACCGACTTTCCCCGACAGGACCGGAAGGGAACAACGATGTTCAAGCCAGGAAAGGCCTTACTCGCGGTATTCGCGGTCGCCGCGACCGTGCTCACCGGCTGCGGCGACGACGCAGCCGACAACGCCAACGAGCTACGACTGTGGCACTACGAGGGCCCGGACAGCGCGATGGGCAAGGCGTGGGCGGCCGCGATCAAGGAGTTCGAGGACACCCATCCCGGCGTGAAGGTGAAGTTCGAGGAGAAGGGTTTCGAGCAGATCCAGAAGAGCGCGCAGATGGTGCTCAACTCGGACGAGGCACCGGACATCATGGAGTACAACAAGGGGAACGCGACCGCGGGCCTGCTCTCCAAGCAGGGGCTGCTGACGGACATGTCGTCGGAGGTGGCCTCGCGGGGCTGGGACAAGTTGCTGAGTGAGAGCCTGCAGACGACGTGCAAGTACGACGAGCGCGGCGTGATGGGCGGCGACAAGTGGTTCGGCGTCCCGAACTACGCCGAGTACACGATGGTCTACTACAACAAGGATCTGTTCGCACAGCACGGCGTCGAGGTGCCGACGTCCTTCGACTCCTTCGTGGCCGCCATGGACAAGTTCGTGGCCGCCGGCGTCACTCCCCTCGCGATGGGCGGCAAGGAGTACCCGGCGCAGCAGCTGCTCTACCAACTCGCACTGTCCAAAGCGGACAGCAAGTGGGTGTCGAACCTCCAGCAGTACACCGGTGACGTGGACTTCCACGACGAGGCGTGGACCTACGGCGCGCAGACCTTCGCCGACTGGGTGAGCAAGGGCTACGTCAAGAAGGACTCGGCCGGCGTCGACGCCGAGAGCATGGGCCTTGCGTTCATGGGCGGCGAGTTCCCGATGATGGTGTCGGGCAGCTGGTGGTACGGCCGCGTGCAGTCCACGGTGAAGGACTTCGAATGGGACTCGTTCCTGTTCCCGGGCAGTGACCTGGCCCTCGGCTCGAGCGGCAACCTGTGGGTGGTGCCGACGAAGTCGTCCAAGAAGGACCTGGCATACGACTTCATCGACATCACGATGAAGCAGGCGAACCAGAACCTGCTGGGCAACTCGGGCGGCATCCCCGTGGCCGCCGACCCGGCCGCCATCACCGACCCGAAGAGCAAGACCCTGATCGAGAACTACCAGACCCTCGCCGACCGCGACGGCCTCGCCTTCTACCCGGACTGGCCGGTGCCCGGCTACTACGACGTACTGGTGTCCGCCACCCAGAAACTGATCAACGGCACCGCCACCCCGGACGAGGCACTCGACGAACTCGCCGGCCCGTACGAGGAAAACCTCGCAAACGTGGGCGGCTGACAGTGCCGGCCCCAACTGCGTGGAACAGCTCCGCCGGCAGGCCGCGTACCCACCCCACGGGACTGTCCGACGCCGGGCTCAAGGCCCCGAAGTCGCCTCACACCAACGGAAAACTTTCATGATCAACGCCAACACAGATGGTTGCGTAGGCATCCCCCACCCATACCCGGGGGGCCACCCCGAGGCCATCGTACCAACCGGCGGGGACAAAATCCCTGGTCGCGGGGGCCTGTGGACAACTTTCGCTGGCGAGTCCGAGCGAATGGGACACTCGTGCGCCGACCGGCTTCGCCCTGATCCTGCGCGACGACAGTTGCTGGAGCGGGCCTCGCGCGATGGCTCGAGATGGTGCGGTCGACGTGGCCACGCGATGAAGGCGTCCTTCCTCGCCTCCAGAGCCTGTTGCTTTTTGAAGACCAAGATCGATTCTGTCTTGATCAACTCGGGCGATCGCCGGCCTAGGGGCAGGTTGCGGCCGATTGTCCGGCGCGGTCAGTTCGTGGCCGCGTATCGTCCGATCGAACTTGATCTTGATGGCCCGCGGGAGCCGAAAAGCAACAGGCTCTCCAGCGTGAGGAAGGCTCCCTTCATAGGCCCGCCGGGGTCGTCATGACCCTGCGGCATCAGGACGCTGCCGCGCCGGCGGTAGAACCCGCCGGTGGGGTCACCACCTCTCCGCCGCCGCCCGCACGGCCCCGACGGATGGGGCGGTCGGCGGAGCGGAGCGGCGGGTACCTCCCCTATCTCGTGCCAGGGGTGCTGCTGTTCATCGCGGTGATCGCGGTGCCCGTCGTCATGAACGTCGGGATCAGCTTCACGAAATGGCAGGGGGTCGGGGATCCGGAGTGGACCGGGGTCGACCAGTACCAGAAGCTGCTCACCGACGAGACCTTCTGGCTCTCGTTCCGCAACAACCTGGCCCTCATCCTGGCGATGGCGGTCGTCCCGACCTTCCTCGGGCTCCTGCTTGCCACGGCATTGTTCGACGTCGTCTCCAAGAAGCACCCGCGGACCACCACGGCGCTTCGGGCGGCCTTCTACCTGCCGCAGGTGCTGCCCGCGGCCGTCGCCGGCATCGTGTGGACCTGGATCCTGCATCCCGAGTTCGGTGGGATGAACGCGTTCCTGCGGCTCGTCGGGCTCGACTCGTGGGCGCAGAACTGGCTCGGGGACGAGAACACGGCACTGCTCTCGGTCATGGGTGTGCTCGTCTGGATCCAGATCGGCTACCCGCTGGTGATCTTCATGGCCGGGTTGCAGCGGGTCGATCCCCAGCTGTACGAGGCGGCCGCGCTCGACGGGGCCTCGTGGTGGCGGCGGATGTGGTCGATCACCGTGCCGCAGATCCGGCAGGAGATCTTCGTCGTTCTGTTGACCTGCACCATCGCGGCGTTGAAGTCCTTCGACAAGATCTTCGTGCTCACCCGGGGTGGGCCCGGTGGGTCGACGCTCACGCCGGCGTACTTCTCGTTCCAGAACTTCTTCGAGAAGGCCAACGTCGGCTACGGCGCGGCCATCGCGACCGTCCTGGCCGCGATCATCGTCGTGCTCTCCTTCCTGTTCCTCCGTGCGCAGAACCGGGAGGAGCGGTGAGAAAGAACCTCGTCACCGGCCTGTTGGTCGTCCTGGCCGTCGTCACGCTGTTGCCGTTCGTGTTGATCGTGCTGAACGCGATCAAGTCGCCGGACGACTACACCACCCGCGGGCCGCTCGGCCTGCCCAGCCAGGTCTACCTCAGGGGCATCGTCGACTTCTGGGAGCGCGTCGACTTCGGCGAGAAGCTGTTCAACAGCACGGTGATCGCCGGAGCGGTCGCGGTGCTGGCGGTCGTGGTGTCGATCCTCATGGCCTACGCGCTGGGCATCGGGCGCATCAAGGGTCGCATGTGGATCGTCGCGGTCTTCCTGCTCGCCAACCTGATGCCGCAGGAGGCCCTGGTCTACCCGCTTTACTTCCTCGCGAAGGAGGTCGATCTCTACGACACGAAGCTCGCGGTGATCATCATCTTCACCGCGATCCAGAGCGCGTTCGGCGTCTACCTGCTGTCGTCGGTGCTCTCCACCTTCCCCAGGGAGATCATCGAGGCGGCACGGATCGACGGCGCGAACCGGTGGCAGGTGCTGTGGCGGGTGGTGGTGCCACTGTCGTGGCCGACGCTGTCGGTGCTGCTGGTGTTCTTCTTCATCTGGACGTGGAACGAGTTCTTCATCCCGATGATCATGCTGATCTCCAACGACAACCAGACGGTCCCGGTGGCACTCGGCGTGCTCCAGGGCCAGCGACTGATGGACATCACCTCGCAGAGCGCGTCGGCGCTGCTCGGCATCGTGCCGGCGGTGGTGTTCTTCCTGATCTTCCAACGGACACTGACACGGGGCATCGCGGTGGGAGCAGTGAAATGAAGTTCACGGACGGGCACTGGATGATGCAAAAGGGCGTCACCCCGACCTATCCGGTGGAGGTGCTCGACGTCGCGGCCACGCCGGACGGCCTGCGCATACTGGCCCCCAGCTATCCGGTACACAGCCGGCGGGACCTGCAGAGCGGTGCGGTGCTGACCATCGATCTCACCGCGCCGATGGCGGACGTCGTCGGGGTACGGCTCACGCATCACACCGGCAGCACAAGGAAGGTCCCGGCCTTCGAACTGTTCTCGGGGGGCAGCACGGCCGAAACCACTGTGGACGAACGTGCCGCGGCACTGGCCTCCGGGGCGCTGTCGGTGCGGATCAAACGGGCGGCCCCCTGGCAGGTCGAGTTCGTCGCGGACGGGCGGACGCTGGCCTCGGGTGGCGAGAAGGACACCGCCTTCATGTCCACTCCGGACGGTGGACACCACGTGGTGCAGCGCTTGGGGCTGAACGTCGGGGACGCCGTGTACGGCATGGGTGAGCGGTTCGGCCCGTTCGCCAAGAACGGTCAGGCGATCGACATCTGGAACGCCGACGGTGGCACGTGCACCGAGCAGGCGTACAAGAACGTGCCGTTCTTCCTCACGAACGCGGGCTACGGCGTGTTCGTGAACCACCCCGGGCTGGTGTCGTTCGAGGTGGGCTCCGAGGACGTGTCCAAGGTGCAGTTCAGCATCGAGGCACAGTCCATGCAGTACTTCGTGATCTACGGGCCGTCGCCGAAGGAGATCCTCGCCAAGTACACCGCGCTGACCGGCCGGCCCGCGCTGCCGCCGGCGTGGTCGTTCGGCCTGTGGCTGTCGACGTCGTTCAACACCGACTACGACGAGCAGACCGTCACCTCGTTCATCGAGGGCATGGCCGAGCGGGACCTGCCGCTGTCGGTGTTCCACTTCGACTGCTTCTGGATGCGGGAACTGTCCTGGTGCGACTTCGAGTGGGACCCCAAGGTGTTCCCGGACCCACGCGGCATGCTCGGCAGGCTGAAGGCACGCGGGCTCAAGGTGTGCGTGTGGATCAACCCGTACATCGCGCAGCGGTCGGCGCTGTTCGAGGAGGGCAAGGCACGCGGCTACTTCCTCACCCGTCCCAACGGGGACGTGTGGCAGTGGGACCTGTGGCAGCCGGGTCAGGCGATCGTCGACTTCACCAACCCGGAGGCACGTGAGTGGTACGCGTCCAAACTGGACGCGTTGCTGGACATGGGCGTCGACTGCTTCAAGTCGGACTTCGGCGAGCGGATTCCCACCGACGTCACGTACTTCGACGGGTCCGGCCCGGAGGAGATGCACAACTACTACACCTACCTCTACAACAAGACCGTGTTCGACCTGCTGCGCAAGCGGCGGGGTGAGCGGGACGCCGTGGTGTTCGCCCGTTCGGCGACCGTTGGCACACAACAGTTCCCGGTGCACTGGGGTGGGGACAACCTGTCCACGCCGCAGTCGATGGCGGAGACGCTGCGGGGCGGGCTGTCGCTCACCATGTCGGGCTTCGGGTTCTGGAGCCATGACATCGGCGGTTTCGAGGGCACGCCGGAGGCCTGGCTGTTCAAGCGGTGGATCGCCTTCGGACTCCTCTCGTCGCACAGCCGGTTGCACGCCAACTACTCCTACCGCGTGCCGTGGGCGTTCGACGAGGAGGCCGTCGACGTGCTGCGGACGTTCACGAAGCTCAAGGCCACGCTGATGCCGTACCTCTACCAGGCGGCGCGGGTCGCGCACCTGGACGGAGTCCCGGTGATGCGGGCCATGGTCGTCGAGTTCCCGGACGACCCCGCGTGCACGCACCTCGACCGGCAGTACCTGCTCGGCCCGGACCTGTTGGTGGCGCCGGTGTTCTCCGAGGGCGGCAGGGTCGAGTACTACGTGCCGGACGGCGAGTGGACCCACTACCTGACCGGCGAGACCGTCGTCGGCCCCCGGTGGGTGCGCGAGGAGCACGGGTTCGCCAGCGTTCCCCTGCTCGTGCGGCCCGGCGCGGTGCTCCCGGTCGGCGCCGTCGACGGCCGGCCCGACTACGACTACGCCGACGGCATCACGCTTCGCGTGTACGGCATCGCCGACGGCGCGAGCGTCACCACCACGATCCCCACGGTCGGCGGGGACGTCGCAGCCACGTTCACCACCACCCGCCGTGGCAACGAAGTACACGTCACGGTCGACAACCCGCCGGCCAACTGGCGGGTCCAGCTCGGCAACTCTTCTCCAGTTTCGGCTTCCGGCTCCTCCATCACCGTTGATTTGGAGCGTCAATGAGAATCAGATCGCGCATTGCCCTGACCCTGCTGGCCGCGTTAACCGGCTCCCTGCTCACCGTGCCGGCGGCATCGGCCCAGGACTACCCGTTCCGCGATCCCAGCCTGCCGCTGGAAGAGCGGATCGACGACCTGCTCGGCCGGCTCACGCTGGACGAGAAGGTCTCGCTGCTGCACCAGTACCAGCCGGCCATCCCCCGGCTCGGCATCAAGCGCTTCAAGACCGGCACCGAGGGCCTGCACGGCCTCGGCTGGTCGACCGACGTCAACTCCACCCCCAACCCGGGCCAGGTGCGCACCGCGACCGCGACGGTGTTCCCGCAGGCGGTCGGGCTCGGCTCGACGTGGAACCCGGACCTGATGCAGCAGGTCGGCGACGTGGTCGGCACCGAGGCCCGCGGGTACAACTCGCTCGACTCGGACGTGTGGAGCCTGAACCTGTGGGCACCGGTGGTGAACCTGCTGCGCGACCCGCGCTGGGGCCGCAACGAGGAGGGCTACTCCGAGGACCCGTACCTGACCGGGGCGATCTCCACGGCGTACGCGGGCGGCATGCGCGGTGACGACCCCAACTACCTGAAGACCGCGCCAACGCTCAAGCACTACATGGCCAACAACAACGAGGTCCGTCGCGACCGCACCTCGTCGAACCTGCGCCCGCGCGTCAAGCACGAGTACGACGAGCTCGCCTTCAAACCGGCGATCGCGAACAACGCGGCCACCGGCGTGATGGCGTCCTACAACCTGGTCAACGGCCGGCCGATGACCGCGCACGCCGACCACAACGACGTCGTCCGCTCGTGGACCGACCAGACGTTGTTGAACGTCACCGACGCGTGGGCGCCGAACAACCTGATCAGCGGCCAGGCCTACTACGCCACGCTCGCGGAGGGTGACGCGGCCACGATCAAGGCCGGTTTGGACAGTTTCACGGTCGACGACACCAACGGCACGCCGACGGTCACCGCGATCAAGACGGCGCTGTCCCAGGGCCTGCTCGCCGAGTCCGACGTGGACAACGCGGTCCGGCACATCCTGTCGATCCGCTTCCGGCTCGGCGAGTTCGACCCGGACGGCGGCCCGTACGCCGGAATCACCATGGACGCGGTGAACACCCCGGCGAACCAGCGACTCGCCCGTCAGGCGGCCGGCGAGGCCGCGGTGTTGCTGAAGAACGACGGCGCCCTGCCGCTCTCCCCGGCCAAGAAGAAGATCGCGGTCGTTGGTCCGCTCGCCGACACGCTCTACACCGACTGGTACTCCGGCAAGATGCCCTACCAGGTGACGCCGAGGGCCGGGATCGCCGAGCGGCTCGGCGTGCCGGTCACCGGCAACGAGGCGGTGGACCGGATCGCGTTGCGGGAGCTGTCCTCCGGCCGGTACGTCACCGCAGGGTCCGGTGTGGACGGTGCGCCGCTGGCCGTGTCCGGCACGACAGCGGGCGTGGCCGAGCAGTTCGACGCGTTCGACTGGGGCCAGGGCGTGCTGACCTTGCGCAGCGCGGCCAACGGCAAGTACGTCGAGCGGGTCAACCTCGGCGACCACTTCAGCCCGTTCGCGAACCAGGCGCCGCAGCCCAGGGACTGGTTCGTGCACCAGCAGTTCTCGCTCGAGGACGCCGGGAACGGCGCCGTCGTCGTCAAGTACGTCGGCTACGAGACCCCGAACGACTGGGAGGGCCCGAACAACTACCTGACCGTGACGCCGGAGGGCCGGGTCATCCTCGGCTCCCCCGACGCGGCGGGCGCGACCAAGTTCGCCATGGAAACCATCACCAGCGGCATCGACAGCGCGGTGGCCGCGGTGACCGGCGCCGACGCGGCGGTCGTCGTGGTCGGCAGCATGCCGTTCATCAACGGCCGCGAGGACCACGACCGGACCACGACGGCACTCGCGGAAAGCCAGTCCGCGCTGATCAAGTCCGTGCGGGCGGCGAACCCGAACACCGTTGTGGTGGTGGAGAACAGCTACCCGACCACGCTCACGTGGGAGCAGCAGAACGTCCCGGCGATCCTGTGGACCACGCACGCCGGGCAGGAGACCGGGCACGCCATCGCGGACGTGCTGTTCGGTGACGTCAACCCGGCCGGGCGGCTCACGCAGACCTGGTACCGGTCCGACGCGGACCTGCCGAGCATCCTCGAGTACGACATCATCAAGACCGACCGCACGTACCAGTACTTCGACGGCACCCCGCTGTACGCGTTCGGGCACGGCCTGTCCTACAGCACGTTCCGGTACGGCACGCCGAAGGTCACGCAGAAGCGCGGCACGATCGAGGTGAAGGTGCCCGTCACCAACACCTCCCGCCGGGCCGGCGACGAGGTGGTGCAGCTGTACACGCACCAGCGGTCCTCGCGCGACCCGCAGCCGAACAAGGCGCTGCGGGCGTTCGACCGTGTGCACCTGCGCGCCGGCGAGACGAAGACCGTGACGCTGCGCGTGCCGGTCGCCGACCTCGCACACTGGGACGTCACCCGCAACAAGTGGGTGGTCGAGACCAGCACGTACGACCTGCTGGTCGGCGCGTCCTCTTCGGACATCCGGCAGCGGGCCTCGGTGAGCGTCGCGGGTGAGACGATCCCGCCGCGCGACCTGTCGCGGTCCACGCGGGCGATCGACTTCGACGACTACGCCGGCGTGGACCTGGTGGACCTGTCGAAGGTGCGCGGCGACGCGGTCGGCGCCTCGACGGGTGACTGGGTGTCCTTCAAGGACACGAAGCTGTGCCAGGCGAAGACGTTCACCGCACGGGTCGCCGGCGGCGCCGGCACGATCGAGGTCCGCCTTGACAGCCCGACGGGACCGCTCGCCGGCACGGCCACGTTCGGTGGCACTGCCGACAAGTACACCTACACCAATGTTTCGACGCCACTGCGAGGCGCCGACGGGCGGCACACCGTGTTCCTCGTGTTCACGGGTGACCTGCGCGTCGACACGTTCCAACTGAGATAAAAACGCACAGAAGGGATCAGCCCAATGAAGCGCTGGAAAACCCTGCTTACAGCGCTCTTGACCGCAACCGCCGTCGTGGTGCCGGCCCAGCCGGCCCACGCGGCCAACACCTGCACCGCGTTCGGGACCATCACCCTGGGCAAGTACTGGCTCAACAACAACCTGTGGGGCCAGGACCAGGGTTCGGGTTGGCAGTGCATGTGGGACAACGCGTCCGGCTCGACCATCAACTGGGGCACCAGCTGGGGTTGGTCGAACGCGCCCACGCAGGTGAAGTCCTACACCAGCAGCGTGCTCGGCTGGCACTGGGGCTGGAAGACGAGCGGCCACGAGCTGCCCGTCCGGCTCAACGCGGGTCGTGACTTCTTCACCGACTGGCGCTTCCGGGTCTCCGGCTCGGGCACCATGAACGTCGCGTACGACCTGTGGCTGCACAACAACGCCCCCAACCCGGACTGGGAGAACCCGACCGACGAGGTCATGATCTGGCTGTACCGGTCGGGTGGCGCCGGTCCACTGGGGACACTCCAGGGGACGGTGACCATCGCCGGCACCAGCTGGGACCTCTACCGGGGCAACATCGGCTGGAACGTCTTCTCGTTCGTCCGGCGGTCCAACACCACCTCGGCGACCCTGCACCTGCAGGACTTCCTGAACAACCTCGTCAGCCGAGGTTGGGTGGCCAACACCAAGGTCCTGTCGAGCATCCAGGCGGGTACCGAGGTGTTCGTGGGCAACGGCCAACTGGACACCGACGCCTACACGGCGGACGTCAGATGAGGCGTTTAGTGATCGCGGTCGCGGCGGCCGTCCTGGCCGCCGCGCTCGCGGCGCCCGTGGCGGCGCCGGCCACGGCCGCACCGAGACACACCGTGACCTACGACCGGTACTCGATGTCCGTGGACGGCCAGCGGGTCTTCCTGTGGGGCGGCGAGTTCCACTACTTCCGGCTGCCGAGCCAGGAGCTGTGGCGGGACGTGCTGGAGAAGATCCGCGCGGCCGGTTTCAACGGGGTCTCGCTGTACTTCAGCTGGGCCTACCACTCGCCGGCACCCGGCCGGTACGACTTCTCTGGTGTGCGGGACGTGGACCGGCTGCTGCGGCTGACCGAGGAACTCGGGATGTACGTGGTGGTCCGGCCCGGCCCGTACATCAACGCGGAGACCAGCGGTGGCGGCTTCCCCGCCTGGCTCAAGCAGGTGCCCGGCCGGGCGCGGTCCAGCGACCCCGGCTACACGGCGGCGTACCGGGAGTGGTTGGGGCACATCAACCCGATCATCGCCCGCCACCAGATCACCCGCGGTGGCTCGGTGATCGCGTACAACGTGGAGAACGAGTACGCCGCCAACACCGACGCGCAGTACATGCAGGACCTGCAGGACACCGCGCGGGCGGCCGGCATCGACGTGCCGATCACGCACAACCAGTGCTGTGACGCGTCCTGGACGCCGACGTGGGCGTCCGGCCTGGGCGCGGTCGAGATCCCCGGGGTCGACGACTACCCGCAGTCCTTCGAGTGCCAGACGGAAGGCGTGTGGGGACCGTGGGGTGAGGGCGTCACGGAACGGCTCAACGACACCGCGCCGGTGTACGCGGCCGAGTACCAGGCGGGCTCTATCGACCTGAACCGTGCCGGGTACGACGCGTGCCGGGAGGACCTGACCGGCACGAGCTTCATGAAGTACTTCTACAAGAACAACCTCATCCAGAGCGGCGCCACCATGTTCGGGTTCTACATGGCCTACGGCGGCACGAACTGGGGTTGGCTCGGCCAGCCGAACGACGTCTACACCTCCTACGACTACGGCGCCGCGATCACCGAGTCGCGGCAGCTCACCGGGAAGTACGACGAGTTCAAGCGGCAGGGCTACTTCACGCAGGCGGTCGCACCGCTGCGGAAGACCGACGCGGCGCCGGCACCACCGTCCCAGAGCCCCGCGCTCACGACCGTGGCGCGGGCGAACCCGGACACGGGCACGCAGTTCGTTCTCCTGCGGCACACCGACCGGGCAGCCACCACGGAGGACTGGTCCTTCCTGGACTGGTCGACGCCGGACGGCCGGTACTTCGTGCCGGTGTCGCTGAACGGGCGAGACGCGAAGGTGCTGGTCGCCGGGTACGACATGGGCGGCCAACGGCTCGTGTACTCGACCTCGGAGATCATGACGCACGCGCGGATCGGGGGCCGGGACGTCGCGTTGCTGTACGGGCGCGAAGGTTCCGAGGGATGGTCGGTGCTGCGGTACGACTCGGAGCCGACCGTGCAGGTGCTGGAGGGTCACGTGCACCCGTCCTATGTGAACGGTGACCTGCGGATGCACTACGAGCACCACGGGCTGGCGCGGGTGCTGATCACCGGTGGCGGCCGGCCGCCGCTGTTGCTCCTGCTGGGCACGGACGAGGAGGCGGCCAACTTCTGGCGCGCGGAGACGCCGTCGGGTCCGGTGCTCGTGCGTGGCACGTCGCTGGTGCGGTCGGCGCACGTGTCCGGCTCGACCGTCTCGCTGCGGGCGGATGTGGCGGCCACCGAGGACATCGAGGTGTTCGCCCCGGCCAAGATGCTGGTCGTGGGCTCGACACGGATACCGGTCCACACCACGCCGAGCGGCTCGCTGGCCGGCACGGTGCGAGGCCCCTCGGACGTGCGACTGCCCGCGTTGAAGGGCTGGCAGACGCGTACCGAGTCCACTGTGGTCAACGATGCGAAGTGGACGGTGGCGTCGCACCAGACCTCGCAGAGTCCGTTCCAGCCGGTGACCCAGCCCGTGCTGTTCGCCGGCGACTACGGCTACGACTACGGGCACGTGTGGTATCAGGGCCACTTCACGGCGACGGGCGCGGAGACGGCCGTGGAGCTGAACGCCATCACGGGCAAGAACGGCGTTTACCAGGTGTGGTTGAACGGCCAGTACCTCGGCTGGGCCCGGGGCGGCACGCAGGCCGACGCGGACGCGCCGGTCAACCCGAGGCCGGGTCCCGGCACGTTCACGTTGCCACGGCTGGCACCCGGCACACCGGCCGTGCTGTCCGTGCTCGTGGGCAACATGGGCCACAACGACGACTGGACCGCGGACGACAACAGGTTCAAGCAACCACGCGGCCTCGTCGGCGCGTCGCTGGTCGGCTCGACAGCGCCCGTGACCTGGCGGCTGCGGGGCAACGTGCCCGATCCGGTGCGTGGCCCGCTGAACAACGGCGGCCTGCACGGCGAACGGGCGGGCTGGCACCTCCCGAACGCCTCGACACAGGGCTGGAGCAGACCGCCGTCGTCCCTGCCAGCCGGCGTGACCTGGTACCGCACCGAGTTCGCACTGGACCTGCCGAAGGGACAGGACGTCCCAGTTGGACTGCGGTTCGACGGCACGGGCGCCTACCGGGTGCTGATCTTCGTGAACGGGTGGCAGATGGGCCAGTTCACGGCGGATCTGGGGCCACAGCGGGAGTTCGTGCTGCCGCGCGGAATCCTGCGTGAGCACGGCAAGAACTCGCTCGCGCTCGCGGTGGTCGCACTCGACGGCACGTCGTCGCTTGGCCCGGTGAGCCTGGTACCGCTGGGCAACCACCGAGGCGGCGTCTGAGAGACGTGGTCCCGCGCCCGACCGGTCCCGGGCGCGGGATCACCTCTTTCGGCTCCAGCGCCGGTGCCGGCCGAGTCTCGCTGTCCGTACTGTGAAAGACGCTGACCGCACGTGGTTCTGCGGGTGCGGGGCGATGTCTCGAAAGACGCGCTCGTGTCGTTGAACGTCCCGATCGCGTCGTTCAGGACACCGGCTCAGCAGCTGGCTAGTTCGGCGAGGATCTCGACCACGTCGGGTCGGCCGAAGGGGCCGGCGTGGGGTGCGGCAACGCTGCGCACGTCCGTCGGGTTGTCCGGGGTGAGCCGGTCGGCCTCGGCGATGAACCGGTCCTGCAGTGCCAGCGGGATCAGCCGGTCCAGGGTGAAACGCACGTACGTCCGGGGAATCCGGCCCCAGGTCCCCGCTTCGCCACGGGCATCGGCGAGCGGAATGCTGGCCGGTTCGTCCGGCTCCAGCATGTTCAGCAGCCGGCTCACCGCCTCGTCGCTGAAGTCGCCGGCGAGACATTCCTTGACACCGTTGAACACCACGGGTTCGGCCGAGCGCCAGTTGAGCCGGGTCACGCCCAGGGTCGCCGGATCGGCCACCTGTGCCGCGAGTACCAGGGGCAGCAGGCTCTCGCTGTTCTCCGGCGTCTCGAGGTAGGCGGCCAGGTTGGGCAGGTCCACACAGCAGTACGCGGCCAGGTAGACGACCCGATCCAGCAGTTCGGGGATGGCGTTGCCGACCCTGCTGAGGGTGACGCCGCCCTGGCTGGCGCCGGCCAGGATGACGGGCCCGTGCCGGCGGGCGCGACGCACCACGTCCACGACGCGCTCGACGTAGTCGTCGATGGTGAGCTTGGCCAGTGGCGACGGTTCGGTCGCCAGCGCATCGAGGTCCTGTGGGGCCTGGTAGGCGCGGGGGAAGAACCCCTCGTCACCGTGTCCCGGCAGGTCGACGGCCACGGCGCGGTGCCCGCGCAGGGTGAGCTCGCTGATCAGCTTCGAGCACCAGAACGACGAGGAGTTGGTGCCGTGCACGAAAACGATGGTTGTCATCGGGTTTCCTTTCCTTGTGTTTCGGGTCGGTGCCACATCGGCCACAGGAGCGGGCTGTCCGCGACCTGAACCGGTTCGCCGAGGTCCTCGAAGCCGTGCCGCGCATAGAGGGCGCGGCTTCGGGGTGAACTGGCTTCCAGGTACACGGGGAGGCCTTCTGCTCGCGTCAGCCCGTGGCGCAACATCGCCGAGCCGAGTCCGGCGCCCTGCCGCGCGCCGACCACCCCCATGCACGACAGGTACCGGTGCGGTTCGCGATCGGGATAGCGCCCGGCCAACGCCTGCCCCAGGGCCCGCAGCCGCGCGCCGCCCTCGCCGAAGATCGCGGTCAGGTCCACGTCGGGGTGTTCCTCGTGGGGCGTCTCGCCCGCGGCCACCGTCAGCCACACGGCCGCGCCGTCGCGGTCGCCCACGAGGTAGGTCTCGACGGTGGGCCGGGTGATCAAGGCGCGGTAGTAGCGCTCCTGCAGGCGACCGCGTTCGGCCAGCCCGGGGAAGAGCCAGCGGACGACGGGATCGTCCGTGAACGCCTCGGTCAGGACGTCCACCACTGCCTGCTGGTCGGCCTCACCAGCCTGCCGCAGTGGTGCGTACGGTGTATCAACTGCCATGCGTACACCGTATTGATCTAGCTGCCCGAAATCCCCTCTGTGCAGCCGAAAAGTGCACTAATGTACGCAGAAAGTGAACTAGTACATTTGGGAGGCTGACCAGTGACCGACCCGCCCTACCAACGGATCGCCGGCGAGATCCGAGCCCGGATCCTGAACGGCGATCTGCGACCCGGCGATCGGATGCCGTCCATCCGGCAGATCGCCCAGCGATGGGGCGTCGCGGTCGCGACCGCGACCAGGGTGATGGCGGCACTCCGCGACGAGGGGTTGGTCGAGGCGAAGGTCGGCGCCGGCACGGTGGTCAGCGCCCGCCAGCAGCGGACGACACCAAACCGGCAGGGCGTCCCCAAACAGGCTCTGACCAGGAAGCACGTGCTCCGCACGGCCATCGCGATCGCCGACGCCGAGGGACTCGACGCGGTGTCCATGCGGCGGCTCGCGGCGCAGCTCGGCTCCGGGCCCATGTCGCTGTACCGGCACGTGGCCAACAAGGACGAACTGGTGACGCAGATGGCTGACGAAGTCTTCGGCGAACCCGATCTACCCGACCCGGGCCCGGACGGGTGGCGGGCCAAGCTCGAACTGATCTCCCGCCAGCAGTGGGCACTGTGCCGGCGCCACCCCTGGCTGCCCCGGGCCGTCTCGTTCACCCGCCCGTTGCTCGTGCCGAACATGATGGCCCACACCGAGTGGACCCTGCGTGCACTCGACGGGCTCGGACTACCAATGGCCATTCAAGTCCGCGAGGCACTGACGCTGCACGGACTGGTCGTCACCGCCGCACTGTCCCTGGCGGACGAGATCGAGGCGGAGCAGGAGACCGGCATGCCACTCGACCAGTGGTGGCTGACGCAGCGGAGACAGGCGGACGAACTGCTCGCGAGCGACCGTTTTCCGCTACTGGCAACGATTCCGGCGGACGCGGTGTCCGATCTGGACGGACTGTTCGAGTACAGCCTGGCCCGTCATCTCGACGGTTTCGCCGCGCTGGTGGCGGACGCGTCACGGCACGACGGCGGCCTCCGCCTGGCCCGCCCGTCGCAGTGACTCCGCGACGAAGCCACTGGCCTTCAGCTCCTCGACGAGGTCCCAAAGGAACTGGACGGTCTCGGGTTTCCTTGACCTCGTCGTGCCAACGGCCTGCCGGATGGCCATGAACCGCTCCTCGACCACGCGCAGGTCGGGATTCGCCGCGACATAGGCGGTCACCGGCTGACGAATGCCCGCCCCGACTTCCAGCCCCCGCTCGCGGAACACGTCGACGCCCTCGGTGCCACGCACCACGGTCGCGTGCTGGAGTGTGCGGGTGAGGAACAGGTCGTATGCCGAGCCCTGCTTCACCCCGACCCGGACTCCCAGCTTGTCCACATCGGACGGTCGGCTGATCGGTGAGTCTCCCGGCACGACATACACGCCCTCGATCTCGGCGTACGGCGCGGTGAACGCCACCTCGGCCTCCCGCGCCGGTTCGATGGCGAGGAAGCAGATGTCCGCCCGTCCGGTGCTCAGCGCCTCGAACGACTTGCGGGCCGCGTCGAAGCACACCAACTCCACCGGCACCCCGAGGCGCGCCCCCACCTCTCGGGCGATGTCGACCGTGACACCGCCCGGTTCGTCCGGAGTGCCGTGCGCCAGCACAGGATTGCCGAGGTTGATGGCGGCCCGCAGCACGCCGGTCGGTGCGAGATCGTCAGCAGAGTTCACCAACGAAGACTATCCTCCGCGGCAACCTCCTGAGTCAGGAACGCAGCACCGTCACCGTCGCGGTGTCGGACGGCGAACCCGTCGACCTGCCGGCCAGGGGTGGAGTGCCGTACGCCTCCGCGGTGTTCCTGATCCCCCCGGCGTTCACGTCCGCCTGGGTGACCGTGTACGTGGCCGTGCAGGTGGTTCGCGCTCCCGGTGTCAGTGTCGACACCGGACACGACACCAACGGAACCCCACCCGTGCCCGTGAACACGGTCTCGCGGACACCGATGTTCCTCATCGTCGCGGTGCCGGTGTTGGTCACCAGGAAGGAATACGTGAGCACCTGGCCGGCATGGGTGACCATGGTGGGGCTCACCGACTTGTCGACGCTGAGCCTGGGTGTCGAGTGGTACTCGACGAAGGCGCAGTGCCGCGGCTGCAGGCCGACGACGTTGGAGAGGTTGGTCGAACAGTTCCGATAGGACTTGGACGTGGGGTCGTTCGGCCCCGGGGTGTTCGAGGTGACCTTCACCGTGATCGTGCAGGAGACCTGGCCGGCCCGCATGGTGCCGTTCGTGACCGTGATGGTGGAGCCCCCGGGAGTCGCTGCCGTGGACGCGTTGCACGTCCCACCGACCCCGCTGGGCGTCGCGACCCTCAGGCCCACCGGGAGTGTGTCGGTGAAGGCCCAGCCGTTCTTGGCCAGCAGGTCCGTGGTGTTGGTGACCGTCATCGTCAAGGTCGACACGCCGCCGACCGCCACGGTCGTCGGCGAGAAGGCCTTGTCCAGCTTCGGCGAGACGTCCAGCAGGCGAAGGTTGTCGAACGCGCTGTCGTTGCCGAGCGAGTTCAGCGCCTCGTTCCGCACGACGATCCCGTACGACTCGCCCCTCAGGAGCATCGCGGAACTGGCCACTGAGGACACATAGCTGACGTCGACGCCGTTGATCCGTGCCGTTCGCCGGTTGGGGTCGGTGCAGGGGTTGAGCGCGGAGGCCGACACAGGTGATTCGACTCCGGCGCCGTTTCGCAGGTAGAAGCGCAACAGCGGATCGGTGAACTGGCAGGAGCTCGCCGCGGCGTCCACGGAGAACGTCACGAACCGGTCCTTCGCGTGCAGAGCCAGTTGGGTGGCCGTGCGGAACATGACCGCCGGCACCAGCGGACCGTCCGAATCGAACGCGACGTCGCTGTTCGCGTTTCCCGACGTCAGTGTCGACACCGCGCGGTTGCCCGCCGCGTTCGCCGGGTCGGTGAGCAGACCGAGGGCCTGCGCCTGCGCTCGTACGTTGCGATAGTTGGCATCGGAGGCGTTGCAGGAGCCCGCCGGCCGCATGACGTCCTCGGCGCTCAGGACGAAGCCGTTGCAGCGGGCCGCGCGCAGCCAGTACGGGTCGGCCGTGTACTTGACCCCAATGGCCAAATAGGACTCGAACTCCGTGACCCCGGAGCCGCTCTCGAAGCCTTCGGCGTACACGAGGAACGGCGGAGCGCCGGGCCCGACCGGAGTGCCGGGCGCCGCCAGAGTCGCGGGCCCACCCGGCAGCGCCGCCGCACAGGTCGCGGTCAGGATCGTCGCCAGGAACAGCCTGCCGAAGTAACGGCTGCGCTTTGCCACAACGGGCCTCCGAGATCGAGCCAAGGCGCCATTCCAACGAGGCCGAGAATCGTCTTGTGGTCGCCGACGTGACGGCTTCCCGTTCTACCAGCAGTTTTGCCGACCTGCCGTGCCGAGCGTCGAGTACCACCCGTTGGTGTGAACAAGCCGTCACAGCGGGAGCGCGGTCACGATGATGTTGTTCCGGTAGGTGTTCCCGCGTCCGGGGACTGTCTCAACTGGACCGCCGCAGGTCACCATGACCAGGCGCCGGCCGGCGTCGTCGACGAGGTCGGCGGGCAGTTCCGCCTTCACGACATACTCCAGCTCGGTCACCCGCCAGCGCGTGAGGGCGCCGACCTCGTCCGTCAGGTGGACAGCGGCTCCAGGCCGGATGCGGTACAGGTCGGCGAACGCCCCGCGGCCCTGTCCCACGGAGTTCACGTGTCCGGCGAGCAACGTGCCGCCGGCGTCCCACCGGCCGACCTGCCGCACGTTCCTGGGAATCTCCAGCTCCCCGCTCGGCAGGACGGACACCGGAACGACCGGCCCGTCGACACACAGGCTGGGAATGACGATCCGCGACGGGCCGGGAGTTGGGGAGCAGTCGGCCGCGCCGGGCTGTTCTGACGGCGGCAGCGGGGGCAGCGGTCCGGCGGGGAGGCTGAAGCTGTGGCGCGGTAGCGGCGCCGGAGCGGGTGGCTCCGGTGTGACCCCGTCCACGACGAGACCGACACCGGCGACCAGGCCGGCCAGCAGGACGACCGAACTCGCCAGGAGCAGCAGCCGGCGGCCCGCCGGCGTGCTGTCAGCGCGCCCAACCTTGACGCTGCCGACAGCACGCCCGCGCATGTGTCACTTCCGGTGGCTCGGTACGCGGCGACGCGGTAGCGCGTACCGCAGCACGGCGATGGCTCCTGCGAGTACCACGACGATCACGATGACTCCCGCGACCGTCCTCGCGACGTCGGTTCCGGTGCCGTTGTCCGGCACACCGGTGTTGATCAGCGCGGGTCGCACCGACGGGGTGAGTGCGTGCGCGGCGACCGTCGCCCTCGACGAGGCCGACTCCACCGGCGTGTCGCTCCCCGGCGGTGTGCCCAGCACCGTCGCACCGTTGTCGATCCTGGCCGCCCGCAGGTCCGCCTCCATCACCGAATAGGTGGCCGTGCAGGTCGTCGTCTCGCCCGGCACCAGCGAGGAGACCGGACAGGTGACGGGCGACAGCGCGCCGGTGCCCGAGAACTCGGTGTCCCGCACGTCGATGTCGGTCATCGTGACGTTGCCGCTGTTCGTGACCAGGAACGAGTACGTGATCACCTCGCCGGTCGTCGTGACCGTCTGCTTGTCGGCGGTCTTGGTGACGGTCAACTGTGGACGCCGGGTGGCCGGAAGCCGCACCTCGTCGGAGGGCGACTCCACCGCGGGGCCGGACGGCGGCGTCCCGGTCGCGGTCGCGTCGTTGTCGATCCCGCCGGCGTCCACATCGGCCTGGACGATCGTGTAGGTCGCGGTGCAGATCACCTGCGCGCCGGGCGCCAGCGAGGCCGCGTCTGACCCGCAGGTGACCGGCGACAGGTCACCTGCGCCGGTGAACGCGCCTTCGTTGACGGAGACGTTCGACATCGTCACGTTTCCGGTGTTCGTCACCACGAACGAGTACGTGATCAACTGGCCGACCGCGAACGACTCGGCATCGGAGGGGCTGACGCTCTTGTCCACGGTGAGGGCGGGCGCGGCCGACGCGGTCACCGTCGCGTCGTCGGGCGGCGAACCCGTCGCGTTGCCGGCCCCGGGCGCGGTGCCGTACGCGACCGCGACGTTCTCGACGCGCCCGGCGTTCACGTCCGCCTGGGTCGCGGTGTACGTGGCCGTACAGGTGGTCTGTGCTCCCGGCGCCAGTGTCGACACTGGACACGACACCGCCGGAACCCCGCCAGTGCCGGTGAACTCGGTCTCGTCGACACCGATGTCGCTCAACGTCGCGGTGCCGTTGTTGGTCACCAGGAAGGAGTACGTGATCGTCTCGCCGGCTTCGGTGACCGAGGAGGGACTCGCCGACTTCGCCAAACTGAGGCTGGGTGCCGAGTGGAACTCCACGCCGGCACAGTTCGGCAGGTTGAGGCCGACGACGTTGGACAGGTCGACCCAACAGATCTGATAGGGCTTGGAGATCGGGTCGTTCGGCCCCGGGGTGCTCGACGTGACGTCCACCGTGATCGTGCAGGAGACCTGACCGGCCGACAACACGCCACCGGTCACGGTGATGGTGGAGCCGCCGGGGGTCGCCACCGTGGCGGCGTCACACGTGCCACCGACCCCGGCGGGCGTCGCGACCGTCAGACCCTCCGGGAGACTCTGGGTGAACCCCCACCCGTTCTTGGCCAGTAGGTCGGTGGTGTTGGTGATCGTGAACGTCAGGGTCGATACGCCGCCGACCGCGACGGACGCCGGCGAGAAGGACCTGTCCAACTGCGGAGAGACGTCCAGCACGCGGATGTTGTCGAACGCGGCGTCGTTGCCGTACGAGTCGAGCGCCTCGTTACGCAGGACGATCCCGAGTGACTCACCTGTCAGGAGTTGCGAGGTGCTGGCCGCGAAGGACCCGTAGCTGACCTCGAGGCCGTTGATCGTCGTCGTCCGCCGGTTGGGATCGGTGCACGGGTTGATCGCGGTGGCCGACACCGGGGTTTCGGTGCCAACGTCATTTCGCGTGTAGAAACGCAGCAGCGGATCCGTGAACGCGCAGAAGCTCGCCGCGACGTCGACGGAGAACGCCACGAACCGGTTTTCCGTGGGGAGATCCAGTTGGTCGACCGTGCGGAACATGACCGCCGGCACCAGCGGACCGTCCGGGTCGTCGGGAATGTCGCTGTCGATGTTTCCTGTCGACAGCGAGGACACCGTGCGGTTGGTCGCCGCGGTGGCAGGGTTGGTGAGCAGGCCGACCGCGTGCGCCTGCGACCGTACGTTGCCATACCTCGCATCGGAGGCGTTGCAGTACCCCGCCGGCCGCGCGCCGTCGTTGGCGGCCAGGATGAAACCGTTGCAGCGGGCCGCCCGCAGCCAGTACGAGTCGGCCGTGTAGGTGACACCGGTGTCGGACACATAGGACTCGAGCTCGGTGACCCCCGTGCCGTTCTCGAAGTCCTCGACGTACAGGAGCGTCGGAGCGCCCGGCACCCCGGGTGTGCCGGGCGCGGCACGGACCGAGGACCCGCCCGGCAGCACCGCGGCACACGTGGCCGTCAGGATGGTCGACACGAGCAACAACGCAGGCGTGCGCTTTGCCACAACGGGCCTCCGAGATTGAGCCGAGGCGCCATTCCGACAATGCCGAGAATCGTCTTTGTGGTCGCCGGCGTGATGGCTTCCCGTTGTATCAGCTGGTTTACCGAACCGCCGCGCCCAGCCTCGAAGGACCACCCTTTGGTGTGAATTGAATATCGCGCCGTCTCAGCGCGCCCGGCGGACCCTGGCCTCGTCCCAGACCGGTTCATCCACTTCGGACACCTGACCGTCCGAGCGGAACACGAGGAAGCGGTCGAAGGACTTCGCGAACCAGCGGTCGTGCGTGACCGCCAAGACCGTGCCCTCGAACGCCTCCAGCGCGTCCTGCAGTGCCTCCGCCGAGGTCAGGTCCAGGTTGTCCGTCGGCTCGTCGAGCAGCAACAGGGTCGCGCCCGACAGTTCGAGCAACAGGATCTGGAAACGGGCCTGCTGACCGCCCGAGAGCGTCTCGAACCGCTGCGACCGCGAGCCGGCCAGGCCGTACCGGGACAGCTTGGCCGACGCCGCGCCCTCGTCCAGGCCGCCGCGAGCGCCGTCGCCGCGCCACAGCACGTCCAGCAGTGTCCGGCCGACCCACTCGGGATGCTGGTGTGTCTGGGCGAACAGGCCGGGCACGACCCGCGCGCCCAGCTTCCACGCACCGGACGCGTTGACCGGATCACCGGCCAGCAGACGCAGGAAGTGGCTCTTGCCGGACCCGTTCGAGCCCAGCACCGCCACCCGGTCGCCGAAGAACACCTCCAGGTCGAACGGCTTCATCAGCCCGGTCAGCTCCAGCGACGCGCACTGGATCGCCCGCAGCCCGGTGCGCCCGCCGCGCAGCCTCGGCTGGACGCGCTCGGTCCTGGGTGGCAACGCCGGCGCGCCGGCCTCCTCGAACTTCCGCAGCCTGGTCTGCGCGGCCTTGTACCGCGCCGCCATGGCGTCGCTGATCATGGCCGCCTGCTGGAGGTTGCGGACCAGCTCCTTGAGCTTCTCGTGCTCCTCGTCCCAGCGCCTGCGCAGCTCGGCCATGCGTTCCCAGCGGGCCTCCCGCGCCTCGTGCCAGGTGGCGAACCCGCCGCCGTGCACCCAGGTCGTGCCGCCCTCGAGGGTCACGACGTGCGTGGCGGCGGTCGCGAGCAGCTCACGGTCGTGGCTGACCAGCAGCACCGCCTTGCCGCAGGACGCGAGCCGGTCCTCCAGCCACCGCTTGCCCGGCACGTCGAGATAGTTGTCCGGCTCGTCGAGCAGCAGGACCTGCTCACGGCCCTGTAACAACGCCTCCAGGACGAGGCGCTTCTGCTCGCCGCCGGACAGGGTGGACACCGAGCGGAACTGGGCGCGGTCGTACGGCACCCCGAGCGCCGCGACGGTCACCGTGTCCCACAGCACCTCGACGTCGTACCCGCCGGCCTCACCCCACCCCGCGAGAGCGGTCGCGTAACGCAACTGGGTCGGCTCGTCGTCGGTGTCCATCATGGCCAGCTCGGCGTCGTCCAGGTCCTTCGCGGCCTTCCGCAACGGCGCGGGCGCGACGGCCAGCAACAGGTCCCGGACGGTCCGGTCGTCCCGCACCGAGCCGATGAACTGCGGCATCACCCCGAGTCCACCTTGGACGGTCAGACCACCGGCCCCCGGCGTCAGCTCGCCGGACAGCATGCGAAGCAGAGTCGTCTTACCAGCGCCGTTCGCCCCGACCAGCGCCACCACCTGCCCCGTGCTGACGCGGAACGAGACGTCCCGGAACAGCTGCCGGCCGTCGTCCAGCTTGTGGGCGAGGCCGTTGGCCTCCAGAAATCCCGCTCCCATACCGCAGATCGTCCTTTGTCGGGCGGTTTGAGGCGAACTGTTTTCTTCCGCAACCCCGTTCGCGGCGATGTGGATCGATGAGGGTACGCTGCGTAAGCCTGCGAGGGTTTGGCTTACGACGGGAAGGATGGGTACTTTGTCCGATACCCCGATCTACGACCAGATCCGACAGGAACTCGAGGCCGGCGCCGGGCGCGCCGAACCGTCCACCGCCAGAAGGGCCTCCCGCGGCGGCGAGGAGGACAAGTCGGTGTCCGTGTGGGCCCTCGTCAACCAGCACCGGAACGGCAAGCGCCGGTAGATCCGTGAGCGGAGCTTGCGGAGCGAACCATTGGCACGCACGACCGGCGACCGCGTGCTCGGAGCCTGCGAGGAGCACGTGAGGCGCGGTCGTGCTGGGATTGGGGCATGTTCCTGCTCACCCCCGGTCCCCCGCTTGACGATCGCGCGCTCGAGGAGCTGTACGACTACCCGTCCGAGCTGACCGCGCCGTTCGTGCAGGTCAACTTCGTCTCCAGTGCTGATGGCGCCGCCACGGTGTCCGGGCGTTCACGTGGTCTGTCCAGCCCTGCCGACAAGAAGGTGTTCGCGCTCGGGCGCGATCTCGCCGATGTCGTGCTCGTCGGTGCCGGGACGGCGCTCGCCGAGCAGTACCAGGGGGTCAAACGCACCGAGCTGCGCGCGTCGCGGCGGGAGCGGCTGGGGTTGTCGGAGGTCCCGCCCATCGCGGTGGTGACCGGGCGGGGCTCGGTGCCGCCGTCGTCGCCGCTGATCACCGCCACGACCGTGCCGCCGATCCTGATCACGTCGGAGTCGTCGCCGGTGGTGTGGCGCAAGGAGGTCACGGCGGCGGGCGCCGACGTGGTCGTGGCGGGGGACGAGCGGGTCGACGCCGGGCTCGCGCTGGCCGCGCTGGCCGACCGGGGGCTGCTGCGGGTCTGCTGCGAGGGCGGGCCGACGCTGTTCGCTGACATGATCGCGGCCGGGCTGGTCGACCAGCTGTGCCTGACGGTCGCGCCGCTGCTGGCGGGTGCCGGGGCGGTCCGGATCGCCGACGGTTTACCGGCCGAGGACGCACCCATGGGACTCACCCTCGAGTCGGTGCTCGCCGACGAGGGTTTTCTGATGCTGCGCTATCGCAGGGCGGCGGAAACCGGGTGAGAATGGCGGCATGCAGCTGCCGATCATGCCGCCGGTCAAGCCGATGCTGGCCAAGCCGGTCAAGACGATCCCCACCGGGGAGATGAGCTACGAGCCGAAGTGGGACGGCTTCCGCTCGATCATCTTCCGGGACGGCGACGACGTCGAGATCGGCAGCCGCAACGAGAAACCGATGACCAGGTACTTCCCGGAGCTGGTCGAGGCGGTCATGGAGAACCTGCCGCCGCGGTGCGTCGTCGACGGCGAGATCGTGGTGGTGGGCCCGACCGGGGACCGGCTCGACTTCGAGGTGCTCGCGCAGCGGATCCACCCGGCGGCGAGCCGGGTCAAGATGCTGTCGGAGACCACGCCCGCCAAGTTCGTGGCGTTCGACCTGCTGGCGCTGGACGACATGGACTACACCGAGCAGCCGTTCTCGGCCCGCCGCGCCGCCCTGGGGGAGGCGCTCGCCCCGGCGAAGGCGCCGATCCACCTGACCAGGACCACCACGGATCCCGACGTGGCGCAGGAGTGGTTCGCCCAGTTCGAGGGCGCGGGGCTGGACGGTGTGATCGCCAAGCCGCTCGACGGCCTCTACGAGCCGGACAAGCGCACGATGTTCAAGATCAAGCACGAGCGGACCGCGGACTGCGTCGTCGCCGGCTACCGCGTGCACAAGACCGCCCCCAACCGGATCGGGTCGCTGCTGCTCGGCCTGTACAACGACGAGGGTGTGCTCGCGAGCGTCGGCGTGATCGGCGCGTTCCCCCTGGCCAGGCGGGAGGAGTTGTTCGAGGAGATGCAGGAGCTGGTCACCACGTTCGACGAACACCCGTGGGCGTGGGCGCGGCAGGAGGAGGGGACGCGGACGCCGCGCAACGCCGAGGGCAGCCGGTGGCAGGCGGGCAAGGACCTGTCGTTCGTGCCGTTGCGCCCGGAGCGGGTGGTGGAGGTGCGTTACGACCACATGGAAGGGGTCCGGTTCCGGCACACCGCCCAGTTCTCGCGGTGGCGCCCGGACCGCGAGCCCCGGTCGTGCACGTACGAGCAGCTGGAGGAGCCCGTGAAGTTCGACCTGGCGGACGTGCTCGCGTAGGTCTGCTCACGGTCGTCTCACCTCCACCGTGCGACGCTCTGGTTCGTCGGTTGGGACGATGGGAGGACTCGCGCGGTGACGGCCTGGCGAGTACATGTGGCCACGCTGGTCGCCGCGACGGTGGTGTTGTCGGCCTGCACGGCCGGCCCATCCAACCGGCCCGAGATCATCACCAACGATGCCGGAGAGGCGACGGCCCCGCCCTCCGTCGCGCCGAACGAGCTGCCTCCGCTCGAGGACGCCGACTCCACGATCCAGTGGCGGACCTGCTCCGCCGAGGTGCAGACCGCCCTCACCGCACAGCAGCTGCCCGCGTGGCTGCCGGTCGAGTGCGGGCGCGTCAACGGGGTGCTCGACTCCCCCTACGCGCCCGGCCGCGGCACCGCCCGCATCCAGGTGCTCCGCGCCGGGGCAGGGCCCGTGCCGATCGCCGTGCTCAACGACGTCGACGGGTTGCCCGGCACCGTCTACGCGGCGCGGCTCGCGGCCACTCTCCCCCAGGCGTTCTTCGAGAAGTTCCAGCTGATCGGGATGGACCGGCGGGGCACCGGCAACTCGGCAGCCGTGGACTGCGTGCCGCCGGAGATCCGGCTGGACATGATCGAACAGGACCCGGCCGCGCTCGAGGTCGACGCCTGGTTCGAGGCCGCGCAGACGGCGGGCCAGCAGTGTGCGATCAAGCTGGAGAGCCAGCTACCGGCCCTCGACACGTGGCGCACCGCCGCCGACCTCGACGCGCTGCGCAGAGCGCTCGGCGTCGACCGGCTCAACGCGATCGGGCACGGCGAGGGATCACGCGTCGTGAGCATGTTCGCCGACCGGTATCCCGATCGGGTGGGCCGGTTCGTGCTCGACGGCCTGCCGGACCCAACCGCCGACGCCCAGCTCGCCCACGAGGGCTTGGCCAAGGGCGGGGAGGCGGCGTGGGACGCGTTCTCCGCCGACTGCGTCCAGCGCGGCTGCGAGCTCGGCGGCGAACCGGAGCGCGCGTTGCTCGAGCTGCTCGGACAGCTGCGTGCCACGCCGATCCAGAGCACGGAACTCGCCATCACCGCCGGCTCCGCCATGCACGCGGTGCTGATCGGGCTGTCGGACCGCAGGACGTGGCCGGTGCTGTCCAGTGCGCTCGCGGCCGCCAGGAGCGGCGACGGCAGTGGGCTCGCCGCCCTGCTTGCCCCGTACGTGGTGAGCTCGAGGGAGCAGGCCGCCGCCATCGACGGCGGCCTCGTCACGACCTGCAACGACATGGGCACCCGCCTATCGCCCGAACAGGTGACGAAGGCGGCCACCGAATGGCAGGACAAGTACCCGCTCTTCGGTCCGATCGCCGCCCAGCAGCTCGCGTTCTGCGCGCCGTGGTCCATCCCCGACCACCCGCTGCCGACCCCCACCGGTCGCGGCGCGCCACCGATCCTGGTACTCGCCACGGCGAGCGACGCGATCACCCCGCTCGAGGGCACCGAACGGGGTGCGCAGCAGCTCGACACCGGCGTACTGGTGACGTGGCAGGGCGGCGGTCACGGCGCGCTGGGTGCGTCCACGTGCGCCACCGACGTGGCGAACAGGTTCCTCTCCGACGCCGCGGTGCCGAGGAACGGCACGGTGTGCCCGCCCTGATCACCTTTCCTTGGCGGACAACGGAAACACGAGTGTCCACAATGGAGCTTATGAGGCGTCGGTTTCGCGGACCCGGTACTCGCAGCCGTACTCGACCGCGTAGCTGAGGTCGTAGTGGTGCACGATCTTGGGGCCCTCGTGCAGATGCACGTGGGTGACCGTGTCCTTCGGCTGCTCGGGTAGGTCGGGCAGGGTGTCGACGCGCCCGTCCAGCGGCCCACCCACGTATCGCACGATGTACTGCTGTGTCACGACGACCTCCTTCCGCAGCCGGTCTTCCCCTCGATGCTTCCTTGTGATCCGGCCGAAATCAACCGCGACGTCCCGTCCAGCAGCGAAACTCGACGTACGGCACATGTTCACCGCATTGGATGTCGCGGAGCCGTAACGGTTTCGACAATCATGACGAACGCTAGTGCATCCGCATGGCCGTGAGGAGCAGCACATGTCGACACCGACGCCACAGCACCGGTGGCCGGTGTGGCCCTGGGTGGTGCTGACGGTGGCCGGCGTCGTCGTCACGGCCGTCGCGGCGGTCGTCGGCACCGCGGCCAACTCCGAACGGGCAGCCGACCAACCACCGCAACGGGTGACGGTCACCGCAACCCAGTTCCAGACCACGACGGTCAGCGTCACGGTCACCGTGGAACCGCCCCCGTCCGTCCCGGCCACCGCTCTGCTCGACGGCATCCACCGGGTCGGCGTCGAGGTGGCACCGGGCATCTACCAGACGACCGGCCCCAGCGGCACCAACGCGGGCGGCTGCTACTGGACGAGAACCGACGGCGGCGGCGGGATCATCGACAACGGCGTGATCACCGGCCCCAGCACCCTGACCGTCAACCCGGACGAACTGGTGGAAACGGCCGGCTGCCAACCATGGCTGAAGGTCGGCTGAGGGCCTTTCATGGCGTGTCCGGCCGGGCGCGGGACGGTTGCACGCGCTTCGGCTCGCCGGCCATCTTGGGGTACTCCGGCGGATAGGGCATGTCGCCCTCCCCGTTTTCTTCGTCCCTCGCCACCATGTCCAGGAGGGGTTCCAGTGAGAACGCCTTCGTGGCGACGTCGGCGTGACGGTCGCCGACCTTGGCGAAGCGGTCCGGCATGGTCAGGACGGTGAAGTCGGCCGGTGTGACGTCGTCCAGCTCGTCCCAGCTGAGTGGGGCCGAGACCTGCGCGCGGGGTGTCGGCCGGATCGAGTAGGCGCACGCGATGGTGCGGTCCCGCGCCATCTGGTTGAAGTCGATGAACACGCGCTCCCCGCGCTCCTCCTTCCACCAGCTCATCGTCACGTCGTCAGGCATGCGGCGGGCCAGTTCGCGGCCGAGGGCGATCACCGCGCGCCTCGCCTCGACGAACGTCCAGCGTGGCTCGATCGGCACGTACACGTGCAGTCCGCGGCCGCCGGACGTCTTCGGGAAGCCCTCCATGCCCAGCGAGGCGAGCAGCTCACGCAGCGCGAACCCGACCCGGGCCGCGTCGTGGAAGTCCGTGCCCGGCTGTGGGTCCAGGTCGATACGCAGCTGGTCGGGGTGGTCGACCTCGGGGCGGCGGACCGGCCACGGGTGGAACGTCAGCGTGCCGAGGTTCACCGCCCACACGACCACCGCGAGCGAGGTCGGGCACACTTCGTCGGCCGGGCGGCCGCTCGGGAACGTGATGCGGGCGGTCTCGACGAAGTCGGGAGCGCCCTTCGGCACGCGCTTCTGGTAGAACGCGTCGCCCCTGCTGTCGGCGCGCGTCGAGAGCTTCGCGCCCTCGAACACCCCGCCCGGCCAGCGTTCCAGCGTCGTTGGCCGGTCGCGGAGCGCGCCGAGGATGCCGTCACCGACGGCCAGGAAGTACCGCACGACGTCGGACTTCGTGACGCCCAACTCCTTGAAGTACGGCTTGTCGGGGCTGGACACCCGCACGGTGTGCCCGTCCACATCAAACTCGATAACACCAGTGGCCACCGGGTCAGCCTAAACTCGCATGCCCCGCCCAGTAGCGTTGTAGGCGTGAAGATGGACCTGACCCCCGCGAGGGGAACCCGTGACCTGCTGCCCGCGGCCGTCGCCGTGCGTGATCATGTCCTGGCGCGGATCACGGAGGTCTACCAACGCTACGGCTACCAGCGCATCGAGACGCCCGCGCTGGAGAACATCGACCGTCTGCAGGGCGGTCAGGGCGGCGAGAACCAGAAGCTGATCTACCAGGTGCTCCGCCGCGGTCTCGAGCCGACGGTGGCCGCCGACACGTCGCTGTCGGAGCTGGTCGACCTTGGCCTGCGCTTCGACCTGACCGTGCCGCTGTCCCGCTTCTACGGCGCCAACCGTGCGACGCTCCCCCAGCCGTTCCGCTCGTTCCAGTTCGGACCGGTGTGGCGGGCCGAGCGGCCGGCGAAGGGCCGCTACCGGCAGTTCTACCAGTGCGACATCGACCTTCTCGGCGAGCCGAGTGTGCTCGCGGAGGTCGAGCTGATCGAGGCGACGTCGGCGGCGCTGGCCTCGGCCGGGCTGGCCGGCACGACCGTCCGCCTGTCGGACCGCCGGTTCCTGTCCGCGCTGGCGTCGCACGCCGGGGTGCCGGCGCAGGGCTGGGACCGCCTGTTCATCACGCTCGACAAGCTGGACAAGATCGGCTGGGACGGCGTGCGCGCGGAGCTCGCGGACCGGGTGGGTCTCGACGAGGCGACGATCGCCCGCGTCGCCGACACCATCACGAGCCTGCAGGGCGTGGACGCCGCGAAGATCGCCGACGAGCTGTCCAGCGCGCTGCCTGACGTTGGCGACGACGTGCTGTCCGATCTCGCCACCACGGCCGAGGGCCTGGCCGCGCTGCCGGACCTGACGTGGGAGTTCGACCCGACGCTGGTCCGCGGCATGGGGTACTACACGGGTCAGATCTTCGAGATCACCCACCCGGCGTCGGGCGGCTCGGTGGCCGGCGGCGGCCGGTACGACCAGCTGATCGGCCGGTTCCTCGGCACGGACGTGCCGGCGTGCGGCTTCTCGATCGGCTTCGAGCGGATCGTGGACCTGCTCGGCGCCGCACCGGCCCGTGACGCGGTGGCCGTGCTGTACGAGGCGGACACGCCGGTCAGCGCGGTGCTGACCACGGCCCGGGAGCTGCGCGCGGAGGGTCGCACGGTCTCGCCCGTACGCCGGTCCGGCAAGTTCGGCGCGCAGCTCGGCAGGTTGGAGGAGTGGGGTTTCACGTCGTTCGTGCACCTGCGCGCGGACCAGGAAGGGGCGGTCGAGGAACGCCGCCTCGGCGAAAAGAGGACGTAGAGTATTCGGCATGGCGACCACCTCGTCGTTCCCCGACGACCCGGACAAGTCGCCGCGTGTCGAGGACGAGCTGATCGGCCTGGACCCGGACGACCCGGAGACACAGGCGTTCGCGGCGCACCTGGCGCGGCAGCACCGTGTGCACTCCAGCTACACGGTCGAGGGCTACCTGGCGGACATGCGTGACTTCGCGGACTCGGCCAACCGACTGGGCGGGCACTACAAGCTGATGGCCGGCATCCTGGTGGTCCTGATCCTGCTCGGCGTGACCGTCACCGCGTGGGACGCGCTGGTGTACGTGTTCGAGACGTTCACCCGCTGAAAGTTGCGCGTCCTACGCTCAACTTTTCTGCGCCTGGCTGTGCCGCGTAGTTTGGAAGCATGGAAACCGACCAGTCGCCGCCCGTGGTGAAGTCCGAGCAGGAGTGGCGCCAGCAGCTGACGCCCGAGGAGTACGCGGTGCTGCGGGAAGCCGGCACCGAACGGCCGTGGACGGGCGAGTACACCGACACCAAGACCGAGGGCGTGTACGAGTGCCGCGCCTGCGGCACCGAACTGTTCCGAAGCGACACCAAGTTCGACTCCCACTGTGGTTGGCCCAGCTTCTGGAGCCCGCTGGCCGGCGACAAGGTCATCCTCCGGGAGGACCGCACGCTCGGCATGGTCCGCGTCGAGGTGCTGTGCGCGAACTGCCACTCGCACCTGGGCCACGTCTTCGAGGGCGAGGGCTACGGCACCCCCACCGACCAGCGGTACTGCATCAACTCGATCTCACTGCGCTTGGTACCCAAAGAGTGATCCCGATCCAACGGGCACCTCTACCGAGGGTCTGCTCCGAGTCGTCCCGCTGACCAAAGATTCCCGTTGTCGTTGCCAATGACGCCTACGTCCATCGGGAGGCGTTCCATAATCCAGTCGAGAGCCCTTTTCAGGTCCGCCAGATCGGCAGCCCGTGTGCGAGTTGCCAAGAACAGTGTGTCGAGCTGGAAGGGCCTGGAAATGGAGGAGAAGTCGACCTCGCACTCGACTGCCGAGTCAGGCGACGTGTCATCGCTGCCGATGTCCAGCGTGTGATGAATTCCTCCATGTTTATCCGGCGTCGTCGAGTGTGACGGCGGGCGTGCCGTAGATCAACACTTACAGGTTCTTCACCGCGGCGAGCAGCTTGCTGAGCGACTCCTTGGCATCGCCGAACAGGAGCGTTGTCTTCTGGTCGTACAGCAGCTCGTTCTCGATGCCGGCGAAGCCTGGTCTCATGGAGCGTTTGAGGAACACGACCGACGCCGCGTGTGCCACCTCGAGGATCGGCATGCCGTAGATCGGTGAGCCCGGTTCGGTGTGTGCGGCCGGGTTCACCACGTCGTTCGCGCCTACGACCAGTGCGACGTCCGTGGTGCGGAACTCGGGGTTGACCTCGGTCATCTCCTTGAGCTTGTCGTAGGGCACGTCCGCCTCCGCGAGGAGCACGTTCATATGGCCGGGCATCCGTCCGGCCACCGGGTGGATCGCGTAGGTGACCTCGACGCCCCGGCTCTCCAGGGCGTCCGTGAGGTCCCGCATCGTGTGCTGCGCTTGGGCCACCGCGAGGCCGTACCCCGGGACCACGACCACCTTGCGGGCGTAGCCGAGCTGGATCGCGATGTCGGGTGGGCCGCCGGAGCGGACCGGTCGGTCGGACTCGGTGGTGCTGCCCAGCGTCGACCCGCCGGCGAACGCGCCGAACAGGATGTTCACCAGGGACCTGCCCATCGCGTCGGCCATCATCTTGGTCAGCAGCGTGCCCGACGCGCCAACGAGTGTGCCGGCGACGATCAGCAGCGTGTTGGACAGCACGTACCCGCTCGCCGTCACGGTGATCCCGCTGAACGCGTTGAGCAGCGAGATCACGATCGGCACGTCCGCGCCACCGACCGGCAGCACCAGCAGGAGTCCGAGCCCCAGAGTGAGCGCGGCGAGCAGCACGGCGCCGAGCACCGAGCCGGTGAGCGTGACCCAGACGCCGGTGGCGAGCGAGCCGGCCACGCTCACAGCGGCGACCCACCGCATGCCGGGGAAGACCATCGGGCGGCCGGTCACGATCTCCTGCAGCTTGGCGAACGTGAGCAGCGAGCCGGAGAACGTGATCGATCCGATGAGGACGGTGAACGCCGTGACCGCGAGGTGCGGGACGGCATCGCTCGTGCCCTCGGCGAGTTCGAGCAGCGCCACCATCGCACCCGCGGCCCCGCCGACGCCGTTGAACAGCGCCACCATCTGCGGCATGGCGGTCATCGCGACGCGCTGCGCGGCGAGCGTGCCGATCGCCCCACCGACCGCGATCGCGATCAGGATCCACACCAGCCGGTCCGGGCGATGCACGGCCATCACCACGAGCACGGACACCAACGCCCCCGCCGCGCCCACCACGTTCCCCAACCGTGCCGTCCTCGGTGAGGACAGTCCCTTGAGCGCGACGATGAAACAGACCGCCGCGACGAGGTAGAAGAAAGCGGCCCAGTTCTCGCTCACGCGCCAGGCTCCTTCTGTTTCCTGCCGCGGGATCGGAACAGCCGCAGCATCCGGTCGGTCACCACGAACCCGCCGACGAGGTTGACACTGGCCAACACGATGGCGACCAGCTCCAGCACGAAGATCGCCGTCGACTCGGTGTGCGCGGCCACCGCGATGGTGCCGACGAGCACGATGCCACTGATCGCGTTGGACCCGGACATCAGCGGTGTGTGCAGTGTGCTGGACACCTTGGAGATGACCTCGTAGCCAACGAAGATCGCCAACACGAAGATCGTGAGCAGTGCACTTCCATCCATTGAGGACACTCCGCTTCTCGCCGACGGCGGGACACCAGGCCTCGAATTTACCAAGCTTTCGAATGGCCCCATTCGAAATCGGCACGTGAAACAGCGTAAGGCCTTGTCGCGACGGGTCCTCGGGTCCGCAAAGGGTGTATTTCCGTGGCGCGACCTGGGATACTGGAGGCAGCGCTCGAACATCCCGTGGTGGCAGGTGATCCTGCTGGTCCATGACATGAGTGCGACTGGGGGTAGGCGTCGCCGGTGGTTCGGGCCGGCGTCTCCTGGTTTTCGCACTGGGCGCGTCGGCAGTTCCACGAAGTTCGGCTCAGGGGGAACCGATGAGTGGTGGCAAAGAGTTCTACCGATTGTTGTTCGAACATGGCGACGCCGCCGTACTGGTGCTGGATCCCGGTGATCTCGGCATTCGGTGGGCGTCGCCCGCAGCTGCCCGGTTGTTCGGTGGCTCGCACGGGCCACTGCCGGATCTGGTGGCCGTCGAGGACGCGGCGGTGGTCGGCACGTTCCTGGAGGCCGCGAGCGCGGACAGCGCTTCGCGGTGCACGTGCGCGATCCCGGTCGAGGGGTCGGCCGACCGGCGCGTCGATCTGATCGTCCGCGACCTGACGGCGGTGGCGGAGGTCGGCGGGCTCCTGGTCGTCGCCCTCGACGTGACCGGCTCGGCCGAGCAGTCCAGGAAGTTGGCTCGGCTGCTGAACTCCGACACGAAGACCGGCCTGGCGAACTGGACCGGTTTTCGGCTCCGGCTGGCCCAGGCGGCACGCGGGGCGCCGGCCTCGGGCCCGGGTCCCGTGCTCGTGTACCTGGATCTCAACCACTTCAAGATGGTCAACGACAAGCACGGCCACGCGGTCGGTGACGAGGTGCTCCGGCGCATCGCGTCCGTCCTCTCCACCGTCATCGCCGGGCGGGGCACCGCAGCGCGCATCGGCGGGGACGAGTTCGCCGTACTCCTCGACCGGGCGAGCGAGGAACAGGCCCGCGACATCGCGGCGAAGATGCTGGCCGTGGTCGGCGCCCCGCTCACGGTGGTGGAAGGGCTCGTCGTGCGGGTCACCGCGTCGGCCGGGATCGCGTTCCTGCGTCAGGAAACCAAGCCGGACGTCGTGCTACGGCAGGCCGATCTCGCCATGTACCGGGCCAAGGCCATCGGCCCCGGCCGCGCGGTCGTGTACCGCGACGACATGGCGGACTGGATGCTGGCACGCAAGCAACAGGTCGACCTGCTCGCCTACCAGGTCGAACTGCTGCGCCGGGAGAACGAGGCCCTCGCCCAGGCGGCGACCATCGACCAGCGGACCGGGCTGCCGAACCCGGCCGCCTTCGACGCCGACCACGCGCGGCAGCACGACTCCGGCACACCGTACAGCCTGCTGCTCATCGACATCGACCACTTCCACAGCTACAACACCACCTACCGCTACCTCGCCGGCCACCAGACGCTCCGCGAGGTCGGCCAGACCATCGCCCGAACAGTGCGCACCGGCGACCAGACCTACCGGTACGGCGGCGAGGAGTTCACCGTCCTCCTGCCCGGCCCCATCTCGGTGAGGCCATGACCGTCGCCGAGCGGATCCGGCTCGCCGTGGCAGGCCTTGGGATCGAACACCGCGGCAACCCCGGCGGGGTCGTGACGGTCAGCATCGGGGTGGTCGAGGTCGGTCGCGACACCACGGTCACCGAGGCCGTCGAGGAGGCGAGCGTCGCCGTCCTCCAGGCCAAGGACAGCGGCCGCAACCAGGTCACGGCCAGGCTCTGCCGGGCCGCGCGGGACTAGGGATTCACGACGCGGGGCGGGTCGGGCGGGCGATCTCGATGCCGATCCGACCACCGACCCGCAGTGCCGTGAGGCGGGTCGGCTCCACACGGAACCCCGCCGCGGCGATCCGTCGTGACACGGCGTCACCGATGTTGTCGTGCATGTGCTCGCGCATCGGTCGGTGTCCGTGGCCGTGCTCGTCGTGGACCGCGTCGGCCAGGACCAGCAGCCCGTCGGGCCGCAGGACGCGGCGCACCTCGGCGAGCAACGCGTCCTTCGCCGCGGTGTCCAGGTGGTGCAGCATCAGGCTGGAGAAGACCCGGTCGAACGAGCTGTCGGGATAGGGCAGTTCCTGTGCGAACCCGAGGTCCAGCCGCACGCGAACGCCCGCCCGTCGCGCCTTGCGTCCGGCACGGGCCAGCGCCTTCGGATCGGGGTCCAGCCCGACCAGCTCGACCCCGCGGTGCCGCTTGCCCGTGGCCCGCAACAGGTTCCCGGTCCCACAGCCGACGTCCAGCACCCGGTGCCCGTCCCGCAAGCCGGCCAGCGTGATCATCTCCTGGTGGACCGGGCGCAGCCCGAACACGAAGGACACCACGTCGTAGAACGGCAGCAGGTAATGCTTGCCCATGCCAGGGACGTACTCCCGCTCCACGGGCGAATGAGACTTTCTTTCGGTCATGTCACTATTCTGACTGCGTCAAGAGCTGCGTGTATGCGCCGATTCGTGGCTTCGATGGGATGATTTTGCGATGGAGCGCGTGCGAACTGCACCGGACCGCGGGCGGCCGGCGACCTACTCGAGGCTGCCGGCGCCCGGCGAGCTGCCGGTGGCGACCTGGCGGCTCGAGCACGGCCGGGACGCCACGGGTTCCTTCGAGGAGCACATGCACGACTTTCCCGGTCTGGCGTACTTCCAGACCGACGGTGGGCTCCTGCGCACCGGGCGCCGCACCTGGCCGATCGAGGCGGGCAACCTGTTCGTGATCGCGCCCGGTGACGTGATGGGCCACATCCACGCCACCGACCTGGCCGGCAGCAACGGCTGGGGCGTGTTCTTCACCGCCGACGCGCTGGGGCCGGACGTCCCCGGCGCCCACCTGGCATGGCGTACCCACCCGCTGCTGTTCCCGTTCGTGCGGGGCGGGGCGATCGGGGCGCTGCGACTGCGGGTGCCAGAGCCGGACCGTGCCGGCTGGGTCGCCAGGATCGAGGCCCTGCACGACGAACTGGTGCGGCGGCGAGACGGCTATCGCGAGGCCGCGCCGGCCCATCTGGTGCTGCTGCTGGTCGACGTGTCCCGCCTGGCCGCGGACGTCGTCGGCGACCTGCGTGAGAACCGGGAACCACTGCTCGCCGAGGTGTTCGACGTCATCGAGCGGCGCTACCCGCAGCCACTGTCGTTGCGTGACGTGGCCGCCGCCGTGAACATCTCACCAGGCCATCTGACCTCTACGGTTCGGCGGCAGACCGGCCGTACCGTGCAACAGTGGATCACCGAACGACGCATGGTTCAGGCCAGACGCCTGCTCGCCGCGACCGAACTGTCCATCGGCGAGGTGGGTAGACGGGTAGGGTTCCCCGACGCCGGCTACTTCGCCCGCACCTTCGGCAGGGCACACGGCATGAGCCCCGCGCGGTGGCGGCAGGCCGGCGCGGCACGTCAGGACCCGTTCGCGCTGGTGGAATCCGGCTGAGATATTCGGTGCAACCTCCCGGCGCCGCCCTGCCTTTCAACTAGTGAAGGGGCGCGGCACCGGGCCGCGCCGGCAGTACGAGGAGGACATGTGCGAGGTCGAAAGACACGCATCGGGTTGGCCGTGGCGGGTCTGGTGGTCGTCGGCGGCGCCATCACCGGGACGGCCATGGCCGCGTCGGGTGGCGGCGCGCCGAGCGAACCGTCCGGCACCCAGGTGGACGCGCCGATCACCTCGCCGAACGGCAGGCCTGAGACGTCACCGAACGGCCAGCCCGAGACCTCACCCGCGAGGCCGGAGACGTCGCCGAACGGGCGGCCAGAAACCTCACCCGCACGGCCGGAGACCTCGCCGAACGGGCGGCCTCAGACCTCACCCGCGAGGCCGGAAACCTCACCGAACGGCCGCCCCGCGACCTCACCCGCACGGCCGGAAACCTCGCCGAACGGCCAGCCCGCGACCTCACCCGCACGGCCAGAGACCTCGCCGAACGGCCAGCCCGCGACGTCACCGGGGACCGCGCCTCGGTGACCACCGACACCGTGAACCGGGGTACCGGGCCGGACTCGCCGTGGGACGACGAGTTCGCCCGGTACTTCGGCACGCGGGTGCGATCGTTGCGGGCGACCGCGTACTCGCTGTGTGGTGACTGGCATCAGGCCGAGGACATCACGCAGACCGCGCTGCTCACGCTGTACCGGGTCTGGCCCCGGCTGCACAAGGGCGACGCGCTCGACGCCTACGCGCGCAAGGTCGTGCTTCGGGTGTACCTCAACGAGCGAAGGCGACCGTGGCGCGGCCGTGAGGAACTGACCGACGCGGTGCCCGAGACCGGCGCCGAGCAGGGCGGCTACGAGGACCGGACACTCGTGCTCAGCGCCCTGTCCCACATGTCGCCCAAGCAGCAGGAAGTGTTGGTACTGCGGTACCTGCACGACCTGAGCGTCGAGGAGACCGCCGAGGAGCTCGGCCTGTCGACCGGGACCGTGAAGAGCCAGAGCGCCCGCGGCCTCGCCACCCTCCGCAAACGCCTCGGCCCACACTTCGCCGTGCTCGCCGCGGCGGCCGCCACCGTCGCGATGATCATCGCGATCGTCGTGGCCATCGCGTTCGCGACGACACCGCCCAAGCCGGTCGAGCCCGCCGATCCCCCAACGACGACGACACCGGCGACCTCGCCCACCGGCAGGCCCCTCACCTCACCGGCAGGCGTCGACACGACCCGTTAGGACTCGCGCGCGATCTGGGCGCAGGTTTCCCGCTCGAACGGGAGACCGGCGTCCATGAACACCGACGAGACGTTGCCGTTCTGGTAGTCCCAGATGCGTGGGTTGGCGACCAGAGCCGCCACGACATCGCGTTGTACGGCGGACAGGCCGACCGGTCGCTCGACGGCACGCCTGCGCCGCCGTCTGCGGTGTGTGGGGAACGCGGCCCGGACGAGCGGACCCCACGTGGTGTCGACCAAGGTCCAGTTCGAGTGGCGAATGATCGTCATGGCCGGTTCGGCGATGCGGTGGAAGCCGGCTCTGGCCAGGGCGGCGCTGACGAGGTCGGCGAGCGAGTAGAGGCGCGTGCTGGCTTCCCACACCGCGGTGGCGTACTCCTCCAGGCTGTCGACCGGTCCGTCGTCGGGCTCCGGTGTGCCGGCCTGGCGCAGGCGGTCGGCCTCGTCCGACAGCGCGGTGATGATGATGTCCGTGGCGGTTTCGCTGTGGGCGACAGACTCTGCGAGCGCGGCGCACACACGCACGTCCGTGTCCGGATGGGTGAGGAACCACTGGATGTCGTCGCCGAGTTCCCCGAGACGCAGTACCCAGCGGGCGCGGTTCGTTGGCAGATGGTCGGCCCACCGGCGCAGAAGTGCGATGACGACGGGCTTCTCCTCGGCCAGGGCAAGGGTCTTGACGTGCGACACCGCGGCTTCCCCGGCCGTGTTCCGCAGCCGTGGGTCCTCGTTGTCGAGGAAGCTGAACACCACGGGACAGGACTGGCGGATCGCCTCCTGCAGTCCCGGGAGGAGGCGCCTCCAGTACTTCTCCTCTTCCGCCATCGCGGTCGCGTCGGCGACCGCGCCGAGGTACTCGATGACCGCGGCACGGGCGCCCGGAGCTATGTCGCCCTCGGCGAGCAGGTGCGTGAGGACGCGGGCCGCCGGGGCTGTCGCCTTCTCGGGAAACCCTTGGTGCAGCACGGCAACGTACAAATGGTCGATCGCGACTTCCCAGGCTTCGGGGTCCGTCTCGGTGAGAGCCACGATGTGCGCCCTGGTGTCGGTCGCGCGTCCGTAGGCATGTTTGAGCGATCCCCAGTCGATGTCATCCAGCATTCAAACCACGACATACCCTCCAGTGACTGAAGCTTTCGGCTCAAACTGTCACACGGGGCGGCGGCCGAACTCAACGAAGATTCCGCCTCAGCGGGCCTTCTTCGGGACGTACGAACTCGCGTCGCGGGCTGATCGGGGCAGTTCCGGCATCATTCCCCTGCCGAGGGTGGCGATCGCGGCCGCGGCTTCGTTCGCGGCGTTCTTGTACTTGGCGATGGCCTTCAACGCCTCCTTGACGGCGTTGGAGTACTGGTTGAAGAAGTTGGTCAGCAGGTCGATGATGGCCTGCGCGACCTGGCCGAGGAGGTTCGCCACGTCGACCTGGACACTGCCCGCGAGGCTTCCGGTGAACTTGAGGATGGCCGAGGAAGTCGCGGTCATCAGGTCCACCACGGCGACGTAGGTGTCGGTGACCGCGTTCCTCGCGCTGGTCAGCGCGGTGCCGACGCCCTTGAGTGCCGTCTGCACCTTGTCCGACGTTGCCTTGACCTTGCCCTGGTAGTCGTCGAAGGCCTCGAACGCTGGCCCGGACCATCGGACTTTCAGGTCGGAGAAGGCACTGCCGCCGACGCCGTTGGCCGCGGTGGCGACGTGCTCGACCGCTTTCACGTTCCACGCGTCGCGGACCGCGTCCAGCTTGCCCGGGTTGCCGAGTCCCATTTGGACGAACTTGACCGCCTCGTCGACGGCCCGCCTGATCTCGCCGCCGACCTTGGCGGCCCACTCCTGGAGCGTGCGGATGGTTTGTTCGGACGGCTTCGGCAATGCGATCGTGGTCATCGCTGCCTCCCCTTGGGCGCGCCGAGGTTTGCGACGGCGTCGGACATCTCGTCGAGGTACCCGAACTTCTTGTAGAACTCGAAGTCCTTCTCCTCGTAGTGCTTCGCGACGTCGCTGAGAACGCGTCCCGCGTCGGCAAGCGCTTCCTGTCCCTGTTTCAGCTCCCTGACGGCCAAATTCCGCGTGGCGTCGTAGGCGGCGGGGAACTGGGCCATCTGCCCGAGCAGTCCCAGGTCGTTCTCGCCCAAATCGGCCGCGTCGAGCACGGCGATCATCTTCGCCCACTCGTTGCCCGCGTCGACGTACTCCGTGGCCATCCTGCGCAGCGCCTCCGGCGCCACCCGGAAGTCGGTCACCGCAAGCCTCCCTCTTCGGCGCGCAGCCGCTCGACCCTGCTCTCCGCCCGGTTGACCGCGTCGACGATCCTCGTGGCCAGCACGTCCTCGCCGACCATGTGGAACGCCTCCCGGTCGACGGTGACCGACTGCAGGTGGCCGTAGCCGTTCACCACGACCTTGCCCAGGCCGCGGCCGATCTCCTCGGTCACCGTCGTCCTGCGCAGCTGCTCGACCCACTGCCGGGTTCGTTCGAGGTCGACGTCCATTCGCGCGACCACTTCGGTGGCGTCCAATTCGAATGTCTCCTAGTTTTCGAAGAAGCCGGGTACGACCTTCTTGAGCCGCTCGCCGACCGCGGCCGACGCCTTCGAGCGGGCGGCGAGGATCGTGGCGGTCAGGTCGGCCGACAGCTGCTCGGTGCGTGGCCGCCGGCGGTCGACGCCGGAAATCGTGATGCCGACGAGCTTTCCGGCGCCGGTCACGGTCGCCGTCACCGACGAGTTCGGCGAGCCGGCGGTGAACTTCTGCTGGGCGGCTTCCTGGTTGATCCCGGCGAGCTGGCCGGTGAGCGCCCGCGCCTCGCGATCGACGCTCTCGGCCAGCGCGTCCAGCCGGGCGATCGCCGAGTCGATCGTGTAGTCGCCTGTCGTCATCGTCGTGCCTTCCGAAGATCCGCCTCGTCGAGTAGCTGGTTGACCTGGGTGACCAGCTGGGTGCCGGTGACCGGGGTGAACGTGACCCAGCCGTCGCGGCGCAGCTGGAGGTAGCGGCCGTTCGGGGTGTCGTGGAAGCCCACCACGCGCGGCGCCGTGTGCTGCCGCCCGTTCCGGTCGGTGCGCCGGACACTGAACTGGCCGCGGGCCAGCACCCCGGTACAGATCCGGGCGACCGTACGTGCGTCAACACCCCGCTCCCCGAGCGTCACCAGACCGTCCGCCATCGCGCGGAGGTCGTCGCCCGCGACCGCCATCGCGGTGTCGAGCGCGTCGGCCCGCACGCTCACCGAGTCGACCCGGCTGCACGTCGCCTCCCCGGCGAGCGCCGCCATGTGGGCCACTACCGCGTGTTCCGGCACGGGACTGATCGTGATCCGGTCGCCGGTCAGCACGGCCACCACACCGTGTCGCGCGGCGACCGCGCCCCGCGCGCGGGTCCTGGTGTGCGTGATGATCCGGGTGTCCACGGCCCACTCGAACCGGGCGAGCGTGGTCAGCTGGTGCGCGAGATCCGGTGCCGGACCGCGCGGACCCGCAAGCCCCCGATCCCCCAGGCCGGTCAGCACGCGGTCGACGATCTCCTGCCGCTCCCGCCGGGTGCGGCCTGCCCTCGGCAGATCCAGCACCGGCGGGAGCTCGCCGAGTTCGAGGAGCCCCCAGGTCACCTCGAACTCCACTGTGGACAGCACGGTCATGGCTGCCCCGTCTCGTCCGCGCCGATCACCGAGTGCCCCAACGCGGGGATGTCGTCGGTGCGGAACAACTCGTCGGTACCGCGGAAGTACTTGTCGCTGTGCTCGCCGTCCTCCTCGTCACCGCTGCGGTCGCTGGTCGGAGGTTGCCCGAACAGACCGCTGCCGCCACGACCGGCACCCGCCGAGACACCGCCGCGAGCTGCCGCGCCGGCCGGCCCACCACGCCCCGGGACCGCACCGGTCTGTGGGCCGGGATTGAGTGCGCCAGGACCCCGCGTTGGGCCGCGACTGCTGTCCGCGCCGCTGAAACCGCCGACGAACCCGCCACCGCCGAGCGAGCCGACTCCTCCGCCGGCCGAGCCTCGGTAAGACGGCTGCTGCCCCGTCTGCGGCCGGTCCGGATCGGGGACAAAGCCGGCGGCACTCACCGAGTCGTTCGGGCGAAGGCTCTGCCGGCCGTCCTGTTCCTGCTCTGGCACGGAGTTCCGCGGTGCCTGCTGGTTCTGCGGGTTGCTGTCCTGTGCGCCACCGTCCCGAGGTGGTTCGCCCTCGACCTCGTTCTCGGTCTTGTCGGTGGGCTTGTCAGTGGGCCTGTCGGTCGGCTTCTCGGTGCCGTCGGTCTTCGTCGGGGCCTCGGGGCCGATTTCGTCGCCCACGTTGGGTGGCCGGTTCTCGGTGACCTGCTCGTGCTCCAGCAGGTGCGGGTTCTCCGACCGCTCCTCGGTCTGGACGGTGATCGTCGGCACCTCGCCGAGCGTTGGCATCGCGGCCAGGTTCGCGCGGGACGCCGCCTCGTGCTGGTACAGCAGCCGGTTGGCCAACTCGTCGGCGGCCCTGCGCTGCGCGACCTGGTCGTCGAAGCTGGTCTGGACGTCGAAGAGGTTGCCGGTCCGCATGTTCACGGCGTCCCCGAAGGCATCGCCGAACCCGTACTCGGGCGCCGGCGCCGCGCCCGGCATCCCGTTCTTGGTCCGGTCGACCGACTCCGACTGCAGGCCCACCTGCGACCACGCCTGGTCGGCCGCCGGAGCCGAGTCGGCCGACCACTTCGCCGCGGCCATCATCGCCTCGCCGGCCGCCGTCCCGGCCGTGCCCTCCCAGGAGCTGCCGAGCAGCCTCACCTGGTCACGCAGTGACCGCTCGCTCTCGACGAGGTCGAACCCCAGCTGGGCGAGCGCCGACTGCGCCTCGAACAAGGCGAGCGATCCCTCGCCCTCCTTCATCCAGGCGATCTTGTCCTCCAGCGGGCAACCCTCGTACCAGTAGTAGCCGATCTCGTCTTCAGCCAAGGGAACCACCGATCCCACGCATCATCGAGGAAACCTGTTCCTCGGTGTGGCCGTAGTCCTTCGCCGCCTTGGCGCACTGGTCGGCGACGCCGTGTAGCACGTCGATGTACTGCTGTGCCCGGTTGGCGTACGAGTCGTCGGCCCAGACGAGCCGCTGGTCGAGCGCGGTGGCGAAGTCGGCGCTGGCCGGATCACCCAGTGCCGGCTTCGTCAGCATCCGGTCGCGGTACTCGTCCAGCTGGTCCTGTAGCCGCGTCGCCTCCGCCGCGAAGGCGGCACCGATCTGGAGCACGTTGTCCCGGTTGACGGTGAACCCGGCCCCGCCGCCAGTCGCCGTCTCACTGACCAGTTCCATGCGGACAACGATGACGGGCCGATCGGGAACAGATCTTGGACGAATCTTGTATGCCCTGGTGAGGGCCTTGGTCAGTCCGTCTGGAGCTTGGCATGGACGCGGTCGACGTCCTGGGTGCGGCGCTGCGCGCGGTAGCCGTCGAGTGCCTGCCGCCACACGGTTCTCGCCTCGGCGCGCTCGCCCATGGCCTCGTACGCGTCGCCGAGGTTGGCGAGTGTGTTGGCCTCCTCGTAGCGGTTGCCGATCCGCCGGAACACGTCGAGCGCGGCCCGGTAGTGGTCGGCGGACTCGGCGGCGCGGCGGGCTTTCAGCGCGATGTAGCCGAGGCTGTCGAGCGTGCACGCCTCCCCGTCGAGGTCCTCGTGCCGGCGGTGCAGGGCCAGTGCCTGCTCGCAGTGGTCCCGCGCCTGGTCGTACTCGCCGAGTTGGGCGTGGTACCAGCCGACCGTGTTGAGGCCGTTCGCGATGCGTGGCGGCAGATCCAGCTCCTGGTAGCGGCGCAGGGTGTGGTTGGCGTGCTCGAGCGCCTGACGGTCGTCGCCGCGGCGGGCCCACAGCCAGGCGAGCACGTCGTGTGTCCTGGCCTGTTCCATGAGGTCGTCGGCGTCGACGGCCGCGGCGAGTGCGTGGTCCAGGTGTTCCAGCGCGGACGTGTCCTGCTCGGCCCGTGCGAAGGAATGGCCGAGGCGCCGGTGGGCGCGGGCCTGGATCGTGTGGTCGCCGAGCCGGTGTGCGGCCGACAGGCCGATGCGCCAGGCCGCCACGTGCGACAGGAGATGGCCGCCGCGCCAGAGGTACCCGTCGAGGGCCCAGGCGAACTGCCACGCCTGGATGTGCCAGCCCTCGTCGGCGGCGTCGCGCTGGATGGCGAGCAGGCCGGGTAGCTCGCTGTCGAACCAGGCCAGCGCGGCGGCACGGTCAGGAAGCCGACGCACCGGCACGCCGGTGATGTCCGGCTCGGGCGACATTCGCTCGTGGTACGGGTTCACCTCGTGGTCGGCGAGGTAGGCGGTGTGCAGGTACAGGCCGACCAGCCGGCGCAGGGCCGCGGTTCTCGTGTCGGGCCCGGCCTGTTCGACGGCGTACAGGCGCGTCAGGTCGTGCATCCGGTAGCGGCCGGGCACGTGCTGGCGCACCAGGTGTGCCCGTTCCAGCTCCCGCAGCAGCACGCGGGTCCGCTGCGGGGACTCGTCCGCGAGGACGGCCACCGCGTCCTGGGCGATGTCCGGTCCCGGCACCACGCCGAGAAGCCCGAACAGCGTCTGGGCGTCCGGCGTGAGTGCCCGATGGGAGGCCGCGAACACGGCCCTCAGGTCCGCGGTCAGGTCCCCGGTGTCCAGCGCGTCCAACCGGGTGGCCTCGTCCTGGAGCTCGGCGGCCAGCACACCGAGCGGGAAGTCCCGCTGGGTGGCGGCGCGGGCGGCGACGATGCTGATGGCCAAGGGAAGTCCGGCGCAGGCGGTCAGCAGCGCGGCGACCGCGTCGGGCTCGGCGGCCATCCGGTCCCGCCCGAGGTGCCCGACCAGCACGTCCTCGGCTTCGGCGTCGGTCAGCACGTCCAGCGTGACGGTCACCGCCCCGTGCGCGGCGGCGAGCCCGGCGAGCCGGTGCCGGCTCGACACCAGCACGACGCAGTTCGGGTCGCCGGGCAGCAGCGGGAGGATCTGCTCGGTGTCGTACGCGTCGTCCAGCACGATGAGCACCCGCCTGCCCGCGAGCACGCTGCGGTACAACGCGGTCTGGGCGTCCGGGTCGGCCGGCACCGCCCCGGCGTCGACGCCCAGCGCGACGAGGAGACCACGCACGGCCCCGTGCGGCGAGGCCGGATCACCGGCGGACGCGACGCCACGCAGGTCGACGTACAGCTGCCCGTCGGGGAAACGGTCGATGGCGCGGTACGCCCAGGCCAGCGTCAGCCAGGTCTTGCCGATCCCGCCGGCGCCGGTGACCGCGACGATGTTCGTCGTGCTCTCCTCGGCCAGTGCCTTGTCCAGCAAGGCCAACTCGCCCGCGCGGCCACTGAACGAGCCGGGCCGGGCCGGCAGCTGGCGCGGCACCTGGCTGGCCGCCGGCGCATGACGAGTCACGTCGAGCGACGCGTCGCCGGCCAGGATCCGTTGGTGCAGCTCGCGAAGCGCCACGCCCGGATCGGTGCCGAGCTCGTCGACGAGCCGGCGCCTGGTGTCCTCGTACCGGCCGAGCGCGTCGGCCTGGCGACCCGTGCGGTAGAGGGCGAGCATCAGCTGTCCCGCCAGCCGCTCGTCCAGCGGGTGCCGATCGGCGAGTGTCGCCAGCACGGGAACCAGGTCACCGTGCCGGTTCTGCTTCAGCGCGAGATCGGCGCGGTCCAGCTCCGCCGTCAACCGGTCCTGGTCGAGCCCGACGCGCACCGAGTCGAGCCACGGGGACGACAGCCCGGGAAAGGCCTCTCCTCGACACAACCCGAGCGCCTCGTCGAGCAGTGCCAGGGCCCGCTCGTCACCCGCGGTCCGCGCGGCGCCGACGAGCTGACGAAACCGGTGCAGGTCAACACTTTCCGGGGCAACGGTGAGGACGTAGCCGCCGGACCGGCGGGTGATGTCGACGCCGGGGACGTCGGCAAGGATCTTCCGGAGCCGGTGCAGGTAGCCGTAGAGGGTGTTGCGTGCGGTGTGCGGTGACCGTCCACCCCAGACTCGGTCGACGAGCTGGTCCGGCGAGACGAGCTCGTTCGCCTCCACCAGCATGATCGCCAGCACGCTGAGCTGCCGCAGATGCCCGACGTCGACGAGCCGGCCGTCCACCGCCACCTCGATCGGACCCAACAGCCGGAACTCGACGCCCATCCCGCTCCCCCACTCGCCAGGACGTCAAGTGTGCCATTTCGTCGTGCTCGGCCGCCCAGCCGAGTCAGGGCATCACGCGCCGGGCGATCTCGGCCACCGCGGCGAAGAAAGCTCCGCCACCTCGATACCGGTTTCCTCGCGCAACTCCCGGATCGCGGTCTCCTGCGCCGACTCACCCGGCTCCGCAGAGCCGCCGGGCAGTTCCCATTCCTTCCGCCAGCCGTCGAACACCATGAGAACGGTGTCCGCGTGGGTGACGACCACAAGCGACGCCGGCGCGGTCAACCCGGCCGGCTCGACACCGAAACGCAGGTCCAGCAAAGTGTTGCCGGCGCGATCGCTGATCGGGATCATGCTACCGACCATAGTGGACATTCCGTCGTGCTCGGCCGCCCGGACGGTCGAGCACGACGAAAGCCATTACTGGAAGATCACGTCGGAGCAGTTGAAGAATCCTTCTGGGCTGTCCGAACGTTGCCACACGGAGTAGATGATGTGCCGCCCGCTCTTGTTGGGCAGCGTCGCAGGCCATGTGTACTCGGGGCCGTGCGGGCCGCTGCCGTTGATCGGCGGGTTGGTCACCTGGTGCCACGGCTCGAGATCGCTCCACTTGAGCGGCTGGTTGGGGTTCCAGCCGTTCTTCGTGACGAACTGGAACCACGTGCCAGGGTGCCGCGCCCATGCGTTGTACCGGATGGTGACGGCGGCGCCGGCCCGCAGGGTCGTGGTTGGCCAGTCCGCGCGCGCCAACCGGTAGGAGGCGTACTTGTCCGACGGGCCGCACAGGCTGCCGTCGGGCAGGTTCCGCCACCCGGTCCCGATGTTCGGCAGGAGGTTGCCGAACCAGTCCCACAACGGCTGCTTGCCGCCCTGTGCGATCGCTGCCTGACAGGCCGGGTTGGTCGGGTTCAGGTCACCGCCACCACCCGCGAGACCGTTGACATAGCAGGCGTAGGTCCGGGTCGCCGGGAACGTCAGGCCACCGTGCGCCACCGCGGCCGGCGCGGGCAGAACCGCCACCAGCAATGCGGCCAACAGGCCGACGATTCCTCCCAGGACCCCGACCTTTCGTCTGATCCTCATAATTGCTCTCCCTGGTTGGAGGACACCATGGGAGCGCTCCCAGTTTTAATCGTACATTAATGTGTCAACTGGTCAGATCCCCGACCGAAACTTTCGGGAGCGACAATTAATTACCGGAAGTATCGCCGGCGAACGCTTTCGCCGCCGCGCGCAGACGCAGCCTCTCCAGTTCGTCGATCTGCCGGGTGGCGCGGTCGATCAGCGTGTCGAGCCGGACCACGTCCAGTCGGGAGTCCCGCTCGGCACGCGTACGAAGCGTGCGCCAGCCGGCCGCCTTGCCCTCCACCCCCAGCCGCAGTACCTCCAACTCGACGACGCGGCTCAGCGGGGACCGCGTCAGCACGTGGCCGTTGGGCTTGAGCCTGGCGACCTTCTCCGCGGCCCAGGCGAGAACCGTCTTGTAGCGGCGCACCGGCACGTCCAACGCGGCCATCATGTCCAGCAACGCCGCCCGGTCCTCCTCGATCTCGGCCGCCAGCCGCGCGAACGCCTCCTGCCGTTCGGCGCCGGCCAGCCGCTTGGCGAGGTCGCCACCGGCGACCGCACCGGCCAGATGGTCGTTGAGGTAGATGCCCAGGAGCGTGTCTTCGCCAGCCATGAGACGGGACATACCCGCCGAAAAGGACTTCAACCCACGACAACGTTTGCCGGCGACCAGGGACGGGTACAGCGGGCACGACTGGGAGGTCCGGATGAAGGCACGGCTCACGCTGCTGGTACTCGCCCTCGTGGTCGGCGGCCCCGTACTGGCCCAACAGGTCCAGTCGATCAGCACCGGAGTCCTGGTCTTCGCGTGGATGCTCGGCATCGCCCACCCGAGGATCAACCTCAGCGCGCTCTGGCGTCGTACTCCGCGCGGGCCGCTGCCACCCTCGGCAGGTTGACCGACCATGCGGACAGCGACGCGAACAGCGGCCCCAGGCTGCGCCCCAGCTCGCTGATCTCGTACTCCACCCTCGGCGGCACCTCGGCGTGATAGGTGCGCACCACGAGCCCGTCCCGCTCCAGCTGACGCAGCCGCTGCGTCAGGACCTTCGGCGTGATGGTCGTGATGCGGCCGGCCAGCTCCACGAACCGCTGCCGCCCGTACTCGTTGAGCACCCACAGGATGGGCGTGGTCCAGCGGCTGAACACGATGTCGACGACCGGGGCGACGGGGCACGCCTCCTCCGGGGTGGTGGTCTCGGTCACTTTCACGGCGGATCCCCAATACTTTCCTCTAGGTACCTACTATCCCGTCGATAGTAGCGTCGTCCTCGGTCAGATCAACTACCTGAGGAGAACCCCATGATCGTGGTGACCGGAGCCACCGGAAACGTCGGCCAGCCGCTGGTGCGTGCACTTGTCGAAGCCGGGGAGGAGGTGACAACGGTGTCCCGCCGGGCCGCTGACGTGCCGGGAGCGCGGCACGTGACAGCGGACCTGACCGCCCCCCAGAGCCTCACGCCGGCGCTCGACGGTGCTCGAGCGCTGTTCCTGCTGACGAACGGGGACTTCCACGCCACCGGCGACCTCGGCAAGGTCATGCACGTGGCTTCCGAACACGGTGTCGAACGGGTCGTCCTGCTGTCCTCGCAGGGGGTCGGCACCGGGCGACACGCCCCCGGGCTGGAGGGGGCCGTGACCCGTTCCGGTCTGGACTGGACGATCCTGCGGCCGGGCGGCTTCCACTCCAACGCGCTGTGGTGGGCCCCGTCGGTCCGCGCGGAGCGGACCGTCCACGCACCGTTCGGCGACGTGGCGCTACCGACCATCGATCCGGCCGACATCGCGGACGTCGCCGCCACGGCGCTGCGCGGGACCGGCCACAGTGGTCAGACCTACGAGCTGACCGGCCCAGTGTCGATCACCCCGCGCCAACAGGTCGCGGCGATCGCCGACGCGCTTGGCGAGCCGGTGCGGTTCGTCGAGCAGACCCACGCGCAGGCCAAGGAGGCCATGCTGCGGTTCATGCCGGAGCCGGTCGTGGACAGCACGCTCGGCGCCCTGGGCAGCCCGTCCGTCGAGGAGCAGCGCGTGCGCGAGGACGTCGAGCGGCTTCTCGGCCGCCCGGGTCGCTCGTTCGCAGACTGGGCGACCCGCGCTGTCGCGGCGTACAAGTAGGTTTCAAGACGCGTGGGGCAGGGTAGACGGCGGCATCCACGCGGAGGGAAGTGTTGACCATGCCCACGAAGGACGTCGTCGAATACCAGCTCACGCACGTCAACCTGTCGGCGGACCAGCGGCGGCGCGCCGTGATCGCGATCGCGTCGGCCGCCGCGGACGCCGACGAATGCGCTCGTCTGCTCGACATGCTCGGCCTTCGCCCGGAGGAGGCCTTCCCGGTGGTGCCCGCGCCACGTGGGTAACCGAACTCGCTCTCCGTACGCCGTGCTATTCGTTAGGAGGTTGAGACGGGGAGCGTATGAGCAGCGAAGAAAAAGTCATCGCGGGTCGGTACCGGTTGGTGGAGAAGCTCGGCAGCGGTGGCATGGGGGTCGTCTGGCGGGCCCATGACGAGCGCCTGCGCCGCACGGTCGCGGTGAAACGGGTGCACGTGCCCGCCGAGCTGACCACGCCGCAGGGCGAGGAGATGGTCCGTCGCACCATGCGGGAGGGGCGGATCGCCGCGCGGCTGCACCACCCGCAGCTGATCACGGTGTACGACGTGGTCGAGGACAGCGGCCAGCCGTACCTGATCATGGAGTACTTCCCCGCCACCAGCCTCGCGGACCGGGGCACGCTGCCCTACGCGGAGGTGGCACGGATCGGGGCCGAGGCGGCGGCCGCGCTCACCGCAGCCCACGAGGCCGGGGTGGTGCACCGGGACGTCAAGCCGGCGAACGTGCTCGTCGGCGAGGACGACACGGTGAAGATCACCGACTTCGGCATCTCGCGGGTCGTCGAGGACCTGACCCTGACCGCGACCAGCACGTTCGCCGGCACCCCGGCCTACCTCGCGCCCGAGGTGGCCAAGGGCGGCGACGCGTCGTTCGCCTCGGACGTGTACTCGCTCGGCGCCACCCTCTACACCGCGATCGAGGGCACGCCGCCAGCCGGACACGACAGCAACCCGATGAAGATGCTGTTCAAGGCCGCGTCCGGCGAGATCACCCCGCCCACGAAGGCCGGACCGCTCACCGACACGCTGATGTGGCTGCTCGACGCGGACCCGGCAAAGCGGCCCACGATGGCCGAGGCCAGGGACGCGCTCGCGGCGTTGCACGAGACACCGGAAGCCGCTCCGCCGCCGGTCGCGGTCATCCCGGTGGTCCCGGCCCCCACGCCCACCGCTGTGACACCCGCGGCTCCGCCACCGCCGCCTGCCGAACCGGCGAAGCGGCGCAGAAACGTGGCTCTCGCCGCCGGTCTGCTGGCGGTGGCGGTGGTGGCCGCGCTGGTCACGATGCTGGTGAACACCGGCGGCACCCCCGAGGGCAACGCGGCCCAACCGACCAGGACGACCGCGACCAACGACGAACCAACGAGCGAGCCCTCGAGCGACGCCCCGACCACGTCGCCGAGCCCTCCCCCCACCACCACGACCGCCGAGCCGACGACCACCACGGCGCCCAACCCGCCGCCCGCCCCGCCACCACCGCAGACGGCCGCCACTCCGCTGGCGGCGATCAACGAGTACTACGCGCTGATGCCCGGCAACCGTGACCAGGCGTGGACGCGGCTGACCCCGAAGTTCCAGGCGAGCCCGGCGGGCGGCAGGAGCGGGTACGAGTCCTACTGGAGCGGGGTCAGGTCGATCAGTGCGACCGACACGGTCCAGACCGGCGAGAACACCGTCGAGGTGACGCTGCGGTACGAGTACACGAGCGGGCGCCGCGTCACCGAGCGGCACCAGTACTTCCTGGTGAACCAGAACGGCACCTGGCTGATCGACACGGTGCGGGTCCTCAGCAGCACGTGAACCGCCCGGATTCGCTTGGAAAGGCGACAGTTCGTACTAGTCTGGTTACCCCGTATTCCATATGCATGTGAGGATGCGATGGCACCGCAGACGTCGCCGAGCCAGGTTCCGGTCGGGGTGGATCCCACCCGGCCCAGTATCGCCAGGGTGTACGGCGGTTTCCTCGGCGGCAAGGACCTCTACGAGGTCGACCGCAAGGTCATGACCAAGATCAACGACGCCGTCCCGGAGGCGGTGGACATCGCCCGCGGCAACCGCGGTTTCCTGAACCGCGCCTGCCGCTTCCTCGCACAGACCAAGATCGACCAGTTCCTCGACTGCGGCTCCGGCCTGCCGACCGCGGAGAACACCCACCAGATCGTGCAACGCTTCAACGACGAGGCCCGTGTCGTGTACGTGGACAACGACCCGGTGGTCCTGGCGCACGGCCGCGCGCTGCTGGAGGAGAACTTCCGCGTCCACATGGTGAGCGCGGACATCTTCGTGCCGAACTCCGTGCTCGAACACGAGACCGTGCGGCGATACCTGGACTTATCCCGGCCGACCGTGCTGCTCCAGGTCGGCACGATGCACCACGTGGAGGGCGACCACGCCCCGCGGATCATGCGCGAGTACATCGACGCGCTGGCGCCGGGCAGCTACGTGGTCTTCTCCCACTTCTACGACCCGCAGACCCCCGAACACACGCCGATCGCCAAGCGCATCGAGAACATCCTCGTCAACGGCCCCATGGGCGCGGGCCGCTTCCGCACCCGCGACGAGATCCTGGCAATGCTCGACGGCCTGGAACTGATCAAACCCAACGCCCCGTCACCCCCCGGACTGTCCATCTGCGACGAATGGTGGCCCGACGGCCCGCGCCTGACCCCCCTGAGCGCAGCGGCCCACTGCATAGTAGGCGCAGTAGGCCGCAAACCCTGACCGCGCGAGTCGCGCGTTCAGCCCCCGCGAGTCGCGTTCTCGGGAACGCTCCGCGTGTCCAACACTGGAGACCCGCGAGTTCAACATTCCCGACCCGCGAGTTCAACTTTCGTGACTTCGCCGGGCCGGGCGTTCCGCGCCTGCGTCCGGCCCGGCGAAGTGGGCTCACTCAGCGATGAACAGGTGCGTGAGGCGTGTCCACGCCTCCGCGCGGCAGTAGACCGGGACCACGTCGATCGGGACCTCGCGTGTGACCAGACCGGGCGACACCGGGACCCCGGTCCACACGTCGATCCACTCGCCCGATGGCAGGTACGTCGTCCAGGTCGAGGCACTCGGTGACGTCACCGGGTTGACCAGCAGGTCGTCGCCCAGCTGGTACTGCAGCGGGTGCTGCCACACCTCGGGATCGGTGTTGTCGAAGAACAGCGGACGCATCAGCGGCCGGTCGGTCGTCACGGCCAGTCGGGCCTGCTCGGCCAGGTACGAAACCAGACGTTCTCGCAACAGGGCGAACCGGCGGAACACCGGCACCACGCGCTCATCGCCTGTCACCGAGGCCACGTGCCACGGTGTGCGGTCGCGGATCGGGGTGCGATGGTGGTTGAACTCCGAGTGGTACTGCATGATCGGCATGAACGTCGACGCGGCCGTGGCCCTGAGGTACAGCTCGGCGTCCGGCACCGGGCCAGAGAAGCCCGCCAGATCCCAACCCCAGTACACGATCCCGCACGCCGCCGCGGTCAGGCCCGCGGTCACCGACGACCGGAACGCCTCCCACGTCGAGTCCTCGTCGCCCGCCCAGAAGATGCCGTGTGCCTGGGAACCCGTGAAACCCGCGCGGGAGAACGTGACCGGCGCCTTGCCCGCGGACCGCAGCAGGTCACCGAAGGCTCGCGCGTAGTGCACCGGGAACAGGTTGTTGCCCTCGTCACCGCGCCGGCCGTCCGCGTACCGGAGGTCGTGGCCCCACGCGTGTTCGCCGCCGTCGGTCTTGAAGCCGTCCACGTCCAGGTCCTCGACCAGGTAGCGGCGTTTCGCCGTCCACCACTCGCGGGTGCGGGCGACCGACAGGTCCGGCATCAGTGCCTTCGGGAACCACCAACCCCTGTTGTGGTAAGGAGTTCCGTCCGCCTCCAGTACCGCGTGGCCGTCACGCACCATGGCCGACGCGTCAGCACGCACCTGCTCGCCAAGACTCGGGTCGGTCTTCAGCAGTGGGATCTGCCACAGGATCACCTTGATGCCGCGCGAATGCAGCTCGTCGATCATCTCCCGAGGGGATGGCCACGCGCCCGCATACGCGAAATCGGGTACCGGGCTGCCATCCGCCGTGACCTCATAGGACGCGTCGCGGAAGATCGTGATGCCCTCCTCGTCGCTCCATGCCTCGATCACCACCGCGCCGAGCGGGATGTCCAGCGCGTAGTGGGTGTCCATTCTGGACATCACGATGTCCTGGGTGTTCCACTCGTTGCCCGACGCCCACAGCCGCAGCACCCACGACGGCAACTCCTCCGCACGCCCGACCTCGTCGAGGAACGCCGTCAGTACGGCCGTGGGGTCGCCGTGGTAGACCGCCACGTCCACCGTCGGCTTGTCGCCCAGTGCCACCTCGACCGTCAGTTTGTCCGGTGTGGACACACCGACGTCGTACCAGGTGCGGCGGGACGTGCGGACGTGGAAACCCCAGCCCGAACCGCCGACCACGTGCGCGAACGGCATAGGCAGGTATGTCCTGCCGTGCCGGCCCTGTCCTTTGTACTGTTCGAACACCACCGCGTCGAGCCGGCGGCCGCGCTGGTCGACCGCCTCGTACCGCTCGCCGAACCCGACCACGTGTTCGCCATTCGCCAGCGGCATGGTGAACCGGGCCCGGTGCACACCGGCCGCGGACACGAGCCATTCGACGTCGCCCACCGAGCCGGTCACCGTGCCGACCGGCTCGCTCGTCCACTCCGCCGGGGACACCTCGAACCAGTCCGTGATGACGTCACCCGTGTGGAAGCGATACCGGTACGTCCGGCCGGCGAGCAGGACCGGTGACTCCACCGTCCAACCGCCTTCGCCCTCCAACGCACCCGCCTGCGCGGCCGAGAGGTGGCCCTCTCCGCCGGCCAGCGCGGCGGCGTCCGAAGTAGACACCGAAGCCCGGGTCATCGGGAGCGACGAACCGTCGAACTCGCAGGTGACGGCGTCCACGTCCGCGGCGAGCACGCCGAACCGCACCGTCTCGCCCGCGAGTGGCAGTACCGGAACACGCTGGTCGGGCGAGGTGGCGTACGGATGCTCGACGCCGTACGGGCGGTGTGTGATCACGACGTGCCCTCCGGCAGGAGACCGAGTTCGTCGGCCAGGATGAGGAACATGCCGTGCGACCACAGCAACGGTGACGCCACCGGACCCCATCGGGCCACCCACTCGTCCCGGGATCCCGGGTGCAGCAGGTGATGTGGAACCTGTTCCGGCAGGTCGCCGTCGGCATCGGCCTGCGCGGCGATCCACCGCAGGTACCGGAGTGCTCCGGCGGTGTCACCGCGTGCGGCGAGGTTCCAGCCGAGCAACGCGGACAGCAGCGGCCACTGCCCACCGCCGTAGAACACGTCGGCGGTGAACCGGTGCACGCCGCCGTCCACGTCGAGATCGGCTGCGACCGCGGACAGTGTGGCCTCGGCCAGGGTGCCGTCGACGAGCCCGAACGGCACCACACAGGACGGTAGCGATCCATCCACTTCGGACGTACCGAGCCACTTCGTCAGGTGGCCGTCCGCCACGCCCTCGGCGAGTACCAGCGACCGGATCTGTTCCGCCACACCGAGTGCGGTGGCACGTCGGTCCGCGTCGAGGTGATCCGCGACGGCGACGAGGCCGCCACGGACCGCGGCCAGCGTGGAGACGTGCCGATGCTCGACGTGCTCCTCCCACCAGTCATAACACGGCCGATCCCAACTGGTGACCAGGTAGTCGACCGCGACCTCGAACCCGGGCAGCCAGCGCGCCGGATCGATGCCGTGCCGTTCCGCGTGTGTGACGGCCGCCCACAGCCACATGCCGTAGCCGTCGGTCTGGAAGTCCCACCACGGGTCGGATCCGTTCTCGCCCGTGAACGTGAACCGGGTGGGCAGCATCCGCTCGACAGGAGGAAGCTCGCCCCTCGCACGTGCCGCCACCAACGCGTCCACTTCGGAGCGTCGGCGGGTGAGCACACCGGCCGCCCAGTCGTGGAACCGGTTCGCGGACGCCGTGTCGCCGTACCGGGAGACGCCCTCCACGGTGAACGAACCGTCCCGCAGCCACGCGAACCCACGGTACGCGGAGAACGTCGGCGAGGCCGGGTAGGCGCCACCCACGTCCTGGTAGTGAGTGATCACGGCGTGGCTGCGCCGGGCGAGTTCGGCATACCGCGCCCGCTCGGCTTCTGCGTTCGGGGCGGTCACGTGCGAGAGATCCATCGTGCTCCTATTCGAGCAGGCCGTTGACCGCTGCCTGCGCGTCCTTCAGTGCCTGTGCGACGGGTTTGCGGCCGGCCGCGGCCTCACCGAGCTCCTTGGTCACCGCGTCCTGCATCTCCTGCTGACGCTCGATCACCGGTGGCAGCACGGGGTTCTCGAGCGCATCGAAGACTGACTCGCGGTTGGCCGGCTTCGGCTGGTCGAGGTAGGCCGCCAGTTTGCTGTCGTCGGCGACCGGCGGCAGCTCCCACGAGGTGTCGAGCCGGACGTCCGTGGTCGTGTCCGACGAGGACAGGAACGTGATCCACTTCTGCGCGGCTTCGGCGTTCTCACTGGCCGACGAGACCGCGAGACCGTTCACGAACATGGCCGACGCCTTGGTCGTGTCGCCCGGCTCGACCACGACGTCCCACTCGAAGGGCACGTCGGCCAGCGCGTCGAACATCCAGATGCCGGTGTGCCACATGGCGAGCTTGCCGTCGGAGAACAGCTTCGAGTCGAAGTCGGGTGTGCCGGCGCCGTCGGCCTCGGTCGGCATGGTGGTGCCGTTCTTGCCGATCAGCCAGTTGGCCGCCTTCAGCCCTTCCGGCGAGTCGAACGTGGCCGACTTGCCGTCCTCGGACAGGAACTCGCCCCCGGCCTGCGCGAGCGCCTTGTAGAACTCGTTGTAGGTGATCGGCTGGTAGTCGCCCCAGACGCCGGCACCCTTGTTGGTCAACCGCTCCGCGGCGGCCTGCTCGTCCGCCCACGTCCAGTCCGCGGTCGGCACGGCCACACCGGCCTGGTCGAACAACGTCTTGTTGTAGAACAGGACGACGTTGGAGAACGACTCCGGCAGGCCGTACTGCTTGCCGTCGGTGGCGTACGCGTCCACAAGCGACTTCCCGTACACCGAGGTATCCACTCCGGACAGCTCGGCGAGCGAGCCGTTCTTGGCGTAGGTCACGAAGTTCTCGTAGTTCAGCTCGAACGCGTCCGGCGCCGTGTCACCCGCCACGGCTGTCTGCAGCGTCGTGAAGTAGTCGGCGAACGGCAGGGTCTCGACCCGCACGTCGATGTCGGTGTTCGCCTTCTCGAACGCCGCCACGATCGCGTCGAGATCCTTCTCGTGACCGTCGTTGGCGGAGAAGTTCATGTACCGCACGACGGTCTTGCCGTCCTCGGAGGCGCCGGGGTCCGTGGCGGAGCCCTGTGAGCACGCGGCGAGCGCGAGCACGCCGACGCTGGCGGCCGCGATCCTTAATCGCATGTGAACAAGTCCTTTCACTTGATGCCGGTGTGCGCGATGCCGGCGATGATGTGGCGCTGGGCGAGGAGGTACACCACGGCGATCGGGATGATCGACAGGACGGAACCGGCCATGACGACGTCCCACTCCGTGGTGAACTGCCCTTGCAGAGTCGAGAGGCCGAGCGGCAGCGTCATGAACTCGGGCGAGCGGATCACGACGAGCGGCCAGAGGAAGCCGTTCCAGCTGGACATGAAGGCGAACACGGCGACCGTGGCGAGCGTCGGCCGGACGAGTGGCAGCACGATCGTCGTGAAGATCCGCAGGTGGCTCGCGCCGTCGATGGTGGCGGCCTCGTCCAGTTCGGACGGCACGGCAGCGACCGCCTGCCGCAACAGGAACACCCCGAACGCGGACGCGATCCCGGGCGCCAGCAACGCGAAGTAGGTGTCGTTGAGCTGGAAGGTCCTCATCTCGATGAACAGTGGCACGACCAGGACCTGCAACGGGATCATCAGAGTCGCGAGGTACCCGGCGAACACGATGTTCTTGCCAGGAAACGAAAGGCGCGCGAACCCGTACCCCGCCATGGCACCGGTGACGAGCTGCAGCACGGTTGCCGCGACGGCGATGCCGAACGAGTTCAGCATGATCCGCCACATGGGCACGGTGTCGAGCAATGTCCGGTAGGCGTCGAGCGTCGGGTCCTCGACGAACAACGTCGGCCCGCCGGCGAGTGACCCTTCCGGCGTGATCGAGGTGATCACGGTCCACAGGAAGGGAAAGAGCATGATCGCGGCGCCGACGAGCACCGCGGAGAAGAGAGCGACCTTACGCATAGTGCACCCACCGGCGCTGACCACGGATCTGGATCACGGTGACGGCGAGGATGACGACGAACAGCAACCAGGACAGCGCCGACGCCTCACCGGCCCGCCCGTAGCGGAAGGTGAGGTCGTAGATCTGCCCGACCACCACCTGGCTCGCGCCACCCGGACCGCCGCCGGTCATCACGTAGACCTGGTCGAACACCTGGAACCCGTTGATGAGCGAGATGACCACGACGAAGAACGTGGAAGGCGTCAGCAACGGCAGCGTGACCCGCCAGAAGCGCTGCCACCCGCTCGCACCGTCCACAATGGCCGCCTCGTGGAGGTCGCGCGGGATGGCCTGCAACCCGGCGAGGAGGATGACCATGACGAACCCGAGATCCTTCCACGCCGACGCGAGGATCACCGAGACGAGTGCCCAGTCGGGATCGGTCCACCAACCGGGCTGGCCGAGCCCGAAGAACCCGAGAATCTGGTTCACGAGTCCGCCCGCGGGGTTGAGCAACCACTTCCACACGAGTGCGACGACGACCCAGCTCGTGACGACGGGCAGGAAGTAGGTGGCCCGGAGGAACGCGCGTGCCGGGAGCTTTCGGTTCAACGCCAAGGCAAGGCCGAGACCGCCGGCGTAGACGAGCGGCAGGTACCCGGCCACGTAGAGAAGCGTGTGGAGGAAGACCTTGCCGGTCTGCGGATCGGTGAGCAGCGAGACGTAGTTGTCGAAGCCGACCCACCGCATCGGCGAGATGAGGTTCCACTCGTGCAGGCTCACCCAGATCGAGGAGATCATCGGCACGATCGTGAAGAGCACGAGCGGAACCGCGCTGGGCAGCAGGAAGAACAGCACCCAGCCGTAGTGCTTCCACGACCGGCGTGGCTTGGCCCGCCGGATCGGCGGCGGGCTCGTCACCGGGGATTTCGTCGCGACGAGCGTCATGGTGTCCCCAGGCGCGCTCGGACCATCCGGCTTTGGTCACCGCCCGTGCCGGCCGAGTCGAACGGCGAGGCCAGCACGAGCGAGGCCGCGCCCCGCGCCCACTGGACCTCGGTCCACGGCTCGACCACGATCGGCAGCTCGCGGCGGGCCGGGAGCAGGCGGCCTCGCAACGCCGGCTCGAAGCCCGGTTGCCAGAACTCCCAGGCGTCAACGCCTTCACCCATCAGCACCACCACCTCCGGGTCGACCGTGTGCACGACCCCAGCCAGCGTCCGGCCGAGCAGCCGCCCGGCCTCCGCGTAGACCGCGAGGGCCGACGCGTCACCGTCGCGGGCCGCCTTCAACAGCGTCGCCAGCCGGCCACGCGGCCCGACCACGCCACGTTCGCGTGCCGCCCGCAGCAGACCGGCCGAGCCGATGTGTGCCTCCAGGCAGCCGATCGCGCCGCAACCGCACCGGGGGCCGTCGTCGGTCAGCGGTATGTGGCCGATCTCCCCCGCGCCGCCGGCCGCGCCCCGGTAGATGGCGCCGTCGACGACGATCCCGCAGCCGACGCCCCGGCCGATCGTCACCACCAGGTACGACGAGTGTTCGCGGCCCACACCGTAGAGCCGTTCCGCCGCGGCCAGGGTGTTCACGTCGTTGTCCACAAGGACCGGGACGCCCAGCCGGTTGCGCAGCGCCGGGCCCAGCTTCACGTCGTGCCAGCCGAGCGTCGGCGCGTCAACGATCCCGGACGCCTGCGCGTCCACCGAACCCGGCACACCGACGCCAACACCCAGCACCGAGTCGTCGAGGGCCGTCGCCAGGATCTCGCCGACCGAGGCGGGCTCGCGTGGGTCGAACGGGTGCACGGTGGACGTGCGGACCGAGCCGTCCAGCTCGACCGTCACCAGTGCGACGTGGTCTGCGGTCACCTTGGCGCCGATGGCCACGCCGGTCCGCGCCACCAACCCCAGCAGCCGCGCAGGCCGGCCGCCGGTGGACGGGACCGACGCCAGTTCCTCGACCAGGCCCCGGGTGAGGAGGTCCTTGATCACCTGTGTCACGGTCGCCGGGGAAAGGCGCAGTGACCTGGCGATATCCACGCGCGAGGTGGGTCCCTGCGTGCCGAGCAGGCCCAGGATCCCGGCCGGCACGAGATCGCCGCGTGGCACAGCGTTCACGGCGTCCCCCGTTATTTCGGTACTAAAATTAGTGGCAAAGTAAGACCCGCCGGCTCCCGTGTCAAGCACTCCGATCGGCGGTTGACCGGTCCGGAACCGCCGGTTAACGTCCGGTGTTCATGGCCATACGATGGGTGTTCCTGGCTGTGTCCGTCCTCGTGCTCGGTCTGTTCACCGCTCCGGTGGCGTCGGCCGGTGTGTTGAACGGCGTCTTCCATTCCCCGTACGGATACGACGAGCTGTACGGCACGCAGCCGACCGAGCGCGTGCCCCGCGATCCCATGGCAGGGCAGAGCGTCACGCTGAAGACCACGACGTGGCCGGTCTCCCCCGGCCAGACCGTGTGGATCACGTGGACGAAGAACAACGTGGCGCAGACCCCGATCGGCGCCGCGTGGGACCACAACAGCGGCAACAACACGTACTGGACGCTGCCCATGGGCACCTTCGTGCGTGGCGACCGGATCAGCTACACCGTGCACGCCAATGTGGACGGTTCCGGGGAGCAGACCACCGGCCCGTTCTCCTTTGCCGTCACGTCGTGGAGCGGACCGTCCACTGTGACCGGATTCGTCAACAACGGCACGTCGGTGGACGTGACCACCGGGGACACCGCCGGCAGCTTCACCCCGAAGATCCGGTTCGCCTTCCCCGCCGCGGACCGGTTCCGCACGCAGATCGCGCCAAGTGGGTCGGGTCTGAACATCACCGGCGCCTCGTCGTACACGGTGACCGACAGCGCGAGCACGCTCACCCTTGCCACGACAGGACTTCAGGTGAAGATCCAGAAGTCGCCGTACCGCGTCGCGGTGTACAAGGCGGACGGCACCACGTTGATCGCGCGGCAGTACGACCCGGCGACCTTCCGGAACGTGGGCTGGGCGAGCGACGGCGCCACCACGGTCACCAAGATCGAGGACCACTGGTACACCCCGTCCGGCGAGCGCTTCGAAGGCTTCGGCGAGCGCTACGACCACCTCGACCAGCGCGGGAAAGACGTGCACAACTACGTCTACAACCAGTACCAGGACCAGGGTGCCAACCACCGCACCTATCTGTCGGTGCCGTTCTTCACCAACTCGGCAGGCTATGGCGTGTACCTGCCGAGCACCCGGTACTCGATCTTCAACCTCGGCACGCACCTGTCGGACATGGCGGGTTTCACGGTCGACACCTCTGGCGCGTTGAACTCCACCGCCGACTACTACTTCTTCACCGGCAACCGCGCCGAGATCCTCGACGACTACACTGCGACGACCGCACGCCCGGAGCTGCCGCCGAAGTGGGCGTTCGGGCTGTGGATGTCCGCCAACGAGTGGAACACCCAGTCGGAGGTCATGACCGAGCTGGCCAACGTCACGAACAACAACATCCCGCACTCCGCGATGGTGCTGGAGCAGTGGAGTGACGAGGCGACGTTCTACCTGTGGCACGGCGCCACCTACACACCGAAGCCGGGTGGCCAGGCACTGTCCTATACGGACCTCACGTTCCCGCCGGGCACGGCGTGGTCCGACCCGAAGGCCATGGTGACCGCCGCGCACAACCAGAACATCAAGGTGGTTCTCTGGCAGATCCCGGTGCTGAAGCAGAACTTCGACACCAACCCGCCGACCGCGCCGCAGCAGCACGTCAACGACCGCGACCACGCGATCGCGCAGGGCTATGTGCTGGGTGACGGCGCCGGCGGCCCGTACCGGGTCCCGACAGGACAGTGGTTCGGCGATAGCACGGTGCCGGACTACACCAAGGCCGCCGCCACGAACTGGTGGATGAGCAAACGGGCCTACCTGTTCGACGACGTGGGCATCGACGGGTTCAAGACCGACGGCAGCGAGGCGGTGTTCGGCCGCTCCGTGACCTCGGGCGACGGCCGCAGGGGCGACGAACTGCACAACGCCTACCCGAACGCCTACACGGGCGCGTACGACACGTACATCGAGTCCAAGACGGGCGGCAACGGCGTGCAGTTCAGCCGGGCCGGCACCGCGGGAGCGCAAGCCAACTCGATCTTCTGGGCCGGCGACCAGGCCTCCACGTTCGGCGCGTTCCAGGAGGCGGTGCGGGCGGGCCTGTCCGCCGGCCAGTCCGGGATCCCGTTCTGGGCCTGGGATCTCGCCGGGTTCACCGGCAGCTTCCCGAGCAGCGAGCTGTACCTGCGCTCGACGGCGATGGCGACGTTCTCGCCGATCATGCAGTACCACTCCGAGAAGGCGAGCCCGTCGCCGTCGGAGGCACGCACGCCATGGAACGTGCAGGCCAGGACCGGTGACACGAGCGTGATCCCGACGTTCCGGAAGTTCGCGAACGTGCGGATGAACCTGGTCCCGTACCTGTACACGGAGGCCAGGAACGCGGCGAACACCGGGCTGCCGCTGATGCAGGCCATGAGCGTCCAGTTCGGAGCGGACGCCACGGCGGCGGCGCAGGACCAGCAGTACATGTTCGGCCGGCAGCTACTGGTGGCTCCGATCACCACGCAGGGCGCGACGTCGAAGAACGTGTACCTGCCGGCCGGCGAGTGGTACGACTTCTGGAACGGCGGCCGCGCGCAGGGACCGGGCACGAAGACGTACGTCGCCGGCACCGACTCGATCCCGGTGTACGCGAAGGCTGGCGCGATCGTCCCGCTCAACCTCAACGCGAACTACCAGCTGGGCGGGAACATCGGCAACAGCGTGACGAGCTACCCGAACCTGGTGTTCCGGATCTACCCGTCGGGCACGTCGAGCTACGACTACTTCGAGGACTCGGCGAACGCGACCCGGACGGTCACGTCGACCGAGGCGTTCGGTTCCCACACGGTGACCGTCTCCGCACCCGCCCTCACCACCACCTCGACTCTTCAGGTGGCGTCGACGAAACCCAGCTCGGTGACCAGGGGTGGCACGGCGCTCACCGAGCAGGCGTCGGTGGCGGCTCTCTCCTCGGCGAGTGAGGGCTGGTACTGGGATCCGGTGCAGCAGTTGACGTTCGTGAAGCTGCCGAGCAGCGCGTCGGCGCGAACCGTTGTCCTGAACGGTGTCGACAAGGCGGCGTACGAGGCGGAGTTCGGCAACAACACGGGTGTCTCGACGAACACCGACCACCCAGGCTACACGGGAACCGGCTTCGTGGACGGGTTCACGGCCTCGGGCGACGCGGTATCGGTGGACACGCAGTCGGTCAGCGGATCGCACAACCTGAAGTTCCGCTACGCCAACGGCTCCGGCGCCACGGCGACCAGGACCGTGTACGTGGACGGCGTGTCGGTCGGCACAGTGTCGCTACCCGCCACGGCGAACTGGGACACCTGGGGCACGGCAAGTCTGTCGGTGTCGCTCACGGCGGGCAAACACGCGATCCGACTGTCCTATGACACCGGTAATACCGGCGCGGTCAACCTCGACAACGTGACGGTGGCACGGCCATGAGCGGAGCTTGCGGAGCGAATCATCGATATCCAGGCGGGCGAGGTGCCGGCATGACACGCATACTCCTTACCCTGGCACTGGTGGCGACCGGTTTGACCGTTCTGGTGTCGCCGGCTTCGGCGGCCGTCCAGCGGGTGCAGTTCACCGCCGGCGGCAACTACCTCGTGGTGGAGTTCCTCGACGACGACCTCGTCCACTTCGAAACGGGCGTTGGCAGCGGTCCCGGCACCGGGTCAGCGCTGTTCACGACCAGACAGGTGTTCAAGACCAACTACCCGGGCCCGACAAGCCTCACGCAGAACGGCGGAGTCCTGACCACGCCGGGAATCCGCGTCGAGGTCAACACCTCGTCGTTGTGTGCGGCGGTGTTCGACACCGTGCCCAATCCGGACCTGCTGCTCACCACCCAGTGTCCACGCAACCTGACACAGGCGTGGAAAGGCCTGTCGTTCACCAAGTCGTCGATGCAGCACGCGTACGGGCTCGGCGAGCAGTTCTTCATGGGCGGCAGCGCCGACGGCGACTGGGTCGGCCGCACCCGCACCCCCGGCGGCACCTATGGCAACGCCATGATCTTCGACACCGACAACGGTCCGGTCGGCAACGCGCAGATCCCGGTGCTGTTCGCGGTGGGCGCCGCGAACGCCAACTACGGCGTGTTCGTCGACCAGGTGTACAAACAGGAATGGAACCTTGCCGGCGACCCGTGGACCATGGACACCTGGGGCGACCAGGTGCGGTGGTACGTGATGAGCGGCCCGAACCTGCCGGACCTGCGCAAGGACTACCTCGAGCTGACCGGCCGTTCGCCGGTGCCGCCGAAGAAGGCCTTCGGCATGTGGATGTCGGAGTTCGGTTACGACAACTGGGCCGAAGTAGACTCCACGTTGGCTTCGTTGCGCGCCAACCAGTTCCCCACCGACGGGGTCATGCTGGACGTTGACTGGTTCGGCGGGGTCACGGCCGGTTCGGACAGCACCAGGATGGGCACCCTCGACTGGGACACGGCGAACTTCCCCAACCCGGCAACGAAAATAGCGTCGCTCGCGTCGACGAACGGCGTCGGAGTGATCCCCATCGAGGAGTCCTACATCGGTCGGGCGCTCCCGGAACACGCGGACATGGCGGCGGGCGGCTACCTGGTCCGTGCGGGCTGCTCGACATGCGCACCGGTGTACCTGACCGGCAACGACTGGTGGGGCCGCGGCGGCATGATCGACTGGACACAACCGGCCGCCGGCACGCACTGGCACAACACCCAACGCGACCACCTAATCGACGAGGGCGTCACGGGCCACTGGCTGGACCTTGGCGAGCCGGAGATGTACGACGGCAACGACTGGACAGCCGGCGTGCTGCCGGGCAAACACGCCCATGCCGACTACCACAACGTGTACAACCTGGAGTGGGCGCTGTCGATCGCCAAGGCCTATGTGGACAACGGGGAGACCCGGCGCCCGTTCCTGCTGGCTCGCTCCGGTGCCGGTGGCATCCAGCGCACCGGCACGGCCATGTGGTCGGGCGACATCGGTTCGAAGCTGACCGCGCTGGCGTCGCAGCAGAACACGCAGATGCACATGTCGATGTCCGGCATCGACTACTACGGCTCGGACATCGGCGGTTTCCGCCGCGAGATGCTGAACTCAGACCTGAACGAGCTGTACACGCAGTGGTTCGCGAACTCGGCGTGGTTCGACGTGCCGGTCCGCCCGCACACCGAGAACCTGTGCAACTGCCTGGAAACGGCGCCGGACAGCATCGGCGACGTGGCCAGCAACCGGGCAAACCTGGCGCGCCGGTACGAGCTGACGCCGTACTACTACTCGTTGGCACACAAGGCCTTCACGGACGGCGACCCACTGGTTCCGCCGCCCGTCCACCACTATCAGAACGACCAGAACGTCCGCGAGATGGGCCACGAGAAGATGATCGGCCGGGACCTCCTGGTCGGCGTCGTGGCCGGGGCGGGTGAACGGTCCCGCGACATGTACCTGCCGGCGGGCACGTGGTGGGATTACCACACCAACACCCCGATCGTCTCAACTGGACAGTGGGTCGCGGACGTGCCGCTGTGGCGCAACGGCGAGTTCACCCTGCCGGCCTACGCACGGGCTGGCGCGATCCTGCCCAGGATGTACGTGGACGGGCAGACCATGAACGTGGCGGGCAAACGCGCGGACGGCTCGACCCGCAACGAATTGGTGGCGCGGGTGTACGCGGACCCGACGGCGTCGAACTTCACCCTGGCCGAGGACGACGGCACGACAACCGGCTACCAGACAGGCGCGAAGCGGACCACGGTGCTGAGCCAGGTCCGATCGGGCTCGACCGCGACGGTGACGATCGCGGCGTCGTCGGGCACCTACCCGGGCGCCCCGACGTCCCGCGCGAACGTCGTGGAGCTGGTAGCGGACACGCAGGCCTCGGCGGTGACATTGGGCGGCGTGGCCATGACCCAGCACCCGACGAAGGCGGCCTTCGACGCGGCGACGTCCGGCTGGTACAACGCGGGCGGCAACCTGGTGGTGGCGAAGTCCGCGTCGTTGTCGGTGACGTCGGCGAAAACGTTCCAGTTCACGCTCGGTCAGGCTCCGGTGTCGGTCGCCTTCACGTGTACGAACGGCACCACGGCCCCGGGCCAGTCGGTGTACGCGGTGGGCAGCGCGCCACAGCTGGGCGAATGGTCGGTAGCCAGCGCGGTGAAGCTCTCCCCGACGTCGTACCCGACCTGGACCGGCACGGTGACCGGCCTGCCCCCGAACACCCCGGTGGAGTGGAAGTGCGTCAAACGCCAGGAGGCGAACTTCCCCAACACCGCGGACGTTTGGCAACCGGGCGCGAACAGCACGTTCACGACCCCAGCGAGCGGCATCGGCCCCGGAACGTCGGGAGGCTTCTGACCGGAGAGGTGTTTCGCCACGGGCGGAACCTGTGGCGTCCGTCGACCGCCGCGACGGTCCAATGGTGTGGTGGTGACGGCGGCATACGACGAGATCGCGGACTGGTACGAGGAGCAGTTCCTCAGCGGCCAGCGGTCTGCGCCTGGGCACGACCCACTCGGCATCGATCGTGCGCTGCGCGATCTTCTCGGCGACGGCGGCGGCGTGTGCCTCGAGGTCGGCTGCGGCACTGGCGTCCACGCCGCCGTCGTGCGGGAGCTGGGGTGGACTCCCGTCGGCGTCGACGTGTCCAGGGGGATGCTGCGGCACGCCCGTGGGCGGCTGCCGATCGTGCGGGCCGACGCGGGCCGGCTGCCCGTCCGCGACAGCAGTGTCCCCGCGGTCGTCGCGGTGATGGTCCACACCGACATGCCCGAGTACCTGGCCGTGCTGCGCGAGGTGGCCCGGGTACTGCGACCCGGCGGGGTGTTGGTGCACGTCGGCATCCACCCGTGCTTCTGTGGCGGGTTCGCCGATCGCGGCGACCCCGACGCGGTGGTGATCCGTCCTGCACGCGTTCCTCGATGCCGATATGACTCTTGAACGGTTCGCCGAGGGCGGCGCCCCGACCCCGGTCGTGCTGGCGGTCCGGGCACGCAAAAGCCGATGACGGTTGGGTTGAGCGCCGCTATGGACTTGTTCAGGGCACGGTCAGTGCTCGGGAGATGCCTCTTGCCGCGGCCATGACCAGTGGGGCCAGCGCTGTGGGTTGGGCTGTTTCCGCGCGGACCACCAGGGAGACGGCAGCTACCACGCCCGTCGGGCCTTTGATCGGGGCCGCTACCGAGAGTGCGTCCAGCGTGACCTGGCCATCGCTCACCGCGTAGCCGTTGCGGCGGACGGCGGCCAGGATCTCGCGCAGTCGCATCGGGTTGGTGACGGTCTTCGGGGTGTAGGACTGGAGTGGGGCGGCCAGCACCGACTCCTGGACGTCCGACGGGGCGTGGGCCAGCAGCACCAGACCCACGCCGGTCGCGTGTAAGGCGAAGCGGCCGCCGACGCGGGTCAGCACCGGCACCGCGTGCCGGCCGGCTATGCGTTCCACGAACACCAGTTCCAGGCCTTCGCGCACCGCGAGCTGCACGTTCTCCCTGCTCACCTCGTACAGATCCTCGAGGAACGGCATCGCGGCCTCGCGCAGCGCCAGCCCGCGCGGTGCGAGGGAGGCGACCTCCCACAGCCGGAGTCCGATGTGGAACGAGCCGTTGGCGCTACGCTCCAGCGCGCCCCACTCGAGCAGTTCCTGTGCGCGCCGGTGCGCGGTCGGCAGGGACACCCCGGACCGGCGCGCCAGCTCACTGAGCGTCAGCTCGGGGGTGCCGGGCGTGAAGGCGTCGAGCAGCGCGAGAACCTTGCTGGTCACGGACTTGCCCGGCGCCATCGCCCCTCCTCCTACAGGTCCAGCACGAGCCTCCCACCCGTCGAGCGCGACACACAGATCATCATCGTCTCGCCCGACGCCCGCTCCTCCTCGGTGAGCAGCGAGTCATGGTGTTCCGGCGTGCCGGACAGCACCTCCGTCTCGCAGGTGCCGCAGGTACCTTCCTGACACGATGACAGCACCGGGACGCCGGCGTCCAGCAACACCGAGAGGATCGACTGGTCGGCGGGCACTTTCAGCACGTTGCCGGAACTGGCCAGCTCCACCTCGAACGGCGCACCGGCCACCGGACGCGGCGCGAACCGCTCCAGGTGCAGCCGGTCCGGGTCGTAGCGGCCCTCGACCGCGGACAGCAGCGGTTCGGGGCCGCAGCAGTAGACCGCAACGTCATCGTCCACTTCGGACAAGTCGATCAGGCCGGGGCGCGCGCACACCCGGTCCCCGTGCACCGCGAGTTCCGGAAGGAACGCCATCGACTCCCTCGTCCGCCCGCCGTACCGCAGCTGCCAGTCCGCCCCCTGCGCGGCGACCGCTGCGATCATCGGCAGGAGCGGGGTGATCCCGATGCCACCCGCGATGAACAGGTACCTGGCCGCCGGCTCCAGCGGGAACGTGTTGCGAGGCAACGAAACCCGCACCCGGTCACCGACCGCCAGCGTGTCGTGCACGTACTCCGACCCGCCCCGACCTGACGACTCCCGCAGTACTCCGATCCGCCAGGACGGGTCGTCCGGCGAACCACACAGCGAGTACTGCCGGACCAACCCCGACCGCAACTCCACGTCAACGTGGGCGCCGGGCGTCCACGACGGCAGTGACGAGCCACGAAGTGTCAACGCCACCACACCGTCCGCGACCGCCTCCTTCGCGGCCACCGACACGTCGATCATGAATGTCCCTCCGGGTGACCGAGCAGCCAGTCCCACAGCTCCACCGGGTCCTCGAACTCGTGCTCAGCGCCGCAGAAACACACGGCCAGCAAGGTGTCCGTGCCGGGCGTCCACTTGATACGGAACCTCATGCCGCCCCCTCACCCGCTCCGCGGCGCCGCAGCGCCCGATGGTTCGCTCCGCAAGCTCCGCTCACGGCTCCGCAGGCTCCGCTCCTCCGGCGCCCTCCGCGTGCGAGGTGCCGGCCTGGATATCGATGATTCGCTCCGCAAGCTCCGCTCATGTCGCTGCCATCCGCTTCAGGATGCGCCGAGCCGCCAAGCCACCCGTGTCGATGTTGATCGACAGCTCCTGGTAGCCGGCCGGCTCGGTGGCGATCACCTGCTCCAGCACGTTGAGCGCGACCACGTCCTGCAGCACCACCGTCCGGTTGTTCTCCGCGAGGAAGTCCGACACGCCCTGGTCCTCCAGCGCGAAGTCCCTTGCCACCGCCCAGAAGTCGTGCGTCGAGTGCTCGGTCTCCGGCGTGATCGCGTACACCACCTCGACGTGGAAGCCGTCCGGGTCGGTGCCGTCCTCGCGGGGCAGCACACCGGCCGGCGCGATCCGGCTGTGCAGCAGGTACAGGCACGGCGGGTGGTACTCGATGTCCTGCCAGCGCGTGATCCGCCCCTCGATGCCGGTCGACTTGGCGTAGAACGGCGGGCATGCCGCGTCCGCCATCCGGCGGCTCACGTAGATCACGCCGGCGTCCTCGTCGACCTCCGTGGTGATCGGGGTTTCCGCGACCTCCGGTGTGCCGATGTAGCCGCCGTGCAGGTACGTCTCGTGCGACAGGTCCAACAGGTTGTCCACGAGCAGCTCGTACCGGGCGGCCAGCGGCTCCATCCCGCACACGGTCGTGTACGCGGGGTCCGCGAGCCACGGCGCCCTCGGCGGCGAGACCTCCGGCGGGCCGTCGCCGATCCACACCCACACGAACGAGTCCTGCTCCACCACGTCGTAGGCCTTCACCCGGGCGGTGCGGGGAATCCGTTTCTGGCCGGGAACGAACACGCACGTGCCGGCCCGGTCGTAGGTGAAGCCGTGATAGCCGCAGACGATGGTGTCGCCGTCGAGGCGGCTCTCCGACAGCGGGAAACGGCGGTGCACGCACCGGTCCGCGAGCGCGACCACCTCGCCGGACTCGGCGCGGTAGAACACGATCGACTCACCCAGGATCGTCCTGCCGAACAGCTCGCGGCCGATCTCGTGGCCGTACGCCGCCACGTACCACTGGTTTCGCACGAAAGTCGTCATCTTTCGACAGTGCGGGGCCGGCCCGTCCACCGAGAAGTACGGTTTTCATTGAATGAAAGGCTCGGTGTCCAGCAGCTCCGTCGCGAGCGCGGCGGCAGGCTTGGCGAGCCGGCCCTCGATGTCGTGGAACGCCTTCTGCGCGGGGATCGCCGGCCAGTATTCGGGCAGGTGGCGCACCGGAAGCCTCGGGTCCTTGCGGATCACCCGCAGCCACTCGGTGACGATCGAGAGGTGCGCGGCGAGCGGGTCGTCCTCGTACGGCGGTGACTCCGTCCACCGGTCCAGGAACGCACGGTAGCCGGCGGAGATCGTGGTGAGGTCGTAGGCGTCCGCGACCAGCTGGGCGATGTCGGTCAGCTCGTCGACGGTCGCGCGGAACACCCGCACGTGGGCCGAAAGTCCCAGCGAGGCAACGAGATCGTCGACCGGAACGTGCCCCGGTGCGATCCACAGTCCGCCCTGGAGCGGCCCGAAACCCGCCCACACGAGCTTCGAGCGCAGGTCGTGGCGTTGTCGCTGCCAGGACTCGGGCAGCGAGAAGCCGAGCAGGGTCCACGTGCCGTCCCAGTCGTCGTTGACCGCACCGGTGCGCCAGATGCGGGCGTGCCCGTCCCCGAGGATCTCCACCGTTCGCGGCGTGAGCCCGAAGTACATGCGCCGGCCGTTCTTCTGGCGCTGGAGCAGGCCGCGGTTGACCATGCGGGTGAGGGTCGAGCGGGTGGCGTGCTCGGACACGCCGAGCCGGCCAAGCACGTCGATCACGCTGCCGGAGAACACGCACAGGTCACCGTCGGCGAGGTAGTCGCCGAAGAACGAGAGCATCAGCGACTGGGTGCGGGAGTCGTCTGCCACCCTCCAATGTTAGGCAGATTCTTGACGGCTGCAAGTCAAACGCCTAACTTTGGAGCGGCTGCCCAGCACGTACGAGCACGTACGAGGAGGTACGGTGCGTCGACTCGCTGTTTCCCTGATAGCCCTGGCCCTGACCGGCAACTACTCTCCGCTCGCGAGTGCGTCCGTCGAGGTGAGCGCCCCTCCCACCCATGTGGAGGGACAGCTGCCCGGCGGCGCGGCCTATGTGATGGACGTTCCGACGGACTGGAACGGCACCCTCCTGCTCTACAGCCACGGCTACACGCCGGACGGCGCGCCGAACCCCGCGCGGAACGCGCCGAGCGACGCCACCCGGACCGCGCTCCTCGACCGCGGCTACGCGTTGATCGGCTCCTCCTACCGGGACACCGGCTGGGTTCTGGAGCAGGCGCTGCCCGACCAGATGTCCACACTGAACACGTTCGTCTCCCGGTTCGGCAGGCCCCACCGGACCATCGCGTGGGGCACCTCGATGGGCGGCATGATCACCACCGGGCTCGCCGAGCGGTACGGGCACCGGTTCGCCGGCGCACTCGCCATGTGCGGGCTGGAACACGGTGGCATCGCGAACTGGAACAACACGCTCGACCCGGTGTTCGCGATCAAGACATTGTTGGCCCCCGGGTCGACCGCGCCGCTGGTCGATCTCCCCGACCAGGCCACCGCGCTCCAGTCGGCCGGCGAGTTGAACGCGGCGCTCACCGCGGCCCAGCTCACCCCGGAGGGCCGGGCACGAACCGCGCTCGCCGCCGCACTGCACAACATTCCCGCCTGGACCGACGCATCGGCGCCGGAACCAGCCCCGGACGACTACGACACCGCGCAGCGCAACCAGTTCCAGACACTGCTCGGCACCGTCTACGTCGGACTGTCGTGGCGGCAGGAGGCTGAGACGTGGGCCGGCGGCAACATGGCGTGGAACACTGGCGTGGACTACGCCCGCCTGTTCGCCAACTCGTCGATCCGGCCCGAGGTCGAGGCACTCTACGCCCGCGCGGGCCTGTCCCTCGCCGACGACCTGGCCACCCTCAACCGGGCGCCGCGGATCTCGGCCGACCCCGCCGCGGTGCGGTACGTGATCCGCAACCTGACGTTCACGGGACGGCCCGACACACCGTTGCTCACCATCCACACCACCGGCGACGCGCTCGTGCCGGTGCAGGTCGAGCGCGCGTACGCCGACGCCGTGCACACGTCCGGCCGCGACCGGTTGCTGCGCCAGGCTTTCGTTCACCGCGGCGGGCACTGCACCTTCACCACTGGGGAAATGCTGGCCGCGCTCGAGAAGCTGGAGAAGCGCGTGGACACCGGGCGCTGGCCGGACACCGGCCCGACCGCGTTGAACGCGGCCGCCGCCCGACTCGACCCGGGTGCGACGCACGCGTACCTGGCCTACCGGCCTGCCCCCTACCCACGGCCGTTCGACCTGGCAAAGTAAGAGGAGTTACATCGTGGATCTGACTGGACGAGTGGCGATCGTGACCGGCGCGGGCCGGGGCCTCGGCTTCGCGTACGCGTCGGCGCTGGCGGCGGCGGGTGCGGCCGTCGTGGTGAACGACGCCGACGCGGACGCCGCTGCCGATGCGGTCGCACGGATCGCCGACTCCGGCGGCAAGGCGGTCGCCGAACCCGGCGCCGTCGGCCCGACCGCCGTGGCCGAGCGGTTGGTCGAACGAGCCGTCGCCGAGTACGGCCGGCTCGACGCGCTCGTCACGAACGCCGGCGTGCTGCGTGACCGCATGCTGTGGCGGATGTCGGACGAGGAGTTCGACACCGTGATCGAGGTGCACCTGCGTGGCACGTTCACCTGTGTGCGTGCCGCGGTCCGGCACATGCGGGAGCAGGGCGACGGCGGCCGGATCGTCGTCGTCGGCTCCCCCGCCGGGCAGCGCGGGAACATCGGGCAGACGAACTACTCCGCGGCCAAGGCCGGCATCGTCGCCATGGCACGCACATGGTCGATGGAGTGCGCCAAGGCCAACATCATGGTCAACGCGGTCGTCCCGGTCGCCGCGACCGCGATGACGGCGACCATGCCGGCGTTCGCACCACACATCGAGGCATACCAACAGGACGGCACCCCACTGCCGGCCTGGCTGCGCGCCGGCGAGGGCTTCGGCATGCCGGAGGACGCGGCCGGGCTGGTGGTGTACCTGGCCTCGGCCGAGTCCGATGGCGTCACCGGGCAGGCCATCGGCATCGGCGGTGACCGGCTTTCACTGTGGACACACCCGGAGGAGACCACGGTCTCCTACCATGGCGGTGGCTGGAGCGCCGACGCTATCGCGACGTCGTGGCAGTCCACAGTGGGCAGGAACCCGCAGACCGTCGGGATCCCGGCGCCGGTGCCGCCGGCATGAGCGCGGTCATGAACCCCGACGAGCTGGTCGCCGTCGACGTGCACGTCCACGTCGAGGTCGGCGCCGACGGCCGGGAGTCGTTGCCGGACCACCTGATGAGCGGGTCGGCCGCGTACTTCAAGACCCAGCAGCGGACGGCGACCGTCGACGAGATCGCCGCCTACTACCGGGAGCGGCGGATGGCGGCCGTCGTGTTCACTGTGGACGCCGAGAGCGCCACCGGGCACGCCGCCATCCCGAGCGAGGAGATCGCGGCGGCGTGCGCTGAGCACGCCGACGTGCTCATCCCGTTCGGCAGCGTGGACCCGTGGCGTGGCAAGGCAGCGGTACGGCAGGCACGCACGCTGATCGAGCAGTACGGGGTGCGCGGGTTCAAGTTCCACCCGAGCATCCAGGCGTTCCACCCCAACGACTCGTTCGTCTACCCGCTGTACGAGGTGCTGGCCGAGCATGGCGCCGTCGGTCTGTTCCACAGTGGGCAGACGGGCATCGGCGCCGGCGTGCGTGGCGGCGGTGGGATCCGGCTCAAGTACGCCAACCCGATGGCGCTCGACGACGTGGCCGCGGACTTCCCCGACCTGCCGATCATCATCGCGCACCCGTCGTTCCCGTGGCAGGACGAGGCACTGGCGGTGGCCACACACAAGCCGCTCGTGCACATCGACCTGTCCGGCTGGTCGCCGAAGTACTTCCCGCCGCAGCTCGTCCGGTACGCCAACACGCTGCTCAAGGACAAGATGCTGTTCGGGTCCGACTTCCCCGTCATCACACCGGACCGGTGGCTCAAGGACTTCGAGGCGCTGGAGATCAAGCCGGAGGTGCGCCCCATGATCCTCAGGGACAACGCCGTCCGCCTGTTCGGGTTGGACAAAAGCCATGCGTAACAACGGGATCGGGTCGTGGACGGCGAGACGAGCACGCATGTCGCCGGACCGGGTCGCCGTCGTGCACGGGGACGAGACGTGGACGTACCGGGACCTGCACGAGCGGGCGACGCGGGCGGCACACGCACTGGCCGGCCTCGGCGTGTCAAACGGGGACCGGGTCGCCTACCTGGGCCCCAACGAGCCGGCGTTCCTGGAGACGCTGTTCGGCGCCGGCCTCGTCGGCGCGATCTTCGTGCCGCTCAACACGCGGCTGGCGCCGCCCGAGCTGGCGTACATCCTCGCGGACAGCGGCACGAAAGTGCTCGTGCACGCGCCGACACACGCCTCGCACGCGGACGCGCTGCGGGACGGCGTGCCGCACGTGCTGGACCACGAGACCTACGAACGGCTGCTGGCCGACGCGTCGACCGATCCCCTGGACGAGCCGGTCGGGCAGGACGACGTCGCCATGATCATGTACACGTCCGGCACGACGGGCCGGCCGAAGGGCGCGGCGCTGTCGCACGCGAACATCCACTGGAACTCGGTGAACCTGCTGATCGACGTGGACCTCGCGGGTGACGAGGTGACGTTGGTGAACGCGCCGATGTTCCACGTGGCCGCGCTCAACCAGACCGTGCTGCCGACCGTGTTGAAGGGCGGCACGGTGGTGCTGGACGCCCAGTTCGACCCGGTGCGCACGCTGGCGACGATCGCCAGGCACCGCGTGACATACCTGTTCGGGGTGCCCGCGATGTTCCAGGCCGTGGCCAACACGTCGGAGTGGCCGACGGCGGACCTGTCGTCGGTGCGCACGATGATCTGCGGCGGCGCGCCGGTGCCGGAGAAGGTGATCACCACGTACCAGGAACGCGGGCTCGTGTTCCTGCAGGGGTACGGGCTGACCGAGTCGTCACCCGGTGCGTTGTTCCTCCGGGCCGAGGAAAGTCACCGCGTCGGGTCGGCCGGCACGCCGTGCTTCTTCACCGACGTGCGTGTCGTCGACCGCGACGGGAACGACGCGCCGACGGGAGAGCCGGGCGAGGTCATCCTGCACGGCCCCAACGTGATGACGGGCTACTGGGGCAAACCGGACGCGACGGCAGCCGTGCTGTCCAAGGACGGCTGGCTGCGCACCGGCGACGTCGCGGTCGTGGACGAGGACGGCTTCCTCCACATCCGCGACCGCATCAAGGACGTGATCATCTCGGGTGGCGAGAACATCTACCCGGCCGAGGTGGAGGACGTGCTGCTCCAGCACCCGGCGGTGCGGGACTGCGCGGTGATCGGCGTGTTGGACGAGAAGTGGGGCGAGGTGGGCCGGGCGATCGTGGTCGCGCGGGAAACCGTTGCCCAGGAGGATCTGCTGGCGTTCCTGGACGGACGGATTGCCCGCTACAAGATCCCGAAGTCGGTGGTGTTCGCGGACACGCTGCCACGCACCGCGTCGGGAAAGCTGTTGAAGAGCGCATTGCGCACGACCTACGGAGAGAACACATGAAGGTGGCTGGGATCGCCGGGCTGCGGGAGCTGGCCGGCACCACGTTGGGACCCACGGAGTGGTTCGAGATCACCCAGGACCAGGTGAACACGTTCGCCGACGCGACCGGCGACCACCAGTGGATCCACACGGACCCCGAACGTGCCGCCACGGGCCCGTTTCGCGGGACCATCGCCCACGGCTACCTGACACTGTCCCTGATCATTCCACTATGGACAGACTTGCTGGAGATCGACGACATCGCCATGGCCGTCAACTACGGCCTCGACCGCCTGCGCTTCCCGGCGCCGGTGCCCGTGGGCGGCAAGGTGCGCCTCACCGCCCACGTGGCAACGGTGGACGAGCTGAACGAGAAGAGCGTCCAGCTGACCGTGGACTTCACGATGGAACTGGAAGGCAGCGGGAAACCCGCCGTGGCGGCACAGGCCTTGTATCGTTATTACGCGTGACCCTCAGCGTGGACGTGTTCGTCATCGGCGAGGACGGCAAGCCGACCGTGCTCGACGTTCCCAAAGGACACTCCGACCTGGCCGGCTTCGAGAAATGGCGTACCACCGTCTGGGGCTCCCCGGCGGTGCGTGCGCTGGGCGCACGGTTCTTCCCGCGGCTCGACGGCGACAACCTCGACGTCCAGCCCGACGAGGTACCGGCCTTCCTCGAGGAGTGCGCACTGTTGCGCGCCAACCTGGCGGAGGTCGCGGCGAGAGCGATGGTACGGCCCGAGTCCATCGACTTCCGGCTCGCGAACATCGAGCAGGCGGCCCATCGCGCCAAGGAGGTCGGCGGCGGGGTCGTCGTCTGGTGACCCGTCAGCGCTGACGGGCCGGCCGGACCACGATCTCGTTCACGTCCACATCGGACGACTGCGCCAGCGCGTAGGAGATGGCGCCTGCGACGGCGTCCGCCGGGATGGCCGCCGCCCGGTAGGTGCGCATCATCTCCTTGGCGCCGGCCTCGGTGATCGTGCCGGCCAGTTCCGACTCGACCACACCCGGCGAGATGGTCGTGACGCGGATGCTGGGATCCGCCTCCTGCCGCAGCCCTTCGGTGATGGCCCATGCCGCGTACTTCGTCGCGCAGTACACGGAGGCGGTCGGCACGACCCCGTGCGCGCCGATCGACGCGACCGTCACGAAATGTCCGGCCCCGGCACGCTGGAAGTGCGGCAGCGCGGCGGCGATCCCGTGCAACAGCCCACGCACGTTCACGTCGATCATCCGGTCCCACTCGTCGACCAGTAGTGAGTCCAAACGCGACAGCGGCATGACGCCCGCGTTGTTGACGATGACGTCGACGCGTCCGTGCCGCTCGACCGCACCGTCCACAAAGGCGGCGACGTCCGCCCGGTCGGTGACGTCGAGCCGGCAGGTGTCGACGCTGCCGCCGTCGGCGCGGATCTTGTCCGCGACCTCGGTCAGCCGGTCCTCCCGCCGCGCCCCGATGACCACGTGGTGTCCTTCCCGCGCGAGCCGCGACGCGGTGGCCTGCCCGATGCCGCTGCTGGCGCCGGTGATGAGAACGATCTTCATGCTGTTTCCTCTGGGTAGTCGGTGTTGAGGGTGAGGTCGCGCCACGTGTCGAACGTGGCGCGGAGGGAGTCGAGACGGGCCGTGGCGATCTCGTAGGCCGTCGTGCCGAGCAGCAGACGCAGCGGCGGCTCGTCGGCGCCGACCGCGGTGATCACGGCCTCCGCGGCCCGGGCCGGGTCACCTGGCTGGTGCCCGTAGGTGGCGAGGGTGCCGGCGCGGCGGGCACCGGCGGTGTCCGCGTAGTCGTCGATCACCGTGGTGGACTGGCGCATGGAGGGCCCGGACCAGTTCGTGCGGAACGCGGCGGGCTCGACGATCGTCACGCGGACGCCGAGTGGCGCGATCTCGGCGGCCAGCGACTCGGAAATGCCCTCCACGGCGAACTTCGTCGCGTGGTAGTACCCGGTCGCACCGAACGCGGCCAGCCCACCGAGGGACGAGACGTTCACGATGTGCCCGGCACGCCGGGCCCGCATGCCGGGCAGGACGGCCTTCGTGACGGCGACGAGCCCGTGGACGTTGGTGTCGAACAGCGCCCGGACCTCGGCGTCCTCCCCTTCCTCGACGGCGGCGAGGTAGCCGTAGCCGGCGTTGTTGACGAGGACGTCGATGCGCCCGAACGTGTCCTGGGCCGTGGCGACCGCCTCGGTGATCTGTGCGGGGTCGGTGACGTCGAGAGGTAACGCAAGGGCGCGGTCTTCACGACCTTCGACGATGTCCGCGAGCTGGTCGGGTTTCCGAGCGGTGACCACGGCTCGCCAGCCACGGTCGAGAACCGCTGTCACGAGCGCGCGGCCGAGCCCGGTCGAACAGCCCGTGACGAACCAGACGGGGGTCATGCTGTGCCTCCTTTTGGGCATGCCTGAACAAGCGCCTTGTCGTGGGCGCTTTTTCTTGTGCGGATTTACTGGGCGGTGAGGCTGCCCAGCAGGGACAACGCTTCCGCGGAGGGGCTGTCCGGCTCAGCCTGGTACACGACCAGTTGCTGGTCGGGCGCGCTGTTCACGGTCAGCGCCTCGTAGGTCAGGGTCAGTTCACCGACGAGCGGATGCCGGAAACGCTTGGTCTCGTGGGTTTTCTGTTTGATGTCGTGGCGCGCCCACAGCCGCCGGAAGTCGGCGCTCTTGACCGACAGCTCGCCAACGGTCTCGATCAGTTGCGGATCGTCCTGGTCGGCGCCGGCCGCGGTTCGTAGTCCACCGACGGTGTTGACGGCGACCCGTTCCCAGTCGGGGTAGAAGTCGCGGGCGTCCGGGTCGAGGAACACCAGCCGGACGAGGTCGTCGCTGTAGGTGTGCCCGGCGAACAAGGCGTCACCGAGCTGGTTGTGTGCCAGGACGTCCAGGCAGCGGCCGAGGACGACCGCGGGTGTGCCGGTCCAGGCCGTCATCATCCCGACGAGCGTGGCACTGACCTCGGTACGCCGCCGTCGCCGCACGGGCCGGGGCCGCGCCAGTTCGTGCAGGTAGGCGGTGGCCTCCTCGTCGAGATCCAACGCACGCGCGAGAGCGGCGACCACCTGCGGCGACGGGTGCCGTTCGCGACCCTGCTCGAGCCGCACGTAGTAGTCGGTGCTCACGTCGGCCAGCAGCGCGACCTCCGTGCGGCGCAACCCGGGCACGCGACGCCGACCGCCGGCAGCGAGGTCGACGTCCTCGGGCCGCACCTGCTCGCGCCGGGCCCGGAGGAACTGACCGATCGCGTTGTCCATGTGTCCGAGGCTAGTTCCGATGTGGGCCGGGATGGTGGCCGTGCCACACCCACCCCCAGGCTCACCCGGGCCGCAGCCATGTCCGTAGCGCCCACCACCAGCGGAGGGTGTCCAGCACGGTGGTCGGGGTCGGGCCGGCTCCGGTCAGTTCCGTGAGCTTGCCCAGGCGGTACCGAACCGTGTTGGGGTGCACATGGAGTGCTTCCGCGGTCTGGTCCACGCGTTGGCTGTGGTCAAGGTAGGTGAGGGCGGTGCTGACCAGTTGGCGGTGGAAGTGGTCGGCGGGGTCCAGCGAGCCGAGATACTCCGTGGTCAGCAGGGCGGCGAGCACGGGTTGCGCGGCGAGCGCGGTCTCGCCCGCGAGGTCGGTGAGGTGATGCACCCCGCGCCGGTTGCCGGCCGCGCGGATCGCGGTGAGGCACAGGTCGTACCGGGTTCGAACCTCACGTAACGAAGCCGAGGGCGCGACGACGACCAGCGCGTCGGTGGGCTCGGTCGGCACGCGGGGTGACAGGCCCGCTAATCGGCCTTCGACCAGGCCGTACACCCCGCCGAGGACCGCCAGTCGCTGCTCCAGGGCGCGCGCTCGCACGGGGTCGCTGACGTCGGACAGGACACAGCAGTACTGGCCGTCCGGTCGTAGGCCCGCTCGGGTGATCTCGTCGTCGGTCAGGTCGTCCGCGCCGTGCAGGAGTCGACGCAGCACGTGGGTGTGAGCGTCGCGGGCGGTGCGGGACAGCTCCAGTTCCGCCCGCCGGTGACCGCTGATCACGTGCCGTTCCAGCGCGCCCGCGTACCGGTTGAACCAGACCAACGCGTCAAGGATCGCGTCAGCCGAAATACCCTCGGCCCGACCACGAGTGACCGCGATGTCCACCGCACGGGTGCGGCCCGCGTGTACCCCTCTCAGCAATGCCTCGATGGGAATGCCCTGCATCGCACGGTCCGCCCCCAACGCCTCCGCCGCGGCGTACACCTCCTTGTCCAGGCCCTCGGAAGCACCGGTGTCCCCGGGCCCCACCGCGTGCTCGATCTGCGCGATGGCGGCCGCGACCACCACCGCGATGTGCCGGCGGTTCTCCGCCTCAGGCAACCGAGCCACCTCAGGCGAAGCGGCCCGCGCCGCTTCCACCACCTCGTCGACGAGGTTCGCGTCGCCGGCCAACGTGCGGAGAAGCCCACCGAGCACGTGAGCTGCCTCGTGCGTGGCACCCTCCGCGCCATGGCGACCAGGCGTGTCCCGAGTCATGACTCACCTGCGCGATGGGCATGGCGTGGAACCTCACCCACACGGCAAAACGGCAGCCGCCCGACCACCCGACACGCGCCACCAACGACAGAAAGCGCCCCCCACCCGACGGACACCGAACCTTGCTCGCAATCCACCGACACCACCTCCAGCCACCTACACGACGGCACCATCTACTTCCCCCAGACTGGCAGCCCTCAGATCGATCACATGACCCGAAAGGCACGTGTCGCGACGCACCCTGCGGGGGGACTCGATGTCGGGGTGCCGCACCTTTCAAGAGAGTTGTGGGCCTGGTCAGACGCTTCACTGGCACCGGGCGCTGCGCGCCTGGCGCGCATCCGCTGGGTCTCGAAAGACGCGTTCGGGACATCGCCGATGTCTTGAACGACGCGCTGATGACGTTCAACGACCTGAAAGCGTCTTTCGGGACAGCGCCGGCGGCACAAAGACGCCGTTCGCGGCACCGTACGTGCTCAACCGGGAGTGGCCCTTCCGAACCCGCGGCAGCCGGGAGCGACACCACGAGGCGGCACTGTTCTTCCTGTTCAGCGGCATCGGCGTGACACTGAACCCGCTGCCGTTCTACATCTCGCGGTACTGGCTCAACCTGGAGGAGGCGGGCTTCCCGGGCGATGTGGTGATGGACGCCTTCCTCACCGTGGGCGTGAGGAAGGCGTCCATCAGCGCACGGATACCGCCCGCGAAGCGGGCTTCGCCCGCCGGATCGACAGAACCGCGCAGAGGCAGCATGATCATCGGTGGATCTGGGGTGAGCGTCTCGAAGGGCACGCATGGGACACCGGCTTCGCAGGTCAGACCAGCCCCGGATGCCCTGAAGGGCACCCTCGGGACGTTCAACGCCCACAGGGGCACCGAGACATCGGTGTGCCTCGGGTTGAAAGTCCTTGGATCGGCCGGAGTGGCCGGTGATGGGGCAACCAGTGTTGGGGTGGTCTCGGGCGGGTCGGATGCCGTGAGGATCGGGGCGATCCGGCGGCGCTTCTTCGGTCCGCGTCATCGGGTACTTCCTTGTGCACGAGTCACAACCGCTGCGGTGCGTGTTGGTGGTCAGCGCCTACCGCCGTCGCGCGACGCGCTGGTTTGCTGGAAGCTACTGAACGGTAACACCCCTGCTCGGAGGCTCCCAATGGCGTGGCGTCCTCTCGTTTCAGTGCTTCTTGCCGCCGTCACGGTCGCGGCATTGACACCTGTCTCCTCGTCGGCAGCCCCTGTCGCGCTGCGGCAGGTGCTCCTCGTCGGCAACAACTGGGAGGGCACCGCCGACGTCGTGGCCTCGACCCCGGATCTCACGCGGATCGGCCGCGTCAATGTCATCCCGGACAAGGACGAGCGACTGCGCGAGATCTACCTCGATCCCATCAAGCTCGCCTACTTCCTCGGCATCCGGGAGTCCGTCGGCGAGGGTCACGACCAGTTCGTCGACGACATGTACACCACCCCGGACGGCACCGCGGTCGTCGTGTCCCGGCCCAGCTTCGCCGATGTCGTGTCGATCGACCTCGCAGACGGCGGTGTGAACTGGCGCTTCGCGGTGTCCGGCTACCGCGCCGATCACATGGCCGTCTCGCCGAACGGCACCCGGGTCGCCGTGTCCGCGTCGACGTCGAACACCGTGCACGTACTCGACATCAACACCGGCCGGCAGACTGGCTCGTTCCGCACCGGCGACAAGCCGCACGAGAACGTCTTCACGAGTGGTGGTCAGTACATCTGGAACTCCTCCATCGGTGAGGTCAACACCGCTCTGGACGACCCGTTCTGGGACTGGACGAAGGGCGACCGCCGCATCACGATCGCCAACGCGACCACGTTCCAGCAGGTCCGGGTCGTCGACATGCGCCAACGCCTCGACGCGTTCGGTCGCAGCGACCTGTCGGACGCGGTGCGACCGGCCGTGTTCTCGCCGGACGAGTCGAAGCTGTACTTCCAGGTGTCGTTCTACAACGGATTCCTGGAGTACGACGTGGCGACGGACCGCATCACGCGGGACAAGACCCTGCCGAAGAACCCCGCGACGAGCGAGGACCGCACGACGTGGATCAACGACTCACGCCACCATGGACTGTCCATCAACCCAGCGGGCACCAAGCTGTGCGTGGCCGGCACGATGGACGACTACGCGACCGTGGTGGACCGGGCGTCCCTGCGGGAAGGGCCGCTCGTGCCGGCGTCCAAGCCGTACTGGGCGACGGTGTCGGGGGACGGCAGGGCATGCGTCATATCGGAGAGCGGTGCGGACCGCGTGACCTCCATCGACTTCGCGACCGGCGCCAAGATCGCCTCGGTGCCGGTGGGCGACCATCCACAACGGGTGCGGCTGGGCCACATCCCGGCGAACTGGACTGGAGCGACTGGATAACCTTCTCGAACATGTGTTCCATCTTACGCGGAACCGGGTGGGCGTCCATGTGACCGACGGAGGTTCACTCGATCGTGGAAACCCAAGGAGCACAACGGAAAAAGCGCGGTCCGTCCCCGTGGCCTCCGGGGACGGACCGCGTGACCTCGCCGAGGCTCAGGTGTCGTCGCCCGACGGGAACTCCGCCGTGTAGCCCAGCGACGTGAACAGGCCCGTCAGCATCTGGCGGGTGTTGCGTTCCGCGCGTTTGGTCAGGGCGGCGTCACGGGCGGCGTCACCGATCTTCTTCTCCGCCAGCACATAGAACTCGCGCTGGTCAGGTGCCTCGAACAGCGACTGGACGCGGTCGAACACCCCACGGTCCTGCGAGTACACGTACGTGTGTTCCTGGTCGATGTTCGGCTTCGCCAGCTTCGCCGCGGGGAGGCGAACCTGCACGGTCTTCTTCTCCGTGTCGACGGTCAATGCCTTGTCCGACAGCGTCTCCAGGTCGACGTACGCGCTGACGCTGCCCCGCGCGACGAACAGCGTGCGGCTGCCGGCCACGATGTCGGGCACCCACGCGATGTCGTGCTCCAGGTCGACGATGACCTGGAAGTCACCCTCCGCCGCGTGGTACTGGCTCAGGTCGCGCACCGACTGCAGCAGCGCCGGCTGGCTGCGGTCCTGTGTCTCCGAAGCGAACGGATTCAGGTTCGGGACCTTGCTGACCAGCCACATCAGCGCGACCACCACCACGAGCACGACGGCGACCACACGGCCGATCCTCCACAGTGGACTGAGCGTCCGGTCGGACATGACCACCTCCCACAGCCAACCCCCCGGATCGGGGTTACCCGCGCGGCCATGCCTTTGAACCTGCTCTAGATCTCCGTTGTCTCCACCTTGTCCGGGTAGAACGCCACGTGATCGGCGATCTCGGCGACCGCGGGGTACGGCTCGCGGTAGGTCCAGATCGCGTCGACCAACTCACCGCCGGCCGTGACCAGCGTGTAGTACGAAGCGTCACCCTTGTACGGACAGTACGTGGTGGTGTCCGAATCCTTCAGGAATGCCGGGTTGACATCGGCGAGCGGGATGTACTGCACCGCCGGATAGTTCGCCTCCCGCAGCGCGAGCGCCGCCGTCGTGTCGGCGACGACCTGGTCACCGACCCGCACGACCACGCGCGCCGGGTTCTTCTCCACCGCGATCGGGTGGTCGGGGCCGGGGGTCCTGATCTCGCGTGCCATCAGCTCACCTCTCGTCGACGGTCCTGAACATGTCAAGTCGCGGCCGACGCGCGTTGTTCCCGCCACACGTCCTAACCTGTTCCCGCACGGCTCGAGACGAACGGCGGTGTCGGTGCGCGGGATCGACTACTACGAACTGCTCGGCGTGGCAAGGGACGCGTCACAGGACGAGATCAGATCCGCCTACCGCGCGCTCGCGAAGGCCATGCACCCGGACGCCGGCGGCACTGCCGGAGCGTTCCGGCTACTTCGCGAGGCCTACGAGACCCTCGCGGACCCCGAACAGCGCGCGGAGTACGACAGCGACGACTCACTCGACGACGGGCCCGACACGCCCGACATCGAGACGGATCGAACCGAAACCACATGGCAGCACCGGCAAAACCGGTCACGGCGGTTCCGCGAGGACGAGTCGTACGAGCCGGCCCTTCCCGTGCTCGAACCGGAGACGATGCCGTGGTGGCACGACGTGCGGAAAGTGCGCCGGGTCGTGCTCGCGCCCAGAACCGGTCCCTCCCAGGCGGTCGCGCTCGGCGTGGCCGGCGGCGTCGCCGTGCTCGTGCTCCTGCTCGCACTCGTCGGCGCACCGGGGTGGCTCGTGATCATGGCTTTGCTGGCCGGGGGCGCGGCGGCGGTCGAGACCGGACGCAGGCACGTTGCCGCGCAACGGATCGACCGGGAGTTCACCGCCGAGTTCGGCGACCGCCTGGTATTCGGTCGGCCGGGCACCGAACCTGACGAAGTCGCCGAACGATTGACCGCCGAACTGCTCTCCCTGTACCTCACCCGGATTCCCGGCGTGCGGATCTGTCACGGCCTCGCCGCGGAGGAAGGATCGGTGTTCGCCGACCTCGACCATGCCGTGCTGTGCGGGCACCGACTCGTGCTCATCGAGTCGAAACTGTGGCTACCCGGGCATTACGAGGTCGACGACGCCGGCGAGATCCTGCGCAACGGGCGTCGCTTCCGTGGTGGCGTGGTGCGACTGCCGGAACGACTCGCCTACTACCGCGCACTGTTGCCGGACGTCGAACTGCGCGGTGCGCTGCTCGTCTACCCGAGCCGAGCAGGGGAGATCACCGTCGGCGACGGCGTCGCTCACACACCGGAGCGGTTCGTGGCGGAGATCGGCGCGTGGCTGGCCACCGATCCGTCCACTGTGGACCGACAGGTCTTCCGCACGCTCCTGCGCCAGGTCACGACGACCTGAACAGCGAAGATCAACTTCGCCCGATCGGCCGCAATATGCATTACGACGTTTGCGGTAGCATCACCCCGCCATCCGGACGGTGACGCCGTTCACCCTGCCGTCCTCACTACACCGGAAGGACTCGATGTCTGAAACGCCTACCCCACCCTCGGGTTTTCGGGTGGAGCACGACGTCCGGAACGAGTATGCCGACGGTATCGAACGTCTCCAGACAAGACTTCTGCACATCGGTTTGTCCCTGCTGGCCGCGGTCACGCTCGGCGGCGGCGCCGGTGTGCTGATAGCGGCGACCGGCGAGTCCGGTTCGGTGGGCGTCTCGGCGACCGTCGTCGCGGGCTGCGTGGTCGCGGTGCTGCTCGCGTTTTTCGCGGCCATGTCGGCAACTCGTCAGCTCACACCGTTGATCCGCAGACCGGCGCCCGTCGTCGCGGCGCGCCCGATTCCCCCGCCAGTACGGGAACCGGTCCGCGTCGCACGACCCTCGGAGCCTCCGCCCGCGCCCCTGTGGCCCCGGCCGAGCGAGCAGCAGGTCACGATCACCGACGACCCCGGCCAACGGCGCGAGGTGTTCGTCAAGCTGGCACGGCGCCTGCAGTCCCTCATCAACCGTGCCATCAAACGGATCGACGAGCTGGAGCAGGAGAACGAGGACCCGGAGCTCCTCGACGGCCTGTACGAGATCGACCACCTCTTCACGCTCGCTCGCCGGCAGGGGGAGAACCTCGCGGTACTGGGCGGTGAGGCACCGCAACGCCGGTCGAACAGGCCGGTCAGCGTGTACGCGGTGCTGCTCGCCGCGGTCTCGGAAGCCGAGCACTACCGGCAGATCGCGATCGTGCCGGTCGAGGACGTGGAGATCCACGGTCACGCCGTCGCCGAGATCATCCACCTCCTGGCGGAGTTGCTGGAGAACGCGACCCGCTTCACCTCACCGGACGGGCCGAAGGTCGAGGTGCGCGCGCACCAGGTGACCGCGGGTCTCGCGATCGAGGTGCAGGACCGCGGGCTCGGCATGAGCTACGAGGACCTGGAGCGGATCAACAGCCTGCTTGACGGCTCGACCCGCATCGATCTGTCGGAACTGCTGGAGGACGGCCGAATCGGCCTCGCCGTGGTGCGGGAGCTGGCGCGGCGGCACGACATCAAGGTGCGGCTGCAGTCGAACATCTTCGGTGGCATCGCCGCGGCCGTCGTCATCCCGCCGCAGCTGCTGAGTGAACCGGAGCGCGAGTCACAGCACCAGGCTGTGACACAACAACGACAGTCGGCACTGCCCAAGCGGCAGGCGGACTCGTCCCCGGCACTGGAGTCGGCGGGCAACGGGGAGCCGCCCGCCGCGCGGACGGCGACGCTGGAGCGGCCGGTTCCGCGCCCGGAGCCGGCCAACCGGTCGGAGCGCTCCGGTCCGATTCCGGTGCCTGGTAGGCAGATGCCGTCCGCGGAGCAGTCCGGTCCCCTGCCGGCCGTCAACAGGCAGGCTCCGACCGCGGAGCAGTCCGGGCCGATCCAGGTGCCCGCGCCACCGCCGGTTCCCACGCGGGCGGCGCCCTCACCGCAACCACGTGCCGCTGAGCCGGCTCGACTTTCCGTTGAGCAGCAGGAACAGTCCGGGCCGATCCAGGTGCCGGCACCGATGCCGATCCCGCCGGCGTCGGTGCCGAGCAGGGCCGCACAGACCCCGCAGTCCGGTCGCCGACACCGGGCAGAACCCGACAGCAGAACCGACTTACCGGTGCGCACGCCCGGCCGTTCCTACGACGACCTGCGTACCGGCGGAACCGGTGGGATCACCGAGGAAATCGTGGAGGAGCAAGAGAACCAGCCGCCACCGCTGCCTCAGCGGCGCGGCACCCACCTCCGTGAGGAACTGCTCGAACCGCCTGCGGTGACAAGACCAGTGACAGGGCACAACCCCAACCTGATGAAAACCGTCCAGGCGGGCCGGGACAACTGGCTCGCCGAGCAGAACCGGGAAGCGACTAGCAGAGGAGACCAATGGCCGACGACCTGAACTGGCTGCTGCGCAGGCTGGTTGAGGCGGTACCCGACACACACAG
>NZ_DASUVO010000049.1:0-110021 GCF_036378875.1 Actinophytocola sp.
CATCCAGCCACGGGCCCCCGCACACCGAACTCCGGCACCGCCTGGCCTGGTCCCACTGGCGGCGCAGGCATCACAGCGCAGGCATCAAACCATGGCCCGGAACCATCACCGCCAGCGCAGCCACGCCCGCGCTACCGCACACCCGCCACCTCCGGCGTCCCAGCAAACTGCCACAAAGTCAGCGACCTACGACTGAAGGTTTAGTTAGTACTCCAGCGACACTTTGGACCCTGACGGCTGGAGGGTCACTTTCAACGACCTGCTGGGCCGGATCGCCGGCCGGTTCGGCCGCATCGAGCGACGGCGTTCGCGCGGCGGCAGCAGCGGGCGTCGCGCCGACCACCGCCATGCCGCAGAGCATGAGGGACGCGATCCCGACTCGCAGCAAGGAGGAGCAAGAGGCATTCATGGACATGAGCCTGCCTTTCTCGACGGTGACAATGGCGAAGTACGGGGCATCTCACTCGGGGTGGCTTCGCGATGCGCTCCGGATGTCCACGGTTCGTGTCTCTCTCCCGCCGCTCCGCACCCTGGAACAGAGGCGACGAACGGACGATGGCATCAGCGGAAGGGGTAGTCGGCTCTTCAGGACTGGGTGGCGGACGGCGATACTGTCACCGTCGTCGGGGGGCGGCGGGCAGATCTCCCAGCCCGCCACGAGCGCGTCGATGACGAGGGCCTCGGCTGTCGCGGAGTCACCCACCCGCGACGCCCGAACGAGCGCGCGATGGCTCCCGTAACGATCCGGGAGGACACGGTGCTCGACATCGTCCGGGACCCGGGCCTTGATCCAGTACACACAGCTCTGCCTCCCACAACCGAGTTAGCCGAGGCAACAGTCGGCGCGGTCACGGCCAACCTATTTGGACAGTCAAAAGGGACTCCCCTGATCCGACGACAGCTGTCACACGAATGGCTACGTTCAGTTCCAGTAGTCCTCGGTTGCGCCTCCCACTGGATAGTTTGAGTCGTTGGGCCGGGGCTGAGGTTCAGGGTCTCGGCGACACATGTCAGGCGTTCCGTTCCGCGCGGCAGGGTGAGTGGATGTTTGCTCGTGTCCGGGGGATCGTGCGCTCCCTGGTCATCTACTACGGCGTGCCGGGCAGGCGCCGGCGGGAGTTGCGCCTCTATCGCGAGTTCCTCCAACCGGGAGATCTTGCTTTCGACATCGGCGCCCACGTGGGCAGCCGGGTTCGCACGTGGCGGCGCCTGGGGGCGAAGGTGATCGCGGTCGAGCCGCAGCCTGACTGTCTGAGCGTCCTGAGGCTGTTCTTCGGGCGCGACCGAGGAGTGACCATCGTGCCGAAGGCCGTCGGTGCACGGCCGGGGCGGGCGCGGCTGGCCGTGTCCACGGCGACGCCGACGGTCTCGTCGATGTCGCCCGAGTGGATCGAGTCGGTGACGACGGACCGCGGCTTCGCCAGAGTACGGTGGGACCGCTCCGTCGTGGTGGAGGTGTCCACTCTCGACGAACTGGTCGCGGTGCACGGTGAACCGGCCTTCTGCAAGATCGATGTCGAGGGCTTCGAGGCCGACGTGCTGGCAGGGCTCACTCGACCCATCCGCGCGTTGTCGTTCGAGTATGTGCCGTCGGCGCACGATGCCGCCCTGGTCACGCTGGACAAAGTGGAGCGACTCGGTGGCTACGTCTACAACTACTCGCGTGCCGAAACGATGCGGCTCGCGAGCGAGCGCTGGCTGGACAGGGCTGACCTGGTTCGGCGACTCGAACACGTCCGCCCGCAGGGGCGCTCCGGCGACATCTACGCCCGCCTGCGGCGAACCGACGATGAGCGGCCGGCGTAGCGGCCTTCGCACCAGAGGTCGCAAGCCGCGAGTGAAGGATCGTAGCTCGAGCGGTGTGTTACCTGGGAGGATCGGCTCGTGACACGATCACCGATCCAGGACATTCCCGTTGCCGAGTTGCCGATTCGGCTGGGTCAGTTTCTCAAGCTGGCCGGCCTCGCCGAGCATGGTGCACACGCGCGGGAACTCATCGAGACCGATCAGGTGCAGGTGAACGGTCAGGTTGAGGTGCGAAGGGGAGCGCAGCTGCACGCCGGGGACGTGATCACGGTCGCGGGTCAGCGGGTCCGTCCGGTTGCGGAGTGATCCGGTCCGGACGGAAGGTCCGGACCGCGCCCTGCTGCGCGACCGGCGGTCCAGCATCGCCGGGAGCGGTCCTGCCGGGGCGATCCGTAGCGGGACCGGTCCCCGGGGTGCGGAGCTAGCTTTCGCGGCATGAACCCACTTCGTAATCCTCGGCCGTGGGTGCGGCTGCTGTCCGTCGCCGCACTCGGGTTTGGGCTGTGGCTGCTGCTCGTCCCGCGGATCGTCATGTACTACGTGGACGACGGCGGCGCGCCCTACGAAGTCGACGTCAAATATGCGTGGGGCAAGGGCACCAGCGACCAGACGATGATCCTGCCGCCCGAGTTCTTCGCCGAGACCGACCCGGAGATGGGCAGTGGCGGGACAGACGGGCTGATCACCAGCGTCCGGCTCAACTGCGGTCTCGTCTTCACCGCCGGGGACAATGAGGCGGACACGACCAGCGGCCCTGCGGCGTGCTCGGAGGTCGAGACGCCGCGGTTGATCGGTGGTATCGGGCTCGTCGTGCTCTCCGTCGCCGGTTTCGTGGTCGCCCGCCGGTTGGGGAGGCGCGTGGACAGCGTCCTCGAGACCTGACGACCCGCGGGTGTCGTGATAGCCCGCCTGCTCACATGACGTGGTCGCGCATTCGCTGGCAGTGGTGATCGCGCAGCCCGATGGCGGACGGTATGCCGGAACGCCGGAGGCCTGGACTGACCGCGATCAGCGACCACGCGAGGCGCGCCCTGCGGGGTCGCCCCGGATGCCGGCCCGGTCGCCCGCAGCCGCGTCGACGCCTACCTGATAGGTCCAGGGCAGGAAGAAGCGTGCCCGGTCGGTGGCAGCGTCGCGCACAGCCCGCTCGTCGGCATGGTCGGGCACCGACCGCCGTGTCCGGCAGGGTCGAGGCGCCACCCGGTGGCGCGGAGGGTAATCGAACGTTTCCCGATCAAACCATCCGTCGCTATTACGGAGCGGTCTGGTCTGTCGACTGGTCCATGACGTAGATGGTGCCCCCGCCCGGGTCCTGGTAGGTGGCCAGGAAGCCGCCGGGGATCTCCGATGGCTCCGCGACGACCACGAGTGCCTCCGGGCGCGCGGTGTGGAAGTCCTTGACGCTGTCGACGACGAACAGCGGCCCGACCGGGGCGTCGGGGTCGTTGGCGTCGAGCATGAGCTGCACGTCGGTGCCTGGCATGGCGAGGGCGACGGTCGTGTCGCCTTCGCGCCACATCTCGGTGAAGCCGAGACTGTCGCGGTAGAGGGCGAGGGAGCCCTTCAGGTCGGAGGTGGGGGCGAACAGAAATTCGAGCTTCATGGCCACACGTCCATCCGTCTCGTAACTGGACTACGGCTGAGCATAATCGCATTATGTACGTGTGCGCGAGTGGATCCCGGTATCGACCTCACCGAAGGGCAGGCTCGCGCTCGTCGCGGTCAGGGAGTTCGGTGCGCGCCCTTTCGACGAGGTCACGGTCGCCGAGTTGGCGTCCGCGGCGGACGTCACCACCGGTGCGCTCTACCACCACTTCGGCAACAAGCTCGGGCTCTACACCTTCGTGCGTGAGGACGTCGAGCGGCGCCTGCTGGACCGGATGGAAGGAGCGGTCGCGGCATCGGGGCCGCGGTCGGGTCGAGCGGCAGCAGTGATGTCCGCGTTGCTGGTTGGGCTGGACTTCGCCGTAAGCGAGGGTTTCCTTCGAATCCTGGGCGCCCCGCCCGCCGGTACGGACCACGACCGGCTGGCCGAGATGCTCAGCGGGAGCGTTGTCCCGGCGGCACCGCTTCTCGGCCGGGTGCTCGCGGCGGCCTGGCGTGCGGCATTGGCAGCGATCGCCGAAGGCGCGGAGCCGGAGCACGCCCGCGCCGCCATCGCGGCCCTCGGACTCCACCTGCCTGACGGCGAATGAATCCTCGGCGGTGGCTTCGGCGAACACGCGGTGCCGGACGAGACCTCAGGGTGCGTGTTCTGGTCGTGATCGCATGGGGTGACGAGGTCCTCACTCCGGGTTCGTGCAACCCGTCCGGCTAGGCTCCCCGCGTTCGCGATTGATCACAGCGCGGAGATCACGTATCCGCCCGCGCTCGATGTGGACCTGCTCACCGTGGTCGGGCACAAGATGTACGCGCCCAAAGGCATCGCCGCCCTCCGACTATCAGTGGGCCGCTGGAGCACCGCGGACGAGATCGACCGAGCCGCCGACCACATCGCCGCAGCCGCCCAGCAACTCCGGCTGTGATGTGTTCCCCCTCGGCGTATCGGGTGGGCCCGTGCCAATGTCCCTGGAACCCTGACCTCACTAGTATCCGGCGGATATGGACGCGAATGCGCTGGCTGACCGGCTGTTCCGGAATGCGACCGGGACGCTCGAACTGTATGCGGTCTATCTCGGCGAACGGCTCGGGCTTTACCGCATGCTCGCCGACGGGGAGGCGGTGACCTCCGGCGAGTTGGCCGCGCGGACAGGGGTTGCCGAGCGGTATGTGCGGGAGTGGCTCGAGCAGCAGGCTGTGACCGGGCTGGTCGAGGTCGACGACCCGCGGGCGGACGCGCTGGCGCGGCGCTACCGGTTGCCAGCCGAGCACGTGCCGGTACTCGCCGACGAGGACGACCTGCGCTACGGCACCCCGCTGAGCATTGACCTGGTGCGGACCGCGCGTCGTCTCGCAGCCCTGGTGGACGCCTACCGGGACGGTAGTGCACCGCCGCCGATCCCGTGGGAGCCGGAGGGGCGGGTGACCGTCAACCGCACGCGGTTCGTCAACCTGCTCGGCACCCGGTGGCTCCCGGCGGTGCCCGACGTCGACGCGCGGCTGCGGGCGGACCCGCCGGCCAGGGTCGCCGACATCGCCTGCGGCACCGGCTGGTCGAGCATCGCGATGGCGCAGGCCTACCCGAAGATCGTCGTCGACGGTGTTGACCTCGACGAGGACGCCATCGCCGCCGCGCGGGGCAGTGCCGAGCAGGTCGGCGTCGCCGACCGGGTGCGCTTCTCGGCCACCGACGCCGCGCTGCTGCCGTCGGCGAACCGGTACGACCTGGTGACGATCTTCGAGGCGCTGCACGACATGAGCCGGCCGGTGGCCACACTCCGCACGGCGCGGGACCTGCTGACCGACGGCGGAACGGTGCTCGTCGCCGACACCCGGACCGCCGAGGAGTTCACCGTGCCGGCATCCGAGCATGAGCGCCAGGCATACGGCTGGAGCCTGGTCAACTGCCTGCCCGGCGCGATGGACGACCCCGACACCGCGGCGACCGGCACGATCATGCGCCCGGCCACGCTGCGCCGCTACGCCACCGAAGCCGGCTTCACCGAGGTGCGGGTGCTGCCGATCGACACCGACTACTGGCGGTTCTACCAGCTGGTTCGGTGACCGAGGACAGACTCGGGGTGATGACGTCGAATCGGCGGCCGCTGTCGGTGTAGCCGGCGCTGCTGGCCACGACCCATCCACGCCGTCCGCTCGTGGGGTGTCGCGTATACCGAGCTCGCGGCGTGAGCACGCCGACCATCCGCGTTCTCTCGCTCGGTGCCGGCACGCAGTCGACAACGCTTGCGCTGCTCGCCGTGGTGCTCGCGGCCGGGGTGGTCGGGGCGCCCGGTGGTGGGGCGGCGCCGGCGGGCACGACCGGGCAACCGACCTGGGTCACGTTGATCACCGGGACCGGGTGGCGGTGCGGACCGTGAGCGGGCGGACCACGCTGGCTGTGACACTCGCGCCGAGAGCGAAGCCGGCGCCGTTCCAGAGTTCACCCAGGACGGGGACCGGTACGTCATGCCGGCCGACGCGGCGGCGCTGGTGCGGTCCGGCCGGTTGGACGACAAGTTGTTCAACGTCACCGGGTTGGTGCGGCAGGGGTACGACGACGCGCGCACGCCGAACATCCCGTTGCTGGTGAAGTCCTCCGCGCCGCCGGCCGGTGTGGGCAGGGTCGCGCGCACGCTACCCGCCCTCGGCATCACCGCACTGGAGGAGCTGAAGTCCGACACTTCCCGGTTCTGGCGCGAGCTGGCCGGAGGGCGGCAACGAGCGGCCGGTGTGGAGAAGGTGTGGTTGAACGCCAGGGTGCACGCCAGCCTCGACGAGAGCGTGCCGCGGATCGGCACGCCGGCGGCGTGGCAGGCCGGGCTCACCGGCCAGGGTGTGCGGGTGGCGGTGCTGGACACGGGCATCGACACCGATCACCCGGACCTGGCCGGCAAGGTCAGTGACAGCAAGGACTTCTCCGGGAAGGGGTCGGTCGAGGACGGCGACGGGGCACGGCACGCACGTGGCCTCGACGATCACCGGGTCGGGCGCGGCGTCGAGCGGCAGATACCGCGGCGTGGCCCGGACGCCACGCTCGCCGTCGGCAAGGTGCTCGACGACAACGGCGACGGCACGCTGGACGGCGTCCTCGCCGGGATGGAGTGGGGCCGCGGTCGGCCCATCGGGCTTCCACTCGCACATGTTGCTCGGGACGTCGTCCGCGCCTACATCGCCTTCTGTCCCGAAGGAAACCGCCAAACGGCACCTGCAGGACCTGAGGGCCGCGGTGCAGGAGATCGAGCAGCAGACCGCACAACCGCCCCGCGCCGGCGCGGGGGACGGTCCGGTTTCGGCGCAGTCGTGAGGACGCAGGTCGGTGTGGCAGACACCGCAGGCCTGAACGTCGAAGACGGTCTCGACGCCGACCGGTGTTCCCTTGCCGAGGGTGACGACGCCGCTCACTTCGTACGGCTTGGACAGTCCCTTTCGGTCAGATCTCGACGAGGTAGCTCGTGAAGCCGCCTTCACCGCTGGCGACACCGGAGATCGCGATGTTGATCTCGTCGAGTGGCCAGTTCTTTGGCTGGAGCACGGAAATGTCGATGACTCCGCTGCCCAGCAGCCCGGCGAGTTCGATGCCGTCGGCGGTGGTGAACCAGACCGAGCCGATGAGCTCCATCTGCTCGTCCATCCACCACGTCACGTCTACGCCGAGTACACCGGCCGTGCCGCTGATGTTGACGATGCGGCCGCCGCGTCGTACGCCGCGCATGGCGTCGCTCAGTGAGTCGAGTGAGGCGACGGCGCCCAGCGTGTCGACCATGAGGTCCGCGCCGCGGCCGGCGGTGTGTGACTTCACCCAGGACTCCGTGCTGCCGTCGTGGTTCGAGAAGATCTCGATCCGTTCCGGCGCGAGTGCGCGCAGCCGCTCCAGCAGCGGCACACCGCGAGCGACGGCGAAGACGCGGGAGACGCCGAGGGCCAGGGCTACGAGGGTGACGCCGACGCCGAGCGTGCCCGTCGCACCGTTGATGATCAGCGACTTGCCCGCGAGTTGGCCCAGTTTCTTGACCGCGGCGTAGGCGGTCCCGAGGTAGCCCAGCCGGGTCGCCTGCCGGAACTCGAGGTTGTCGGGGATCGGCACGAGTGCGCCCTGCGGGGCGAGCATGTACTCGCAGAACCCGCCGTACGGGTAGCGTTCGAACATCTCGAGGCTGTTGGGGTTGTAGCCGAAGTAGCCGCCCAACATCCAGTAGTCGCATTTCTGCGGCGCGCCTGACGTGCAGGCGTGGCATGCCCCGCACGAGCGGCCCGGGTTCACGTGGACGCGGTCCCCCGGCCGGACGTTCACGACCTGCTCGCCGACCTCGTGCACGACGCCGACCGGGTCGAGTCCGAAGACCGCCGGGCGTGGCGGCAGCGGCATCTGGGGATACCACGTCTCCCAGTTCGCGAGCACGTTGGCCAGGTTGGGCACCATGCCGCAGCCCTTCACGGCCACCACGACGTCCGTGCCGGCGGCACTCGGCCGTGGCACGTCCTCGACAAGCATCTTGTCGCCGACGGCGTGCAGCCGCGCGGCGCGCATCAGTTCACCCATCATCCTTCTCTCGGTCAAGGGGGGTTCAGTCCTCGGGCGCGATGGTCACGCGCACGCCGTCGAGGGCGGGGCCGAAGACGAGCTGGCAGGACAGGCGGGAGTTCTCTTCGAGGTGGTCGGACGCGTCGAGCAGGTCCTCCTCGTCCCGCGACCTGGGTGGGAGCTCGGCGCCGGCGGGCACGTCATCGATGTAGACGTGGCACGTGGCGCAGGACAGCGAGCCGCCGCAGATGGCCTGGACTTCCTCGGTCCCCGCGTTGCGGATGTTCTGCATGAGCGAGACTCTTCCTGAGCCAGTGGGAAGAAATCGGCAAGCTCCTGATAAGCAAGCTCCCTGGGCCACGTCCCCGGAGTCACCGCCCTCGACATCGGCGGGGTCGTGCTAGAACTCACCTACGGCGGCATATCGAGCTTCCTCCGCGCCAACACCGCGGGACAGATGATCCGACAGGTGCTCACCGCGTTCCGGCACTCCGCGCCACCAGCCCACCGAAAGTGACCACCCTTTCACCGACGACCTGACCAAGACCATCACTGGATGAAAATGACTCATTTCGACGGTTTATCGACGTGAACACATTGCGCATCCACGAAATGGACTTCCATGAGTAACTCAACAAGCCTCCTTGCCTTCAGGGAGTCGTCAACAGCTACCACACCGTAACCATCGACGCGGATCAAGCTCGGGACCTAGCACCGCGTAACGGCGGACATGAAGTGCGTTGATGCGCATGAATCAAGGAACCTCGGCCTCGTAGGGTTTATCCCGCTCGATCACGCAGCAACGGACTCCCGCGGGGACCATCATTCGGTATTGCCACCGATCCGGGCGTACGAGGTTCACATGGAGTGTTCGCACAGATACGGATCAGGAAAATCTCAGATTTTGGTCGTATGGTCGGAGTTTCTGGTACTACTGGAAGCAGGCACGCAGGGGGCGAGCCGTCTGGTTCTGTTCAACGGGACCGGTTCAGAATCTTTTGGGGGATACGCATGAAACGCCATGCTCGTGACAGCTTCTTCGTCGTCGGTGAGGGAGTCCTCGAGTTCGACCGGAACGATGTGGCGACGGCCCGCGAACCGTTGACTGTCGAGGAGTTACGCAGGTTCCGGTTCTCTCGGCTCGGCCCCAAGGGCGTGCAGATCGACGAGGCCACCAGGATCGCGCTGGCTACGGCGATGACAGACCCGCAAGCCATCCAACCCGACTCGGTGGATCCGTCCATCCCGGCTGGCTTCACTTACCTCGGCCAGTTCGTCGACCATGACCTGACCCTGGACCGGACCGAGGCGCAGCTGGGCGAGGACGTCAACCTCGACGAGTTGGTTCAGGGCCGGTCGCCGGCGCTGGACCTGGACTCGGTATACGGTCGTGGGCCAGCCGACCGGGACGACCGAAAGTTCTACAACGAGGACGGTGTGACGCTCAAGCTGGGCAGGACCACAGCGGCGCCCTTCCCCCCGAACGACCAGGGGGTGAGCGTCGAGTTGGACGGGTTCGACCTGCCTCGGGTCGGTGGCACCGAGGGGACGTTGGCGGACCGCCGGCTGCCGCTCATTCCGGACACCCGCAACGACGAGAACCTCGTGATCGCACAGACCCACCTGGCGTTCATCAGATTCCACAACCAGGCCGTCGAGGAGCTCGCCCTCAAAGGGCTGTCCGGGCGGCGACTGTTCAACGCGGCGCGCGAGCAGGTCGTCCGACACTACCAATGGATGCTGCGCACCGATTTCCTGCCGCGCATCGTCGACCCGGCGATCGTGACTGACGTGTTCACGAATGGTCGCCGGTTCTTCGAAGCACGGGGTCGCCAGGGGATTCGGCCGACGATGCCACTCGAGTTCGCGGTCGCGGCCTACCGCCTCGGCCACAGCATGGTCCGCGGTGCCTACGAATGGAACCGGGTGTTCAACAGCGGCGGCCCCGGCCCACTCGGCACACTCGAGCTGCTGTTCACCTTCACCGGCGTCGCCGGCAATTTCGGGGGTGGCGACCTGGACGACCCCAACTCGGGAATCGTCGACCGGCTGCCGACCAACTGGATCGCGGACTTCCGCCGGCTCTATGACTTCAGTGCGGCCGGCCGGCCGGACCTGGCGCCTCCGGCCACGACCGGTGGCAACGTCACCAAGCGCATCGACACCCTGCTGGTCGACCCGCTCAGGAACCTGCCGGCAGGCACGTTCGGTGGCCGGGGCACACAGTTCCCCGAGATCCAGCGCAACCTCGCGTTCCGCAACCTCACCCGCGCGAACATGGTGGACCTCGCCAGCGGTCAACAGATGGCGAAACGGTTCGGTGTCGCACCACTGTCCAGCGAACAGATCCTGCGGGGCAACCAGGGCGCGAGCCTCGACACACTCACCGATGAACAGAAATCCGTCGTCACCACCGCGACCCCGCTGTGGTTCTACATTCTGCGCGAGGCGGAGTTCAACGCCGGGCGACTCGGTGCCGTCGGCGGCCGAATCGTCGCCGAGGTGTTCCACCGTTCCATGGAGGGCAGCCGAATCTCCATCGTTCGCGACCCGTCCTGGCGGCCGATCTTCGGCCCGGACAACAACACCTTCCGCATGACCGACCTGATGCTGTTCGCCTTCGAGGGCAAGCCCGACCTGCTCAACCCCCTCGCCGACTGATCACTACTCCGCCCAACCGATCGGGGTGCCTCGGGACATCTCTCGAGACACCCGATCGGTTCAACTTCCGCCAGTGAGCCAGCTGGGTCTATCTCATCATGGGATAGACCCCGGTCTCCGGTGCGTCGTGGTCCGTTTCGGCCTGAGTGCCGGTGTCGGGCGAGGTCGCGGCCCAGGAGGCGAGGAGGGTGAGGGCATGGGCGGTCGGTAAGTCGGGTTCGGCGGCGTACATCGTCATGGTGAGATCGGGTTCGGCCCGCAGGTCGAGGCTTTCGTAGGCGAGGATGAGATCACCGACGACGTGGTGATGGAAGTGTTTGACACCGGTGCCGTGGGTGCGGACGTTGTGGGCGGCCCAGCGGCGGCGGAAGTCGTCGCTGCGCGTAGACAGTTCGCCGACGAGGTCGTGCAGACCCTTGTCGCCGTGCCGCCGCAACCGGCCCCTGACCTGTCACGCGTCGGTGTTCAGTTGTACAACCCGACGTTCCCGGCCGGAAAGATGGGCAGCCTCGATGACCCGCATCGTCTGGATGGCGTCGGCCGGATCGACCGGATACGGTGCCTCGTCCCGTAGCGCGTGCAGAACCTGGGCGTAGAAGTCCTGGTAACGACCAACCTCGGTGGGCACGGATTCGAGATCCTCGTTCACGCCAAGTGTTCCGGAGTCGGCGGCCGGCTCGACGCCCCATCCCGGGTCACCGGGACGCAGGCCGGCGATGATCTGCGGTTCCTGAACGTCCAACCCGTACTTGGTGAACGTGGCGCGGTCGCCGAGAACCCGGAAGCGGGGATTGCGGGTCCCGGCCAGGGCGGATGCCCACAGGTGGGAGCGGACGCCGGTGACATGCCGCAGCGCGACGAAGACATCGTCGTCGACCTGGACACCGGCCCGGCGCCGATCAAGCTCGGCGTAGACCTCGGCGACCGGGCCGAACAACCGCAGCGCCTGGTCGACGATGTGCGCACCGAGGTCGTAGAGCAGCCCACCGGCCTCGGCCGTATCACCGAGTTCCCGCCAGTTGTCCCTCGGCGTGGGCACCCACCGGTCGTAGCGGGACTCGAACCGGAAGACCTCGCCGAGCCGGCCGGAGTCCAGCACCTTGCGCACGGTCAGAAAATCCGAGTCCCACCGACGATTCTGGAACACGGTGAGCCCGACACCGGCCGCCCGTGCCGCGGCCGTGATCCGCTCGGCCTCGATGACGGTCGGCGCGAACGGCTTGTCCACCACCAGCGGCTTGCCCAGCTCGATCGCCCGCATCGCCAGCGGGACGTGCGTGCGGTTCGGTGTGCTGACCACTACCAGGTCCAGCTCGCCGGCCCGGTCGAACAGGTCCTCCGACCGCGACACGACCTCCGCCTCCGGGTAGTCAGCCCGAGCCGCCGCCGCGCGTTCGGCGTTGCCGGTGACGATCACCGCAGGCGTCAGCCCGGGTGTCGCCGCGACCAGCGGCGCGTGGAACACGCGCCCACCAATGCCATACCCCAGGATCCCGACCCGTGCGTCATCAGCCACGGACCGATTAAACAACAGAGTTGTTAAATTGGCGAGCCGTGCCAGGATCACGGACATGCCGGACACCGGGGTGAACCTGCGCGGGATGCGTCAGCACAACCGCGCCCTGCTACTGACCCACATCCTGCGCGCGGGAGAGTGCAGCCGCGGCGAGCTCGCCGCGCGCACCGGGCTGACCCAGCAGGCCGTGTCCAAGATCCTTCCCAGGCTGATCGACGCGGGCCTGCTCGACGAACACCGGCAGCCCGCCACCAGCGTTGGGAAGCCACGCACCCTGCTGCGCATCCGGGCAGGCGCCCGGCACGCGCTCGGCGCCCGGCTCGACCGCGACGAGTTCCATGTGCTGCGCACCGATCTGACCGGGCACATCGAGGCGTCCACCGGCGGTCCGCTGCCGCGCGGGTTCACCCCCGAACAGGCCGTCGACGCGATAGCCGACGCGGCACGACGACTCGCCACTGGAGCCGAGGGCCTGCTCGGCCTGTGCGTCGGCGCGGTCGGCCCGCTCGATCACCACTCCGGTGTGGTCCGCGACGCGACCGACATGCCCGGCTGGCACGACGTGCCGCTGCGCGAGTTACTGGCCGCGCGGACCGGGCTGCCGGTGATCCTGGACAAGAACACCAACGCGGCCGCCTTCACCCGGCTCTGGCCACACCACTCCCCCAGGGCCACCGCGGTCGTGCTGGTGGGTACCGGCATCGGGGTTGGCCTGATCGTCGACGGCCGCCTCTACCGCGGCCCACGCACCAACGCCGGCGAGTTCGGCCACACGACCCTCGACCACGCCGGACCACGCTGCGCCTGCGGACGCCGCGGCTGTGTGGAGATCCTGCACGACAGCGCACCGGACCCACACACCGCGGCGGGCCTGCTCGGCATCGGACTGGCCGATCTGGTGCAGGTGCTGGACCTGGAACGGATCGTGCTCGCCGGCCGCGCCGTGCGCGCGGCACCGGAGACCTACCGCGAGACCGTCCGAGCCCGGCTGGCCGAGCAGCTGCCCGCGTCCCGCTGGCAACCCGTCGACATCGAGGTCGACGAACTCGGCGAGGACATCGTCTCACTCGGCGCGGCAACCGAAATCCTGGCGCGGTTCTTCACGAACCCGAGCGGGGACATCGAATCGACCGGTCCGCGCGCGCGGCGGCCGGGCTAGCAATCCGCGCTGTTCATACAAACGCAGGCACGCGGCGTCGACCCACAGCGGCGTCCCGATCCCATCAGTCCTCCCGCCTGTTACAGGACGGTCCCCCACCTGGACTCCACTGATCACCTCCTGCAACGCGCGCACGGCGCGATCGATGCCTACACACATGTGTTCCCCGGCGGGCCCCGACGAGGACACGATGATGACCCAAGCGCAGCAACGCGGCATCGCCGACGGGAAGCGGCGGCTCAAGCCGAGACCGAGATGATCTCCGGGTGCGCCGGCCGCCGTGACCGCACGATCCGGTCCGGTGTGGAACGTCGGAGCCTCATCACATGCCCGGCCGCCACGTCGTCCGGGCCGCCGCGCCGAGGGGCACAGGACGCCGTCCCGGTTGAGCCCGTTCGCGATCGCCTGTACTTCTACGCCGCCGAACCGGGCACCGTGGTCGACGTGGCCGGCGCCCAATGGAGCATCAGCGCGATCAACGAGACCATGATGACGATCAACATCTTCACCGTCGTCGCGGTCGCCTTCCTCTCGCGGGTCGTGATGAAGCGTCCTTTCACCGCGTGGCCGCCGGGCTCGGTCGGGCGTGCGTCGGGCGCTGGGCGTCGACACGCTCGCCACGTCGATCATGACGTCCACGCCGCGTGGCGTGTCCGAAGTAGGCGACTGTCCGTACCCCGACCCCGCAGTGCATCATGGGACAACCCGAGTTGATCAGGGCTCCTTTGACCTGCGGAGTTGTGGATGTCGAGCAATGCTCCTCGGCGCAGGCTGCGTGGCCGGCGCAGCGAGTGCGAGACGCTGGATCGGCTGGTCGCGGACGCCCAGGCGGGTCAGAGCCAGGTGCTGGTGCTGCGCGGCGAGCCGGGCGTCGGCAAGTCCGCACTGCTGGAGCACGTGATGGGGCGCACGGCAGGATGGCGGTTACTGCGGGCTGCCGGCGTCGAGTCGGAGATGGAACTGGCGTTCGCCGGGCTGCACCAACTGTGCCTGCCGGTCACGGGGTATCTCGATCGCCTGCCCGGCCCGCAGCGTGACGCCCTCGCCACCGCGTTCGGACTGCGCACGGGGAGCGCGCCGGACCGTTTCCTCGTCGGGTTGGCGGTGCTCAGCCTGCTGGCCGAGGTGGCAGAGGAACAGGAGCTCGTCTGCGTGGTGGACGACGCCCAATGGCTCGACCGGGTGTCCGCGCAGACCCTCGCGTTCGTCGCGCGGCGGCTGCTCGCGGAGCGGGTGGCGGTGGTGTTCGCGGTGCGCACCTCGACGCCCAACTCGGGCGACGACCTGGGGGGACTGCGAGAGCTGGTGGTCCGAGGGCTGCGCGACGCCGATGCGCGTGCTCTTCTGGACTCGGTGGTCCCCGGCCGGCTGGACGAGCGGGTCAGGGACCGGATCATCGCCGAAACCAGCGGCAACCCTCTGGCCCTGCTGGAACTGACGCACGGGTTGACGGTGACGGAGCTGGCCGGTGGGTTCGGCCGACCGGACGCGCGACCGCTGGCGGGACAGATCGAGCAGAGTTACCTGCGGCGTGTCAGGTCGCTTCCGGGTGAGGCACAGCGGCTGCTGCTGGCCGCGGCCGCCGAGCCGGTCGGCGACGTGTCGTTGCTGAGGCGGGCGGCCGAGCGGCTCGGCATCGGGCCGGACGCCGCCGCGGCGGCCGAGGCGGCGGACCTGATCGAGTTGGGTGCGTGGGTGCGTTTCCGTCATCCGCTGGTGCGCTCGGCGGCCTACCGGGCGGCGGACCCCGCCGAACGCCGGGACGTGCACCGCGCGCTGGCCGAGGCGACTGACCCCGGCGCCAACCCGGATCGCCGGGCCTGGCATCGCGCCCACGCCGCGGTCGGACCCGACGAGGCCGTGGCCGGCGAGCTGGAGCGTTGTGCTGATCAAGCCCAGGCCCGCGGCGGTGTCGCGGCCGCTGCCGCGTTCCTGCGGCGGGCCACCGAGCTGACGCCAGATCGGGCCGCACGAGGGGCCAGGGCGGTGGCCGCGGCGCGGATCACCTTCGAGGCCGGGGCTCCCGAGGCGGCGCTCGAGCTCCTCGCCACCGTGGAGCCAGGCCCGCTGGACGAGCTCCAGCACGGGCGGCTCACCCGGCTGCGTGGCCAGATCCTCGTCGCCCGCAGGCGCGGCGGCGACGCCCTGCCGTTGCTGCTCGACGCGGCCCGCCGGCTGGAACGAGTCGACAGCGGGCAGGCGCGGGAGACGTACCTCGAAGCGATCGGAGCGGCGGTCTTCACCGGCCGCCTCACCGGACACGGCGGGGTGAGGGCGGTGGCCGAGGCCGCCCGCACCGCGCCGCGCGGACCGCAACCGCCACGGTTGGTGGACGCCCTGCTCGACGGCCTGGCGACCCGGTACGCCGAGGGCTACGTCGAGGGCGCGCCACTGCTGATGCGCGCCCTGCGAGCGGTCCGGCAGGACGCCGGACGCGACGCGGACGCCAGCATGCGCTGGCTGTGGCTGACCTGGCTGATCGCCGGTGACATGTGGGACGACGAGGCATGGCACGAGCTGACCACGCACGCGGTCAGGGCCGCCCGGCAGGCCGGCGCACTCAACTTCCTTCCCCTGGCCCTCACCTACCGCGCCGCCGTACACGTGCACGGCGGCGCGTTCGACCTGGCCTCGGAGTTGCTCGAGGAGTCCGACACCCTCATGGACGTGACCGGTCACTCGACCCTCGGGGTCGCGAAGCTGCTGCTCGTCGCCTGGCGCGGCCAGGATGCCCGGGCACCGGAGCTGATCCGGGCCGGCATCCAGCACGCGACGAGTTGGGGCGAAGGGCGAGCGATCGGCCTGGGCAACTACCTGCTCGCGCTGCTGCAGAACGGCCTCGGCCAGTACCAGGACGCCCTGGCCAACGCCGTACGGGCCGGCGAACACGACGACCTGGCAAGCCACGGCTTCTCCCTCCCCGAACTCGTCGAGGCGGCCGCTCGCACGGATGCCCGCGACGCGGCCGCGCCGGCCATGCGACGTCTCGAGGAGCGTGCCGCCGCCAGCGGCACGGACTGGGCGCTGGGCGTCCTGGCGAGGTCGCGGGCGCTGCTCAGCGACGGCCAGGCCGCCGACCTGCTGTACCGCGAGGCCATCGAGCACCTCGGACGCACCCGGATAGCCGTTCAGCTCGCTCGCACCCACCTGGTCTACGGCGAGTGGCTGCGCCGCGAGAACCGGCGCCGCGACGCACGCGAGCACCTGCGTACCGCGTACGAGATGCTGGCGGGCTTCGGCGCCACCGCCTTCGCCGAGCGGGCCCGCCGCGAACTGCTCGCCACCGGCGAGACGGTACGCCAACGCACGGCCGACATACCCAAGGCGCTCACCGCGCAGGAGACGCAGATCGCCCGGCTCGCCGCGGAGGGGAAGACGAACTCCGAGATCGGTGCCGAGCTGTTCATCAGCCCTCGCACTGTCGAATGGCACCTGGGCAAGGTGTTCACCAAGCTCGACGTGAGCTCGCGGACCAAGCTCCGCGGAGCGCTGGCCGGCGCCTGACCACCAAGAGGTCGCCGTCCGGCCGAACTCGTCACGCTCGGTTCCGATCCCGGAACGCGGCGACACGCTCGCGATTGCCACACGACGCTGAGGAGCACCAGCGGCGCTGCCTGCCGCGGGACGAGTCCAGGTAGAACGACCCGCACGTGTCGGCCTGGCACTGGTGCAGTCGCTCGGCGTCCGGGCCCGTGAGCAGGTCGACGGCGTCGCGCGCCACCGTGGTCAGCACCTGGCTGACCGTCGGCGGGACGGTCTGGGCGGTCAGGTGGACACCACCGGATGAGTCGGACTGTGCGATCAGCTGCACGAGGTGGATGTCGCCTCGCGCGTGCTTGTTCACCAGTGCCACGGCGTTCTCCAGGGCCGACTCCGGCCCGCCTCCGGCTGCCGACACCAGGCGGAAGATGGCCTCCCGCAGCCCCTGGAAGTCCGCGACATCCGCGTCGCGCGGCGGGGACGCCGTGACCAGATCCTTGGCGGTCAGCCAGTCGGCGAGCCCGGCCTGGTCGGCGAGGTCGTCCTCGGGAAGTTCGCTGAACCTGCCGTGTACCGTCGCGATCAGCTCGAGGCAGATCCGGCCGGTACTGACCGGACGCCGTCTGGTCTTGGCCGACATCGCACTCCCCGCCGTCGGTAATGCCACAAGCCTATTATGGCCAGATTGGCAAACCGGTCGCCCGCGGGTTGGGGTTCGCGGGCGACCGTCAGCCGTCGTTTCAGCCAACCTTCCGCTCGCGGGGCATCAGCACCGCTGAGATCGCCGCGGGCGCGGCGCCGATCGCCAGCATCACCAACGGCCACGACGAGGTGAGGTCCAGCGTGGCCGCGATCAGCAGCGGGGCCGCGAAGGCGCCGCCGAACACCATGGTGTTCTCCAAGCCGAGTGCCGTGCCGGAGCGTTCGGCGCCGGCCATCGTGGCGATCTCGGCGTAGTGCACGCCATGCCAGCCGCACGCGAGGACACCGGCCACCACGAACAGAGTGGCGATCGCCCACGCCGGGACCGTGGCGTACATCGCGATGACGCCGAACGCGATCGCGATCAGCCAACTGTAGGCCCGCACGATCGTCCTGCGGTGCCGCCCGCCCTGCAGGTCGGTCCACTTGCCGCCGACCACACGTGACACGCCACCGAGTACCTGCACGATGATCAGGAGAACCACGATGGTGCCCAGGGACAGGCCGACCACGCTGTGCAGGAACACCGAGCCGAAGGTGAGGACGGTGAACTGAGGCAGGTCGAGCAGGAACGCGACGATGCCCACCCGCCAGATGTCCCATCGCCGCAACGGGTTGCGCAATGTCGTGGCGGCCTGACCACCGACGGCCTTGGTGCGGGCCAGTGGCGGCTCGTCCAGCCACAGGACCACCGCGATCGTGGCCGCCAGCGAGAAGACGGTGAGGAAGCCGAAAACCCACGTGAATCCCGCGTTCAGGGCCAGCACTGGGAGAACCGCGGCCCCGATCGCGCCACCGGCCGGCACGGCGGCCACCCGCAGGCTGATGGCGAAGCCACGCTTGTTGGGCGGGAACCAGCCCATCACGGCACGCCCGCTGGCGCCGTTCACACAGCCGCCAAGCGCGCCGGCCAGCAACAGGACGAACGCGAGCATCCAGTGCGAGGGCACCGAGTTCCCGCTCGGGGTCAGGAAAAGGGTCACCACACCCAGCGCGAGCGTGGTCCCGCCCATGCCGGTGATCAGCACCTTTCGTTCACCGATGCGGTCGGAAAGGATGCCCCAGAACACGTCCGAGGCGAAGATGCCGAAGGTCACCGCGGCCAGCACGATGGCGAGCTGACCGGTGTTCAGGTGGTAGGCCAGCGCGAGGAACGAGCCGGCCGTGGGGATTCCTTGGAACGCCGCGCTGAACGCGGCTTGGGCGCCGATACCGATCCCGAGGACACCCCACTTGTACCGCGGCGAGTGGGCTTTCCCGGATCGTCCGACCTGAGGCTCTGGTGGCTCGGCGACCGGCGGCGCCGTGGCTCGGCTCGGTATGGCCTGGGTGTCGGTCATTACTGCTCTCCTGAGGGGTTTGCGGCGAAGCGAGCGATGCCAGCCAAGTAATGCCTTTAATACATTACATGCTGGAGGCAGAGCATGCCGGAGTCCCGAGGGCGGCGAGCGCCCTCGGGACTGCCGAACGGGCTCCGCGATGAGTGCGGGTCAGCTGTCGCCCTGTTCGGCGGCGGCCGCGGTGGTCTTCTCGAAGTCGGCCGCGGTGACCGGCCGGGTGCCCTTCTCCCGGATCACCAGCGCGACACAGCCGGTCGGGCTGGAGACCTGGTGCACGCTGGTGGGGGTCTCGACGAACAGCGTGCCGGCCGGATAGCGGTCACCGTTGTCGTTGTGCAGCTCACCCTCCAGGATGAGCAGCACCTCGTAGCCCAGGTGCTCGTGCAGGTCGCCGTACGAACCAGGGCGGAAGTGCGCGATGTAGGCCTCCGCGCCGGTCGGGCCGGTCTGCTCGGCGGTGTACAGCCACTCCACGTCGACTGCGGAACGGCCCGGCTGCACGTACGGGGTCCACTTGATCTGGCCGTTGTGCAGGCCGTCGCCGAACAGGTCGCTGTAAATCTTGATGTCACGCATGATTCGTGGTTCCTCTCGATTCATTTTCTTTTCCGATGGCGGGGAGTCTCAGCCGAGACCGGGGGCGCTCGGGCCGGTGGCGCCGAGCAACTCCTCCGCCAGGTACTCGGTGCCTTCGGTGCCTTCGCGGTCGCGGGCACGCAACTCGGCGCGCCGGATTTTTCCGGAGGTGGTCTTCGGCAGAGCCGCGAACTCGAGCCGCCGGATCCACTTGTGTGGCGCCAGGTTGTCGCGGCAATGGGTCAGGATCGACTTCGCCGTGGCGACGGACGGTTCTCCGTCGCGGGTCAGCGACACATAGGCCTTGGGCACGAACATGCCGATCGGGTCCGGCGCGGGGATCACCGCCGCCTCGGCCACCGACTCGTGTTCCAGCAGCACACTTTCCAGTTCGAACGGTGAGACGCGGTGGTCGTAGGACTTGAAAACGTCGTCGGTGCGACCGACGTAGAAGATGTAGCCGTCCGAGTCGCGGTGCCCGATGTCGCCGGTGTGGTAGTAGCCACCCGCGAAGGTCTTCGCGTTCTTCTCGGGATCGTCAAGATATCCGGGCATCACGCCCAGCGACCGTTCGGAAAGCCTGACGCAGATCTCACCCTCGTCGGCCGGCTCGCCCGTGTTCGGGTCGACCAGCACGATGTCGTAGCCGGGCAACGGTTTACCCATGGAGCCCGGTTTGACCGGCAGGCCGGGCGTGTTGCCGATCTGGGCCGTCGTCTCGGTCTGCCCGTAGCCGTCTCGTACGGTGATGCCCCAGGCCTGGCGCACCTGCTCGACCACTTCGGGGTTGAGCGGTTCGCCGACACTGCCCGCCTCTCGAAGAGTGACCGGCCACTGCCCCAGGTCGTGCTGGATCAGCATCCGCCACACCGTCGGCGGCGCGCAGAACGTGGACACGTCCTGCTTGACGAGTTGGTCGAGCAGATCAGTGGGGCCGGCGTTGTTCAGCGACACCACCGTCGCCTCCGCGTTGAGCGGCACGAAGAAGCTGCTCCACGCGTGCTTCGCCCAGCCGGGCGCGGACACGTTCAGGTGCACGTCGCCGGGCCGCACACCGTTCCAGTACATTCCGGACAGATGACCGACCGGGTAGCTGACGTGTGTGTGTTGCACGAGCTTGGGGCGTGAGGTCGTGCCCGACGTGAAGTACAGGAACAACGGGTCGTCCGCCATGGTCGGGGCGTCCGGCGTGAACAGCGCCGGTTCGAGGTAGGCCTCGTCGTAGCGCAGCCAACCCGCCACCCGCTCGCCGACACAGATGCGGGTGACGTGGCCCGGCAGTTCGGCGAACGAGTCGGTGAAGAGGTCCATCGTGATGACGTGTTTCACCGCCCCGCGCCGTACGCGGTCGGCCAGGTCGTCGGCGGAGACTGTCGTGAACGTGGGGATGACGACCGCGCCGATCTTCATCGCGGCCAGCACCGCCTCCCACACGGTCACGTCGTTGTCCAACATCATCAGCACCCGGTCACCACGCTGGATTCCGTTGGCACGCAACCAGTTGGCGACGCGGCTCGACCGTTCGGACAGCTCGGCGTAGCTGACGGTCCGGTCCGCCTCCTTGCCGACAACGCGCAACGCGGGCTGGTTGTTGTCCCGTGCCACGTGGTCGAGCCAGTCCAGTGCCCAGTTGAACTCGCTCAGCTGTGGCCATTCGAAGCGAGCGCGGGCCGCCTCGTGGTCGCCCCGCAGGTCCAGTAGAAGGTCGCGAGCTTGCCGGAACCGCTCGGTCGCGGTCCGCGCCGCGATGGGATGCGTGATCGTCATGGCGAACTTTCCTTGTCCTTTGGCTAGCTGGCGACGGAAACGTCGTTCTGGTGCGGTTCGGCGTCCGCGCTCCGCGCGGGGACCGTGCGACAGGCGGCGACGCCGAGCACGTCACGTGCTATCGCGTCGGCGTCGGCGTGGAAGCCGGTCAGCGGCCCGGGCCTGCCGTTGCCGATCTGGGTGAACCAGCGGGCGTTCTCCGTCGGCACGCCGAGCGCGTAGAGGTGCGGATCGGGACTGCCACCGGCGCCGATGACCCGGAACGGCGCGCGGCTGACCGCGACGGCGCCGGTGTTGAATCGGGTGGACGTCACCGGGTCGACGTTCACGTACTCGGAGATCAGGCCGTCCGCGAGCAGTTGTTCGATCAGCGGGTCGGCATCGCGATCGAGTTGCGGCCGGGGAATACGCGCGTCGATCAACGTGCTCACGGCGTGGCGCCCACCGCGTACCTGCGGCGACCACAGGACGAACCGGCCGCCGCGACGCTCGCAGCTGATCCGCATGTCCGGGCCGGCGACGGTCAGCGTTCCGGATTCGATCAGCGCGCACGCCTGCGCCACCCGGATCCCCGGCGGGCCCGCCGACACCATGGTGTTGATCGGGTTGAACCAGCTCAGGAAGTCGTCCCGGTGGGAGTCCGCTCGCAGGCCACCGAAATCCACCGCTTGACGGACGGATGCGCGGATGTCGCGCAGGATGTCCAGCGCGGCTTTCAGCGGGCTGTCCAGGTTGCCCTGTTCGGCCTCGGCGATGTCCTCGCGCAGCAGGGAGATCAGCCGATCGTGGAACGCGCCCTGGTCGCGGAACTGCTCGTCCCGGAACGGCCGAGCCAGTCGCGCCAGATCGATCGACGGCACGTCGGCGACACCGAACTCGGTGAGCAGCTTGTCCACCGCCGCCTGCTCGCCTGTGCCCGCTGTCTGGCGGTGCCGCGCGGCGAACTCCTCGGCCGCCTGCTCGCCCCGCCGCCTGCGCACGTGCGTGGTGTAGTAAACGTGCTGCGCTTCCAGCTCCAACAGCGGCAGGACATCCCGCAGGAAGTCCAGCTGCGCGGATCCGTCGGTGCGCTGCGCCCGGCGCCTTGCCGAGGCGATCGCGAACTCGGTGGCGAACCGCGGTTGATAGCGGTACCCCGGTGACTTCTGGTTGCGCCCGCGCGCCGGCATCACGAGGCCGCTGCGTGAGCCCGCGACGATACGTGGCTCCAAACCGCTGCGCCGGTACCGCATGCCGCCGTCCTCGAGCTCCTCGAACTGCCCGCCGCGGCCGATCGTGAGCGCCATCAGCACGTCGAGGAACGTCAGACCGAGACCGACGATGCCGACGTCCTCACCCGGCTTGATGCCGTCGAGGTCCAGATCGGCCGCGGAGTCGCCAGGCAGGTAACGCGAACCCGGGTTGCGCTCGGCGAACCGGATGAGCCGTTGCTCGCCCGTGCCGGGCCGGATGCGGGGATGGCCGGTGGTCAGCACCACTTTGTCCACGGTGAGGGAGTAGTCACTGCCCTCGGTGCGTAATATCCGCTTCGGACCACTTCGGTCGATGCGATCGACCCGCGCGGTAACCGGCCGCACCTTCACGTTGGACGGCGCGTTCGCCACGAGGCAGTCGAAAGCGTTCCGCAGATACTCGCCATAGACCGACCGGGGCGCGTAGTCGTTCGGGCCGAGAGCGGCCCAGCGCGGGTCGGGATGCCGCTGAAGCCATTCCGCCAGGCTCGGACCCGCACCGGCACGCCATTCACCGCCGTCCGGGCCACCGGAATACACGCTGACCTCACCGGCCGTGGTGTTCATCATGAACCACTCCGGTTGCGTGGTCCGCCAGATCCGGCCGGCCCCCTGTTCGCCGGGGTCGAAGGTCCAGATCCGGACCTGGCCAGACACTGGCTGCTCGGCGAGCCTGACGAGCAGTCGTTCCAGCACGGACAGGCCGCGCGGCCCCATACCGACAATGGCCACGTCCAGGCCAGCTGGCATGGCCTGTATGTTTTCGGACACATTATGCCTTTCCGGAATGGACCGATTTCAATCCTTTGGCATTGCCCGGTCGCGCCATTGCGCCGACCGATTCCCCGCCTGCGGCACCCACACCAAAGGGGATGCGACTAATTTACGAGGGATGACCGCGCGATACAAGGACCCGACAAAAACTCTCGTCAATGACGCGATGGCGGAATGCTATTGCCGCTACTTTGTTGATGGCGCCATCAAGGGTGACTATCCGACCGCAGGTTGATCGTATTTCACAACCGGTCACCGTTAGTTTCATAGCACAGGCTCGGCAGGTTGCGCGAGTGCCCGCGGGGATGAAAAGTGACGCAGGTTACCTGGTCAGGACGTCTCGCTTCGCCCGCCGATCACCGGCATCGCTTCAATTCCGTACGACAACACGGAATGTTGGACACGATGTCCCGACGGGCATTTAAACCCTGGGGCTCCGGCGCCTCGTCGCTTTTGAGGCCGCCGCTCGGTCTGCGGCCGGACCGGTGTCGCGACAGGTCCGACTATTCCCGGTCGGCTGCGAAAGCGCTGATCAAGTCATGGGAATCCAGCTGCGGTGACAGTGACCGCAGCATTGACCCAGCAGGTTTCCCAAACGGTTCGCGACCGCGCACCTGTCCCGAATGGGACATACGGGACAGGGAACCCAGATCTCGCGGGATGCGGTGTCATGAACGGCGACCGATTTCAACCCGTCGTTGTCCGCCCTTGATGAGGACCGAGGCCTCCACGGGCGTGAGCATTCCAGGTGCGCCTCGAAGACGGTCGCGCGCCGCAGGTGCGGACCGGCGAGTACTGGAGCTTCGACGGCGGAACCGACCTGTACACGGCGAGGAGTGACTCGCATGGCCGCACTCGATGTTCAGTTCGCTTCTGGTCAGGCGGTTCGTTCGACGTGCCAGCTGGTGTGATCGGTAGGCCGGTAACCGAGCGGTACCGGTGGGAGTGGCTGCCAGGGTTGTTCAGGGTCTTCGAGGTTCTGGTGGCGGGTGGTGGCCAGTGCCACTCCGGCCGACACCACGAGTGCCCGTAGCGGAACGGTGGCCCGGATCTGTTGGGGGAGGCGGAGTCCGGCGAGCGGGTCGCTGGCGAGAAGCAGTGGGGTCAGATGTGTGGCGGTCACGTCGAGTCCGCCGTCCTCGACCGCGCGCACGCTGGCGAGCATGACCGAGGCCAGGGTGGCGACGGTGTGGCCAGAGCGCACGCGTGTGGTCCAGCGCATGAGCAGGTCCGGTCCGCTGGGTATGGTGCGCTCGTTGATCGCGACCGCGGTGAGGAACGGTTGCAGGTCGGTCAGTTCGTCGGCGACCGCCGCCACCGCTTCAGCCACGGGGTCGCGCCGTGCCGGCACACCAGCACGAACCGCGCCATCGGGCAACGGCGCGTTCACGTACCGGATCAGCCTGTCCGGCTTGCCAGGCTTGACGACCGCGGCGTGCACGGCTTGGTCGTCGAGTTCGAACCCGACCACCGGCCGGCTGGATCGCTTCTCTGCCATGCCCTTCCTCCGTCCAGCGTTGGGATCCGGTTCGCGCGAACCGGATCCCGACGCGGGACGGAAAGGCTGGTGTCGATGCCGTCGCGACCCGCGGCGGCGGGAGTAGGAGGAGAACGTCATGCCATTGATCGGAGCCGAACTCGAAGGTCTCGACAATCTGGCCGCCCAGCTGGACCAGGCCGGCACCACCATCGGCACGACTCGCGCGAACGCCACCCAGACCGGTGCGACGGTGGTACAGCAGGTGCAGGACGCGTCGGCACAGGCGAGTGCCCGGATCCTCGGCGAGATGGCGGCCCTGCGCGACGGTGTCATGAACGCGCGCAACGCCGCCGAGTCGACCCAGTGGACCGGATCGAACGCCGAGGTGTTCCGGGGTGCGCACGCCGAGTTCACCACGGCCATGCAGCAGGCCGAGGCCACCACCAACCAGATCTTCAGCGACTTCCAGCAGGCCATCAACCAGATGTCGCAGTCGTTGCAGGAGAACGTCAGCCAGCTCGAGACGGCGATGGCCCAGGCCGAGGAGTCGTCGCGGAGCATGGGCCAGGCCGTACGCGGCCAGCGCGAGAACCTGGACCAGGCGATGAACACCGGCTGGACCGTGAGCTGAGCGGAGGGCCGAGCCGATGTCTGAGCTGGTTCCGGTGACCGGACGGACCGACCTGCTGGTCGGCCCGGTCCACGAGCACACCACGGTCGGCGAGGTGGCCAGGGCGGCGGGGGTGCCCGCTCCCCGGGGTCGTCTCGTTCTCGTGGACGGTCAGCCGGTGCCCGAGTGGACACCGGCCGACCAGGTGCCGTTGATGGCGGGATCGGTGCTGTCAGCGTTCGATCCCGCCGCCGAACCCGGAGCCGTCGGGGAGTCGCCGGTCGCGGACCTGGTGCAGGTCACCGGGCTCGCGGCGGGCGGCCGGGTTCGCTTGCCGGAGGGGAACTACGACGTCGGGCCCGGGCTGCCCACCGGTGAGCCCGCCAAGGCGGGGTGGGTGGTCAGGGCCGCGTTCCGGATCACGGTCGGCCCGCAGCGGTGCGTGGTTTCCGGGCAGCTCACGGTGGACGGCCGCCCGGTGTCCGGCGACCTGCCGGTGCGGGACACCAGCGTGATTCGCGCGGGTGGTGGCCTGTTCCGGGTCGAGTCGTGTGGCCGGGCGCCGCGTCGGGGACGCACGGGGGCCCGCGTCGCGCTGAGCAGGCCACCCCGTCCGCCGCTGGCGCAGGCGGTCGATGTGCCGGAGTGGCCGGACCGCCCCCGCGAGCCAGGGGGAGCCACGCACCTGTCGTGGATCCCGATGCTCATCCCGCTTCCGGTCGCGGTGGTCATGGCGATCGTGTTCAGCCCGACCTTCGCGTTCCTCGCGGTGATGAGCCCACTGGTGCTGCTGGGCCAGTGGCTGGACGGCCGCCGACGCCGGCGCAAGGAACGCCGCGCACACGCCGGGGAGATCACCCAACTCGTCGATGACTACCTGGTCACCGCGCAGGCCGCGGCCGAACAGGAGGCGGGCCGGCGCCGGATGGCGCAGCCCGATGTCGCCGAGTGCTGCCGGCGGGCAACCGCCGGCGACCCCCGGCTGTGGGAACGCCGGCCGGCGCACGAGGACTTCCTGCACGTCACCGTCGGCTTCGCCGACCTGACCTGGCTGAGCTCGGACGCGGCCACGTTCCCCGAACTGTCCGAGCGGGCGGCCGAGGAGGTGGTCCTGCACTCGGTCCCGGTGACGGTGCCGCTGGCGCAGCGGTCCGCGCTGGGTGTCGTGGGTGAACGCGAGCCGGCGCTGGCGGTCGCCCGTGCCGTGCTGGCCGACCTGCTGGCCAACCAGGGGCCTGCCGATCTCGCGCTCGCCGTGGTCACCACGGCGGAGCGGGCACCCGCGTGGGAGTGGCTCAAGTGGGTGCCGCACCTGCGGGATTCCGCCGTGGCGACCGGCCAGGACGATGTGCCGCGGCTACTGTCCGCATTCGGCTCGGCAGGCCCGGTGTGGCTGATCGTCATCGACGGCACGGTGCATCTGTCGGGGAAGGGCAACAGCTTGCGGGCAGCGCTGAGCGACCCGGACATCCCCTGCCGGGGCCTGGTGCTCGCGGACACGATCTCCCAGCTGCCGGCCGCGTGCGACGCGGTGCTCACCGTGGCCACCGGCGACTCACTGAGTCTCGACGACCACGGCGCTGGCGTCGTGCTCGACGGTGTATCACCCGTTGGGCTGGCGTACCCGACCGTGACCGAGTTCGCCAGGGGACTGAGTCGCTTCGAGGATCCTGAGATGGTGTCCGCCGGCACGAACCTGCCCGGCCGGTTGACGCTTGCCGAACTGCTGGACGCCACGCCCGTCGCGGAGCGTTGGTCGAGGAGTGCGGGGCTGGCCGCGCCGGTCGGGACGGGCGAGTCCGGCCCACTCCGGCTCGACCTCGTGGCCGACGGCCCCCACGCCCTGGTCGCCGGCACCACCGGGTCCGGCAAGAGCGAGTTGCTGCGCACCTGGGTCACCGCCATGGCCTGCCACGTCCGTCCCGAGCTGCTGGCCTTCGTGCTGGTCGACTTCAAGGGCGGCGGCGGGCTGGACGTGTGCCGGCCGCTGCCGCACGTGTCGGCCGTCGTCACCGACCTCGACGAGCACCTCGCCGCACGGGCACTCACCTGCCTGCGCGCGGAACTACGGCGGCGTGAACGGATGCTGCGCACCGCGGAGGTCTCCGACATCGACGCCTACCAGGCGGGGAACCCGGCCGAGCCGATGCCCCGGCTGGTGGTCGTGGTCGACGAGTTCGCCACGCTGGTCGCCGAACTGCCCGGCTTCGTCGGCTCACTGGTCGACATCGCGCAACGCGGACGCAGCCTCGGCATCCACCTCGTGTTGGCCACACAACGCCCGACCGGGGTACTGGACGCGAAGATCCGCGCGAACATGAACCTGCGGATCGCGTTGCGGGTGCAGGACGCCCACGACTCGATGGACGTGCTCGGCGTTCCCGCCGCAGCCGAACTGCGCCGGGACCAGGTCGGCCGCGCCTACGCGCGGCTCGGCGCGAGTGAGATCGTGCCGTTCCAGACCGCGCTGGTCTCCGCCCACACCGCGACGGGCGACGTCGCACCGCTGTCGGCCGTGCCGTTCCGCCTGCTGCCCTGGGAGGGCGCCGCCCCGGCCGAAGCCGCCGGCCCCACCGATCTGGATCGCCTGGTCATCGCCACCGCCGACGCGGTCGCGCGGACCCGCGCCCGCATCCCCCAACCACCATGGCCCGAGCCGCTACCACCCACCGTCCCCGCCGAGGCCCTGGCCGGGGTCGGCCGCCAGCACGCGCTGCCCCTCGGCGTGGCCGATCTGCCCGACGAGCAGCGGCAGGACACCTACTGGTGGGACACCCGAGGCAACCTGCTGGTGTACGGGGTCAACTCCGGGTGCACGACCGCCGCGCTCGCCACGGCTGGTCTCATGCTCGCCACCCGGCACAACGCCAACCAGGTCCACCTGTACGTGCTCGACTTCCAGTCCGGCGACCTCGCGGCACTGGCCGCGCTGCCGCACGTCGGCGGCTATGTCGCGGCCGGCGACGACGAGCGGGTCGTCCGCCTGTTCGATCTCCTCGACGAGGAACTGGCCAACCGTCGTGCCACCGGCGGCCGGCAGGCCGGCCAGCCGTTGCTCGTCGTCCTGGTCAACAACGTCGAGGGTCTCGCCGAGACCGGTGACCGCACCGATCTCGTGGTCCGCCTGACCCGCGTGGTGCGCGACGGGCCGCCGCTTGGCGTGCTCGTCGTGGCCACCGGCGCGCACGAACGCGCCATCCCCATGAAGATCGCCAGCCACGTCGAGCAGCGCCTGGTGCTTCGCCTGGCCGACCCGGCCGGCTACACCACGTTCGGGCTGCGGCCGGCGGACGTGCCCGCGATGGGACCGAGTCGTGCGGTCGAGGCTGGTACCGGACTCGAGGTGCAACTGGCCCGGTACACCGATATCGCCGCCACCGCGCGCGATCTCGCCGCCGCGACCCCGCCACCCACGGCCAAGCCGCGCCCGGTCCGCACCCTGCCCACCGAACTCGACCTGACCGATCTTCCCGCCACCGGCCGCTGCACACCCGACGGCTGGGAGCTGGTCATCGGCATGTCCGCCGAAACTCTCGCCCCCGCCGTGCTCACCCTGGCCGCCGGCGAGCACGCCATCATCACCGGCGCCAACGGCTCAGGAAAGAGCACCGTGCTCTGTACCCTCGCGGCCGCCCTGCGCCGGCTGAACCCGGACGCGACGGTGCTCGCCGTGACACCACGCCGATCCCCACTCACCGCCGTGGCCGACCGCGTGGTGCGCTCCGCCGCCGAACTGTCCGATGTAGACGGTCCGGTCCTCGTGCTGGTGGACGACGCCGACACCGTGCCGGAAGAACTCGCCGGCGCTCTCAAACAACTGGCCACCGAACGCCGCGACGACCGCCACATCGTGGCCGCCGGCCGCTCGGAACTGTTCCGCGCCTTCCAGTCCTGGCCACAGGAACTGCGCTCGTCACGGACCGGTCTCGCGCTACGTCCCGGCCCCCAGGACGGCGACGCCTTCCGCGCCACGCTTCCGTTGCGCGGACAGGAACGTTTCCCCGCCGGCCGCGCCTGTCTCATCAACGCCGGCTTCAGCGACCTCGTCCAGGTCGCCCGCCCGCCGGCACCGGTATCCGCCTGACGCGACCGGCGGCGGGGCGATCACAGGGAGGCCGGCCCGGAGGTCAGGGCTGTCGCGGCTCTGGCCGCACGGAGGCGACGAACTGCTGGAAGTCGCCGATGACGTCGTCGAGCTGCTCGGTGGTGGCGGTCATGGCGAGTTGCAGCACGGCACGGCGACTTCGGTCGTGCACGTCGGTCATGGACAGGTACACCTGGCACTGCACCAGATCCCGGACGGTGTCGCCGCTGTCGTGCCGCATCAGCACGACCTGGGTGAGGCCGGGCGCGTCGAGGGAGTCGATCTCGGTCCGGTCGGCCACAGTCACGTCCTGTGCCGCCTGCCCGAGCCGGCCGACCGACTCGTCGGCCAACTCGGCCAGGGCAGCCTGGTCGGCCCGGTACTCGCCGCTGATCGTGATGTTGGGGGTGAAGCCGGCCTGCCTGGTGTCCGGGTGCACCGCGACGAACGCCGCGCCCGGGGCACCGGCCTCGTCCGGGGGCGCCGCGTGCCAGCCGTCCGGCAGTTCGAACTCGATGGGCACCGGCAACACGGTTGCCATGTCGCGTAACTCCATTCAGTTGTCGAACGGGGTGTAGAGGTAGCTGGTGATCGCGGTACCGATCGCGTCCGCCGCCTCGTTCGCGGTGTCACTCACCTCGTCCGGGTCGATTGTGATCATAAAACCGCCCTTGCCGCCGACACCCATCCCCCCGCCAACGCTGGAGCCGAAGTGCCACCTGCCGTCCTCGCCTTTGCCGGCGCTGAACATGCCTTCGGCGCCAGCGCCGGCCCACGCCTCGCCCGTGACGGCGACACCGATACCGCCGATATCCGCTTCAAGGGTGCCACCGAACCTGAGACCGAGGAGATATTCGGCCTTGGCTTCAACGCCGTTCCCGTTGAGCGTCATCCCACCTTCCGCGAAGGCGCCCGCCGCTATCTCGGTCTCGAGTTTTGCCTCGGCCATCCCGAAGTCGGCCGTGTGCTCAGTTTTCCTCTCCACGCCCAAAGCCAGCTTGCTGCCGAACATCAACCCGTTCTGGTCGAGCTCGAACGTGTTCTCGTTCCTCAAGCCGATCCTGTTGTCCACCGTCCCGTTCACGGGATTACCGAAGATGCCGAACTCTTGCTGTTCGTTCGAGTGGAGGAGGTTGAAATGGTACTCGTCGAGGACCACGGTCACCTTCGGGTTGTTCTCCGCGGGCTTGCCGGATGGTGTGTCACCCCATGCCCACCCGCCGGGTGAGACCTCGATTTCCCCCTTTTCCTCCCGCTCTCCCTCCAGGTACGCAACGTCCCACCCGTCCTGGGCGGCCCCGTTCCCGACGGCGACCGGCGGCACTTGCTGTGGCGGTGGCGGCGGCAGGATCGGGTCACTCCCGGGCATGGCGCCCGGACCGGCCTGCGGTGGCGAGGGGTTCACCACTACCGCCGGCGGTTCCAGGTCGGGCGGCGACGGCAGGATCGGGTCGTCAACCGCACCTGGTGGCCGCGGTGGAGACGGCTGGACGATCGGGACCAGCGGACGCGGCGGGGACGGCGGGATGTTCGGGACTGGCGGGCGCGGCGGAGACGGCGGGATGATCGGAACTGGTCGGGGCTGGAGTTCCACGCCCGGAACGGGCGCCGGCCGCTCGGTCTCGGTGACCGGTGCCAGCTGGGCGCGGAACTCCTGTGTCTGCTGGGCGGTCTCGATCGTCCTCAGCTCGGTGACCAGCCCGGTGAGCTCGTACCGGAGATAGTCGCGCTCACGGGTGAGCTCGCGGCGTTCCTCGGAGTCGACGGGCCGATCGAGGCGGGCTTCGATGTCGGCGAGCCGTTCGCCGCGCGTGTTCGCCGTCGCCGCCAGGGCGTCCTTTTCCCTGTCGAGCTCGACGGCCGGCAGCTCGGCCAGCTCGTCGATTCTCGCGATGGTTTCGGGTTCGTCGCGTGCGAAGTCGTTGAGGTTCTCGACGGTACGGGTGACGAAGCCGGTGGCCGCGGAGGCCAGGCCGACGATTTCCTGGCGCAGCGCGCTGGCGATGAGGACCGGATCCTCGTCGCGAACTCCTCTGGCGGCTCTGGCGAACCGTTCGACCCGGCTCAGAGTGTCCGTGACCATGGAACCCTCGCCGGCGGCACCGAGCATCGTGCCAACCTGTCCGACGGCGCTCGCGGTGTGCTCCACCGCCCGCAGGAGGTCGCCTTCGTCGATGGCGTCGACGACGCCGACGGTCGCGATACCGGCACCGATCGCCCGTGACGTGTTCTGGAAGCCGGTGACGCCAAGGTCGCCGGCGACCGCGCCCGCGACCGCGGTGACCGCGCCCATGGTGTCGCCGGCGTCGATCGCCCGTGCGGCGATGGCGGCGCCCTGCACGGCGTAGGCGGCCCGGGCGGCGTTCACGGCGCCGCCGGCGGACGCGACGCTGGCGACGGCCCCGGCCGCGGAGATGAGCGCGCCGGTCCAGTCGTCGTTGGCCGCCGCCTGTATGGCCTGCATGGCACCGCCGATCACCGCGGCCGGTGGGAAGAACACACCGACCACGCCGAGGCCGGCCAAGACGTAGCCAAAGCCAGCGGACGGTCGGTGCTCCATCTGGACCTGCACGCCCCTGCCCAGGCTGTCGTTGGTCAGGTGCAGCCGGTACGCGTCGGTGAGTTTGATCTTTTCGTAGCCGGGGACGCCGAGATACTTCACGACCTTGTTCAGCCGGTCCGCATCGCCCATGAAGTCGTCCAGTTCCTTGGGCAGGTCGGGGTGGAACTCGGCGAACGCCTTGTGCTGCTCGGATTTGGTCATCATGGCGGGACCGGCCAGTGCGTGGCTCCGCCAGGACAGCAGGACGCTGAGCATCCGCTCGCGCTGCTCGGCCAGACTGCCCGCCTGGTGCACCCAGCTGTACGCGGCGGTGCGCCGCCTGGCCCCGGACGGCTCGTAGTCGGCGATGTGGCCAACCTCCGCCATCACGGCCCGGTCGAACGCGGCCCGGCTCATCTTCGTCGGCGGCCCCTGCATCACCTCGGGGGTGAGGAACTGCTCCCGCAGCGGGCCGAAGGCCGTGTCGGCGCGTTTCGCGGCGTTGGCGATGGCCCCGTCGGTGATCGCACCTCGGGCGGCGCCGTAGCGGATCTGGGCGGTGATCGCGGTGGAGGAGAAGACCGGCCGTTCCGTGCCCTCCACCACCGTGTTCGCCAGGAGCGTCGTGCCACGCAGGTAGGTCATCGCCTTCTTCGCCAGCAAGGCCAAAGCTTCCCGTGACTCGTCGCGCAGGTCCTTCGCCGTCAGCTTGCTCCCATAGTCGTCATCTCGTCTGTATCCATAGCGCATGGCGAGCTTGACGAACTCGAGCACCGCGACAGGCCGCAACGGCACCTCGGCACGGCCGGCCAGTGCGGCGGGCAACCAGTCGAGGTCGGTGGTGTCTTCGGAGTCGTAGTCCTCCGGGAGCAGATCCGCGATGTCGGGCAGCAGGCCGTACTCGAAGAACCGGCGATCCGCCTCGACCCGCTCTGCCAGCAACTCGACGCCGGCGCCGAAACTGAAGATGAACTCATGGCGGTCGCCTTCCTCCTCCCTGACCATCAACTCCTCCTTGCCGACGTTCAGCATCCCGAGCAGCAGGAGCAGGTCCTCCTTCTCCTGCTCCCCCCGTTCCCCGCGACCACGTTCCCCCTTCAGAACGGGCAGCAGCCAGGTGTCCAGTCGCGCCAACGCCGCTCTGACCTTCGGGTCGGTGGTGGGAATGCCGATGATCAGGTCGGTGATCGAGGTGGGCTCCGGCAACCGGTACACCAGGCTGAAGTTCGCCAGTGCGGCGTCGATGTCGGTGAGTTCCTCGCCCACCGTCGCGGCGGCGGGGCCGAGCGCGAGCGCCCACAGGCCGCGTGCCATGGCGGCCTCCGTGCCCGGATCGAGCCGGTGACGCGACACCACCCCGGCACTGGTCGCGATCACGTCGCTCGCGATGGTCAGCTCCCCCACGATCTCCATCAGTTGAACGGGGACCGGGCTGGACAGCCCGGCCAGCGCCAACGCCTGCCGCGTGATCGCGGCCTGCTCGTCGGCACCGGCCGCCGCCGTGCGCATCTCGGTGGCCAGTTCGGTGGCCAGCTGTGGATCCAGTCCCATGAAAGGCATTGCCACGTCTCCTCAGGCGAGGTCAGAACTCGACCCATGCGGGCGGCGCCGGTGGGGCGCCAGGGGCGGTCGGTGGTTGTCCTGGCACCGGGAACGTGGCCGGATCGGCCGCGTGGCGGTCCTGCCGTTCCTGGAACAGCCGCTGGTTCTCCTGATAGGTGGTCTGCGCGGCCTGGTAGCCGGCGAAGGCGGCTTCCGCCTGGCGGCACACCTCGGCCCGCTGCCGGCACACCGCCGCCAGCTGACGCAACGCCGCGGCGGCTCGCCCGCAGACCTGCTCGGACCGTGAGACCACCAGTTCGGCCGCCTCGGCGAGGGTGCCGCCGACGATGGCCTGTGGGCCCAGCGAACCCCTGACGGGCGGCAGCAACGCCGCCACCTCTTCCGCGGCCGTGTCCAGTTGGACGGCGGCCGCGTCGAACTCCTCCGCGAACGGCATGGCTCCTCCTTTCCCCGCCCTCTATTCCGGCGCACGGGCGATTCCGGTTCGCCAAATCGCCACTACCATCGGTGAAATCCATGGGGACGGGGAGTACACGTGGACGACCTGGAGATGGCTCGTTCGTTCGCCGCTGATGGGGAGAAAGCGTTCAACGCGTTACACGCGGCGTTTCGCGGGCCCGTGTTCGGCATCGCACTGCACGTGCTCGCCGACCCCGGCCTCGCGGAGGAGGCCACGCAGATGGCGTTCCTCGGTCTCTGGCGCAGCCGGGACCGGTACGACCCGGAACGCAGCCTGCCTGCGTGGATATTCGGCATCACCCGCAAGGCCGCGATCGACATCTACCGGAGAGAACGCCGCAGACCTCCCACGGCCGAGCAGGTACTGGAGCCGGCTGTGGACGGGCATTCCATCGAGCGGCTGTGGGAAGCTTGGGAAGTGCGGCGGGCGGTCGAGCGTCTGCCGGAGGAGGAGGCGGTGGTCGCCAGGCTCGCGCATTATTACCAGATGACCCATAGCGAGATCGCCGAGCACCTCGGAATCCCTGTCGGCACAGTGAAGTCGCGGTCCTATCGCGCGCACCGCCGGCTCGCCGAGGCGCTCCAGCACCTGTTCGACACAGCTGATGTGACCAATCAGCCAGAACCGGGCAGCATGCCTGCTACGTAGTTGCTAGCGGAGGCAACGCATGAGTGAAGACGTGGCAGAGCGCAGAGCCGCCGCACTGGAATCCACGGGGCCCTTGGACTCCGCGACGACCGCGGATGACCCCGCCGAGCGGGAAACGGTCGACCGTGTGCTTGCCCTGCTCGCCCACCCGGCGACCTGGGCGACACCACCCGACATCGAGTTACCGCACCACGAACCGGTAGCCGAACCCGAGATGAGACCGGTAGGCGACCTCGCTCGCCGACGCCGGCTCCGCCGACCCGTGTCCTGGGCGGCGGCCGCCGCCGCGGCCGCACTGGTCATGTCGCTGTTGTTCTGGCCGAACAACGAGCCCACTCCAGAGACGATCCGGCTGGACCTCGCCGGCACTGGCCAGGCCGCCGCCGCACACGCTTCGGTGATGGCCGCCAAACTCGACGCAGGCTGGGAGTTCACGCTCACCGTCACCGATCTGCCCGGCGCTCCCCAGGGCACCTACTACCAGGGCTGGGTCATCCGCGGCGACACCGTTGTCCCGCTGGGCACCTTCCACATGCGCAAACCCGGCGACGTGCGGCTGTGGGCCGGCGTCGCCGTCGACGAGTTCACCCGCATGGAAATCACCCTGCAGCAAGTCGGCGCCACAGCAGGCCGCGGCGACCTGGTGCTGACCGGCCCGATTCCCCACGGCTGACACGCGAACCGGTTCGCACCTCGGCGACGGACTGCCTGGCATGGCACCCCGATCAATGCGAACGTTCCTGGAAACCGCGCTGCTGGACTACCAACCTCAGGACAACCCGTCGAGCAGACCCGCCGGCGGCCCCCCGCCGGCGCTGCCGGCAACCAGCCCACCACGCGGCGCGGTGCTGGTCGTGCCCGCCCGACGCCGCCGCCTACCGCTCTGGGTGTGGCGAACGGTCACAGTCACCGTTGTCGCGCTGACCCTGTCCGCTGCCGTGACCCTGCTCTCCATGATCGCGATACGTGCCACGGCAGCATTGATCTGATCCCGTCTCCTTCTTTCCGCGGGTTTTGATCGCCGTGCGCGTAAGGGAAACCGCCGGTGATCATCCAACTCGCTGAGAATTGGGCACACTGGAGACCATGGGGAATCCAGCCATCACACTTCCGTCCTATGACGTGCTCGACGCGGGCGACCCACTCGAGCGCCTCCTTCGGATCAGCGCCGACACCACACTGAGCTGGCTGCCGGAGCTCGGCGGGTACCTGGTCACCGGCTACGAGGACGTCCTGTCGGCGATGAAGCATCCCGGGATGCGGTCTGCCGTCGCGACCCGGGTGTTCGCCCGACTGCCCGAGGCCGACCAGGAGGCGCTGCGGCGGTTGCGCCTGTCCATCGACATGTGGATGGGCCACGCCACCGAGGAAGGCCACCACCGGTTCCAGAAACTGCTCAAGCGCTACTTCACGCCGGCCATCATCAACGGACTTCGACCACGGGTGCGTGAACTGACCGGTGAACTGCTCGACGCGGTGGCCGCCGACGGCCGGATGGACGTCGTACCGGATCTGGCCTTTCCGTTGCCCGCCAACGTCATCGCGGACATGCTCGGCATGCCCACGAGTGACCGCGACCGGCTACGCGAATGGTCGCGGCATATCATGGCGGTCTTCCAGCACGCGGACGTCGAGAAGTTGATGGCCAGCCAGGACAGCGTCCTGGAGATGCAGGACTACCTGCGGGAGATCGTGGCCGACCGCCGGGTGAGTCCCCGGGATGACCTGATCAGCATGTTCGCCGCCGCCGAACGGGAAGGCGTGGTGAACGAGGACGAGATCGTCGCCAACTGCGTCCTGCTGTTGTTCGCCGGCCACGAGACCACGGCCACCCTGATCTCGCGCGGGCTGCAGCTGCTGATGGCCAACCCGGACCAGCTGGAGCTGCTCGTCTCTCGGCCCGAGCTCAACCGGTCGGCCATCGAGGAGATGATGCGGCACGGCGGACCGGCCACCTCCGTCATACGGGAGACGATCGAACCGGTGACCATCGCCGGACACGACATTCCCGCCGGCGAACACATCTACCTTGCCATCCACACCGCCAACCACGACCCGACCGTGTTCGCGGACCCGATGCGGTTCGACATCACCCGGAAGAACAACCGGCACCTCGGTTTCGGCATGGGCTCGTACTACTGCCTGGGAGCGGCGCTGGCCAGGGTGGAGTCGGACGAGTGCTTCCGGCTGCTGCTCAGCCGGTACCCGAACATCCGCCCTGCCACCGACCAGGCGCCGGTCGACGTCCCACTCCCACCGTTCGGTCGACGCCTGGATTCCCTGCCGGTGGAGTTCTGATCAGATCTCCAGCGACCGGGCCTCGATGGTGACCGGCGCGATCGTGCCGGTGGACGGCGCGCCGGTGCCTGAAAGGCCCACACCTCGATCTTTTCAGCGGAGGTCCTACCCCTGGGTTCGGCTGAGTGCCGCACGCAGCTTCGTTTCGAACTGGTCCACGAGTTCGGCCGGCAGTTTCTCGGCGATCGCCTCGGCGAGTTGCTCGATCCGTTCCGGTGTGACCACCTGGTCGTCGGCCTTGATGGCCTCCTCCAGTCGTTGCACGGCGGCGAGGATCTTCGTCTCGTCGTCGGAGGTCGGCGAGATCTGGCGGACGATGAAGTTCCCGTCAAGGGAGTCCAGCACGTGAGCGGGTGTCGCGCCCGGGGCGTCGGCCCCGACCTCGTGAATCACGCCAGGGTCTTTGGTATCCCGCACGAAGTAACGCTGCGGCAGGATGCCAGCGACCCGGTCGTGGAGGAACTTCAGCATTCTGTGCTCGTCGGGAGTCAAGTCGCCCTCCGGTGTAGTCAGTGCCGCGGCGCGGAACGCCGTCATGTTGATGGTTCTGCCAGGCGCCTCGCCCGGATCCCACTTGCCGGTGACGCTGGTCTCGGCGTGTGCCCGGACTCGTTGCATGTCGCCGTTTCCGCACACCTGCGCGACGATCCGCGACCACACGAGGGCCGAACGGAACTGCGCCTCCCGCATCGGTGCGGTGCCCGGGTAGACGATCTCCAGCCCCAGCACACGTTTGTTGAACAGGTTCGTGACCGGCAGCGGCCCCATCGACCGGCCGCCGGACGCGCCGGCGTGGTTGGCCGGGTGCGCGGCGACCACCGTGATCGAGCCGTCGGCGTTGCCGGCGTAGTTGCACAGCGGACCACGCAGGTCCGGCCTGCCGTTGATGAGCAGGTTCCCCACGCCGCTGCCGGACAGCGCGTTGCCGAAGGCGGTCGCTGTGTGGTGGACCAGACCACCTTCGTACGCCGAGGACTGGCCGTTGCCTCGGGACTGCCACCCGGGCACCTCGTGCACCGTGATCCCCGCCGTGCGGAGCCGATTGTTTATCTCCTGGGCACGTGCGACGCTCACGACACCTCCTCGACGACAGAGGTCAGGGGGTTCGCCGCGACGTCGTCCTCCGGCGTGAAACCGCGGCGCAGGTAGGGCGCGTCCGGCTCGGCGTCCAGGTCACCGATGACGAGGACGCCGTCGTTGACGTCCTCGTAGCTGATCCGGACCTGGTCGGCGTGTGTGGTGGGACTGTCGTTCGGGTCGGCGACGGAGGACAGGTGCGCACGAACGTGTGCTTCCACGGCCGGCACCACCTCACTCGGCGACCATCTCGAGTAGCGCATGTCGATATCCGTCCGCTCGGGCTCACCGCAGTGCGGTGTGTGACAGGAGGTGCCGGAGCGACTTGGTCGGCTCCAGGCCCAGCTCGTCGAGCAGTACGCGGCGGCACTGTTCGTACTGGTGTTGCGCCGCGGCCCGGTTCCCCGCGGCGAGATGTGCGTCGATGAGCACGCGGTGCGCGCTTTCCCGCAGCGGCTCGGCCCGTACGGCGGCGAGCGCGGCGGCGACGGCCTCGCCATGACGTCCCGCCGCGGTCAGCCGTCTCGCCATCGCCTCCAACGCGTACAGCCGAAGTTGGTGGTACTGCTCCTGTTCCATCAACACCCACTCGTTCTCCGACCACTCCGGCAGCAGGTCCGCGGAGAGCTCGTCACGCGTCTGCCAGTTCAGGATGTCGTCGCAGGAACTGGACCGGTCGAGCAACCGGTGGGCACGCCCCACCGCCTCACGGAGGTCGACACAGATGCCGGTGGCCAGCGCCATCTCGTGTGCCGACGCGTCGATGACCCGGTTCTCCGTACGCAGTGCCCGCCACAACGACGACCTCAGGTTGGCGTTGGCACGTGCCGTCGTCGCCTCCGGCCACAACGTCCTGGCCACATAGGTTCTTGTACGGGGTCTGTCCTGCAGGGCGAGGAACGCGAGCAGCCGTTGGGCGCTCGACGCCATCGTGATCCGTTTCTCCCCTGCGAACAGCGCGAACCCCTTGAGCAGTCGCAACGTCACGGCCTGCTGTATTTCTGTGCGCATCAATCCCCCAGCGCCGCCTTCGTATTGATCGAAATGCCTCGACCTGGTTCCGCATTTACGACAATACCCCCGAGCAATGCATCAAAGATTAACAATCGACCGTTAGCCAGGCGTCACCGAAACGTCATCGGGCCTGGTCCGCCAGGTTTTCGAGCCAGGCCTGCACGGCCGCGAGGACGGCGCCCGCCGAGCTCGCCGACAGCGGCTTCGCCTGCTGCGACCCGATTGTGGAGAAGATGCGCACCCGGAGGCGGTCCGGCTGCCCATCTTCCAGCCACGCACGCAAGACCATACTGCCGCTGCGTTCTTCGGATGGCTCCACGGTGGGAAGAATGCCCCATCGGATGTCACCGCGGCGTCGCCGCGGCGTGTGCGCACCTGTCAACGCGCTCGGGCGGCGACAGACCGGTGACGTCTCGGCGACGGTTGAATCGCGGCCCTGCCACGCCGGTGCTGGTAATCCTGCCAACGGCACCTTTCGCAACGGCGCCACGGGAGGACTGGCATGGGGGATTTCGGTGTTGTCGCCGACGTTTCGTCGATCATTGTCGACCGGCTGAACCAGGCATTGGAGGTCGTGGAGCCCGGACAGGCCGTCGCGCAACTGAATGATCTTTCCGAGAATCCCCAGTTCTCTCAGCCGACGCTCACGGTATTCCTGTACGAGATCGCCGAAGACCCGACGTCGCGCAACCGGCCCCCGGTCCGTTCCCTGCCACCGGACCCTCCCACCACCCGCAAACCTCCCATGGCGCTGCTGCTGCGCTATCTCATCACTCCGTGGGCCGGCAACCAGATAACCCAGCACCAGATGATCGGCTGCGCCCTCCAGACGTTCTACGACGACGCGATCATCGACGGCGAGGAACTGAGGGGCAGCCTTGCGGCGACAACGGACGTGCTGCAGGTGACCCTGACCCCGCTCACGCTGGACCAGAAGTCATGGGTCTGGTACGCGATCCAGAAGCCGTACCGGCTGTCCCTGAACTACGAGGTCAGGGTGGTGAACCTGGACTCCCAGGACGTGTCGGCGATCCGGGCGGTACGGAGCCGGACCATCAACGGGACGCCGCTGCCATGACCGACTTCGTCCTCATCGAAAGGTCGGTGTTGTTCAGCCCGGCCTGGTTCGTGCCGTACGACGAACACAACCAGCGCGTGCGTGCCACCGGCGTGACGGCATTGCTGGACCGCTTCGACGACGACGAGAACGTCTGGCTGCCGCAGGAGGACGTCGCGGCCGTCCGCACGCCGAGTGCCGCGATCGTCTACCCGGGGCTGGGCAGACGCGAGCCGCAACCACGCCGTCACCGCGTGCGTTTCGAGGCACGCGGCTACCAGGTGCTGTACCCGGCCGACGGGGAGCCCTTCTCCGCCGACGCCGTGGGCATCGAGTTCCTGACCTTCCCGTACAACGACACGCAACCACCAGCCGCGCCGGCCGAGGCGCGGCTGGTCCGGCTACTGCCGAGCGTCGCTTTCCCCTACATGCCGGGCGTACGCACGGTGTACGGCGTCGTCGTCGACGGGTCCACCCGCGCACCCGTGGCGAACGCGCTGGTCGAAGCGCGGGGCACCACGTCCCAGGACGGCGCGGAGTGGCTCGAACGAACCCTGTCGGACGCGCGTGGGGCCTTCCGACTCGCCCTGCGGTGGGAGGGCGAGCGCACGGCCCCCGCCCCCGCCGAGACGTTCCGCCTGCGGGCCACCGAACGACCGGGCCGAACCGGAGAGCTGGTCATCCGGCTGCCCGAGGACCGCGACCGCCAGCAGGTCATCGAGATTGTCGAGCAGTAAGACGAAAGCGAGGAACCAGCCATGCCCGAGTACCTGAGCCCCGGCGTCTACATCGAGGAGGTCGACGCGGGGCCAAGGCCGATCGCGGGGGTGAGCACCAGCACGGCGGGCATGGTCGGGGTCACTCAACGCGGTCCGACCACCGGAAAACCCAAGCTGGTCACCAACTTCCTGGAGTTCCAGACCACCTTCGGCGGCTTCCTCCCCGAGCCCGATACGTCGGTGCGTGACGCCTGGGCGAACGACCCGGCCGAGGGCGGCCGCTGGTGGCTGTTCCCGTTGGCGGTCAAGGGTTTCTTCGACAACGGCGGCCAGCGCCTCTACGTCAAGCGAGTCGTCGGCGGGGACGCGCGGCCGGCTGCCGGCGCGCTCGTCGGTGGCCTGGTGAGCCAGATCGTCCGCGATGTCGCCGCCGGCGCGACCACACTCGAGCTGAGCCACCTGATCGGTTTCAAGGGCAATGACCCCATCACGATCTTCCGCGGCGACGGCGTCAGGCTCCACGACACGACGATCACCGGCTACGACGCCACCACCCGTCGCATCCAGCTCGACACCGCGCTTCCCGAAGAGGTCAGGACGGCACGCGGCGACTATGTCCAGGTCGGCGACCGCACAGGAGTGACCACGGTGGAATTCACCGCGGCAACCCCCGGTGCCTGGGCACAGGCGGTCCAGGTCCAGGTCACGCCAATGGTCGCGGCCACGCTCCCGGTGCTGCCTCCGGAAGGGGCGGACGACCTGTTCGTCACCCGGCTCGCCGAAGACGCCGACGCGAACAGCACGACGATCGTGGTCAATCCAGCGCGCGGCCTGGACGGCCTGGCAGCACCGTTCTCGATTCTCATCAACAACCGGCGGTTCAACGTGACCGCGGTCAGCGAGACGACGGAGGGCCGGCGGGAGCTGAGTCTCGAGAACCCGAGCCCCGTCGCGTGGTCAGAAGGGCTCACGGTGCGCCGGGTGCGCTCGGCGAACACCGACGATGACGCGAAGCTGCGGATCGGTGGTGCGAGCCGGTTGTACCCGAAGGCGATCACGCAGCTCGACGCCAACGGCTCCCTCACCACCCTGCACGTCCAGTCGGTCACGGCGAACGAAGTCATCTTCGACGAGCCAGTGCCGGCAACGGTCTTCGAGAACGACCGGCTCTACCTGATCGAGGCCAGAGTGGACACTCGCTTCGCCGACCCGGGTGGCGAGGTGACGGAGTCGTTCACGAACCTCCGGCTCACCCGCGACGACCCGGCCGGCATCGCTGCCAGCCTGGCCAGCCGCTCGCAACTGGTGCGCGCCAACCTCGTCGCCGACATCACCGACCTCGCTCAGTTCCCCACCCCGACGTCCGGCTCCTTCCTGGCCCTGGCCGACGGCTCGGACGGTTACGAGTCGTTGAGCCCGCAGGACTTCGTCGGCACCGACGGCGGCAGCGGTAAGCGCACCGGAATCGTGGCGCTGGAGGACATCGACGAGATATCGATCTGTGCGGTGCCCGGGGTGTGGTCCGGGACGGTGGAGTCCGCGCTGATCACGCACTGCGAACTGCTGAAGGACCGGTTCGCCATCCTCGACCCGCAGGACGGGCTGGACATCGAGGGCATCCAGACGTTCCGCGAACCCTTCGACACCAAGTACGCCGCGCTCTACTACCCCTGGCTGGTGGCGAACGACCCGTCGACCAGTCTCGACGTCGAGGTGCCGCCGTCCGGTCACCTGGCGGGCATCTACGCCCGTGTCGACAACGAGCGCGGGGTGCACAAGGCGCCCGCCAACGTCGTCATCCGGGGCATCCGGCTGGTCGACGGGATCGCGCAGGACGTCACCAAGCGGCACCAGGACCTGTTGAACCCCAAGGGGATCAACGCGATCCGGTTCTTCCCCGGGCTCGGTCAGCGGGTGTGGGGCGCACGCACGCTGTCCTCGGACACCTCGTGGAAGTACATCAACGTCCGGCGGCTCTTCCTGTTCCTCGAGGAGTCGATCGACGAGGGCACGCAGTGGGTGGTGTTCGAGCCGAACGACGAGTCGCTGTGGGCGCTCGTGCGGCAGACGGTCTCGAACTTCCTCACCACGGTCTGGCGCAGCGGCGCGCTTGCCGGCACCACCGCGGACGAGGCGTTCTTCGTCACCTGTGACCGCTCCACGATGACCGAGGACGACATCGCCAACGGCCGGCTCATCTGCGTGATCGGCGTCGCGCCCGTGTTCCCGGCCGAGTTCGTGATCTTCCGGATCCAGCAGAAGACACGCGAGCCACAGCTCGCCTGAGCGGACATCGACTTTCGAGAGAGGCAACAGCAATGCCACCTGTGACGCGGGAAGACCCGTACGCCGCCTATAACTTCCTCGTCATCGTGACCAACGTCAGTGACGACGGTGTGGCGGTAAGCGGCTCCTTCACCGAGGCCAGCGGGCTGGACGTGGAGATCCCCGTTATCGAGTACCGCACCGGCAGCGAGGACATCACGGTCCGCAAGCTCACCGGGCTGAGGAAGGCGCCGAGCGCACTCACGTTCAAGCGCGGCGTCACCGGCCACGTCGGCTTCTGGAACTGGGTGAAGGAGGCGCTCGACGGCCGGGTGCGGCGCACGTCCGGCTCGATCGTGATGCTCGACGAGAACCGCCAGGAGGTCATGCGCTGGAACTTCGACCGGGCCTGGCCGACGAAGTACACCGGCCCGTCGTTCAACGCCACCAAGAACGAGATCGCCATGGAGACGCTCGTGCTGGCGGTCGAGAGCTTCGTGATCGACGCGTGAGACCGAGATGACCAGTGCAGCGCTTCCCGGCGTGTCCCTGACCGTCGTGCCACGCGGCTCCGACACCGAGCCGTTGCGCACGGACGTCGCGGTGTTCCTCGGCCGCACCCGGCGCGGCCCGGTGGGGACACCGGTCCGGGTCGAGAGTTGGAACGACGTCGTCGGTGCCCTCGGGCCGCCGGACGGCTCGTCCGCCACGCCGTTCGCGTTGCGCGGCTTCTTCGAGAACGGTGGTCGCACCGCGTGGGTGCTGCGGATCTCCGGACCGGCGGAGACCGCGAGCGCACCGTGGACGGACGGGTACCTGGTGGTGGCGACGAGTCCGGGCACCTGGGCGAACGGCGGCCGGGTCACCATCCGCTACCAGGCGAGCACCGTCGCCGGGCCGCCGACGGTCACCGTGCGGGTGCTGGTGCCCGGTGAGCCGGCGGAGATCTTCGCCGGGATGCCGCCCGGCGAGGTCGTCGACCGGCTGACCGCGTCCCGGCTGATCCGGTTGGTGCCGGACGGACCGCTACCCGTACCGACCGGTCAGCTCTCGATGACGTGGAACGTCACGCTCACGGGCGGCTCGGACGCCGAGCCGGGGCGGGAGGAGTACGCGAGCGCCGTGCGCACACAGGCCGACCTGCCGGAGCCGGCACTGGTGGCACTGCCGGACCTCGGCACGGACCTCACGGACCCGGCACGCACGGAAGTGGTGTTGGAACTGCTCCGGTCGGCCGCGGACCTTCTCGACAGGCTCGTCGTGCTCGACGTCCCACTCGGACTGTCCGCAGTCGACGACGTGGTGGCCTGGGCAGACTCGTTGGCAAACCTCGGGGACGACGCCTTGCTCGGTGCGGCGGCGGTCTACCACCCGCCGTTGCGGGCACCGGCGCTCATCGGTCCCGGGCTGCGGACCGTTCCCGCTTCCGGCCACGTCGTCGGGCTGGTCGCGCGGCTGGACGGTGAGCGGGGCGCTCACCACACCCCGGCCAACGCCGTGCTCCTCGACGCGGTGGACCTGGCGATCGAGAACCCGGAGCCGCAGCTCGTCCGGTTGTTCAACGCGAACATCGACCTGGTCCGGTGCGTGCGTGGCCGCGGGCTGCTGGTGTGGGGTGGGCGAACACTGTCCCGCAACCCCCGCACCCGGTACGTGGCGCACCGCCGACTCGTCCACCTGCTGGTGCGGGCCATCCGTCGGGTCACGAACCCGCTGGTGTTCGACGTGAACTCGCCGGAGCTACGACTGACGCTGGTCCGCGCGTTGACTTCCGTGCTGCTGGAGGCGTTCCGGACCGGCGCGCTCGCCGGCGCCCGACCTGAGCAGGCGTTCCGGGTGGTGTGCGACGAGACGAACAACCCACCGGAACAGGATCCGGGAATGCTCGTCTGCGAGCTGGAGTTCGCGCCCGCGGCACCGATGGAGTTCATCAAGCTGCGCCTCGTGCTCGGCCAGGACCGCGGGCTCGAGGTGATCGAGTCGTGAGCGGAGCTTGCGGAGCGAACCATCAGGCGCTGCGGCGCCACGGAGCGGGCGAGGAGGCGTCATGACCGATCCTCTGCTCAAGTATCGCTTCATCGTCACGCTCGATCCCGGCGACGCGTACCTGCCGCCCGCGCAGGCGTTGCTGTTGCCGCTGGTGGCGGCCGGCGCCTTCCAGGAGGTCACCGGGCTGGGTGCGCAACTGGAGGTCGTGAACTACGCCGAGGGCGGTCGCAACGACTCCGTGCACCAGCTGCCGTTGCGTCACTCGTGGAACCGGCTCACGTTGAAGCGCGGTGTGTCGCGTGACCGTCTGCTGTGGTCGTGGTACCAGGCGGGGCTCGCCGAGTCGCTCGGCGCGCGCCGCGACGGCGCCGTGATCGTGCTCGGCACGGACGGCGTGCCCGCGATGGCGTGGGCGTTCCACGGCGGGCTGGCGGCCAAGTGGAGCGGTCCTGACCTGCACGCGGAGCAGAACGCGGTCGCGATCGAGTCGCTGGAGATCGCGCACGAGGGTTTGACCAACGTCCTCTAGGAGAAGAGCGTGCCCAAGAACCTGATCATCCACAACCTCGAGGTGCGGTTCCAGGTGGACGGTGACGACGGCGCCGTCTTCCAGCGCCTGTTCAACAAGCACATCCAGGCGTGGGCACGGTTGTACGAGCAGGAGTGCGCGCGGGCCAAGCACACCGAGACCGAACGCAAGCTCGGTGACCACGGGAGCCAGACGTGAGTATCACCCCCGTCTCCTTCGCCAGCCAGGGAGCCCTGGCCCGGCTGGAGATCATCCGCCCGGTGATCGCCGACGAGCGGCAGCGGCGGATCCCGTTGCGGTTCAACCCGACCGACTACAAGCTGAGCAAGAGCAACACGTTCGCGGAGATCACCATCCCCGGGCTCGAGACGCCGCCGCTGCAGTACGTCCGCGGCGGCAGCGAGACGCTCAGCCTGCAGGCGCTCGTCGACACGTCCGACACGCTGGAGAACGTCCGGACGACCTATGTGGACGGTCTGCGTAACCTGATGCGCCCGGACAGCAGGGAACACGCTCCACCGATCGTGCGCTTCGTTTGGGACGAGGCCGTGTTCACCGGTGTCCTGGAGAAGCTGGACGTGAACTACGTGCTGTTCAAGCCGGACGGGGTGCCATTGCGCGCGCAGCTCGACGTCACGCTGAAGGAGTTCCGCCCCGCGGCACAACAGGTCGCGGACACCCCTCGTTCCTCGCCGACCGTGGAGAAGAGCTACGTGGTGCGGCGCGGTGACACGTTGTCGAGCATCTCCGCCGCGGTGTACCGGCGACCGGACGCGTGGCGTGAACTGGCGCGTGCCAACGGGATCACGGACCCACGCGACCTGCGACCGGGTCGGGTGCTGACGGTGCCGAGGCTGCCGTGAGAGGGACGCGATGACCATTCCTTTCGCGGTGGCCCCGGAAGTGGCCGATCCGGACCGTTACGCCCCCGAGTTCGACGTGCGCATCGAAGGCGTGGAGCTGGATCCCACGACCAAGAACGACATACTCGACATCAAGGTGCACCGCGACATCGACGAGATGTCCGGTTTCGACCTCGAGCTGAACAACTGGGACGACGTGAACCTGAAGTTCAAGCACAGCGACTCACGCGCATTCCGCCTCGGCTCCCGGGTCTCGGTCCGGCTCGGCTATGCCGGCAAGCTGCTGACCGTCGCCACGGGCACGATCAGCACGCTGTCCCCCAAGTTCCCGGACGGCGCGTCGCCGACCGTGTCGGTGAGCGGGGTGGACGGGATGCTGAAGCTCAAGGACCGCAAGCCGGCGGAGAACGAGGAGAAGATCTACCGCAACATGCCGGACTGGCGGATCGCCGAGCAGGTGGCCCAGCGCAACAAGCTGCGGATCGTGACGACGCAGGAGGGTCCGACGCACGACCGCGTCGTGCAGAAGAACCAGGACGACGCGAGTTTCCTGATGGAGCGGGCGAAACGGCTGGACTTCGACTGTTTCCTCCTGCCGGACCCGAACACCGGCGAGGAGACGCTGTACTTCATCAGGCCCACCGACGGCCGCGACGGCCGGCCGATCCGCCTGTACCGGCTGACCTACCAGCCGGGGCTCACCACCGGTCCGACCGCGCAGCCGGAGGGGCTGGTGCCGAACCTGCTGGACTTCACCCCGACGCTCACGGTTTCCCAGCAGGTAAGCAAGTTGACCGTGCGTGGCTGGGATCCCCGCACCAAGCAACAGATCGCGTTCACCGCGACCGCGGAGAACCTGCCGGCGGGCCAGAACTCGGCCGACGGGGAGAACGGTCCGCAGGCGGCGGACTCGGCGGCGGGCGGGCGTCAGGAGGTGCTCGTCGACGCGCCGGTCACCAGCGACCAGGAGGCACGGGAGCTGGCGATCGCACTGCTGCGCGAGCGATCGTACGAGTTCATCACCGCCACGGGCCGGGTGGCCGGTCTGCCCGAGCTGCGGCCGGGCGACAACGTGGAGGTTTTCGGGCTCGGCATGCGGTTCTCCGGCACGTACTTCGTCAAGCGGGTCGAGCACACGTTGGGCAGCAGCGGGTTCTTCACCACCTTCACCGGCAGGCGGATCCACCAGGGAGACACCCCATGACCAGGACCGTGCCGAGGGCGCGCAGCACCGACAAGCGTTACTACGGCGTCGTCGAGGCGCTGGTGGTGGAGAACGTCGGCGACGACGAGGGCCGGATCAAGGTCAAGTTCCCGTGGTTCGACGGCGGCGCGACGGTCACCGAGTGGTGCCGGGTCAGCCAGCTGTACGCGGGCGGCGGCTACGGCTCGGTGTTCGTCCCGGAGATCGGTGACGAGGTGCTGGTCGCGTTCGTGCACGGGGACATGCGGTTCCCGATCGTCCTCGGTGGACTGTACAACGGCGTGGACAAACCACCGACCGCCCGCACCGACGGCCGCGACCAGAAGATCATCCGCACCAAGGCGGGCCACGAGGTCCTCCTCGACGACGGCGCCAAGGAAATCCGGATCACCACAGCCGAGGGCGGGAACGTGACCGTGACCGCCACCGGAGAGATCAAGCTGAAGGCACAGAAGGTGACCGTCGAGGCGGACAGCATCGACCTCGGCGGCGGCGCGACTCAGAAAGCCGTGCTCGGCGACCTCCTGAAGACCGCGTTCGAGGCGCACATCCACACGTCCGCGTCGCCCGGCACGCCGACCAGCCCGCCCACGCTGCCCCTCCCGAACAACGTCCTGTCGTCGAAGGTGACAGTGGAATGAGTGAGCCCTTTCTCGGTACCGGTTGGCGGTTCCCGATCCTGCCCGACGAGGCCGGGCGGCTGGGGTACGCCGTCGGTGAGCAGAGCATCGAGCACTGCCTGCGGGCGCTGCTGCTCACCGGCGTCGGTGAACGGGTCATGCGGCCGGACTTCGGCACCCGCGCGCAGGAGTCCGTGTTCGCGCCGGGCAGTGTGCAGAACCTGCGAGAGCTGGAGCGCTCGATCGCCGAGGCCGTCCGCACCTACGAGCCGAGGGTCGAGCTCGACGGCGTCCGCGCGGAGGCCGACCTCACCGACGAGTCCCGGGTCACCGTGTCGGTCGAGTACCGCGTCCGGCGCACCAACACCAAGGCCAACCTGGTGTTCCCGTTCTACCTCGGCCTGACGGGGAGCACGCCATGACCCTGCCCGCGCCGAAGCTGGACGACCTCACCTGGGCCGACATGATGGCGGCCATCCGCCGTCGCATCCCGGCCGAGTCGGACGGTGCCTGGACGCTGCACGCACCCGTCGACCCCGGGGTCACCCTCCTGGAACTGTTCGCGTACCTGCTGGAGCAACGCCTCTACTGGCTCGACCAGGTACCGGACGCGCTGGTGGTCGCGATCCTGCGCCTGCTCGGCCTCGAAACGCCCCGGCCCGCGGTGCCGGCGGCCACCGTGCTGCAACTGACCGCCGCCCACCTTCAGTTTGTCCCCGCGGGCACGGTCATGACACGGGATCCGTTCGGGCGCATCAGATTCACCCTCCTCGACGAGGTCACCGTGTTCCCGCTCAACGGCGCGGTGACGGTGTCGACAGACCGCGACCGCACCGCCGACCTGAGCGCCCGGCGCGGTGTTCCGCTGCTGGCCACCGAGAACACCGTCCGGTTCACGGTGCCGCTCACTGGCTCGAAGCCGGCGTCTGGCTGGCTGACGCTGCTCGTCGAGCTGGACGCGCCGGTCGAGTCGCCGCCCTCGTGGTCACCGCGTGCCGTCGAGAAGGTGCGGCCGCCCGCCGAGCTGACCTGGTCCTGGTTCCGGCCCGACAGCACGGTTTCCGGCTCCTTCGACGAGGTCGAGGACGGCACCGCCGGCCTCCGCCGGTCCGGGGTGGTCCGGCTGCGGCTGCCGGACGGCTGGACCACCGCGAACCGAGGACTGCTGGTGTCCACCGAGGCAACCACCTTCTCCTCGCCACCACGTCTTCTCCAGTTGGCGGTCAACGTCTCCGCCGCACGGCACCGGGAAAGCCGTACGGTGACCGACTTCGCGGACCAGACCGTCGCGTGGCTGAAGCTGCCCGGTCAGCGACTCGTGCTGCCGGACGCGGCGGGCACGCTGCTCGACGCGACGTTGCGGCTGGCCGAAGACGAGTGGACATCGGTGGTGGACTTCACCTACGGCGCGTCTCGCGATCGGATCTTCGTGCTGGACCGCGATGAGGGCGCGCTGGTGTTCGGTGACGGGCTCACCGGGCGCATTCCGCGCCCGACCAAGGACATAGAGGTCCGGCACAACATCGGCGGCGGCCGCGCCGGCAACGGCGGCATTACGGACAACTGGCTGCCCATCGAGGACATCGCGATACGCGGGACCAACCTGGTCCTGGCCGAGGGTGGCGCGGACCCGGAGACCGTGGCCGACGCACGGGCCCGTGCGGCCGGGGCCCTGCTGGAGGTGACCCGCGCCGTCACCGCCGAGGACTACGTCACGCTGGCCACGACCACGCCCGGGGTCGCGGTCGGGCGGGCCTACGCGTCGGTCGGTGAGCATCCCGGCTACCCGTGCGCCACGGTCCCGGGCGCGGTGACCGTCCACATCGTTCCGTCGGTGCCCGCGGATGTGCCGGCGCCACAACCGGATCCGGGCATGATCTGCGAGGTGGCCGACCGTCTCGAGGCGGCACGGCTGCTCACGTCCGAGGTGTTCGTCCGCGCACCGGCCTACCGCACGGTCAGGTTGCGTGTCGACCTGTCGGGCAGCCCAGCGAACCGCGCCCGAGTGTCGACAGTGGCCAGTGACGCACTGCGCCGCTACCTCCACCCGCTGGTCGGCGGTGACGAGGAGACCGGGTGGCCGTTCGGTGAACCGCTACGGCCGTCGGCGCTGCTGCGTGCCGCGCAGCAGGCACTCGGTGACCTCGCGGACGTCGCCGGTGTGGCGATCGGCCTCGACGGCGACGAACCCGACGAGGCATGCCGCGACACAGCCTTGCGCGCGGGCGAACTTCCCGAGGTCCGGGAGATCCGGACCCGGGTCGTGCCCGCGGTCGAGCCTGGGGAGGGGCTCACATGAGTACGGTGTGGTGGGAGCGCGACGCGGACGGCGAGGCACGGATCGTACCCGGCCCTGGCCCGTCCGGTGTCCAACCCGAACTGGTCGACGCCACCCGGGAGGCGGTCCGCGCGGCCGTGCGGGACCGGATCCCCGGGTACACGCCGGACTGGACCAACCCCGACCGCCAGGACGCCGGCGTCGCGCTCGTCCGCCTGTTCGGCACACAGGTCGAACCTGTGCTCACCAGGGTGAACCGGCTGCCGGAGAAGGTGCTGGCCGAACACCTCCAGACCGCGGGCGTGCGGCGCAGACCGGCAAGCGCGGCGGCCACCCTGTTGGAGTTCACCGTGACCCCACCGGACGGCGCCTCGGTGCTGGTCCCGGCCGGGTTCCAGGCAGCCGCGTCCAGCCCGGCCGGGCAGGTGATCTACGAGACGGACCAGGACCTGTACGCTACCCCGGCCACCATCGGCGCGATCGCCGTGCAGCGGGCCGGGACGGTGGAGCCGATCCCACTGGGGCCGTCGGGGCCCGGTCGTGCCTTCCCGCCGTTCGGCCTCGATCCGCATCCGGGCAACGCGCTCTGGCTCGGCCTCGCCGGTGACGCCAGCCCGTTCCCGTTGCTGTCGCTCGGTTTCGTGGTCGACGCGGCGCCACCCACGCCGGCGGCGTCCGGCGGGCTCGCGCCGCTGCCGCTGCCGCTGCCACCGGCACCACTGCTCCGCTGGGACGTGCTGGACGGCGGCCGGTTCGTGACCGCGGAAGTGGTGCGGGACGGGACCGGTGGGCTGCGGGCGAGCGGCACGGTGGAGCTGCGCCTGCCACGCACGTGGGCACCCGGCAACCCGTCCGCCGCACGGCCCGGGCCGCCGATGCGGTGGCTCCGGCTGCAGATCGCGAACGGCTCGTTCGCCCCTCCCCCACCCGTGCTTTCCGGGCTGCGACTGAACGTGGTGCCTGCCACGGCCGCCCGCACGTTCCTCGACGAGCCGCTCGAGCCGATCCTGGACCCGTCCACGACCACGGCCCGCCGACGGATGCGACTGAGCCAGGTGCCGATCCTCGCGGGCAGCGTGGTGATCGAGGTCGACGACGACCCGGGCACGGATCTCTTCGGCACCACGGCAAGCGGCGCCTCACGCTGGCAGGAGGTCGACAGCCTCGCCGGGTTCGGTCCGGACGACCGGGTGTTCGTCGTGGACTACGCGACCGGCGAGGTCACCTTCGGCGACGGGGTCGACGGCGCGGCCGTGCCGCCGGGTTTCCGCAACGTGCGTGCCGTGCGGTACCGGATCGGCGGCGGCTCGGTGGGCGCGGTACGGGCCGGCGCCGTCAACAGCGTGGTCACCGCGCTGCCGTTCGTGACCCGCGTGACCAACCCGTTCCCCGCGACGGGTGGCACGGATCCCGAACCGGACGCGGACGTGATGCGCCGTGGCGTCGGGGAGCTACGATCCCGCGGCCGGGCCGTCGCGCCCGCCGACTACGGCCTGCTGGCCACCCGCGCGCCGGGCGCCGAGATCGCCCGCGCCCACGGCGTGCCCGGCCTGCACCCGGAGTATCCGGGCAAACCCATACCTGGGGTCGTCGGCGTGCTGGTCGTGCCTCCCGTCGACGACTCCGGCACGCCACCGGCGACGTCGGCGGCGACGTTGCGTGCGGTGTCGGACTTCCTCACCCGCGAGGTCGCGCCCGCCGGCATCACCGTCGTCGCCGCGGGCGCCCGGTTCCAGCGAGTCGTGGTGGAGGCCCGGGTCGCGCTCGACCCGGACCAGGAGCGGTCCGCCGTGCTGACCAGGGCCATCGACGCGGTCACCACGTTCCTGGATCCGGTGCGTGGCGGGGAGAACGGCGCCGGCTGGCCGTTCGGCGGCGCGGTGCGGCACACCCCGCTCGTGCGGCGAATCCTCGCCGTCGACGGAGTCCGCGCCGTGTCCGGGCTTTCCCTGACCGTGGACGGGTTGCGGCTGCCGCCGTGCGCCGACCACGTCGTGCCACCGAACACGCTGGTCTGGCCGGAGCGCCCGCTGCTGATCCCGGTGGAGGACTCATGACGTGCGCGCCGACAGCCGCGACCTTTCGCCTGCTCGACGACGTCGTCGGGTGGGACGAGGACAAGGACACGGTGCACGACCTGGTCGGGTTCACCGATCCGGACGGCGTCCGGCTGGCCAACAGCGGCTCCGATCCGCAGGGGCCGAGGAGGAGCGAACTGCTCCCCTGGTTCCCCGATCCCCGGCTGGCGCCCGGATGCCAGGCGTGCGCGTGGTACCTGATCTCCGGGAAACGGTTGCTGCGCCGGGACACCTGCACGGGTGGCTGGCTGCCGGTCTGGTCCCGCGACTGCGATCCCCACCTGCTGCGCGAACCGGTTGCCGTCGCCGCGCGGGGACATCGGCTCGCGGTGGTGGACTCCGGCCGGGTTCTGGTGTGGCGCAACGAGGGCGAGCAGCTCGCCGGGGTGATCGAGCTCGCCGGTGCGAGCCTTGTCGCGCTGGCGCAGGACGACCAGGTGCTGGTGACCGACGACAGCACCGAACTGCGGTGGTACAGCTCGGACGGGCGGCTCGTCGAAACCGTCCAGACCACGGTCATCGGTGAGATCGTCGGCGTGCGCGCCGGGCCGGGCAGGACGATCTGGTTGCTCACCCAGGACGGCGACCGGTTGCGGATCTACCGGAACGGCGAGGATTCCACAGTAGACGAGCTGCGGAAGGCGCTGCCGGCGAGCACGCTCGTCTCCGCCAACGACGACGGGTTCTGCCTGCTGGAGAACGGCCCGGACGGCGCCGTGACCAACTGCTACACCTGGCGGGGCAAACCATGGACCGCGCCCGCCCCGGAGCCCGGCCAGTTCAAGAACACCGGCACGTTCACGACATGCCGGATCGACAGCGGCATCTCGCGCTGCCGATGGCACCGCGTGCGCGTGGACGCGGACGTGCCGCCCGGCACGGCGGTCTCGGTGGCGATAGTGGTGTCGGAGGGCGGCCAGTTCGCGGCCACCGACTGGCAGACGGCGCCGCCGGGTGTCACCGACTTCCTGGTCGACCAGCCACCCGGCCGCTACCTCACCGCCCGTGTGACACTGTCCGGCGACACCTCGACCACCCCGGTCCTGCACCGGATCCGGTTGGATTTCCCGAGAACCACGAGCGCGGACCTGCTGCCACCCGCGTTCCGCCAGGACCCTGCCGCCGATGACTTCACCGAGCGCTTCCTGTCGCTGTTCGACGCCACGCTCGCCGAGATCGACCAGGTGATCGAGCGCTACCCCGCACTGCTCGATCCGGCCGGCGTCCCGGATCGAGCCCTGCCGTGGCTCGCCGGGCTGCTCGGCCTGTCGTTCGAGTCCGGCTGGAACGCGGAGACCCGGCGTGCCCTGCTGGCCGCCGCGCCGGAGTTGTACCGGCGCCGCGGCACGCCGTGGGCGCTGACACAGGCCATCAAGATCGTCTTCGGTGTCCAACCGGTGATCGACGAACTGGCCGACGACCGTCGCTGGGCGCAGGTCCGTGCCGCGGCAAGCCCGTCGCACGCGGCGGGCCTCGGCTCGGTCCGGTTGTTCGGCCGGTCCTCGACGCGGTTCCGCCTTGACGGCTCCGCACTGGGCGCCACCCCGATACGTGCGTTCGGCGACCCGGACTCCGACCCGCTCACCGAGCACGCGCACCGGTTCCGGGTGCTGCTGCCCGCGGGATCGGCGAGCGGGGAGGCGTTGCGACGACTGGTCGAACGGCAGGCGCCCGCGCACACACGGGGTTCGGCACGCACCGGCGGTGAGGGCTTCGTGGTCGGCACACGGTCGACGGTCGGGGTGGACACGACCTTCGTCCCCCTGCCGCCACCCGTGCTCGGCGGTACGCGGCTCAACCACGACGGGGTACTGCGGCCGGGCCCGCGAGGCGCACGCCACGGGGTGAGCGTCGGCATTGTCTCCGCTGTCGGTGTCCACACGCGAATGTCTTGAGAGGACGGAGAAGATGACCGAGGTATCGACACAGACGAACACGGGGTTCGACGTGCCGCCGTTCCGGCGGTTGCGTTACTTCCACGGCCAGCAGCTCACCGCGCGGGACTTCCAGCGCGAGCAGGAGTACTTCCGCGAGAAGCTGAAGCTACGCATGCGTTGCCTGCTCGGCTACGGCGTGGTCTGCGGGCTGTACGTGGAACCGGTCGCGCCCGACCACGATGACGACAAGGACGATGACAAGCCGAAAGGAAAGAACGACGAACGGCGCCGCAAGGCGAAGGTGAAGATCACCTCTGGGCTCGGCGTGGACTGCGACGGCAACGAACTCGTGGTCCGCGGCAGCTGCGTGGTCGACCTGTGGGAGGCACTGCAGTCCGACGAACGCACCGGCAACACCGTCTGGGTCGGCATCGAGTACCACGAACGAGCCGTCGAGCCCACGCGTACCGTCCACAACAGCAACTGCGCGGACAACTCCGACTGCCAGCACGGCTGGACCGAGGAGAGCTACGTCGTGCGGGTGACCGGGCGCGAGCCACCTGAGGACGAGCGCTGCGACACCTGCTGTTCACGGTGCGAGCACAAGGTGTTGTGGCTGGCCAGGATCGACGACGTGGACTGGTTCGAGCCGGTGCGCGACAACCAGATCCACATGGAGATCCGGCGGCCGTTCAGCAAGTACGTGCCCACGGTGATCACCGGGATCAACTGGCGCCACGGTTACACCTACACCATTGACGAGGTCAAGCAACTCCTCGGCACGCAGAAGGACAGCGGCGGGCTCATCGTCCAGTTCTCCGACGAGATCCGGGTGGACAGCCTCCAGCGCGGCGTCGTGGAGATCCAAGTGATCGAGGGCGGTTCCGGCCGCAACGCCAGCACCTGGTACATGGGCGGGGAGTTCAAGGAGCCCACCGGAGGCGAGTTCACCAGGCACTTCCGCTTCCGCCAGACGACTCGCGAGTCACTGCAGGACGGCGACCGCGTGATGATCACGGTGCGCGGGGCGTTCATCCTCGACCGCTGCTGCCGGCCCGTCGACGGAACCCACGTCGGCGGCAAGGTGCCCTTCATCCGGCGCAGGAGAGACGAGTCCGGCGCTGACGTGGCCGGCGACTGGCCGGACCCCGGCACGGGGCCCGACACGGAGGTCGGCTGTGCGGTCCCGCCGTCCGGCATCGGGCCGTGGACCTCGGGCACCGGCGCGGGCGGAGACGTCTTCGAGAGCTGGTTCTTCGTGACGGAGGAGCGTAAATGACAGCGTCGACAACCCGGACAGACTGCGGGTGTGGTTGCGGCGGAGCCTCCGCCTGGCCGTCCGCGTTCGTCCGGCCGAGGTTCTTCGCGGGCCAACTGCTCACCGAGGACGATCTCGAACTGCTCGTGGGCTACGTGACCGGCAAACACCGGCTGTACAACCGGATGTTGTCCGGGCCGGGGGTCGTCTGCGGCCTTGAGGTCGGCTGTGACCCCTGTGGCGACGGCAACGTCGTCGTACAACCGGGTCACGCGCTGGACTGCTGCGGCAACGACATCGTGCTGTCCTGCAAGGAGAAGGTGGACGTGCAGGCACTCGTGCGTGAGCTGCGGGTCAGCTCGCTCGGCGTGGACTGCGGTGAGCCGTGCGAGGACGACGGACCGCGTCGCTACGGGCTCTTCGTCCGCTACGAGGAGTCCCCTGTGGACCCGGTGGCGCCGTACTCCACGGAGGAGCCGTGCCCGACGCCGGGCTGCGTGCCGTCGCGGATCCGGGAGAGCCTGCGGTTCCTGGTCAAGCGCGACGAGACCGACGACCACCGGTACAACCCGGGCAGCCGGCTGCTGGCGAGCATCGGTGACGAGCGGAGGTTCGCGCACCTCCAGCGGGTCGGGCAGCGGCTCGGTTTCTACCTGGACGCGCTGTTCTTCGCGTGGCACGGATCCGGCAGGACCATCCGGTTCGACGCGACGGACGCCGGCCGGTTCGAGCGGAGCCTCACGTGGCTGCGGGAGAGCGGCGAGGGAACCCCGGCCGCGTCGGTCGCCGTCCAGATGACCGAACACGTGCGTGCGCTGGCCAGCGCGATCGCCCGGTACGACACCCACGACCGCGACGGACAACAGCAGCTCGAGCGGGAGCACACCGTCCTCAGCCAGGTCGCCGAGGCCCGGCAGGTGCTCGGCGTGGCCTGCACCCGGCTGGAGAAGACCGATCCGGAGCAGGTGTGGCCGAACGAGCTGCGCCGCGAGCTGGCCGCCGCGGTGGTCGCCGAGACCAAGGCGCGGGTGGTGCGGGGCCCTGCGGACGCGGAGTCGGCGAGGGAGGCACGCCTGCTGGCACACGGCACGCCGATGGACAACGTGCTGCAGGTGCGGTTCCGGTCGGACCTCGGCGAGCTGCGGGAATGGCTGCTCGGACGCATGGAGCGGTCGCCCGGGGTGGCCGACTGCTCGTTGCGCGGCGCGGTGCGCTCGATCAACCTCCCACCGCTGTTGCCCAGACCGGACCCGGACCCGGAACAGCGGATCGCGGACTCCGACGCCGGTGTGCTCGCGGAGGCCGTGCGGGACGTGATCCTTGCCCAGCGCCGTTTCGTCACCGACGCGGCGTGCTCGACGCTGAACCCGCCGTGCACCGACTGCACGGACACCGACGTGCTGCTCGCGCACGTCGAGCTGGACGGCTGCGACGTCGTCCGGGTGTGCTCCGCGACGCGGGAACAGGTGCTGCCCGGCGGGTCGATGTACGGGGAGTGGCTGCCGAAGCTCTTCCCGCTGCGTGAGCTCGCCGGCCGACTGTGCTGCGAGCCGGTGCCGGGGTACACGCCACCGCAGCTGCCGTCGACGGGCCCGGTGCGCCGGCCCTACGTGGAGGGACTTCTGGAGGAGTGGCCGCGAACCGGTGACCTGGAAAACATGCTGGGCCTGCTGCTGACGCCCGGGCAGGGCGAGACACCGCCGAAAGCCTTGCACGAACAGCTCTACCGGGTGCCGACCGAGGTGACGGACAGCCTGCACGAGCTGGGCATGCTGCGGTCGCAGGTGGGTGCCCTGACCGCGACCGTGGAAGCGTTGCGCGGGCAGCTGGACACGGCACGCGAGCAGGTGAGCCAGGTGCGTGAGGAGCTGCCGGAGCGACTCGGTTCTCGGTTGGAGGAGCTGGAAAGCACGCCACGAGGTGAGGCCGAAGCCAAGCCGCCCGCTCGGCGCACCCGGTCGACGGGTCGCACCCAGAAACCCCGGTCAGGTGAGTCGTCATGACGGCCCCGCTGCGCCCCGCGTTTCACGAGGGGCAGGTGCTCTCCGCCGCGGACCTGGCGGCGACCGTCGGGTACGGACGTGACGTGGCCGCACGGCACGCGCGTCACCTGCACGACTGGGGTATCGCCGAAGGGCTCGAACTGGTCACCGAGGCCCGGACGGACCCGGCCACCAACGCCCGGTACGTCGAGGTGAGCGTGTCCGCGGGGCTGGCGATCGACGGCACGGGCCGGGAGATCGTGGTCCCGGCGTCCGCGGTGCTGTCCGAGGCCTCCTTCGCGGAGGTCAACGGTGCGGACCAGGCGACGCTGGAGCCGTACCCGGTGTTCCTCACCACGATCGACCGGGCGCAGTCGGCCACGGGCCCGGTGTCGTGCGGCACGGCGGCCGCGCCGACCAGGGTCGAGGAGTCGTACCAGATCCTTTTTGGACGCAGAGGTGACGAGCTGCTGGCCGAGGACCAGCAGCCGCCGCCCGTCAGTGCGGCCCTGGCGGATCCGCCGACCCGGTGGCTGGTCCTGCTGGGCTTCGTCCAGTGGACCGACGGGCATTTCACCAGGGTGTTCCCCAGCGCCCGTGGCGTCGAGCCGCGGTACGCGGGTGTGCGCGCGGACACGGTGTCCGCCCGCGCCGGCGAGCTCACGCTGCGGACGCGGCCCACCGTTCAGGAGGGCCAGCCGGCGCTGGTGCTGTCCGGTGAGGATCCGCCGAGCCTGGTCTTCGGGCTGTACCAGGGAAGCGGCACGGTCAACCCGCTGATGACCGTGGCGGCGAACGGAAACCTGACAGTGGCGGGGAGTTTCTCCGGCCGCATCTCGGCGGGCAGCGTGCTGGCGACGTCCGGGACGGCAACCGACGGCATGCTTCTGCCGTTGCCGGCCGGGGTGAGCAAGCAGGAGGTCGACGACGGCCGGGTGGAACTGCACGTGCACGTCACTCCTCGGGTGCCGCCGGCGACGACCGCGTCGACCCTGCACAGTCCCGTGGAGGCCACTGTGGATGGTGAGTTGCGGGTGCGGTGCCGGGTGCGGTCCTACGACCCGCTCGGCGTTCCGGAGGTCGTCACCGAGCAACCCGGGGCGGTCGAATTCCTGGTAATGGCAACGGTCGCGGCGGCAGGTGGCTGAGGATGACTCTTTACGTGGTGTACGTGAAGGACACTGGTCATGTGGTCGGCGCGGTGAACGCGGCGGGTGACGCCCCGCCCGGCGAGGGCGATGTCGGCGCGCTCGTCGGGGATGCGCTGCCGATGCGTGTCTCCGTCGACGGCAAGGTGGTGAGGCTTCCGCTGCCAGCCGAGCGACTCGCGTTGCACACGGCCGACGACGAGCCACGCGTGTTCGACAACCCGCTGGCCTACGGCGTGGAGTTGGCTGGTGGTCAACCGAAACCGACACTGGTCGAGCTGAGGCCGGAGTCCCCGGAACTGGCGTTCTCGAACAACAGCCTGGTGGTCACGGTGCAGCCCGACGACCCGATCAACGACACTCCCGTGCTGGCGCTGGTCTCCGACGGCGAGAAGGTCCACGTGCGCCCCTGGGCGATACCGGCGGGGGGCGACTCCGTGGAGATCCCGGTGACCGTGTCCGAGGGCAACCACGGCGTACTGGTCCTGGTGGCCGGATGGATCGGCATCCTCGCGACCGAGATCAAGGCGGCCAGGTCGTGAGCCCATCCACCGCGAGCGAGATCACCGTGCACCGGTGCGTGGTGCACGTGGTCCGGCGCGGTGGATGGAGCTGGGGCCCGGATCCTCGGCGCCTGCTGCAGCCGATCCTGGACTCGTTGCCGGCCCTGATCGCCGAACGGTTCGAGGAACAGCTCGAGGGCGACGGCCCGGACGTGGTGATCACCGAACCGGTACGCGTCACCGTTCGATTGGAACACCTCCGGGCCCGTGGGCTGGCACCCACGAACATCGTGGTCGAACCGGCGCCGGCCGCCGTCCACACGACCACCCCCACTCCCTCTCACTCCCCCGACCCGCCGTCCATCACGACACCCCACCCCGACTCGTGGATGGCGCCAACGCCGGCAACACTCTTCGCCGAGCTTGCCGAACGCGGCGAGTTGGAGCCGTTACTGGCCCTGCTCCCGGACGACACGCTGCGGACCTACCTGCTCGCGTTGCTCGAGGACATCCCGGCAGGGTCACCGATCGACGAGACCACGGCGGCAGGCCGCATGGTCGCCGAACTCACCCGACGCCTGCCGTCGTCGTCCACCCCGATGCCACGGACTGTCGACGGTCTCGCCCAACTGCTGGTGGCCTGGCCCACCGACCGGCCCTCACCGGCGCCCGAGATGTCCTCACCCGGCGCGTCCGCCAACGCCGCCCCGGAAGCTACCGGGGAGCGACACGTCTCGTCCGTGCTCCCGTTCCTGTTGGCAGGCCCGCTCGCCCGTATTGGCTACCTCGACGCCATCGGCCCCGCACTGGAGGCCGTCGACCTGGTGGCGGAGGCCCCCCTGTTCGCCGCCGCCCTGGCGTACAAGGTCCTGGGCGGGGTGGAGCGAGGCTGGCGCAGAACGGCGGAGGACAACATCGCGGCGGCCACCTTCGCGGGGTTGGAATCGGTGCCCGATCTCAGTGGCTTCGCCCGACGCGTGCGGCCGGCACTCCCGGTGTTGGACGGTGTGTTGGCGTTGTCCCTGTGCCGAGGCCATGATCCCGCCGAACCGCTGCTGATCACCGGCGTGGACGGAGGGCTGCTGCTGGTGGACGCGCAGGGCCTGTTCCCGATCGCCTGGGCCACCGATGTCGTGCCGTACTGGGAGGCGTGCGGCAGACCGCCTGTGGCCGTCTGTGACAGCCCACTCCCGCCGAACTGCCTGAGAGAACTGGCGGCGGCAGGCGTGTCGTTCATCACCGACGTCCGCCCACTACGCGACGACCCGGTGACGCGCCTGCCATGGCGCACTCCACTGTGGACATCTGGTGAGCCGCCGTTGCGGCTCGCCGCGGACCTCCCCACTCACACGGCGCGACTCGCCGAGCTGGTGCAGGCTCTGACAGTCGCCCGTAGGGCCGTGCCCCTGGCCGAGGACGGCGCTCTGGAACGCAGCGCCACGCTGGCCGCGTCACTCGGCCTGGGCGCCATCGCGTGGACGCTGTGGCGCGCCGACCCGGTGCTGGCGCTGACAAGGTTCGCCGACCTGGAGGCAACGGTCCATTTCGCACCGGATGCCGTGCGAGTGCGGATCCCCCTGGGCCGGCGCCACGCGGACCTCTTGCGCAGCGGCGCACTGACAGATGTCCATGACGTGGTCTGGCTGGCGGGCCGGACCCTGACCTTCTCCGGCGGGTGACCAAGTCCATGAGTGGTCTGGCGGTCGAACACCTCCGCGTTCGCTTGGCGGAACTACACCAGGCTCTGCGGGTCGCCGTCGACCGCCAGTCACAGGCCGCCGCGTTGCTGACCCGACCGGACCTGACCCCGTTCTGCGTCACCGACGAGCAGGTGGGCGCACTGCTGGACCGGGTGGACGCGTTCACGGAGGCCATGACAGAGCCGCCGGAACCGCCCAAACCGGACCCGGAGTCGGAACAACACCTCAGACGCATGGCAGCGGCGAGGGGCGTGACACTGCCGCTGGACGCACTAGCTACTCGCTTCGGCCTGACCCGTGTCGAACAGAACGCACTGCTGCTGGTGGCGGCGCCCGAGCTGGACCCCGGCTACGAACGGATCTATGCGTACATCGTCGACAACCTGAACCGCCGAGCCCCATCAGTGGAGTTGCTGGTCACGGTGGGCGCCGAAACCCCAGCGGGACGCTTGTCCCTACGCCGAGCCCTTGCCCCGACAGGCCGCCTACGCCGCTTCGGCCTGCTGACCGCACAGGGCGACGAGTTGGCGTTGGGCACCGGTGTCTTCGAGTTCCTGCTGGGCTGGGGCGGCGATGTCAACCTCCTGGGCCACGACCCAGGCGAGGTCGCGGCCACACAGGCGACCTCGCCGCACCTGTCCTCTTCCCGACTCGCAAAACTGGGCCACGCGCTGGCAGCAGGTGACGTGGACGTCGTAGGCCTGTGGGGCTGCCCACCAGACAGCCAACTGGACGCCGCGCAAGCACTGGCAACAGCGGCAGGAAGACCATTACGCCGCCTGACGGCCGACCCGCTGACCGACCTGCGCACTGCAGCCGCACTGAACGCGATGCTGTGGCTCCCCACCGACAACACCCCACCCCACCCCGACGAGGTGTTGTTGAGATCGCGGGTTCCACTGTGTCTGACAGGCATCAACCCGTGGCGCCCACCAGGCCTACTGGCAGCACGAACCTACGCCGAGCTGACGGTGCCCACACCAGGTTTCCCAGAACGCCGAGCCATGTGGTCGGCCGCGTTCCCGGTACTGGCCGCGGATGCGCTGGAAGACCTGGCCGCCCGCTACCGCATGACCGTCGGAGAGCTACGAGCCGTGGTGTCCGTGGCAGACACGAACGCCCGCCTGGCGGGAAACGGCCACACCGCGGCGCACATAGAACCAGCGATAGCCACGGTGACACGGGGCCGCAACAGCGGGGCGGTGCAGTCGATCACCCCACGCCGAACGGCGTCGGACCTGGTGCTACCCGAAGCCCAGATGAACCAGATAACAGAGATAGCCTCAGCCTTCCGAGCGTGGCCAAGGGTGGCGGAAAAATGGGGCTTCGCAAAACGAACCAACCACGGCGGAGTAAAAGCACTGTTCACCGGAGAACCGGGAACAGGCAAAACCCTGTCGGCAGAAGTGATCACCGGAATACTGGGCCTGGAGCTACTGAAGGTAGACCTGGCACAGGTAGTCTCGAAATGGGTAGGCGAAACCGAAAAGAACATGGAGGAGGTCTTCCAACAGGCAGAAGACAGCCACGCGGTACTACTCTTCGACGAGGCCGACGCCCTGTTCGGCAAACGCGGAGAGGTGAAGCACGGAACCGACCGCTACGCCAACCTGGAGGTCGGCTATCTGCTACAACGACTCGAGGCGAGCGAGGGCCTGATAATCCTGACAAGCAACCTCAAGGAGAACATGGACCCAGCGTTCACCCGACGCTTCCACTTCGTCGTCCACTTCCCCCGCCCAGGCGCGGCCGAGCGCCGCAAACTCTGGCGCCTGGCCTTCCCTCCAGAGGCCCCACTGGCGCCCGACGTGGACCTGGACACACTGAGCCGCCTGGACATGACAGGAGCGGGCATCATGGCGGTGGCCCGCACGGCGGCCCTGGCAGCAGCGGACACCGACAGCCCGACAATAGGCATGCGCCACGTGGTGAGAGGCGTCTCCCGCCAGTTCCAGCGCGAGGCGCGGTTGTTCCGGCCCGCCGAGTTGGGCCGCTATGCTGAACTACTAGCCGAAAACGGAACCCCGGGGTGACCGCCGATGCCTGAGATCCTGCCCCCGAAGCACCAGCCAGCCATGCCCGTCACCGCGCAGGAACTCCGCACGGCCGCAGCCGCCGACCGAGGCAAGAAGTCACTGGTCCTGGTTCCAGCCGTCATCGGCAACGCCCAAGCAGCCAAGACCGCGATGGACTCCCAGTCGAAGTCACTGCCCTCCCACGTGGCCTCGACGTTCGCCGCCGGCCAGGACCGCGTCGGCAACGCGGCTGTCGCTGGTGCGGCGATGCGTGTGATCCCGATGGCAGTCCCGAAAAACGAAGGCAGCCCAAGCAGATAGGAGTGTCCATCAGAAACGAACTGGAGGCCAGCCTGACCGTCGGTGCAATCTGTACCGAAAGTTGAGTTCTAAGCCCGGCTTATCGTACACTGAGCCTTTTTCAACCTGCGGTGATCTCGTAGTTCTGTAGCACATGGATGGCTTTGGCGAGGCGGCCAGCGCGGTGCGGGCTGCACCGGAGCTTGTGCAGAATGCGCCAGTACTTGAGTTGGGCGTTGGCGCGTTCACCCGGGCCGCGCAACCGCGCGTGGGCCCGGTTGGCGTCTTTCTGGGACTGTGGCTTCTTCCGTCCCTTATACGGGGTGATCACCTGCTGACCGGACTCGTCATAGCCGTGGTAGCCCTTGTCGCCCAATGCGATCAGCCCGGCGTCGCGGAGTGCGGCCAGGATGTTCCAGATCCGAGCGGCGGCGGTGTCGTGCGTGCTGCCCGGCAGTTGGCCGGACACCCACAGGATCTCCCCATCCGGGGAAGCGATGACCTGCAGGTTCACCCCATGGCGTTTGTGCTTGCCGGAATAGAAGGGCCGGTCGGCGGCGATCCGGTCGATCGGGATCAGCGTGCCGTCGATGATCACGTAGGTCATCCTCTGTCGCTTCGCCTTCCGCAACGCCTCTCGCAACTTCGGAGCACGCTGCGCGAGCAGCTCCACCGTTTCGTTGACATACCGCCAGCACGTGGTGGTCGAGACGTCGAACCCGGCGCCGACCTGCGCGAACGGTTCACCCTTGCGCAAGTAGACCAGCACCAACATGGCTTCCTGGCCCGGGTTGAGCTTGCGCCATATCGAACCCACGTCCCGTCGGTGGGTTCGGATGATGTCGGACACGAAGGTCAGGGTCTGACGTGACAACGGCAGGACGGCACGGTAGAACAGCATGCGAAGCCTTCGGTGATGGACTGCTCTTGGTCGACAGCCCTCCTACCGGAGGCTTCATCTCGTTGTCACACCGACACGCCGACGCTCATCGACACGCGATCTGCATCCCTTGCCCACCAACACATCCAGACCAGGATGAAACAGCTCACTTGTTCAAAACGATCGGATTCCAGAACTCGGTCACCCTTTCGCGCCGTCTAGCAACTGCCGCGCCTTTGCAGCGTGCGATCGTACTTCGGGGTCAGGGTCGTGTCGCGCCAATTCGTCCAGATCGGCGCCGAGGGTCTGCCATCGCGTCAGGCTGGCGGCTTCGATGGCTGTGTTCTTCACTTTCGGGTCACTGCTAGCCAGGGCCTCGCGGATGAGAGCGCACGCGCGGTCACTCGGGTCATGTCCCCCGGCGGCCAGCGCCAGCCGCACGAGGGCGCCGGGGTCCTTTCCCCGGGTACGTTGCGCTCTCTCCTCTAGTTCGGCGAACGGAACTGGCTTGAGCCAGCGGGTTAACCGTTCGACGAGATAATCGAGATGGTCGTCGCTCTCGAGCTGGATATAGCACACCGGCGTCCGGAAGTCGTCTACGATAACGATTTGGTCGTCGCTGCTCAGTTCGATGTAGACGTGTTTGGTCAAATCGATACCCTCGACGGTTTCCTCATAGTCGAAATTGAGCTCCGTAGCGGTATATATTGCGTTGAGTGCCGGTGACAGCCGTTCAAGGACTGAGGCATCACCCGGAGGGATATCAAGAACGAGAATTCTGCTGCTCATCGTGTCTTTCCGTCGTAGTCGCCAAGGAATGCTACCAGTTGGGACCGCAACTTCTGGCTGGCCGCCGCCTGGGTCGACGCGTCACCGACGCCGGCCAGGTGTTCACGGATCCATCCCTTGATGGCCTGGACTAGCGGTTCCAGATTATACCCGGTGGCAGAGATGAAGGGTCTGTTGCCGCTCGCCGCGGCCTTTGCGGCCGCGATGAAGTCGTCAATGATCTGACCGACCCGTTGGTCTCTGAGAATCTTGGCCCGCTCGGCGTAGGTCGTGTAGCGGTCCGCGCGTTCGGCAACGGGCAATTTCCTCGGATCTTTCGCAAAACTCGCCGCGCCTTTCTCAGCCATAGGGGCATGTTTGCCTGCGAGAAAATCGCTCAGCGAGCTCTCGCCCATTCCTAGCATGACGGAGGAGAGCGCTGTCGCAGTGGGGATGCCCCGCTTTCGCGCCGGCTCGATCGCGTGGGCGAGCAACGAGATACGCTTCAGCTTCGCCGCGTACCGGTCCAGCGCCAGTTTCTTGGTTTTTGTCTGGTTGCCGGCTGCCGCGGCGAGTCGGGCAACCAGTTGATCGATAGCCCTAGGACCACCGTCCGCGATAGCCTGATTGATTTCACGCTCGGTGGCGCCGAGTCGCTTGCCCATGTCGATGGCGCTTTGCGCCATCTTGGGATAGGCGGACGGACTCAGGCCCTTCAGCTCTCCAATTACGGTGCCGAGTAGCGGATCCGAGATCCATTCGCGGTTCTTCGGCAGCCGGATGGTTTGCTCGGGTCCGGTGTCCGCGTAGATGTGGGCGTCGCGTCCGGTGCGCCCCGTAGCGCTCCCTGGTTCGGCGTGCCGCAGCGCTTCCTGTTGTTCCATGCGGGTCAGGCCGGACAGCGACTTCGCGCGTTCGTTTTCGATGTCTTCCTTTGCTTTTTCGATCAGTGGCCTGCCCTGCGCGTCGACGCTGGTGATCCTGAGGGTTTTCACGTACGTCTGCTCGGCGTCGTGGAACACCTCTCTCATGACCCTACCGAGGACCTCCAGGTCGATTTTCACACCCTTGGGATCGTCCAGCACCATTTCGGGGTTGACCTTGGCGACGAACGAACCGCCCGCGCCGAGACGCAGGTCCGTAAGCTTGTACTGGCGCCGCCATGCCTTGAGCCTTCGCTTCAGCTGGGCGGAACTGATACCGGCGCGCAACGCGGCGGCTAGCTTCGGCTTGATCGCAGCTGTTGCCCGCTTGAGCAACGCATCCTTCCCTGTAGGCGTCTTTTGATGGTCTGGACGCCGTTTGTCTCTAGCGGGCTTCCTGTCAGGTTTTTTGCGGAACTTGGATTTGAGTTTGTTCCAGAGCTTCTTGACCAGGTCGGCCATCTTCTTGGTGACCGCGTCGATGGCGCGGTTTACTGGGCGGGCGATCTTCTGGAAGATCTGCTTGACCTTGCCGGCGATGCCGCCGATGCCCAGGAGTGCTGCCAGCAAGCCGATCAGGACGGGGATTGCTCGGACCAGGGCACGTTCGATCAGTGCGGGTACGCCGCCAGTCCCACCGCGGGCGATGGCGATCACGGCATCAAGGACCGCGTTGACGAACTCGAAGATCTGACGCGCGTTGGTGACGATGAAGCGGATGATGTCGATGATCATTTTGCAGGCTCGGATGAAGGCCGAGGCTGGGTTGAACAGCGACACGATCCAGGTGACGCCCGCGATGATGATGGTCGGTAGCAGGTAGGACACCAGGTTGCTGATCAGGTTCTTCTTCAGGTCGCCGACGCGGGACTTGAGGTCGTCCCACATGCCGGCCACGCCTCGGCGTTTGACCTGGGAGACCAGGGGGACGGCGGTTTCGGCGGCGACAACCGCCTTCTCCGGAACCCGTCGGACCAGGCGGGAGCGGATGTTCGCCCAGGAGATACCCAACAGCGCGGCGATCAGGGTCAGGATGCCCAGGATGTCGAACGTCTTCGGCAGTTCCAGGCCGACCGACGCGCCGGTGCCCAGCAGCCATGCCAGAACACCCTGTTGCAGGTGCCGGCCGGCGTTCTTCATGAACAGTTTCAGGCCGCCGCCGACGCCGGTGACCAGGTTGCCCAGGAAGCCGATGGGATCGCGGAGGATCAGGCCGATCGCGGACGCGGCCTTGCGGAGAACGTTCATCAGCATGCGACCGAGTTCCTTGATTGTCTCGATCACGTCGCCGATCGCTTCTGCGGCCTTGGTGACCAGGCCCTTGTTCTTTTCCTTCTCCTTCGCTATTTCCGCGTCCACCGACTTGACCGCTTCGGTGTACTTGGTGGCCAGGGTGTCGACCAGCTCGGTTCCCTTGTCGTTGACGGTGTCTTTGAGCTCGTCGAACTTTCCTTCGAAGTCGGAAACGGCTTCTCGGCCTATTGCCTGCAAGTCCTTCGGGAGCTTGTCGACCGCCTCCTTGAGTTCCTTGCGGCCGGCAGCTATTCGGTCCTTGGCACGGTTCAGTTCTCGCTCTACGGTGCCGGCGATGGTCGTGATGACCTGGTCCATCTCGACGAGGTAGTTGTCCCTCGCCCCCTCGTAGATCCGGTTGGCCTCTTCCGGCAGGTCGAACAGCTTGTCCTTGGCCCACAGGAACCCACCGCCTGGACCGCCGTAACGCTCCGCCTTGTAGCGGCGCATTCCGTCTTCGTGTTCCCTGGTGAAGCGGTCTCTCGCGCGCTTCTCGCCATCGGTGAACTGGCGGTCTACTGCCTTGTCCAGGTCGGACAATATCTTCTCAACGTCGCACTTTGTCTGGTCGAAGACCTTTTGCAGGATCGCCGTTACCTGGGTTCGTTTTTCCTCGTCGCGGCTCTTCGTGCCTTCCTTGCCCGTGCCGACCTGCTTGCCGGTCGTCACGCGGGTGGCGTGGATGGCCGTCATGGCGGCCGTGCCCTTGCCGGCGGCCGCGGTCTTGACCTGCTTGAGTTCCTTGGCCTCGCCGGCGCGCAGCTCGCCCGGCGCCTCGGCCGAGTGCGTGTCCATCTCCTTCTTGTCCTGGACCGCCTTGTCGAACGACGGCTCTCGGGAGTTCTCGAGCGACAGTTGCTTCTCGGTCACCTGGGCCGCGGCCATCTGGTCGTTGACCTGCGCCGGGCCGGCCGACATATCGGTGGCCGACGGGGGCAGCGCGTCCGGAGCGGCCTGGTTCGGGTTGGGTGCGCCTGGTTTGCCCGGGACCTGGTCCGGGGCCATCGGCACGACTTCCTTGGCGTCCGGGGCCGGCTGTGGCGCTTCGGCGGTCGTGTCGGCGATCTCCTTCGCCGACGCGTCCTTGCCCTCGCCTACCTTGCCCTGGACCTCTGTCTTGACCTCTTCTGCCTTGCCTGACTCGCCGAACTCGTCCGCCTGTTCGAGGTTCTTCGGCGCGCGGTCCGCGATCGCCTTCTTCACCGCGTCGGCGAACGCCTTCTTGTCGAACGTCTTGGGCTCGGCGGCATCCATGTTCTCGGCGTGCGCTGCCTTGCCGCGGGCCTCCTGGTCATCGGCCGGCGGTACCGCGGCACCCTGTGCCGCACCTGCTTCAGCCACGGGCGGTGGGTGGCTCGTGCCCACCTTTCTCTTCTTGGCGTTGACGTCCTTCTTCAGCGCCTGAAACTTCGGGTCGGCGGCAGGCGAGCGCGCTGGGCCGGCCTCAGCCTTCTTCTCCTCCTTGCCTGGGCGCTCCGCCGCCGGCTTGTCCTTCACCTCGGGTTTGGGCGCCGGTGGCGGGACGGCCTTTGGCTTGGTCCCGCCCGGCTTGGGCTTCGGCGGTTCGGGCTTCTTCTGACCAGGCGGTGCGGGCGCTACCGCCGGCGCAGTGGGGATGACAGTCGATGAGATGGCGGCCGCGCCGGCGACCGCTTGGTTTCCGACAAGGTCTTGCCCTGCCAGCATCATCTGCGCGGTCCACGCGGACGGACGCGCGCCTCGCGGCAGACCATCCAGCGCCGCCGTCATCGCCGTGTTGCCCAGCTGCGACCGGGCGTGCACCATCTCGGCCGGTCCGTGCGCCATCGCGGACCGCGTGCCCGGCCGGTCCAGCTTCGTGGAAGCCGGAGTCGTCACCGCGGGCCGCTTCGCGCGGGCAGCCATCGGTGGCGGTGGCATCGGACGGCACTCCTCCCGCTGCGAAATCCAGCGGTAAGAGTCCCAGTTCAGCCGTCACAGGCCCGTCGCAGAAACGTTGTCAGGCAAGGGCATCCACGCGCCGGACCGCGCCGGCTGGACATCGGTCGGGAGAAGTGGCTGGGCGGCGAACGGACCGGTATCGCGCGTGCGTCATCTGGACCTCGCTGCTCGTCGCGGTACTCGTCATGGGTATCGCGGCTTTGCTCGGCGCGGTCAGTGCCCTGCGCCCGAGAGTGGGTCTGTTCGTCGAACGTTCGGGCGGACGTGCTGATGTTGCTCCCGACCGCACTCGGGATCCTGCTGATAGCCCTGTCGTGGCCGGCAGCCGGCTCGCGGTCATCACGGTGGCCGTGCTGATGGGGGTGCCGTACGCGGTCCGCTTCACCGCCGGCGCGGCGGCCCCGGTCGCGGCCACCGGCCATGTCGAGGCTGCGGCGGCCGGCGGCGAACGGCCGTGGCACCTGGTCGTGCTTCACCGGCCGAGCCGATCGCTCCGTCTCCCGCACGGTCCAGCCCACCGGAAGCCTTGGGCGAGGCAACAACTGAGCCAGCGTTAAGTATTCTGCCGAGGTGATCTCCGGATGCAGGCTTCCGTGACCGGACAATGCGGTCCCGAGATGCCAGCCGAGTACTACCGGCGGTACTTCCGGAGGGACCTACGCAGGAGGAACACGGCTGCCGCCGTGTAACCAAGGGTCAAGGTACCCAGCATCACCATATTGACGGTCCATTGTCCGGTGTGGTGATGCCAGAGTGCGTCCGAGGCAACTCCGGGGGATATCGCCGTCAGGTCCACAGAAGCGGCGGATGTGCTGAACCCCCAGCGTGCCGGGAGGAGCCAGGCCAATGCTTGCTGGAAACGATCTCCATCCAACGAGGTCAGACCACCACTCAGGGCCACCTGGGCGATCGCGGCGGCGGTCGCCAACGTCACGGCTTGTTCCAGGCGCTTGGCCACGACGGAGATGAACAAACCGGCGGACATCGCAGTCACACCGGTCGCCGTCAGGTCCACAGCGAGTTCCACCCGCGGCGACACCACCAGGGCGTGCTGCGGACTCGAGGTGGCCATGGTGAAGGTCGCGGCCACGAGGATGCCCTGCACCACAGCCAGTGCGGCGAAGACCACCCACTTGGACAGCACGACGGCCACCGGCAGGACGCCGGTCCGGTGTTCTCGGTGGATCACCGGGTACTCGGACACGATGTCGCTGTAGGTGAGTGCCTGTCCGCCGAGCATGGTCAGGGTGACCAGGAGGCTGAGGGCGGTCTGCGCCGTGGTCGTCGGCGGGCCGCCCGGGGTCGCACCCCACGGGTCGTCGCCAACCACCAGGCCGGTGAGCAGTGCGCCCAGGACCGCCACGAACACCGGCATCAGCACGGCTCCGACGGCCTTCGTCCAGTCCTTGCCGCCCTGGACGTCGTGGAACGGCGCCCTGGTCACCAGCACGAACTGCCGGTGTACGAGCACGGGCAGCTGCCGCAGCAGCGCCGGGAGCAGCCTGGGGCGCCTGGCGTTCCTCGGCGGCTTGGCCTGCTGTTCCTCCCGGAGTGACTCCGCCGCGTTCTTGGCGTTCTGGAAGGTGCGGCTGCGCTGGTAGGCCAGGACGGCCAGCTCGGGATCCTTCTGCAGGCTCGCCATGAGCGCCGTGTAACCACCGTCGCCCGCGCCGAGGTCGGTCAGGACGGTCCCGGGTGGGCCGAGGTGCACCGGGCGCCCACGGCTGACCACGACGAGCACGTCATCGGCCAGGTCGAGATGCTCGGTGTTGTGGGTGATGGTGATGACGCTCTTGCCCTTCCGCGCGTAGGCACGCAGCAACCGCATCACCTCCTGGTCCTTGGCGGCGTCCAGTCCCGAGGTCGGCTCGTCGAGCATCAGCAGGTTGGGCTCGGCCAGGACCTCGAGCGCGATCGACACCCTTTTGCGTTCGCCCCCGGACAGTGAGGCGACCGAGTTGTCGAGCAGCATGTCCAGCCCGAGCTCTACGCACACCTTTCTGATGCGCTCCGCCCGGCCCCTCCTGCGGTCCCTCGGGCTTCTCAGTCGGTCGGAGAACCTGAGCAGCTGCCGGACCGTGAGGCGCTGGTGCATGGTGCCGTCGCTCTGGGGGACGAAACCGATCGAGTTCCTGATCACGCCGGGGTGCGTCCGCAGGTCGTGGCCCTGGAGGTAGCGTTCGCCGCTGTCGAGCGGCAGCTCACCGAGCAGGGCGCTGAAGAGCGTGCTCTTGCCCGCGCCGGAGGGACCGAGCACCGCCATCAGCGTCCTCGGGCGCTGGGTGAACGTCATGTCGGTCAGCAGCTTCTTGTTGTGCTTGCCACGCGCGGTCAGGCCGAGCACGACGAGCTCGTGCTGACCGAGGAAGCGCACCTCGAGCTCGTCGACGCCGCGGATCAGCAGCTCGTACTCACCGATCTCGAACGTGTCGCCCACCTCGAGGTCGACCCGGCCCACCTGCCGTCCGGCCCGGTACGTTCCGCCGCCGCGCCCATGGTCCTGCAGGCGGAAGCCCGCACCCCGGCGGGTGAGGGTGGCGTGGTGTGCGGCGATCCCGTACCCGGCGAGAACGACGTGCGCGTCGCCGGCCGGTCTTCTCTGCTGTTCGGACCCGATGGTGGTCACCGCCCCGATCGCCACGAGTTCGGGCTCCGGTTGCGGCAGGCGCCAGTCGCCGAGTTCCTCCGGCTCGTCCAGCGTGTCGAGGTCCATCAGCTCGGTCTCGTCGAACCCCGTCACCGCCCACCCTGGGATGGCCGGGGCGCGGCTGTCCATCGCCACGTTGACCCAGTCACCCTCGGGGTGGCTGCGGACCAGCCGCCTGCGGTACGCCGAAAGCCTGCGGTGGGCGTGTTCGTGGACGCGCCGCACCCGAACACCTGCCACGACAGCCTCACGTTCCGCCGCTTCCACGGCGGCGGCGAGTTCGGACGCGACCGCGTTCGCCGCCCGGTCCCGGGACTCGACCAGCTGCTCGGCGGTCCGGACCGCGCGTGCGTGTTCACGCAGCCTGCGCAGCCGCACGACCGCGGTCGTGCGGTGCTCCTCGCCTGGTCGCCGCCGCTCGAGTTCGGCCGGGGAAGGCGGTCCGTCCAGTTCGGCCAGTGCCGCACGCGCCGCAGTCACCGCGTCGACCGCGTGTCCTAGGCGCACCTGGATCGCCGCGATCCGTTCGAGCTTGTCCGCCCTGCGGGCCTCGAACTCGAGCCGTTCCCGCTCGAAGGAGTCCTGGGTCCTGCGGATCAGCACCTCCCTGTGCGCGGTGGTGGCGATGCCCCTCCTCGGCACCGGCACCCCGGCCACACCGTCCCGCCAGCCCTGGTACCAGTCGGACAGCCGGGCGAAGGGCCCGTACCGGATGGGGGCCGAGTCGTCGCGCATCAGTCCGTGCACACCAGACGGACGATGACCTTGCGGTTGTTCGCGGCCGGGCCCGGCAACAGCTCACCACCGGGCCCGTGGTCCTGCTGGTAGCCGTCGAACCGGCTGCCCTGTCCGGTCGTCGTCAGCCGGCCCTCGGCGATGCCGAGGTCGACGAGCACCCGCTGGACCGCCGCCGCCCGCCGCTTCGACAACGCCACCTGCCCGTCGTACCCGCCGACGTTCGCGGTCGTCCCGATCAGCTCCGCCCGTTGACGCCCGTCCCGCATGACGTCGGCCACCTGCCCGATCGTCTTCCTCGCGGCGCCCTCGTCGACGAACACGTCCTCGTCCGGCCGGAAGCCGACGTCGTTGCGGTCGTTGAGCACCGTTTCCCCGCAGGGCCGGGGCGCCGGCGGGGGCTCCGGCACCGGCACTGGGGTGACGGCGGGCACGCCGGGGACAGGCTTGGCGACATCTGCCGGTGTGTCGACCACCTCGACACACGCCGCGCCGCCCGCCTCGGCGATCTCGCTCCAGATGTCGATCACCCGTTGGTGCAACCGCTGGTCGAGTGGCTCCTGCGGTGCGACGACGTTGCCCAGCCCGACGAGCATGACGTTCCTGCCCTCGAGGTCCGGCAGGAGCTCGAGGGCGCGCAAGTGCTCGACGACCTCCTTCGGGTCGGCGTTGAGAAGCGCGCCGTCGTCGTCCTGGAACCGCAGTGGCGCGACGGTCTGCAGACCGGAGTCGAGGAGCACGACGTTGCCACCGTGGGGTGTGGACCGCCCCGCGAGGGTCAGCGCGGTGAGCGGGTCGGCCTCGGCCGTCTTGGCCTTGGACGCCTCCGCGAACGCCTGCCCCAGGTCGCCGACGAACCGGCGGAAGTCCTTGTCGGTGGCGACGGAGTTCTTCGCGGTGGTGGTGAACGCCCGCGCGAAGCTGACCTCGGGCTTCCCGTCGGCGCGGATCAGGGTGATCTTCTCACCGGCACGGCCGGTGCGGTCGATGAGCGTGTTGACCTCCGCCGGCATCTCGGGGGCCGGGTTGTTGGCACGTGCGCCGACCGCGGCGACGAAGGGAAGGTCCGAGTTCACCAGGCATTCCGGCGTCGGCGTCGGCGACGTCTCCGCCGTGGTGCAGGCGGTGGCCGCGATACCGGCGGACAGCACCGCGGTGACGATCCTCGCGCGGAGGTGTGCTGGTCGGTGGGTCATTCTCGTGCTCCGGGGGATGTGTTGCCGTTGACCTGAGAGGTGTTCCCGTTGCCTTTCCGGAACTCCGGGTAGGGCAGCCGGTCCTGCGTGAACAGCGCGTCGGAGAACGCCGGGTCCTGGACGTGGTCGGCCATCAGTAGCCGGGCGTGCTGCTTGAGCTCCTCGGCGAAGTGCCTGCGGCGCCTGCGTTCCCGGTCACGGAGCCGGCGCGCCTTGACCAGAGCCTTCTTGAAGTGCCGCAGACGCTTCAGTACAGCCGTGCGCACCCCGGCCATCTCACCCGCGAGCGCCGAGGAGGACTGGTGTTTGGACCTGACGGTCCGGTACTCACCGGCCCTCGGGTTGTGGGTCACGTACGCGCCGATGGCCGCGACGAGGCCGGATCCGATGAACAGCGCGAGGAACAGCACCGCGGCGGGCATTGCCGTCGCGTCCACCGGGTCCGATGTGGACGGCTGGTCGACCGTCGACAGGCCCACCTGTGGCGCCTGGACGTCGGCCTCGGTGATCACCAGGCGAACCCAGAACGCGACCGCGCCGATCGACGCCCAGCCGAGCGTGGCGAGCACGACCCACGTCCACCGCGCGGCACCAATGCCGGCGATCCGGTCCCGGACCATCGTGCCCACGCTGTGCGCGAGGTAGAGCACGGTGACCGTGAGGCCGATGACGACGGCGAAGGAGACGATCCCCGGCTGGTTCGCCATGACCAGCTGGACGACCTGGGCGAAGGCGCCGACGTCCGCGATCGCGGCGACCAGGAGGACCGCCACGTGCGCGAAGATCCCGGCCGGTCGCCCGGCCACCAGGCTCGGTGCGCGGTACCCCTGGTCCGGACGACGTCGTGCGGACCGCGGCTGCTGCGGCGGGTCGGGTGTGGCGCCCGGGTCAGAGCCACCCTCGTCCGGCTCCGGACCGGACGCGTTAGCGAGGGACTGCCCGTTGGCGGTCCCTGGCTGAGCCGGGGCGGCGTTCAGTTCGTCGAACGCGTTGCGCCGCGCGGTGGAGAGCTCGCCGAGCCGGCGCGTTTCCGCGTCGTGCAGCCGGTCCAGCTCGGCGAGTGCGGCCTCGGCGAGACCGATCTCGCGCCGCACCTGGTGGCGGTAGGTGTCGAACTCGCCGTCGACCTCGTCGATCCACTGATCGGCCCAGGAGTTGATGAGGTTCATCGGCACGTGCCCGGTGGCCTCGTCGAAGGCGTTCGGGAGCAGTCCGGACACCACCTTCCCCACCTTGTCGCGTGCGGCCTGCTCGTCCACCTGGGTGGGTGTGAACTCCGGGGGGTCCGGGTACGGCCAGCCGGTGCCGACCGGCTGGCCGTCAGGCGCGGCTATCCGGCGCAGTCTGTGGCGCCGTGACCTGAGGATCACCGTGGCCTCCTTTCTCGTCTCGCCCGGACGACGTCGCGTCCGTGTCGTTGTCACCAGGCAGGGTTTCGCGGACGGGCACCGGGCTCGGTGCGTCGTCGCGGGCCCAGTCGGGAAGGTCGGGGCCCACTCGGGCCAGCGCGCCGTTGAGCAGGTCGCCCTGCGGATGTGACCGGACGAGCTGTCGCCAGTACACGTTGGCGCGGCGGTGGGCGTGTTCGTGCAGCCGGTGCACCCTGACGAGGGTGAGGCGCCACCTGCCGCGCACCGTCCTGTCGATCTTGTCGAACGCGGCTCTCGCCGTCGCGGCCGCCTCCTCCGCGGCGGTGAGGCGTTCCTCGACCTGGCGGAGACGGCGCTGGTGCTCCCCCAGCCTGCGCCGCCGCACCAGTTCGTCGGACAGGTCGCTCTCGGCGATCCGGCGGACGGCGAGCGCGGACGCCGATGGCGGCTCGCCTGCGGTGGCGCGCTCGTGGCGCAGCGCGGCCACCTTGACCTCGGCCCCCCGCATCTGTTCTTCCGCCTCGGTCTGCCGGCCGTACAGGTCGTCGCAGAACGCCAGGAAGGCACTGCGCTCGCCTTCCATGCGACCGTGGTGATGGTGCCGGATCTGTTCGAGCCGATGGGTGCTGAACTCCGCGGCGGTCTCCGCCTCCGCGTGTCCGGGACCGACGCCGACGTCCAGCACTTCGGCCGGCACGGACGGGATGCCGAGCAGGCCGTCGCGGCGGCCGGTGAGCCAGTCGGCCAGTCGCTCGACGATCGAGTACCGGATCGCGCGGGCAGGCGGCGCGAGCCAGGGATGCCCGTCGTCCCTTCTCAGCGACCACATGGCTGGTCCTCCTGTGGAATGGTTCGGGTGGTCGTCACCCCGGAGGGCGGCGCTGTTCGGTGGTGTGTGAGCACTCATCGGGCCAGGAGCTCACTCGCTTCCCGCGGTGTGAGGCCCATGTCGGTCAGGGCGCGGGCCGGGTCGTCGACCGCGAGGTCCGTGTGCGCGACCTCCGCCGTGGGCTGCTCGGTGAACAGGTAGACCTGGTCGGCCGCGCCGACGACGCAGTGCTTTTCGGCGCAGGCCACCCAGTCCGGTACGAGGAAGGAACCATCGAGGTAGGCGTGGAACGCCGGCGAGCCGTCGTTCGCGTCGACCGGCCACCCGGCACCGACGTCGGTGGACGCCGGTTCGTCGCTCAACGAGGTCGGCGTGGCAGCCGTGGACGTGGCGGGTGTCGTCGGACCGGGTGTGGGCTCGCTCGTGGGCACCTCGACGGCCAGCGTGCTGCTCGGCGTTGCGGGCCCACCGTCCGGGTTGGCAGGGACGAAGATCGGGAGCACGGCGGCCAGAACGACCGACGCCAGTCCCGCGACGGCGGTACGCGTCGCCATGCGTGGCACCGGTTTGGCAGCCGGCCGCGGCGGGTCCGGCCGCGGCGGCTGCCAGCCGAACTCACGGCCCACGACACGCAGCCGCTCGACGAGTGCCGTCGAGTCCGGCCGGTCAGCGGGTTCGCCGGCCAGTGCCGCGGCCAGGATCTCGCGAAGCCGGTGCGGGCACGACTTCAGGTCGGGCGCCGACTCGAACGCGCGACCGGTGGCGGCGAAGAACACCGTGCACGCCCATGTGAACACGTCCGCCTTGGCGCTGCCGGAGTCGTCCCCGAGTGGCTGTTCCGGCGCCAGGTAGTCATCACCACCCTGGTGGTTCACCAGGGGGTCGAACGCGAGCAGCGCGACACGGGAGTCGCTCACCACCACCTGGTCCGGCCACACCCGGCCGTGCACGGCGTCGCGAGCGTGGATCTCCCTGAGCGCCAACGCTGTGCCGATCGCGACGTGGAACAGGGCGGTGCCGTCCAGAGGTCCCAGTCGCAGGACCCGTGCCGCGAGCGGCTCGCTCCGGTCCAGCTCCGTGACGACGTACTCGAACTGTCCTGCGCGGCCGATATCCATGGGCTGCGCGAGGTAGCTCGATCCGATCTCCGCGAGCGGGTGCGGCACCCGCCTGGCCTGCCGACGGGAATCCTTGTACGCCAGGGCGAGCACGGTGAGCCTGCCGCGGTCGTCACCGCGCCGTACCTCGTACTCGACGGTGTGGCCGAAGCCTGTGCGCAGCCGGCCGACCACCGTCCAGCCCGCGAACCGGTCGCCGGACCGGAACGGCCTGCGGTGCGGCACACCCATGGCGCCTGCGCGAATCTCGGCGGTGACCAGGAATCCGACCACCACGAGGGCGAAACCCGCCCCAATGGCCACCCCTCCCAGCAGGTTGTCGTGGCTCAGCACGCCCACCAGGGCGCCGACCGCGGCGCCGACCGGTAACCCGATCACGAGGGGCCCACGCACGACCTCGACGAACGTCCGCCGTCCCGGCCTCGTGCCGTTACTTGTGGTCATCACGGTCGTGGATCGCCGCGGCGCCAAGGGGGTTGGCCGGTACCGCGGTCGTCGACGAACATCCCAACCATGCAGATGGCTCCCTTTCCGAGAAAAAACGCTCAGCCCACTGGCCTCCTCAATCGGCGGCCGATATTCGGCTGCTACATGAGCTCCGTCCGCGTGCTACATCGTGACCCGGACAGGAGGCATCGCGACACCAGAGGGGAGTCACTGTGTCCGGTGGCTGTGGACCAAACCTTGATCGGACATGTATTCGCTGGCCAGCAGCCTGTTCATCGTGCGTGGAACACAAGGAGCACGTCGTGCGACGATGTCAACCAATCCCCCGCGCGGGTGATCCGACTTCATTTCTCCCGTTCACTTCGCCCCCAATTTCTCCCGCTCACTTCGCTCCCATTTCAGATTTCAGGTGACCGAAGGCCTCGTGGACCAGCCGCCGCTTCATACTCCCGTTCAGCACGCCGCTCTCGTGCCGGTACTCATCGGCTCCGCCTGTCCACTGAGGACCAAACCATTCCGTCCGCACGACGAGGTCGACCACCTGGCCGGGCTCGGCCAGTGGGACCGGCAGCGGTGTGTTGTCGGGCAGCGGCCTGCCGTCGTACTCGAGCCGGTAGAAGAACCGGGCACCGACCTGTCCGCCGAACGCCGCGACCTGGTTCTTCAGGCCGAGTTCGGCTCGTACGGCGTCCATCAGACCGCGTCCCGTGATCTCGGGCGGCACGGTCACCACGTAGGTGACCGCGAGTGCCTCGTTGTGCACGTGGATGTCCACCCCACACGGCGGGTCCTCTCGCCGGTCTCGTCGCCACGTGGCCAGTAGGCGGTCGACGACCACCGACCAGTCCCCTTCGAACTGGACGAAGCTGCTCGCCTGGAGCATGACGGGCAACGTGCTCTTGTCCAAGGTGACCACGATGAGGAACGGGCGGGGCTTCCCCACGCCACGCATGAACGCGGAGGTCCATTCCGCCGTGGCGAAATGGTTGGTCGAGGTGTGGTGTGACCACAGGAGCACGAACCAGTCGGCTTCGCTGATCGCGTCGTTGATCGTGCTCACGATGTTCTGCCCTGGCGCGATGTCCCGCTCATCGAGGAAGGCCACGACATCGCGTGCGCGGAGGTGCTTGCGGAAAGTCTCCGCCGTCGGCCGGTCCGCGCCCGCGAACGACAGGAACACCGATGGACTACTCACGGCACGCGCCTCCACAAGTTCGGCACCCGGCACAGCAGGCGCGTGATCGCGCCGGCGCGGGTCTGATGATCGGGGTTTCCGTACAGCACCCAGCAGGCCCAACGGGCCGGGTGCCGGTGGAACGACACGTCGGCCGGCATGCCCCGGGCCACCTCACACGTGTCGGCCTGCGCTCGTTGGAGTGCGACGTCCCGGGGCCAGGCACGCAGGTAGCGCAGAAAGCGATCGAGTAGCGCGGCGGTCGTGGCGTCGTGCGCCACCCATCGCGCCGCCACCACCGCTGAGGCGCCCGCGTCCATCGCGGACCGCGCGAACCCCGTACGCGCCTCTCTCCCCCGGTGCTCTTCCCGGCCGGACTCGCACGCTCCCAGCACGACCGTTCCGCATCCACGCAGGTCCAGCCGCGCCAGCCCTTCGGGAGTGAGTCGTCCTGCCGCGCCCTCCGGTGCCAGTTGCAGCCACGACTGACTGGTGGGATCGGCTTCGTCGTACCGGCCGTGCGTGTCGATCCGGAGCAGGTGGTGATCCCGGTTCGCCAACTCCGTGCTCAGACCGCTGACCGTCGCCGCTCGCCCTGCCAGCAGCGTGCGCCCACTATCGTGCGCCACGGCCGTGTCCCTCCCCGGCCGGACACACAGCTGCCGCTGACCGCGTTGACCTCGCGCACGCTCACGCAGGTGGTGCCGGACCGAAAGCGAGGGCAGGTCGGAGAACGCGAAGCGGTGCACGAACCGCTCGTCGGTCCCTGGGAGCACGACCGCGGGCAGTGGGATGTCCGCGAGTTCCCTCGCCACCACGACCGCGACCCGCCGGATGCGCGAAGGAAGTTCCTTCGCCACACCATGGAGACCCGCCAGCGCGGCCACCTGAGCGAGGGAGTTCTCGAACTCCCCGGTGACCAAGCTGATCTCCAGCACCTGGGGGTTGCTCCAACAACCGCGGTGCCGGTCCACCGCGGCGGTGAGCTCCTCGATCCGGAGCGGGAACGAGATGTGCCGTAGCAGATCGCGGGCCACGACGGCGTGGTGGACGCGCTCAGGTGTCACGTGCGTGAACCAGACAGCCTGCCGGCGGGACAGCGTGCTGGTCACCTCGCTCACCCACTGACGGCACGCCACGAGGTCGAGGGGACTGGGGAGGGGTCGGTCGCCCGCCGGGGCCGGCCCGAGCCGGCCCCGGGCGATCTCCATCGCGACGACGACGGCCGCCGTCGCCGCGTCGTCCTCGGTGCGCGCCGCCGCGGCTCCCGCGGCTGTGACCATGCTGTCGTGTTCGGTGGCGGCCTCGGTCACGATGCCGAGACGCACCTCTTCGGACTCCTGCCGCTCAGCGATGCGCTCTTCCAGCGCGTACGCCTCGGACCAGCACTCGGCGGCCCGGTCCCCGTCACCGCGCTGGTAGGCGGTCTCGCCCGCCAGTCGCAACGCCTGTACGCGGATCTCGGTCAGTGCCAGCGGCGCGGCCACGCGGATCGCGGTGTCGAGGTGTTCGACGGCCGCGCTCAGGATCGGCTGCTCTCCGGTGTGCCAGGAAAGGGCGACCCTGGCGGACAGGAGGTGCCACGTCGCTGTGTCACGATCCGAGTGGAGGTCCGGGTACACCTCACGGAGCAACGCGCCTGCTTCGGGGAAGCGCTGCCGCCTGACGAGTTCGGCGACACACTCGAGTCGCCGGCCGGGCCGAAGGAAGTGGGACGGGCCGGGGACGTCCCCGGCCGACAGGCAGGCGAGCACGGCGAGAAGTTCCCGATCACCCGACGACGCCGCCTCCTCGCGCAGCCGCGGCAGCAGTCGTGCGGCCGCGTCGTGCTGCCGGGTCAGGCGGAGCAGTTGGTAGCACTCGTACAGCACCGGGGGCCGGAGGCCGGGATCGAACTCCTCGTCGTCCAGGACGCCGCGGACGATCGCAAGGGCGCTTTCGTAGCGCAGCTGCTCCCGGCACGCGGCGGCAAGCGCCAGCCGGCCGGCCACGGTGGATGGGAGGTGGTCACCGGCAGCGCGCGGGGCGTGCCCGATCGTGCGCCGGTCACCGTCCACATAGGCCACTCCGCCGCTGTTGTCGGTCGAACGGAACGCCTCGCGTGCCTCTCCCAGCAAGGCGTCGGCCTCGTCGACGTCGCCCTGGGCGGCGGCCCAGTACGCCTCCACCCTTGCCAGACGGGCGCGTTCGTCGTGGCTGAGCGGTCGCCTTCTGGCCCGCGACACCTCGGCCGTCGTCCTGCTCTCCTCCGCCGCCTCGGCGAACCTGCCCGACGAGCTGAGGATCTCCGCCCGGAGCGACCGGAACTCGACCTCACCAGTGGTGAACTCGCGCAGGTAGCTGTCGCATCTACGCAACGCCTTGGTGGAATCGAGCAGCCACAACCGGGCGACGTGGTCGAACGCCAGTGCCTGCCGCAGCTCAGGCTCGTCGCCCGCGAAGCCGACCGCGCGTTCGTACTCGGCGTCCACGCCGTCGGCGTCCCGCAGGGCGAACATGTCGGCCGCTCGTTGAACCGCCTTGCCGACGTCCGAGTCGGACCTCATCGCGAACGAACGGAGCGGGTGTTCCTCGGTCACTGTCCACACCCTTGGTACTCGTCCTGCTCCTCTTGCTCGTCTTCTGCGGTGTCGACGGGGCAGACGAGCCGGATGATCGGCCCTCCGCCACCCCTGCCCGCACCGCTGCCATCGCCCCCGCCTGGCCCGCCGCCACTCCCGCCACCCGCCGGAGGAGTGCCCGTGCCAGTCGGTCCCGGTCCGATCCGGTGCCAGAGAGCGCCGCGGTAGTGCACGATCGCGGGCACGCGTGGCCCGGTCTCCGAACGGATGGTGACCACGTTCACCTTGCGGTCGCGGGGAATCTTCTCCGGCACGACAACCCCGTTGTCCACAGGCATTGACCGCGCCATGTCCCTGTGCATGTACACCTGCGCACCGGAGCCGTCGTCCGCGAGCAGGTCCGCGAGGTTCACGTCGTTCTCCCGCGCCTCCACGCGTGCGCTGTCGCTGATCTTCGCGATGTGCTCGAACCTCCCGCCCTCCAGCTCGAAGATCGGCGGCGACCGTCCACTGTGCACACTCTGCGCGTGGGCCACGAGCGCGTACACCGGATCGCCACTGCCGAACAGGACAAGGTTGTCGCGGCCGATCAGCACCGCCCCGTCCGGGCCGAGCAGCACGCCGCGGTAGAACGAGTCGGCGGACTCACGCAGGTCCGCGAGGACCGGCGCGACCGCGCTGTCGAAGGTCCGCAGGAGCGCGGCGCCCGGCACCGTGCCATTGATGCCCAGGTAGCGGTCGTCGCTGGGCACCACGGCCGTGTCGCCGTCGACGAACAACGCGGAGTGCTCACCATCCGCCATCGTCACGGTGATCCGCGTCGCATGCGTGCCCGGCGGGTTGGCGGGCCGAACGACGGGCAGGCCGCCGCCGGCGGCGGGAACGCTCATCCACGGCGCCACCGGACTCGGTGGCGGCACGAGCTTCCCGTTCCCGAGCACCGGCTTCGAGGTCGTGGGATCGACGTAGCCGTACCGGAAGGCCGGACCACCTGCCGAGGAGTCCACCACGTCGGTCGACAGCCATCGCTCGCCGGTCCGGTACAGCATGCGGCCGTCCGCCAGTTCGACGGCGAGAAGGACGTCGCGAGGCTCCGGCCGTCCCGACTTTCCCTTCTGGATCGACTCGAGCACGGCGCGCACGCGGCTCATCGATCCGCGTGCCCACCACAGGAGCACCTGCGTGCGGGACGTCTTCGTGCTCACCAGCTCGCCGACCGGCTCGCCCTGGTAGGCGAACGCCTGGTGCAGTGTCCCGTTCTCCGCGTGGAGCTCGTTCCGCAGCTCGCGCGGGCCGTTCGCGCCGGTCAGGTCCTTCAACGCACCGAACGACGCGTTGCGGCTCTTCGGCGCGACGACGTCGGTGACGGCGTGCCCGTCCTCGGTACGCGACAAGGTGCGGTCCACGAGGTTGCCGAAGGCACGCGCCTCGTCGACCGAACCCTGAACGATGTGCCCCGTACCGCTCGCCGGATCGAACGCCGACCCCTCGTCGAAGGCACCCGCGCGAGCGACGGAGTCGGGGAGGTCGGCGCGCAACGTGCGGTCGCCGCGGCGGTTGAGCGAGTCGGCCAGCGACACGCCGCCGACCAGCCACGGCTCCCCACAGTCCACAAAGAACGCGGACGGCGCGGTGCGGACCGCCTCGTGCTCCACGGACGGGGACGTGACGAACGCGATCGGCTCCGTCTCCCGCAACTCGTTGTTCGCGTACCAGTCGTCGAAGCGATGGGTAGCCGTCACACGGTCGTGGTCGGGGCGGGGCAGATTGGCGCCGGCCCGCATGACGAGCCATTCGAGCGCGCCGCTCCACCGCATGATCTCCTCGAGGCGGCGATACTGTGGCTCGTAGTCCCCGATGACCTCGTAGTGCTGGTCCCACCAGCGCAGTCCCCTGGACATCAGATAGCTCGACTCGGCCTCGGTGCCGCTGGTGGACACCGAGAACAGCTGGGTCGCCCTGGCGCCGAGGCTGACCTGCTCGTCGGTGAAACGGAACCCCGTGTCCCGCTGCCCGAACCACAGCCTGGTGGACTCGTTGGCCTCGGTGGCCTTGTCGCAGAAAGCTGGTGGCGTCGGCGACCTGGTGTTGGCGGCGAACCCGCCGACGGTCGCGGGTGGCACACCCCTACCGACGCCGGTCAACCAGCTCTTTGCCACGAAATCCGTGTAGAACAACGTCATACCGACCGCGGTGCCCGCGAGCCACCCGTCGTAGCGCGCCGTGCTGAAGACAGGCCCACCGCGGAGGGCGAGCCTCATGCTCCAGAGTTGGGAGCGGTCGGCGGGCAGGCCGGAGGTCGGCCGTGACTCACCCTCGCTCTCATCGTCCAGGGCCTTGTCGATGTCGAGCAGGAGATCCTGCTCCGACGCGTAACCCGAACCCGCCCAGTCGCCGGTCGAGATGCCACTGACCAGTTCGGGGGACACATCCGGCAGAGCGGCCGCCAGGTCCTCCTCGGACCTGGTCACGACCGGGTCGAGGGAGAACCCCGGCAAGCCGTCGGAAGGGTCTTCGTACCCTCGCTGCACGGCCCAGACGTCCTCGACGTCGAGGCGAGCGCCCGCACCGTCCGGCCAACTCCAGCCGCCCGCCCACGTCTCCGAACCCCGCGTCCGCACCCAGGACAGGCGCCGGCTCCTGGCCAGGAAGTCAGTCAGCCCGTCGAGCTGGTCCACCCTGGCGATGAAGTACCCGTTGTCCGCCCGCACCTTCGCCGCGGTTTCTTCTCGACCGGCCCACAGACCGATGGTCTGGGTCGCGCGATCGATCCGGTATTCGTGCACCTGGACCCGCTGCGGATCCGCACCGGCGTCCGTTCGGTACTGGTCCAGCTCCGTACCGATGGACCTTGCCCGGAACTGGTCGTCATGCGGCACGAGGATGTGCAGCACACCCCTGCCGTCGAACACGGACCGACCGGCACCGACGGGTTGACGAGCGATGTCACCGAATGCCGCGTCCCGCACAGGGAACGTGTCGTAGAAGGCGTCCCGCAACCTGGCGGTGTCCATTTCCAGGTGTGACGCGAGCCCGAAACGGGCCCAGTCCCGTATCTGTTCGGCAGCCTCGGACTCGTCGAGACCGGCCAGTCCGGCACTCGCCCCCGCGTACGAGATCTCGACATACTGCCCGTCCTGGACCGGCTGACCAGGGACGTTCGCTGGCTTCGAGCTCGTACACGCGGTCGACAGCAGGCCACCGATCAGCACGACCGCCAGCACCGACCGCAGCCTGCGCATCAAGATGTCCTGCGACAACAATTCGTGCACATCCCCTGCCTGTGACTCGCTGCCGACGCTGCTACCGCTCACTCACCGCGCGAGTCCCACGGCGGCGGCGACGTCAAACGCACCAGTTTCTTCTCGAATACCGCGACGTTCTTGGTGATCTCCTTGGCGAGGTCCAGCCGCCAGCGGCGTTGCCGGCGGTATCCGAACTCGACGGTCATGACGAGCGCGAGGCACATGACGACGAAGACGAAGCCCAGGAACAGCCAAAGCGGGCGGGTGTCCGTCCCCGCACGGAGCTCCGGAACCATCGAGGCGACAAGGAAGCCGGTGGTAGCGCTGCACCAGAGTGCGTAACCGGAGAGGCCCCAGCGGTGGTCGCCGAACAGCCAGCGCGATCGTCCCCGCGCGGCCTCGGCACTGAGTTTCCTGGTGGCGTCGGTGAGCTCGCCGATCATCCAGGTGGCCTTGTCCTCTTGTTCGCGGGACAGCTTGCGGTGCCAGGTGGTGAGCCGACGGTCGAGGCGGACCATGGCGCGGCGCACCGCGGGCGCGCGGAGGGGGCGGCCAAGAGTGTGTGGCCAGCGGTCGTCGAGATCCCGGTCCTTGCGCTCGTTACGCAGCGCGATCACCGAAGCCCACAGTGTGGCGACGAACAGGCTGACCAAGACGACGCTCTGCCCGGCGTAGGTCATGTCCGCGCGGATCGTGAGCCAGACCAGGATCGCCATGAACATCCCGACCGACAGCAGGACCATCCGGTTGTAGCGAGCCGTCGGGGCGCGGTGGACCTCCCGCTCCCACGAGCCGATGACCTTCCCGAATGGCACGTGGACGACCCAGAACACGATCGGGACGACGAGCATCGCGGCCGTGAACAGTCCGGCGGTCGGAACGAGGGGCGGCAGTTTGCCGGGTGCGGCAGGCGAGTCGTCACGCACGAGGACCGGCGACCCGACGAGCGCGAGCAACGAGAGCAGACCTGTGAGGTAGGCGAGCCACCAGCCTGGACGCCGCGGCCCGGTGTCGCCACCGTCGCTCGGCGTCCAGGTCGGGGCCACTTTGGACTTGAGCCACTCGATGAGCCTGTCCACGTCGGTGGCGGCTGACTCACCGCGGACCCGATGGGACTGGTTGCCCCGGATCGAGAGGATGGATGCCGGGAGGTTGGCGTCCGCACGCCAGTCGGCATCGTCGAGAAGGACGGGAATGATCGTCTTTCCGGAACTCAGGCCGATCTCGATCTCCTCGCGTACCCAGTCACGCTCGCGGTCGAGCAGCCGCGTCCCGTCATCGTCCCGTTCGGTGAGCCATTCCCGGTGCACCAGGACGAGCAGGACATCGACGTCCGGCAGTCTGTTGTGGATGACTTCCCAGTAGGTACTCCCCAGGGCGATGGACTCCCGGTCGAGGAAGACCTGCTCCTTGCCGAAGTAGTCGCGAAGACACTCGTAGATCCCGTCGACCAGCTCGTCCGGGGCGTTTCGCCGGTAGTTGACGAAGATTCCGCCCATCAGCCGGAGCGTCCGACCAGACGGAGTTCGCCGCACACGCCTGGCCGGGGAACCGTCGACAAGGTGTTGACCAACACCGTCCTCCATGATCAACTGCAATTGCAGATGGAACATTCCGCTCGCACTATCGGGCGAGCGTACACTCCACCATGGAGTGACACTCACTCCCACCACTACAACCAGCGTTCGATGCAGTTGAGCTGCAGATATGCGATCGCGGGAAGGAAAGCACCAGTGGCTGACGGTGACAGCCCCGTCGTTCAAGGCAGACGTTTGGCCAAGGAGCTTCGGCAGCTCCGCACCGACACCGGGCTGACCGTGCAGGAGGTAGCAAGCAGGCTCGAGTGCTCCCCTGGCAAGATCAGTCGCATCGAGACCGCATCCGTGGGCGCCAGGATCGGCGACGTGCGAGATCTGCTCGACATCTACGACGTCGACGGCGAGCGACGGGAACGGATACTGCAGCTGGTGCGCCTGTCGCACCGGCGAAGCTCCTGGTGGCACGAGTACGCGGGCGCGCTTCCCCAGGAAGCGATGCGCTTCATCGGCATGGAGGACGGCGCCGCGGCGATCGACGACTACAGCGGCAACCTGATCCCCGGCCTGTTGCAGGATGACGGTTACAGCCACGCCCTCATCAGCACAGCACGGGACCGGACGACAACGCAGCTCAACGACGCGCTCACTGTCGAGCGAAGAACAAGCTTGCGTCGTCGACGGCAGAACCTCCTCACCCGAAAGGGAGCGCCAACCGTCCGATTCGTGCTCAACGAGGCGGCGCTCGCGGTGCGATTCGGCGGCGCCGAGAACATGGCAAGGCAACTCGACCGATTGTTGACGGTCGGCGGCCAGCCCAACGTGACGATCAGAGTCCTGCCCTTGACCACGGAGGCCTTCGCCGCGGCGGGCGGCATGTTCACCATCTTCCGTTTTGCCGATCAGGCCGTGGATCCACCCATTGTCTACTACGACACCAGGACCAGAGGTCACTTCTGTGACATACCGGCAGAGGTGAACGTATACGAAGCGGACTTCGACGAAGTGCTGAGTAAGGCACTGTCGCCAAGAAAGTCCCGAGACGTGATCAAGCATTGGGCGGCACAACACCGCGACGCTGCTTGAGTCCGTCGAGGACGTCGCCCACGAACATCCGCCAGGCCACCGAAGTGAATCCGAGAACGGGACCAACCGCGAACTTCGAGTCGCGAACCAACGCGCGCTCGGCGCCGACGGAAACCTCGACGCACATCGCGTTCCCGCCGCTGCTATAGCTGCTCTTGCGCCAAATCGTCGACCTGGAATTCGTCATGATCCACCCTTCACGTCGTCCATGCTTTGCCTGTCGAGCCCGAACTGAACGAAGGATGGAACGAGCGCATGGATTACATGTGGATAAATCCTGCAGGGCGACGACGGACGGGACGAGGTGTGGTGAAATGAAACGCATCGCGAAACGGGGTCTCGGCGCGGTCGCGGGTGTGGTGGTGGTCGCGGCCGTGTTACAGGTGTCCGGACTGCTGCCGAGCATCGTGGACGTGATCGACCGCAGTCCGCCGCCCGTGCTGGCCGCGGTGCGTGACCTGAGCCGTTACCAGGCCGCTGCCGGGGACTACGAGCTGGTCATCGACATCGAGAAGGACGTGCGCTGGGTGCCGGGTTTCCTCGCGGGCGAGCGCACGTTGTTCGTCGCGGCGGGGACCGTCACCGCGTACGTCGACTTCGGCGGTTTCCCGGATGAGGCGCTCGCCGTGTCGGAGAACCAGAAGCGGGTCGACATCCACCTGCCGCCTGCCGTGCTCGACGAGCCGAACCTGAACCAGGAACGATGTTATGTGGTCATGCGCGAGACGGGACTGAAGGAAAAAGTGGCGAACGCGTTCGGCGAGGATGGCGATGACCAGGAGTTCTACTTGCTCGCGGAGCAGAAGATCGCGGCCGCGGCGGACAAGTCCGAGTTGCGCGACCGCGCGACCCTCAACACGAAACACATGCTCCGCGGCCTGTTCCAGGCACTCGGATATCAGGTCACGTTCGATGGCGCGGACCTGTAGCCGCGTGGTGGCGGCGCTGGGCTGCCTCATTCTGCTGCTGGCCGGGTGCACCACCGGATCCGGTGAGGCTCCCCCACGCGCGTCGGCCACGGAGGCTGCCCCCGTCACGTCGGTCGCCGAGAAGCCGACGGCGCCCGACCTCGTCGGCATGCGGTTGCTCGAGGCGCGGGAGACGTTGCGGACAGACGGATACGCGGTCGGCGCGGAAGTCGCGGAAGGTGATGAGAACCGGCCGATCGTGGAGCCGGCGAACTGGGTCGTGACCGCCCAGGACCCGGCGGCGGGCACGCAGGTCGAGGCGGGCACGCGATTCTCGCTGACGGTGGCGAAACCGACCGACGACACCAGCGCTGGCCAGGTTGCGGAGGGTGTCGTGCCGGAGGTGGTGTGCCTGGACCTCCAGAAGGCACAGGACGCGTTGCGAGCGGCGGGTTTCTACGTCCTCACCTCCAGCGACGCAACCGGTCAGGGACGCCAGCAACTCGTGGACCGAAACTGGGTGGTCGTCACCCAGTCCGAGCCGGCTGGCAGCTCACCCGAACCGACCACCCAAATCGACCTCGGCACAGTGAAGTTCGGCGAACCCACCGGCGCGTCGGGCTGCCCGAGCTGATCCATGTCAGACGCATCCATCAGTTTCACCGAGTGCCGAGCCGCAGCCAGGTCGATCCGAACCGCAGAACACGGCAAACAGGCGTACGACACGGTGCGGCCGCGTGGCGTGAGCGGGATCGTCAGGTCCGTCGGGCCGTTGTCCCTGCTGCTCTACGTCGCCGATCACGAGGGGCGGATCGTGTGGCATGCCCCCACACGGCTCGGGCTGTTGGCACCACCAGCGGTGCAGAACCAGCGCCGCCCGGGCGTCGGCGCGCGGCTGGCACTGCTGCGGTTCGTCTGCCAACGATGGGAGATGTTGTTCTGGGCCGCTCCGCCTGTCGTCGCGCTGGGTGTCGCATGCGCGTTCCTGCCGTTCCGCCCGTTGTGGCCGGCAGCGATCGTCTTGCTACTGCTGACGATGCTGTACACGTGCGGGCTCATGGTCGCCGGTGTGGTCACCGGGTTGGTCTGGTTCCGCGTGACGTTCGGTCGCCGCCGGCGCGTCGGCGAGGAGTCGGCCGAATCAGAGCCCGCCTACCACTGGACTCTGCAGTTGTGCCACTGCCTCGACACCGCGACGGCTGACGACCTGTTGCGGAGGATCAGGACCAGACTGGGTCGTCTGATCGACGTCCGGGCGACGTCCGCCGCGATAGAAGAGGGTGGAAAGGTGCGGAACGTGGGCGTCGTCGAGTCCTTGGTCTGCCTCATCCGCGGGGTGACCACCTCGGCCATGCGAAACCATCTGGCCGACGCCGACGGGGTGGTCTGGCCGCATGGGCGCGGCGCCGACATCGCTCTGGTCGTGCCTCCTGACCGGGGTGTGCCCCCGGATCGGCGTACGTCAACGGCCTGGTTCTTCTTCTGGTACGTCGGGGGCCTGGTCGCGACGCTCGGTGGATGCGCGTGGATCGTGGCCCACCTGGAAAGCTCGGTGTGTGGCAACGCGTGCGACGGACGACCGGCCACCTACTTCGGTGCGCTCGCCTGGTTGGTCGGCGCCGCTGACCACCTGGTCTCGCACGCCGCGGGTGTGTGGGTGTTCAGCGTGCTGACGACTGCCATGCTGTGGATGACCGTGCCGGTTGGTGGGGTGGCGATCTGGCAGAAGTGGCAGGCGAGCGGCCGCGAACGTAAGCGGTTTGCCGAGGAACGCGAGAAGGTCATGAGCCGACCGCTTCTCCTGCTGTTCGTCGTGACCGACGTGGAGGAGCAGGCCGTGCTGGCCGTCGCGGGAGAGGTGAAGCCGGGAGGGCGTGCTCTGGCCGATCACCGATCTGAACACACCGTGCTGCGATTGGGTGAGTTCGGGGGTTGTGATGTCGTTCTCGCCCGCTCAGGCCCTGGGCCGTACTCGCCACGTGGGTTGATGCTCACCGCGGACGCCCTCATTCGTGACCTCGAACCGGAATTCGTGCTGCTGACCGGCATCTGTTTTGGCCTCAAGGAGGACGAGCAAGCCCTCGGCCACGTGGTGATCGCGACCCAGACCAGGGACCTGGACCACCGCAAGTTCAACGAAGAGGCCGGCATCGTGGTGGAGCAACCGCGAGGGGATCGCGCAGGGCCCACCGCGACGTTCTACAGCCGGGTCTCATCAGGTGCGGCGTTGTGGGACGGAGTGGCGGTCCACGCCGGTCCCATGGTGGCATCCGGCACGCTGTTCAACTCGCCGATCCGACGGGGTGAGGTCAAGGCCGCCCATCCCGATGCGGTAGCGGGCGATATGGAGTCCCATGTCTTCGCCTCCGTGGCCCAACGCCGCAAGGTCGAATGGTGCGTAGTCAGGGGGATCTCAGACCTCGGTATGGACAAGGTCGACGACTACCAGCAGCAAGCCGCACAGAACGCGGCCAGGCTCGTCTTCTTCGTGGTGTGCTCCGGCGCGCTCGAGAACCCTTCTCAGGCTTAGAGGACGCGCCTGGCCGAGGCCAGCGCGGACAGCACGGTATCTGCTCCGTTCGTGAACAGCGCTCCCGTCAAGCGGCTCAGCAGGTAATGCGGCATGTCGGCCCGTTGCTCATGCTCGACATCCGGCCCGATTGGAGACAAGTAGGGCGAGTACAGCAGCAGTGCCTGCGGCTCGTGGATGTCCACGGTGAACGCCGCCATAGCCGGATATGTCTGCGTGAGGCTGATCTCGAGCCGCTCGGCACGACCGACATGCGCTTCCTTGAAGCGGGTGAACATCGACAACGACTCGGTGATCTTCGCAGGCAAGTCCTCACCGCGCTGACGACCAACCAGCTCCGCGGCCGGCGACGCGGGATCGACGAGCACGCAGCGGTAGGTGCCGCCTCGATCGAGGAAGTCCAGGACCGCTTGCCGATACCGAGCAGGTCGTTCCCTGGTGACCAGGTAGTTGGCACACGTGTGCAGGGCGGAGCCGATCTCGACGATCTCGCTGTGGGCGGCGTCGACCAGCCGTGCCTTCTCGTGCTGGCTGGGCCGCTCATGGTAGGCGAGCACCTGCGTCCCGCCGGCCAGGCCGTTCGTGGCGAGCCAGGACCGGACGGCTGTTCCCTCGCCGATGGTCAGCACATAGACGTCCGTCCCCTCGAACGCGCCGACCAGTTCGAACCCGTCGACGTACTCGCCCCCGGCACGGTGAACGTCCGCGGAAATCGCCACGGAGTCGGGTGGGGTCGCCTTCTCCAGGTGCGCAGCGAGGTTGATCGCCGGACCGTAGAGCAGCTCGCGGTACTTCGGCCCCCGATACCGCAGCGCCCCTTTGTGCACCGCGATTCGAAGGTGCAGCATTCCTTTGATGCCGAGATGCGTGAACTCGTCCCGTAGGTGTTCGAGATCCGTTTCGAGTAGGCACCGTGCGACTTGGAGAGCGGTCGCCACACTGACACTCTCCCGGTCGTCGTGCACGATCAGGAATCCCCCGTCGCCGGCCCAGTGCCACACCTGCGCCGTGGCGCAGCCGTTGTTCTTGGCCGTCCGTTCGAGGCGCAGATCCGTCCGTTCCTTCAGCAGGTCGAACCCGTCAGCGGCGCGGTCACGGGGATTGTTTCTGATGATCGTGGAATGCCCCGCGGCGTCGATGAAGATGAAGTAGGCGTTGTCGTACGTGCCGACGTCGGGTCCGTCACTTTCCAAGGCTCAACCACTCTCGCGCCGCTGTCGACGTCCAGACTACCCGTGTGGCGGCGCCTCTCCGCCAGAGCAGGCGGGCGCGAGATCGGCCGGTTTCGAACTGAGCCCGGTCGAGAACGACGTCCGCAAGTGAAACGACTCGCTGATTATGGTCCGATGACCGGACCGATGAGCCGAAGGAGGATCTCCACCGCACCCAGGGCCGCCATCTCAGTGGGGAGCGACCCTGTCGCGTTCGGGTCGAGCACGACCGTGGCGGGAAGCAGGGCAGGCGAGACGAGCAGCCGGCTCTTCTCCTCCCGCAATGGCAGCCTGGCAACCGCGCTCGCCTCCGAACCGGTGCCCAGGGTCGTGGGGACAGCGACCACCGGCACTCGACGGCGGGTCGCCGTGTCGGGGCAAGGTCGCGGTGCTATGTCTGGTGGGGTCCGGGTGTGTTCTGCTTGGTGACCACTGTGGACACGACGATGTGGCCGGTGTCGTCCACGCGGACCGGATAGGTACGCAGCGGTGGTTGTCCGGTGCGACAGATGCCGGTGTCAAGTTCGTAGATGTGTTGGTGTAGTGGGCAGATGACGATGTTGGCGTCGATCTGGCCGTCGGCGATCGGGCCCCCGGCGTGTGGACAGATCGCGGACAGGGCGCGCAGTCGGCCGTCGCGTAGACGGAAGACGGCGATCTGGTCGTCGCCGATCGCGTAGGCTCGGCCTTCGCCGGTCGGGATCTCGTCGGCCGGGCCCAGGCGGTGTTCCGTCAGTGACGTGGTCATGACGCCGAACCATTTCTTTGAGCGGAGCGAGCCGTTCGGGCCGGCACCTCGGGCACCGGGATCAGTGGTAGCGCGGGGCGGAACTGTCCGGGTGTCGCGGGATCCTCACCTTCCAACCAGGGATCGCGGTAGGCGTCGACGGACTGTTGCATGGCGGTGTCGAGCCGTCCGGCGATGCCGTCGCTGTCCTCGACGACGACCGCGCGAATGCGATCGATGCCGACGCGTGGCACGAAGGCGTAGGTGCGTTCCAGCCAGTTGGCGTTTTCCCGGTAGTACTGCAGGAACCGGCCGGTCAGTGTGATCACCTCGGCCGGTGTGTCCACTGTGGTCAGCAGGTCACCCTTGCGGATGTGCGCGCCGGCGGCGCCACCGACATAGATCTCCCACCGGCCACCTTCCACGGCGACGACGCCGAGGTCCTTCACGTAGGCTTCGGCACAGTTGCGGGGACACCCCGTGACCGCGAGTTTCAGCTTGGCGGGGCTCTCCAAGCCCTGGAACCTGGTTTCGATCGCGATGCCCAAACTGGTCGAGTCGCCGAGGCCGAAGCGGCAGAAGTCGCTACCGACACAGGTTTTCACGGTGCGGAAGCTCTTGCCGTACGCGTAGCCGGACGGCATGCCGAGGTCGGCCCACACCTTGGGCAGGTCCTCCTTGCGGATGCCGAGCAGGTCGATGCGCTGCCCACCGGTGAGCTTGACCAGTGGCACGTCGTACTTCTCGGCCACGTCGGCGATGGTGCGCAGCTGCCGCGGGGTGGTGCAGCCACCCTTCATCTGGGGCACGACGGAGAACGTGCCGTCCTTCTGGATGTTGGCGTGCACCCGGTCGTTGATGAAGCGCGCGTCCCGCTCGTCGACGTACTCGTCGTTCCACATGGTCCGCAACAGGGAGGTCAGGCCCATCTTGCTCCTGGCATCCTCCATGCCGTCCGGGGCCAGCGCGGCGAAGACCGAGGACACCGACCGGAGCCGCTGTTGCAGGATGGCGGCCATGAGTTCCGGTTTCGCCAGGGGAATGCCGGGCACGTACCAGTTGGCGGACGCGTCCTCCTCGACCTCCCCGCCGGCGGCCCATTCGACGATCTGCGCGGTGAGTCCCTTGCACGAGCCGCAGCCCTTGCCGGCCCGGGTGGCGTCCATGACGCCGGTCACCGTCCGCACACCGCCCTTGACCGTGTCCACGATCGACTTCTTGCTGACCCCGTTGCAGTTACACACCTGCGCGTCGTCACTCAACTCCGCCACCGTCGTCTCGGCGGGCGGTGCGCCGAGGTCGAACAGCAGCCGGATCCGTTCCTCCGGCAGGGGCAGTCCCCGGTCGAAGGCCTGCATGAGGAAGGCGACCTTGCCGACGTCGCCCAGCAGAGTGGCGCCGACCAGTCGGTTCTCGCGGACGACGACGCTCTTGTACACACCGCGGTTCGGTTCGGCGAACACCAGGAACTCGTCGTCGTCGCGTTCGGGGCCCTGTACACCCATCGACGCCACGTCCACCCCGGCGACCTTGAGTTTGGTTGCAGTACGCGAACCGTGGTAGGCGGCCTTGGGGTCGGCGCCGGTGATGTGGTCGGCCAGCACCCGAGCCTGTTCCCACAGCGGCGCGACCAGGCCGTACACCTGGTCGCGGTGCTGGACGCACTCGCCGACGGCGTAGATGTCCGGCTCGTCCATGACCCGTAGCTGGTCGTCGACCACGATGCCCCGCTCGACGGGCAGGTCGCTGATCGCGGCGAGCTGGGTGTTGGCGCGGATACCGGCGGCCACCACCACCATGTCGCAGGGGATCTCCCGCTTGTCACTCAGTGCGATGCCGCGCACCGAGTCCTTGCCGAGGATCGCCGTGGTCCTGGCGTTCAGGACCACCTCGATGCCCAGCTTCTCCACGCTACGCAGCAGGATCGCGCCGGCCTGGGCGTCCAGCTGCTGGTTCATCAGGTGCGATCCGGCGTGCACGAGCGTCACCTTCACGCCGTGGCCCTGCAGGCCGCGCGCGGCTTCCAGGCCGAGCAGACCGCCGCCGATGACCACGGCGCGCTCGTGGTCCCGCGCGTAGCTGATCATGGTGCGGGTGTCGTCGATCGTGCGGAACCGGAAGACGCCCTGGTGGAAGCCCCGACCGCGGACGTGCATGCCGGGGATGTCCGGCACGTACGGTTGGCTGCCGGTCGCGATGATGAGTTTGTCGTACGGTGTCGCGGTGCCGTTCCTGGCGTGGACGCGCTTCGCGAAGCGGTCGATGCGCTCGACGCGCATGCCGGCGTGCAGGACGATGTCGTTCTCCTCGTACCAGGCGAGGCTGTTGAGGAAGATCTCGGCCTCGTCCTCGACCCCACTGAGCACATTGGACAGCAGGATGCGGTTGTAGTTGCCGTACGGCTCTTCCCCGAACATCGTGATGTCGAACCGCTGCCCGCCGCCGCGTTCGAGGATCTCCTCAACGGCGCGGGCTCCTGCCATCCCGTTACCGATCACCACCAGCCGTGCTCGCGTCATCATCCCTCCTGGACCTCGACCAGACCGAGATCGACCACCGCGGTACCGGTGATTCCCTCCGGCGCCGCCAGGTGCAGTTCGAGCGTTGTGCCGCTGTCGAGGTCCTCGACCACGCGCAGTGGCACGTGCACGTCGCCTTTGGCGGCGATCGGGAAGTACCGCATCGGCCTGCCGTCGCACACGAGCACCACGCAGATCAACTCGCCGGAGGAGTTGCCACCGCGGAAGTACACCGGCTGGGTGATCACCCCTGGCGGCACCACGTAGCCGAGCAGGCCGTCGAGCAGGAATGGCTGGCCAAGACCCTTGCCCTCGAAGGGAAAGATGCCTTGTAGGAAACGAGGTGTCGAGTGCACTAGTTCTCCTCCGGGGCAGGCGACGGGACAGGATCGGCCGGGCCGCCGGCGCGGCTGACGACGACCGCGCACACCTTGAACGCGGGCATCCCGGACCGCCGGTCGAGGGCCGGGTTGGTCAGGACGTTGGCGCCGCCCCAGTGGAACGGAACGAACAAGGTGTCCGGGCGCAGGTGGTCGGTCAGCCGGGCCCGGAACACGGCTTTGCCACGCCGCGTGCGCAGCTCCACCAGGTCACCGTCGCCGATGCCGTGCAGCCGCGCGAGGTCCGGGTGCAGCTCGACGTACGGCTCGGGCACCGCCGCCACCAGCGTCGGCGACCGGCGCGTCTGGGTGCCGCTCTGGTAGTGCTGCATCGACCGCCCGGTGGTCAGCACGTACGGGTACTCACCGTCGGGCACCTCGGCCGGGTTGCGGTGCTCGACGCGGACGAAACGGGCACGGCCGTCCGGCGTCGGAAACCCGTCATCGAACAGCCGTGGCGTGCCGGGATGGCCGGGCGCAGGGCAGGGCCAGAAGACACCCTGCTCGGCGTCGATGCGGTCGTAGGTGATACCCGAGTAGTCGGCGACGCCGCCCGCGCTGGCCCGCCGCAACTCGTCGAAGACCCGACGCGGGTCCGCGTCGAACAAGCGGCCACGGCCCAACCGTCGCGCCAGCTCGGTGAGGATCCACAGGTCGTCCCGCACCCCCGCCGGCGGCGGCAACGCCCGACGACGCCGGATGACCCGGCCCTCGACGTTGGTCAGCGTGCCGTCCTCCTCGGCCCACTGCGTCGTGGGCAGGACGACGTCGGCCTCGGCGGCGGTCTCGGACAGGAAGATGTCGGTCACCACAAGGAAGTCCAGCGCGCGCAACCGGTTGAGCACCCGGCTGGTGTTGGGGGCGGACACGATCACGTTGGAGCCGAAGACCAGCAGTGCCCGCACACCGCCGTCACTACCTATATGGTCGAGCATCTCGTACGCCGACCGGCCCGGCCACGGCAGATCGGCCGGGTCGACACCCCACACCTTCGCGATGTGCGCACGTGCGGCCGGGTCGTCGAGGCGTCGGTAGCCGGGCAGCTGGTCGGCCTTCAGGCCGTGTTCCCTACCGCCCTGGCCGTTGCCCTGGCCGGTCACGGTGCCGTAACCGGAGCTTGGCCGGCCAGGCAGCCCGAGGGCCAACGCGAGGTTGACGAACGCCTGCGCGGTGTCCGTGCCGTTGCTGTGCTGTTCGGCGCCCCGTGCGGTCAGGACCATCGCCGATTCGGCCTCGCCGAGGATACGGACCGCCTGCCGGATCAGGTCCGCGGGAACGCCGGTGATCCGCTCGACGCGATCCGGCCAGTAACCCGCGACCGCCGAGCGCACAGCGTCGAAACCCGTAGTCAGGCGCGCCACGTACTCGGTGTCGACGTAGCCCGCACGGAGCGCGATGTGCAGCATTCCGTTGGCCAGCGCCAAATCGGTGCCCGGAGCAGGCTGCAGGTGCAGGTCGGCGCGGGCGGCGGTCGCAGTGCGACGCGGGTCGACGACGATGTGCCGAGCCCCGCTTGCCCGGCCCTGCTCCAGGTACCGCACCACCGGAGGCATCGTCTCGGCCGGGTTCGCCCCCACCAGCATCAGAGCCCGCGTGTCAGCCAGGTCCGCCAACGGAAACGGTAGCCCACGGTCGACGCCGAACGCGCGGTTACCTGCGGTAGCGGCCGACGCCATACAGAACCGTCCATTGTAGTCGATCGCGGACGACCGCAGGCCAACCCGAGCGAACTTGCCGAGCAGGTACGCCTTCTCGTTGGTCAACCCGCCGCCGCCGAAGCACCCCACACTGTCCGGGCCATGTCGTCGCTGGCTGCGGCGGACCGCGGCGACGACACGGTCGAACGCCTCGTCCCACGTGCTCGGTCGCAGCGGACTGTCCCGGTCACCGGCCCGTTCCCGAACCAGCGGCGACAACAACCGGTCGGGATGCCCGAGCAGTTCCGACGCGGCCCAGCCCTTCACGCACAGACCACCCCGGTTGGTGGGAAAATCATCCGCCAGGACGCCCGGCTCGGCACCACCGGTGAGCCGGATGCCGCACTGCAACGAGCAGTACGGACAATGCGATGCGACACCCGCGGCCCGGCTCACTCCTTCGATGATGCGCCGCCCCTGTTTCCCATGGACGGCACGTGTGTTACGTCGGGCTGACGAACAGTTCAGCGGGGGAAGCGGGTCCAGCTCGGCCCACGCCCGGCCTCGGTGAACTCACCGACGGTGGTCCCCGGTCTGTCCACTACGAACGAACTCATGACGGCGCCACACCGGTGGGCGGCGGGTCAACGTCGAGTGGTCGGGTGATGGCCGGGGCCGGGGAGGGCGTCGGTGGGCTTTGAGGCGATGGGAGTGGGGCTGAGCGAGGTGTCGTCCTCGCCGGGTTCCAGCAGGGTCGCGGCCGAGCCGACGATGCGCGGGTCTGGTTCGCCGACGATCCCGGGGTCTTTGTCGTCGTAGTCGAACCTGGCCAGGACGCTGCGCATCGCCTCGGTGCGGGCGCGCTTCTTGTCGTTGCTCTTGACCACTGTCCACGGGGCACTGTCGGTGTCGGTCGCCCGGAACATGGCGACTTTGGCCGTGGTGTAGGCGTCCCAGCGGTCCAGCGCCTTGATGTCGTTGGGGCTGAGTTTCCACCGCCGTACCGGGTCGATCTGGCGGATCAGGAACCGGGTCCGCTGCTCGGCCTGGGATACCGAGAACCACAGCTTCACCAACAGCACACCGTCGTCGACGAGCATCTCCTCGAACGCGGGCGCCTGGTGCACGAACCGCTCGTACTGCTCATCGGAACAGAAGCCCATCACCCGCTCCACCCCGGCGCGGTTGTACCAGGACCGGTCGAACAGCACCATCTCGCCGGCCGCCGGCAGATGCTGGACGTAGCGCTGGAAGAACCACTCGCTCTCTTCCCGCTCAGTGGGCTTGCCGAGCGCGACCACCCGAGCACCGCGCGGGTCCAGGTGCTCGGTGAACCGTTTGATGGTGCCGCCCTTGCCGGCCGCGTCCCGACCCTCGAACACGATCACCATCCGCTGCCGTGTCGCGGACACCCAGTGCTGAAGTTTCAACAACTCGATCTGCAGCAGTCGCTTCGTCCGGTCGTACTCCGCCCGGCTCATCCGCCACCGGTACGGATAGTTGTCCCGCCATGTGTCCACTTCGGAGCCATCCGGCCACCGCAGTACCGGCTCGTCCTCGTCGCTGTAGTCGGCGCTGATGCCCTCACTCAGCTCGGGGAACGCCGCCGCGACCTCCGGTGAGTTGTCGATCACGCGTTTGAGGGTACCCGCCGAACCCATCGACAAACTGACCAAACGCCGCGAGGGTTCACACCGCCGACACCACGCTGTCGCGGGTACGTTGAACAACGTCAGGGTCGATGGGACCCAGCGCAGCGGGAAGGCGGTCCTGCTCAGGTCGTGCGTAGCGGCGGACCAGAGTGCGCGCGAAACCTCGGGACGACGCGCCACTCCGGGTGATGCTGGCTGACACGACCGTAACGTCGGCCAGAGGGGTCGCACCAATGACCGTTTCATTCCTCCTTACCCCGGAGCAAGAACAGCTCAAGGCCGCGGCGCGTGGCTTCGCCCAGGAACAGCTGCGGGATCTCGCCGCGGCGACGCGTGCGGAGCCCGACCCTCGGACGCGGGCACTGCTACAGCGGCCGACGTTCGAGAAGGCTGTCGCGGCGGGGTTCCTCAAGGGCCTGATCCCGGTGCCGTTCGGCGGGGCGGCAACCAACGGTGTCGACGCCGCCATCTTCATCGAGGAGTGGGCAGCCGAGAATCCCGACTTCGTCATCTCGATGGCCGGCCCGCTGATCGCGCTGGCGCCCGTCTACCAGGTGGGTACCCCAGAACAGATCGAGCGCTTCGTACGGCCTTTCCTGACCGACTCCGGCGCACCGCTGGCTGCCATGGCCTTCAGCGAACCAGAGGGCAGCGCGAACTTCGACACCGAGGGACCCGGCCAGGGAATACGCACCACCGCGGTCCTCGACGGCGACGCGTGGGTCATCAACGGTCGCAAAGCCTGGGCATCACACCTGTGCGGCTGGGACGGCGACGGCCCGGACGTCATGACCGTCGTCTGCCGAACCGCGGGGGGCATCTCGCTCATCGTCGCCGAACGAGAACACCTGGCCGGCAACATCGACGTCGAGGAGTACTACGACCTGCCCGGGCTCAAAGGCTGCCTGACCACCCGAGTCCGACTCACCGACGTGCGCGTTCCGCGCGGCAACCTGCTCGGCGCGGAAGGCCAGGGGGCGGACCTCACGCGTGACGCGTTCCTCCCCAGCGGCGCGTCGATCGGCATCTTCGCCACCGCCGCGATGCGACAAGCCTTCGACATCGCCTACCGCTTCGCGCTCACCGAGAGACGCGGCGGCCCGGTGCCGATCATCGAGTACCAAGCCGTGTCCGACATCCTGGCCGACGCCAAAGGAAAGATCGAAGCCGTCCGGTTGCTCGCCTGGCGCGCACTGGACGCCGTGATGTCGATGCATCCCAGCGGACCGGAACTCGCCATGCACGCCAAGGTCTTCGGCGCCGAGACCGGCGTCGAGGTCATCAACGAGCTCATCAAGCTCATCGGCGTGACCGCCTACGACGAGAAGTTCCCGATCATCCGCTACCTGATGGACACCCTGGCCTACCCGATCATCGAAGGAAGCAACGTCGGCGTGCGCCGCAGGCAGTTGCAGGCACTGTTCCGCACTCCGGGCTACGACCCGCTCTCCGCCTCCGGCATGGCCTGAACGCTGACGCCAGCGGTGTGACGGGACGTTGGGCACGATCACCGTCGCAGCTGGTCGATGGTCTGCTGGATCACCGCGACGCGGTCGGCCAGCGGACCGGCAGGCACGTCGACGAGCCGGAAGCCGAGATCGCGGTAGGCCTGTTCGTGGAACCGTTCGAAGACCAGTGACTCCTCGAAGCTGATTCGTCTGGCCGTGGTGGCTTCGACGAAGCCCTGGTTGCGGATGAAGAAGACCGTTGTCTCGTACACGCCCTCCTCCACCACTCGATCGACCTCACGGACGAGCGCACGGGACGCCGGCAAGCCCAGGTAGCGGCTCAGCGCCAGCGTGCATACCGGTGAGCGATCGAAGAAGACGGTGGAACTCTCCGCTGTTCGAACAGACCGTTGTCTCCGCCGTTGCAGGCTGACGATCTCGTCGATGAAGGCAGGATCGTGTCGCGGTTGCCCGTGACCAAGAGCATGAGCGAGGGCGATGACGTCGGTAGCCGCTTCTTCCACCACGACATGACCTTTGATCTCCAACAGGCGGAGAACGGCCGTCTTCCCGGCCCCTGGAGCACCGGTAAGGACATACCGCGTCATGACGACCACCCTTTTATGGACCAGCAGCACCAGGCTGTCCTGGCGCGACGGACTGAAGTGGGGTGTCGGTCTACGGCCTGCGCAGCGCCTCGTCGACGCCGGTCTCGTACCTGCCGAGGAATGTGGGACTGGCGCCGACGACCACGTCGACCGTCGCCTTGATCGCCGCGGGCACTTCCCGCACCTGATAGCGGGTGTCGTCGTCCGGGGCGGGCGAGCCGATGCCGACGGCGTCGATGCCGGCCTCTCGGCACAGGAACACCGCGCGCCGCACGTGGAACTCCTGCGTGACGACCAGCGCTGCGCGCACGCCGAAGATCTCGTGCGCCCGCACGCAGGAGTCGTAGGTGTCGAACCCGGCGTGGTCAGCGACCACCTTGCCGGCTGGCACGCCATGATCGACCAGCCACGAGGTCATCGCGGCGACCTCGTCGTAGCCGACCTGACCATGATCACCCGAGACCAGGATGGCGCGGACCTTGCCATCTTCGAACAGCCGCAGCGTGTCTTCCAGCCGAACCCTCAAGTAGGGCTTGGGTGAGCCGTTCGCGTGGAGTCCGGCGCCCAGGACGATAGCCACCGGAGCGGTTGGCGCGTCAGCTACCGTGTGGATCTTCCCCATGGTCGCGAACCGGATCCACAAGTACGGGCCGGCACCGACCAGCAGGGCCAACCCGAGCAGCACGCCCAAGCCGATCTTCACCCACCGTCTGCCGAAGAGCTGGCGAACGCGTGTCACCGGTTCTCCTCCTCGCCGGTCGTTCGTCGATGACAGTACGACGCCCAGAACCAGGCGACCGTTGCAGGAGAGGACGCGGAACAATCCGCTGGGGTTGCCCAAGCGAGTAGATCGCGGCCGGCATGGCCGTGTTCACACAGATCACCGCCGGTTCGTCGTACGTGCTGCTGCTGTCGGCGCTGTTCGTGCTCGGCATGGGGATGGGCATGACGATGACGCCGATCATGTCCGCCGCCCTGGCCACGCTGCGGGACCACCAGATCGCCCGCGGTTCCACGTTGATGAACATCATCCAGCAGGCGGCCGGTTCGATCGGCACAGCGGTCATGCCGGTCGTCCTCGCCAACCAGGTGCTGGCGAACCAGAACGCGACGATCTACGGCGGGGTCATCCAGGATGCGATACCGGCGGACCAGGTTCCGCCGCAGGTCTTGGACGCGGGCCGCTCCGCCTACGCCGACGCGTTCGGCCACACCTACATCGTCAGCCTGGTGCTCGTCGTGCTGTGCCTGGTGCCGACGTCCTTCCTGCCCAGAAAGCCGATCGTCAGCGACGCCCCGATGGTGGCCACTAGTCACTGAAATCCGCCACTCTCAGCGATTCCTCAGCGCCACATAGGTTACGGTGACATAGGTTCTCGTAATCGTCCCGTGATGCCCTGGAGGAAGCGGATGGAGCTCCATGTCGCCCAGGCCGCCGATGTACCAACAGGCGGCTTGGCCGGCTGGGTCGTGGACCTGGTCGACACGCTGGGCGGACCCGGGCTGGCGTTGATGTCCGGTGTGGACAGCATGGTCTCGGTCGTGCCAGCCGACGTGGTGATGCCGCTGGTCGGGTTCTCCGCCACACAAGGCGCCATCAACCTCGGCGTCGCCATCGCCTGGACCACGGCTGGATCGGTGGTGGGTGCGCTCGTCCTCTACACCCTCGGGGTGCTGCTCGGCCGTGAGCGTGCCCGGGCACTGCTGACCAGGATCCCGGGGGTCAGGCCGAAACACCTCGATCATGCCGAGGCATGGTTTGGCCGGCACGGCACCAAAGCGGTGCTGTTCGGCCGGTTGTTGCCCGGTGTCCGTGCGCTGATCTCGCTACCGGCGGGGATCGAACGGATGCCGCTGCCGAAGTTCGTGGTGCTCACCGCGATCGGCAGCATGATGTGGAACTCCACATTGCTCGTCGCCGGCTACCTGCTTGGCGCGAACTGGCACCTGATGGCCGACATCGTCGGCATCCTCATCTACGTCCTCATCGGTGCCGCGGCCCTGGCCGTCGGCTACCTCGTCGTCCGGCGCAGGCGCGCGAAACGCGCCACATCGCCACTCGCGGAACAGAAGCCTTAGCGTTGCTTTCCGCGTGACCGTTTGCCCTTGGCCTGGATCTCGTCGCGGAGGTCGGCTAGCCAGGCCAGTTCGATGTCGAACTTGCCGCAGATGTGGTCGAGCACCTTCCGCTGCCACGGGTCGGCCTGGGTCGCGGCGATCGTGCCGAGCCGTTCCCGCGAGTGGGACACCGCGCGTTCACGTACGTCGAGCACCTGAAGTTGTTCCTCGGGGCGCAGCCAGGCGAAGTTGGCCACCCTGGCGAGGAACTCCGAGTCGTTGCGGGCCAGTTCCTCGGGGAGGTCGGCGAGCAGGTCGTGGAATAGCTCCCTGCCCACGTCGGTGATCGTGTAGACGTGGCGGGGCGGTTTGGCCTCCTGCATCTCCGCACTGCGGGTCACCGCACCGGACTCCACGAACCGCCGCAGCGCCGGGTACAGCGAGTTGTTCGACAACGCGTGCCCGGTGGACGCCTCGATGTCCTTACGCAACTCGTAACCGTGCGCCGGCCCTTGCGACAGCTTCGACAACAACATGACCTCGATCCACATATCGGTTATGATAACTTAGGTTTCTGTGACCCTCGACCTCGCACAGGCCGCTGAGGAGCCGGCCGGTGGGCTGGCCGGCTGGTCGGTCGACCTGATCGACGTGCTCGGCGGTCACCGCGGGATCCGTGGTGGGTTCACTTGTCCTGTACCTGCTCGGGATGGCGCTGGGGCGTGACCGCGCACGGGCGTTGCTGATCAGGATCCCGGGTGTCAAAGGAAAGAGCGTCGACCGCGCCGAGGCGTGGTTCGGCCGGCATGGGGCCAAAGCGGTCCTGTTCGGGCGGATGCTGCCGGGATTCCGCACGATCATCTCCCTGGGTGGAGCGGATGTCGCTGATGAAGTTCGTGGTACTCACCGCGATCGGCAGTCTGATGCGGAACTCCACGTTGCTGGTCGCCGGTTACTTGCTCGGCCTCATTGGCTAAGTCAACCAGCGTTTACACGTTGCCGAGAACGCTCTAAGCTGCTGGTCAACCCCGGAAGGACCGTGATGACCGCAAGCCCTCCGCCAACCAGCACCCAGGTCCCGAGCCCGACTCGACGCCGGGACTCGGCCAGGACACGCCAGCGACTCCTCGACGCCGCCCGGCGCCACTTCGCCCGGAACGGCTACGCGGGCACGCCAGTTAGGGAGATCGCCGACGAGGCGGGAGTCAACGTGTCCCTGGTCAACCGGTACTTCGGCTCCAAGGAGGGCTTGTTCGCCGCTTGCCTGACCGAGGCCATCGACGGGTTGCGACACACCACCGCCGACGCACCGCCGGACATGCTGCCGAGCATCATCGCCAGCGAGGTCGCCGACCCGGGTCACTACGAGCACCTTCTACTCCTGGTGCGTTCCTCAGGTGACGAACGCGCCGACCAGATCCGGATCGAGGTCCTCCGCAACTACGGCGAGGCACTGGCAGCACGCGCCGGCTGGCAACCGGACGTCCCCGACGGCGAGGACCTACTGCTGCGCGCCCAACTCGTCCTGAGCACCGCCATCGGCATGGTGCTCCTGCGCTCCGCGGGCTTGCACCCCCTCGCCTCGACCTCGGAACAGAGCCTCGTCGCCCCGCTCCGAGACCTGGTGAACGCGGTGCTACCCCCTGAACAGAAAGGCGAACGACCGAACGGAGTGTAACCACGCACACCCTCTCCGCATGTAAACAGTCTTTGACAACCGGGACAACTCTCTCTACCCTCGGCTATGTCAATGACTGTTTACATTGTTCGGGAGTCGGGATGAAAGTGACGGTCAACGCCGACAAGTGCGTCGCCGCGGGGCAGTGCGTGCTGCTCGCGCCGGAGGTCTTCGACCAGCGCGAAGAGGACGGCATCGTGGTGCTGCTGGACGACGCGCCACCGTCGGAGCTGCACGCCACGGCGCGGGAGTCCGCCATGGTCTGCCCCGCTTCCGCCATCGACACGGTGGAGGAATGACCGCGATGAGCACCGAAACGACCGATCTGCCCCCGTTCCCAGGGGCGCACAACGCCCGCTGCCCCTTCGATCCGCCCACGGAGTACACGGACTGGCGGAAGTCGGCCGGGTTGCGGCGGGCGGTGTGGAAGGACATTCCAGTCTGGGTGGTCAGCCGCCACGAGGACATCAGGACCGCGCTGGCCGACCCGCGGATCAGCGCCGACATGGGTGAGCTGCAGTCGTTCGTCGGGTTCGACAACCCGCCGCCGATGTTCCCGCGCATGGACGACCCCGAGCACGCCCGGCTTCGCCGCATGCTCACCAAGGACTTCACCGTCAAGCGGATCAACGCCATGCGCCCAGAAATCCAGAAGATGGCGCACGAGTTCATCGACCAGATGATCAGCAAGGGCCAGCCCGCGGACCTCGTGCGTGACTACGCACTGCCCATCCCCTCGCTGGTGATCTCGCTGATGCTCGGCGTGCCGTATGCCGACCACGAGTTCTTCCAGCAGCACAGCACGACCATGTCCACCACCAACGCCACCAAGGAAGAGAGGGGCAAGGCCACCCTCGCCCAGTTCGGCTACCTGCAGGAGTTGGTGGCACGCAAGGAAACCGAACCCGGCGACGACCTGATCAGCCGTGTCCTCCGCGAGCATGTCGAGACTGGTGAACTCGACCGGATGACCCTGGTGATCAACGGCATCCTGCTGCTGTTCGCCGGACACGAGACCACCGCCAACTCGATCGCGCTGGGCACTCTCGCCCTGCTCCGCAACCCTGACCAGGCCGCCCGGATCCGCGAGACCGACGATCCCGCCGCCGCCGTCGAAGAACTGTTGCGGTACCTGACGATCGTGCACGCGCTGGTCGCCCGCGTCGCCAAGGAGGATGTCGAGATCGCCGGGCAACGCATCCGCGCCGGCGAGGTCCTGCTGATGAACCTGCCCGCTGGTAACCGTGACAAAGCGTTCGTCAGCGACCCCGACACCCTGGACCTCGACCGCAACGCCCGGGGACACGTCGCGTTCGGCTACGGCATCCACCAGTGCCTCGGCCAAACCCTGGCCCGCGCGGAAATGGAGATCGCGCTATCCGTGCTGTTGCGTCGGCTTCCCGACCTGCGGCTCGCCGTCCCGTTCGAGGAACTGAACTTCCGGCACGACATGAACATCTACGGCGTCCATGAGCTCCCGGTCGCGTGGTGACTGATGACCGACACGATGAGGTACCCGTTCGGCGCCGACAAGCTGACCGTCGACCCCAGCTATGCCGCACTACGCGAAGGGCCGCCGTGCCGGGTCCAGCTCCCCTACGGCGAACCGGCCTGGCTGGCGACCCGCTATGAGGATGTGAAGATGGTCCTGTCCGACCCTCGTTTCAGCCGGGCCGCCGCCGTGGGCCGGGACGAACCCCGCACCCGACCGCATGCGACCGGCCCCAACACGATCATGAGCTACGACCCGCCCGAGCACAGCCGGCTGCGCAGGCTGGTGACCCAGGCGTTCACGGTCCGCCGCGTCGAAGCACTCCGGGCCCGCGCCCAACAGATCGCCGACGACCTAGTAGACGCGATGCTCGCCAAAGGACCGCCGGCCGACCTGTTCGCCGACTTCGGGCTGCCGCTGCCCACCATGGTGATCTGCGAACTCCTCGGCGTCCCGGTGCAGGACCGCGCCAACTTCCGGACCTGGGCCGACGCCTTCCTGGCCACCACCAAGTACACCCCGGAACAAGTCCGGACCTACGTCGGCCAACTGTCCGGCTACATGGCGAGCCTCATCGCGCAGCGCCGCACCACCCCACGCAACGACCTGCTCACCGCACTGGTCTCCGCCCGCGACAACGACGATCGGCTCTCCGAGGAGGAACTGCTGATCATGGCGCAGTCACTCCTCATCGCCGGCCACGAAACCACCGCCTCCCAGATCCCCAACCTCGTCTACCAACTACTCACCCACCCCGACCAACTCACAACCCTCCGCGCCGACCTGGACCTGATACCGCGTGCGGTGGAAGAACTCCTGCGCTTCACCCCACTCGGCGCCGGAGGCGGCCAACCCCGCTACGCACTCGAGGACATCGACCTCGGCGACGTCACCGTCGCCGCCGGCGAACCCGTCATCGTCGCCGTCCACTCGGCCAACCGGGACGAGACCGTGTTCACCCGCCCCGACGAACTCGACCTGACGCGGCAGGGGGCGTCTCACGTCGCTTTCGGCCACGGCGCCCACCACTGCCTCGGCGCGCCACTGGCCCGCATGGAACTCCAGGTCACCCTCCACACCCTGCTCACCCGCCTACCCGGCCTGCGACTCACCGCCGAAGACGACATCGTGTGGAAGACCGGCCTGTCCACCCGCGGCCCCGAACGGATGCCCATCACCTGGGACCAGCCATGACCGTGCTGGTGGTTGGCGCCTCCGCCGCCGGACTGTCCACGGTGGAGGCTTTGCGACGCAAGGGATACACCAGCCGGATCACCGTGCTCGGCGACGAGCCGCACGCCCCGTACGACCGGCCGCCGCTGTCCAAACAGGTGCTCTCCGGCGCGTGGGAGCCAACCCGCACGGCACTGCGAACCGACATCGTTCTGTCCGGTTTGGACACAGACTTCATCCTGGGTGACGCGGCGGTCGCGCTGGATCCGGTCAACCGGACCGTCCGCACGGCATCCGGCCGCGACCTGCACGCCGACACGATCGTCATCGCCACCGGAGCGCGGCCCCGTGCCCTGCCCGGCCAGGACGGCGTGGCCGGTGTCCATGTGCTGCGCACACTCGACGACTCACTGGCCCTGCGCAAGGACCTCCTGTCCTGCACACGGCTGGTAGTGGTCGGCGAAGGTGTCCTCGGCGCCGAGATCGCGGCCACCGCCCGAACCCTCGGCGTGGACGTGACGATCACCGGTCCACTCCAGGCGCCACTCGCACTCCAGGTAGGCCCGCTGGTGTCCGGACTGCTGGCCGACCTGCACGAGGAGCGGGGTGTCCGGATACGGCTGGGCACCCCGGTCACGGGCCTGGTGGAGGAGGACGGACGGGTCACCGGGGTGCGACTGGGCACCGGCGAGGTGCTGCCGGCCGACGTCGTGGTGGTCGCCATCGGCGCCACCCCAGCCACCGACTGGCTCACCGGCAGCGGACTGCGTCTCGACAACGGTGTCGTGTGCGACTCCCACTGCCGTGCCGCGGAAGGGATCTACGCCGTGGGTGACGTAGCGCGCTGGCACCACGAACACCAGGGCCGCCTGATCCGCCTGGAAAACCGCACCAACGCCACCGAACAAGCCGCCGCGGTAGCAGCCACCATCCTCGGTGACGACCGCCCCTACACACCCGTGCCCTACTTCTGGACCGACCAGTACGACGTGAAGATCCAGGTACACGGCCAGATCACCCCGGAGTCCGAAGTGGACATAATCGAGGGAGACCCGGCAACCCGGCGCTTCGTCGCCCGCTACCGCGACGACGGCACCGTCACCGCCGTCCTCGGCTGGAACATGCCCAAACAAACCCGCCTGCACCGGCAGGAAATCCACAACATCGCGCCGATCTCTCCACCACCCACCTGAAACCGGGACTTGACCTTGTCGCGATGTCAGGGTTTTTACTTGATAGATGCAGATCGGTGAGCTCGCCGCCATGGTCGGGCTGTCCACGAGGGCCATACGCCACTACCACCGCCGAGGGCTGCTGCCCGAACCCTCCCGGCGACCGAACGGCTACCGCGACTACGGACTACGCGACATCATCGTGCTGGCGCGCATCCGTCGCCTGACCGAACTCGGCCTGAGCCTCGACGAGGTCCAAGACACCCTTTCCGACGACCACGGACGCGAACTGCACGAGATCCTCGTCGAACTCGACGAGGATCTCGCCCGGCAGGAAGCACGGATTCGCGACCGCCGAGCGCACCTGGCGACGCTGATCGAACGTGCCGAGCGCGGCAGACTCCACGCCGACGACGCCGTCTCACCCGACATGGCCGACATCCTCAGCAATCTCACGGAAGCGACCAGTGGTTTGCCCGCATCGCCGATGGCCGCCACCGAACGCCGACTGCTCGCCCTGATGGACACCACGGCAGAACCGGTCGAGCGGGAACGCATCCTCCCAGCGCTTCGCGCACAGGCTGACGATCCCGCGGCGGTGTCGCGAGGACACGAGATCCACAGGAGACTCGACGAGCTGTCGAATGCGCTGCTGGACGACCCCGCGTAACGCCACTCGCCATCGAACTGGCCGACAGCCTGCCGCCAGAGCTGCTGGCCACCCTCACACCGGCCGCAGGAGTCGCCGACCTCGATACGGACCATCCATTCAGTGTTGCCTTGCTGGACGCGCTGGCCCCAGCTCAGGCCGAGGTCATCCGCCAGGCCATACGACTCATCGCGGATGGCGGCAACGACGCTGACACCGACGAGCGGATCGCACCGTGAACGACCCGGTCCGGCGTTTGGTGATGCACCAGGCACGCACGATGGCAAGTCTGTGGTCATGGATCCGTCGCCGTCGGCAAGATGTCGGACCCGGCGACCTCGCACTGGGCTACGCACGCGAACAGACACCGATGCTCATCGCGTTGGCTGGCATACTGTGCCTCGAGACTGCGATCGTGGGCTTGCTCGTGCCCTGGCCTGTGGTACACGTGCTCGACGTACTCGCCGTGCTCCAGGTCCTCGGCATCGCGGCGACAGCAGTGGCCAGGCCCCACTACCTCCACGATGGCGCGCTGATACTGCGCGAAGGCCCTCTCTTCGAGGTGCGCGTGCCGCTGGCATCAGTGGAAGCGATCCAGGCCGAGCGGAAGTATCACAGTGGACGGACACTGCTGCTGACAAACCAACAAGACTCAACGGGTATACCGGAGCTGAGCGTCGTGATCGGCAACCAGACCGATGTACTCGTCATACTGTCCGAGCCTGTGACCGTGACCGAACCCAACGGCACCGTCGGCAAGGCCAAGATACTGCGATTCCGTGCTGACGAACCAACCATGGCGGTCTCCGCGATCAAAGCCGCCATAGCCCGGTCCCAGTTCGCGGCAGTGCCCACCGGCGAGTTCGGAGCTACGGGCCGAAATGTACGAACGGGATCCACCTGTCCGGCTGGTAGGGATGCCGGGCACGCAACATGGCCACCACCGCCGACAGCGCTTCCGGCACCCGCGACGCCTCGATCTCACCGTCCGCATCCGTCAGCCGCCGGTACAGCTGCTCGGTGACCTCGTACGCCGTCTCGTCGCCGATGGACCAGAGTGTGGACACGACATGGCGGAAGCCGGCCAGTTGCAGGGCCGCCGCGAGGTGGATGGACTCGTCCGGTAGCCCGGTCCCGCCGACGGCGGTGCGGCACGC
>NZ_DASUVO010000050.1:0-3387 GCF_036378875.1 Actinophytocola sp.
CGCCATCGACGCCGACACCCGCCTGGTCATCGCCACCGGCGACCCGCAACCGGGTAACCGCAACGACTGCACGGTCTACCGCACTTCCGGCATCAAAGACCAGATCGACGATCGGCCGGTCATGACCGACGGCGGCTACCAAGGCAACCCAGACGTGATCATGCCCTACCGCAAACACCGTGACGGCAGCGATCTTCCTGAGTGGAAGGAAGAACTCAATTCCGTCCACCGCACAGTCCGCGCCAGAGTCGAGCACACCCTGGCCCGCATGAAGTGCTGGAAGATACTGCGGGACTACCGCCGCGCCGCCAGCACACTTGGCGACGCGGTGTCCGGAATCGCCCACCTCCACAACATCACACTCACCACCTGACCGAACACCATCTGGCCCCAACCAGAAGAACAGTTACGTGACAGCCCTTAACAATCACACGGTGGTAGGTCCTGCGCAGCAGTCACTGACACCATCCCGCATGCTGGGGCGGACTCCGAGAACGATTCCGACGCCCGCCCCAGTCCTCCCGGACATGCGGCCCCGAGGCCCCATGTCCGACTGTCAGCAGGCAGCGTCTGGAGATCGCGACCCCGCGCGGTTCTCGGACCTGCCTGCTGACGTGCGTGATGCCGGCTGGCGGAGGGCTTGCCTGCCGGAGTTGGGTGTCAGGTGCGGGCCTCCCAGGTGAGTGTGACGGGAGGTGTTGAGCCGCCTTGTGCGCTGCTCGGGGTGCTGGCCGACAGGGTCCAGGTGATCCGGAAGGACGTCGTCACGGTCGTCGTGGTGCCGGCCAAGGCCCAGGGACCGAGGCCGTTGTCGTAGTTCGTGCGGGTGCTGGTCAGGGCGGCGAGGGTTCCGTTGTACACGGCTGCGCCCGCCGGGGTGAAGTTCGTGCAGTCGCCGTAGGTGCCACCGGTTCCCCGTTCGAGCACGATGGTGATATAGGTGCTGACGTCGTTGACGGGGACGGTGCCGATAGCAGTGTAGAGCTTGACCGATGTCGCGGCCGGGCTGGTCGAGCTGATCTGGATGCAGTGGGTGCCGGTTGCGCCCGGTGTCGCGTTGGTGACCGAGAACAACGGACCGGTGCTGTCATCGGTCAAGTTCAGGCATGCGGCACGGCACGGGCCAGGCTTTCGTGGTTCATACCACCCTCCTCGGCGCCCGGCGTCGGCGACGGTGTCAGTCGCCGAAGGTTTTGGGGACCGGTCCTGAAACCGAGGCGTGGGAGCACAGTGACCCCGTTCAGCGCGGGAGGTTCGCGGCGGCCGCCTCCGCGAGGCGGGCCGCAGGGCCGCAGTACTCCTCGCCAGGCCGTTCGCCCTGCACCGTCAGCATCATCACGTCGACGTTCCGGCGCGGGGTCCGGTCCACCGGCTGGTAGACCACCCTGACGGTGCAACTGGTGCTGATGCCGCCGGCCGAGTCCAGGCTGATTCGGGCCTCGTGGCCGCCGTTGAGTGGCAGATACTGGCCCTTGACCGGGGCGTCCGCGACGTGCTGGTCATAGCGGAGATGGACCAGCGTCCCGTTCACCGGGCTGTGCCACTTGCACTCCCAGCCGCCGAAGCCGAGCACGCCGGAGCCGGCGTCGATTCCGGGCACCTCGGCCAAGGAGTCGGCGTCCAGCAGCGGGCAGGCGGCGATGTGGGCCAGCGAGTCGGGAGGGAACGGGGCGCGTCGGGGAAGCAGACCGCCGCGGAGCCTCGTCTTCACGGTTTCCAGCGCAACGTCGGAGATGTCGCACAGGTTGAGGTTGCCCGGGGGACTGGGCATCTGCACGGTCAACCGGACGGCGTACTTGCCGTCCACCGGCATCGTGCGATCGCAGTTCTCGTGGTCGCTGGGCTCGTTCACGACCTCGAACGGGTCGGCGTCCACGACGCGCTGCCGCCGGTTAACCAGTTGGACCTCGACGTCCGCGTTCTCGACACTGCCGACGTTGATCATCACGTCGCAGCGGTTGAAGTTGCCGTACGCGCTGTCCAGCTCCGTCGAACCGAACCGCCTGAGCGCCTGGCGGTCCAGCAGCGCGCACGGGTCGGCCGTCCGCTCGGCGCCGATGATGTTCCCCGCGGGCGGCGCGGCCATGGGCTCCGGTTCGGGCGGCGGGTCCTCCGACACGAGGACCACGCCGGCCACCGCTGCGACAGCCACCAGCGTCACCGCGCCGGCAACACTCTGGTACCGCGAACGACGCCAGAACGGCGTGCGGACCGCCGCTGCTCGCCCCCCGGAATGCGGCGGCTCCCACTCGCCGACGATGTCCATGAGCCGCTGCCGGACCTGGTCCGCAGTCGGGCGCCTTTCCGGACGTGTGGCCAGCATGTCCGACAACAACTCGGCGAGCGGTCCCGCCTGCCGCATCGGGATGATCTCGCCCCGGCGCGCGCGGGCGAGCACCTCGTCCAGCTCGCCGGAGCCGAACGGCGGGGTGCCCTCCACCGCGGCGAAGAGCGTCGCGCCGAGGGAGAACACGTCCGAGGCCGCGGTCGCCGGGCGGCCGTCGGCGACTTCCGGCGCCGAATACGCGGGGGTGCCGCTGAACCTGCCGTCGTGAGTGATAGTCACCTCCCGCCACAGCGAGATGCCGAAGTCGGTCAGCTTCGCGAAGTCGTTCTCGCCGACCAGGATGTTCCCCGGCTTGACGTCCCGGTGGACGATGTTCTTGGCGTGCACGGCACTCAACGCCGCCGCGATCTGCACACCGATCCGCGCGACCCGGGCTGGGGGGAGTATCCCCGTGTCCGCCAGCACCCTGTCCAGACCGGTAGCCGGTGCGTACTCCATCACCAGCCAGCAGTCGTCGCCATCCACGGTGTCGTAGACCGAGACCGCGTTCGGATGGTCCACCTGAGCCGCAGTCTCAGCCTCGCGGCGGAACCGGAGCCGGTCGGCATGGCTGGCCATCATGTGTGGCCGCTTGAGCGCGACGGTACGTTTCAGCTTGCTGTCGAAGGCAGTCCAGACGACCCCGCAGCCTCCGGAACCGCAGTTGTCCTCGAGGCGGTACCGCCCATCGACGACATCCCCAGTGCGCACTCCACGCACTATAACGACTGCGGAACGTGTCACTACCGCGCGGCATTTACGACATTCGGAGTTCGCCCTTGACGTGGCAGATCAAGTCCTTGACCTTGTACGGGCGCAGGCCAGGGCAGGTGCGCACGCTGGAGTTCCGGCTCAATGATCTCAACATCATCACGGGCGACTCTCGCACGGGCAAGACCTCGATCTGGACGATCATCGACAGTCCTGCGCCGTGCCCAACCGCTTCGCCGGGTCGATCAGACTGATCAACGCCGCGACCTCACCGTGCCGGACGGTGAGCACGTCGTACGGCGGATCCCCCACCCCCCGAGCATCCGGCGTGGTCTCCACATCCGACGGCA
>NZ_DASUVO010000051.1:0-12657 GCF_036378875.1 Actinophytocola sp.
AGGGTGTACGGGCAGATCAGCACATCGGCGCCGGCCGGCACGTGGTAGCCGCCGACCTCGTCGTCGGCGATCGCCCGCCTCGGGAGGATCCACACCGGCGGGTACAGGCGCATGGCCTCCTGCAGCACCATGTGCGTGTAGCGGAACTTCGCCAGGTCCGCATAGGACGGTCGACGGTCGCCGTAGACGTCCACCGCCTCCGCGTGCAGGCGATCGCGGACCTCCGGGTGCTGGCCCACCAGGTGCAGTGTCCAGCCGACCGTGCTGGCCGTCGTCTCGTGCCCGGCCAGCAGCAGGGTCACCAGCTCGTCACGCATGCGGCGGTCGGCGACCCGCTTGTCGGCCTCCTTGCCGGTGGAGGCGATCAGCCGGGTCAGTACGTCGTCACCGGACTCGATCGGGTTGGCTTTCCGTTGCTCCACCAGGATTCCGACGATCCGCTCCAGGTCGGCGCGGGCCTTGCGGAACGCACGCTGTCCCTTCAGCGGCAGCCATCGCGGCACCAGTCCCAGGGTCTCCATCTCGAACATGGCCTGGTCCTGCACGGCCTCGAAGGAGTGCCCGACCGACTCGAACGCGCCGAGGTCGGTGTCGAGCAGGGTGCTGCCGAGCACGCCCAGGGTGAGCGCCGTGATCTCGTCCAGCACGTCGACCGGGCGGCTCTCACCCTCGTGTGCGCGCAGGCGTTCGACCAGGCCGAGCGCCTCGTCGACGATCACGTCGGCCTGCGCGGCGATCCGCTTGTGCTGGAACACCGGCTGGATCGTGCGCCGCTGTTCCTTCCACAGCGCACCCTCGCTGGTGAGCAGCCCGTCGCCCAGCGCCCGCTTGGCCTCGGTGTAGCCGATGCCCTTGTGGTAGTTGGCTGCGTTGTCGGCGAGCACGTGCTTGGCGTGGTCGGGATGGTTGAAGATGTAGAGCGTCTTCGCCCCCATCGCCACCCGCACCGCGTCCCCGTACTCGGCGACCGCACTGCTCATCAGGCCGATGCGGTCCGCGCGAAGTTGGCGCAGGATGCCCGGGACCGCCCGGAAGGGCGGCCCCGGGGGCACCTTGCGCTGTGGCGAGGCGGTCATGCCGCGGCCGGGCGGGCGGCGGGCCCACCGGTGTCGGGCTCGGCGACCGCCGCGATCGGCGGGGCCTCGGCCTTCAGCGCCTGCTCGGCCTCGAACTGCGCCTTGGCCTTGTTGACGAAGTGCAGGCCCCACAGGAACAGTCCGCGGATCAGGCACACGATCGCGGTGGCGAAGAACAGGCCGTAGGCGATGTGCGCGACCATGAAGAGCCCGTAGAACAACGCCACGCCCGCGCCGAACGCGAACTGCGCGCCCGGCTTGGACGGGGTCGTGCCCGGGTCGGTCACCATGTAGTTGGTGTAGAGGATGAACGCCACACCCGTCATGACGGCCAGCGCGCCGGGGATCGCCGTGCCGAACAGCAGCCCACGCACGATCGCCTGCAGTGCGAAGAAGCTCAGCCAACCCATGATCAGCCACATGCGGCCGGTCAGCTTCGCGTTCAGGATGGTGCCGGTGATGATGATGATTCCCGGCAGGATCCAGCTGCCCCAGTCGTTCAGACCCTCGGTGAAGTGGTACGGCGGCGCGATGCTGCCCCACGGGAACAGCACCAGCACCATCAGGATCCCGAGGTTGGACGGGTTCATGTAGTGCCGCATGGAGCCGCGTACCGGAGCACGCAGTACCCACTTGGCGCCCACCGCGAGGGTGACCGCGAACATCATCACCCAGATGCGGTCGTTCACGTAGATCAGCATGTTCACGGCGATGCTCGTGATGTGCGCCGGGAACAGGAACTCCATCAGCCCCTTGAAACCGCGACCGGTGTAGCGGGGGGCCCGGCCCTCGACCTTGGAGCCGATCCATTCCAGTGTCAGCTCGACGGTGTAACCGGTGGCGATGGCCACGAACGGCCAGATCCACGGCTGCTCGAACCCGAGGAAGATGTAACCGGCGATGTTGAAGATCGAGATCGAGATCGCGAACCGGCGCAGCGCGGTGATGAACTTGGGTTCACGCTGGCCCGGAGGACTGCCGGCGGGCGGCTTCTCGTCGGGCTTCGCTTCCTGGACAACCATTTCCCTACTCACCTCTCCTTGGCCGTCTCGCCAAGCACGAGCGAGTGCTTGCCCTGGCTGAGCTCGAGCTCCTGCTGGTGCGGCTCACCCTGGCGGTCACGCCATGTCAGCATCACCTTGACCGGACCCTTGGCAAGGCCGAGTCCGATGTGGACCTCGGTGCTGCGCTTGCCGCCGTGGCCGCTGCCGCCGTCCACGCGCTGGACGTAGCACCTGCCGTCCGCCGTGGTGACCATGACCTGTGCGCCGGTGGCCGGTGAGCCTGCGACGGGGGCGGTGCCCACCTTCTCGCCCTGCTCGTGGGTCAGCTCCAGGTTCAGGTAGCCGCCGGGTTTCGGTGCCTCGTTGTGGTAGAAGACCGACTCGCCGTACTGGCGTGCCACCGCGAAGTCGAGCAGCCCGTCGCCGTCCGCGTCACCGGTGGCGATGCCGCGGGTCGGGATCGGCACGTCCAGGCCCAGCTCGGGTGCCAGGTCGGTGTACCGGCCGTCCGCGCCCTTGACGAAGAACTTCAGCGTCTCGCTGCCGGCGATGTCGTCACCGGCGTTCGCGTTGGGCCAGAAGAACGGGTTGGACACCAGGGTGTCGTTGGCCATGGCCAGCTCCTGCAGCTGCGGCCAGCGGTTCGTCGAGCCCCTGATGAAGCCGTTGGTCTGGGCGATCTGCAGCTCGCCGGTGTTGCCGAAGTCGGCGAGCTTGTTGTCCCACGACCAGCCCGACCACGCCGTGCCGTTCTCACCGCTCTCGTCCCGGAACGGCGCCTCGCCGGCTCGCAGCTGTGCTCGCAGGTCGGCCTGGTCCTTGGCGACGTTCTTGTAGTAGAAGTTGCTCTCCACGATGCCCCAGCCGACGGTCAGGTTGGCGACGAACGCGTCGTAGAGGCCGTCGTGGTCGAAGTCGCCGAAGTCGACGCCCATGCCCTTGAAGGAGTCCTCGCCGATCCGCTTCGACTTCGGCGTGCCAGGGGTCTTCGTGGTCTCGACGGCGGTGAAGCTCACCTTGTCCGGTGTGGACCGGTTGTACAGCAACCGGTCCTGACCGAAGTCGTTGGCGATGTAGAGCTCCGGCAGCAGGTCCCCGTCCAGGTCGTTGGCGCTGACCGCGAGCGTCCAACCGTGCCGTGCCTCCTCGGGGAGCGCGTCCTCCGGCGCGGCCTTGAAGGTCGCGGTCGGGTTGTCACCGGCCGTCGCGCCGGCGCAGAGCAGGATGTGCTTGCCGCCGCCGTTCTGGGCGTGGGACAGGGAGTGGTTCATCGCCACGCCGCCGTCGACCGACGGGTCGAGGACCGGGCTGTCGGGGAAGTAGTTGCCGACGAAGATGTCGTCGTGCCCGTCACCGTTGAAGTCGGCCACGGTCGCCGCGTTGCTGTTCCACTGTGGACCGTTGTACTCGCCGTCCGGGCCGACGTTGTTGCCGGGCACCGCCTCGGTCGGCACGAACGCGTCGGCGGACAGCGTGTCCCAGTTGGCCTTCTGCAGGTAGTTCACCGGCGTGCGGCCCCACATGTACACGAGCAGGTCCAGCCGGCCGTCCTCGTTGAGGTCGGCGGGCACGCAACCCATCGGCGCCATGACGTCGTTGACCGGCAACGGCTCCGGGCTGAGCTCGAAGGGCGCGTAGCGGTCGTCGTTCTTGCCCGGCGTCGGCGTGATGATCACCTGGTCGGTGCGCGGGTCGACGACACACAGGTCGTTCGGCAGACCGTCGCCGTCCAGGTCGTTCATCGCCACGGCCGCCCCGACCGAGGAGATCCACGCGTCGATGTGCTTGTACGCCTGGTTGACCTGCCGGATCGACTGCTGCTTGTCCGCCTTCGGCAACGCCAGGCTGTGGCCGGTGAACGCGAAGTCACTCGCCAGGTCGTCGCGCTCCTCGGCCGAACTCTGCGGCAGGGTGACCGCGAAATAGAAGCCGACGATGACCACGAGCGCGATGACACCGGTCAGCTGCCTGCGCAGCAGGCCCCGTATCGCGGTCATGTGTTCACACCTCCAAAGGGAACGAATTCACTGGCGAGGCGCTGTCGCCACACCTCATATGCCGGCTTGTCGCCGTCGACCGGCTCCACCGGACGGAGTTCGTCCGCGAGCCGGGCCACGTCCTCCGGCGTCGTCCCGCAGAACACCTTGGTGGCCCGCGCCGTGTGCTCCGGCACGATGCCGGCGCGCACCCGCGCGTTGGCCGCGAACGCGCATCCCTGCGCCACGTTGCCCAGGTACCCGCCGGCACGCTTCGCGAGCGTCCGCAGTTCCTTCTCGTCGGCACCGCTCGCGTAGGTCGCCGCGAGGCCGACGCCCGCGTACATGTCGGCACGCCGGGACTCGGGGAACTTCTCGATCAGGTTCGCGACCCGGTCCGGGTCGGTGCCGGCGATGAACCAGCCGGCACGGCCGATGCCCTGGTCGATGGCGTTGTTGGCGTAGTCCCCGTGCGGGCCGCCCGGCCACGGGAACTTCGGGTCACGGTACTGGCCGTCGATGTACTTGGCGGTCCGGAAGTACGCCTGGTGGAAGCCGTAGCCGTCGAGCACCAGCGGCACCATCACCGAGTCCAGGCTGCTCGGCTTGGGCCAGCGGAACCGGGGCAGCCTCGCCATCGCCCACCCGATCCCGACGTAGGCCAGGTAGGAGTAGGTCTGCCCGCGTGGCGTCGCCAGGAAGCGCCGGACGTTGTCCGAGCGTCCGAACGGCAGACCGTCGAGCATGGCGAACCCCATGCCGGCGCCCTCGTAGGCGAAGCCGCGGAGCCAGTCGGGGAGCTCCTCTTCGATGGGCCCTTCTGCCTCGGGTGGCGTACGGGCCCCCACCGCGTGTGCGTAGCCGATGAGAAACGTCTTCCCGACGGTCTCCAGCCGTTCTTGAGCGGCCGGAGATTTCTTGTGGAAACCTCGTTTTTCCAGAGTCGTCTCCGAGACGTCCGGCGTCAGGAGACGACGTCGCAGCGCTCGCCATGAACTGGACAACTAACTTCCCCTAATCGTCAGCGAAACGGCCTTGCTGGCAATGGTCACATGCCCCGAAATAAATTCACGACTTCACGCTTGCCGGATCTCCCGCGCGGGCGGCTGATCATTGTTCGTGACCAGCGACAAGGGGATGGCGCCGAAATGCGCACGAATTCGGTTGCGCCACTGCTCGTACAGTGGCACATTCCCAGCCGGATCATTGTCGTGCGACTCTGCCTCGGTGCGGTCGGCGATCGCCACGGCGTCGGAGACGGACAGGCCGGCCAGCACCTCGGCGGCCAGCGCCGAGTGCGCCGGCACGTGCCCCGCGAGGTCGCGTGCCTTGACCGCGAAGACCACGCCGAGCCCGAGCTGCGGCCAGTCGTCACCGGCCGACGCGCGCACCGCGGCGAGACCGTCGGCCGACGCGCCACCGGCGAACGTCGCCGCGAGCCCGACGCCGCTCCACAGGTCCGGCCTGCGCTCGGCGGGGAACTTCGCGACGGCGGCGGCGACGGCCTCCGGCACGGCGCCGTTGATGAACCACAGCGCCCGCCCGATGCCCTGGTCGCACGCACGGGGGAAGTAGTCCGGCCTGCCCTCCCACGGGTAGGGCGCCGGCACCTTCTGCTCGTCGACGTAGCGGCGGGTGTGGAAGTAGGCGAGGTCGAAGGCGTAGCCGTCCACGGCGAGCCAGGTCATCGTCGGGTAGTACGGCGAGCCGGTCAGGTCCGGCATGATGTTGCGCCACAACGGTCTCGGCAGCCGGGCCATGGCGAACCCGATGCCGATGTAGGTGAGGAGCACGTGCGGCGCGCCCGGGCCCATCAGCAGCTCGCGGGTGCGCTGTCCGCGCCCGCCCGCCATCGCGTCGCGGACCGTGAACGCCATCGCCGCGCCCTCGTAGGCGAACCCGCGCTGCTCCGGCTCGACCAACTCCAGGCGCCGCTCCACCTCCCACAGGTCGCGTGCGGCGATCCCCCACTCGAACCCGCACACCACGGCCTGCGGTATGGCCTCCAGGCGCTGCGCGGACGGCGCGTCCGCGCCGGGAAAACCGCGCTCCGCGAATGTGACCGCGGACAACTTCGGCGCCAGCACGAACTGGCGCAGCGAGCCGAGAAACGATGGCATCGATTCCTCCAGCAATGGTCTTGGCCTAAGAGTCAGGTGGGCACATCTCGCCCGCATCTCCACGAGTGCGCTCCACGACAGCACCTGAGGAGAAGGCGATCACCAGGACGTTCATGCACTCTGGACACGGCATCTAAAAGCGTGTGTCGAGGGCTGTCGCCAGACTCGACCGATTTGCCGCGACAATGCGGCCGGCACGATTGCGCCGTAATTCGGGTCGGGTGGCCATCGAGAATAGGCGGTAGGAGATTGAGCACCGAGCGGATCGCGATTGTCGGTATCGGACTTCGTTATCCCGACGCCGCCAGCACCTCAGACCTGTGGGAGAACGTCCTGGCCGGCCGCCGCGCCTTCCGGCGGCTGCCCGACCAGCGGATGAACAGGGCGGACTACTACTCCCCCGACCCGGACGCGCCGGACAGGTTCTATGCCGCGAAGGCGGCGGTGCTGCGCGACTTCGAGTTCGACCGGGTGAAGTACAAGGTCGCCGGTAGTACGTACCGGTCGACCGACCTGACGCACTGGCTGGCACTGGACGTCACCGCGACGGCGCTGGCCGACGCCGGCTTCCCGGACGCGCAGGGCCTGCCCCGCCAGTCCACCGGCGTGGTCTTCGGCAACAGCCTGACTGGCGAGTTCTCCCGCGCCAACCTGATGCGGCTGCGCTGGCCCTACGTGCGACGCACGCTTGCCGCCGCGCTTTCCGCAAAGGGTTGGGACGCCGACGAGACCAGCGCCTTCCTGCGTGACCTGGAGCCGGTGTACAAGGCGCCGTTCCCGCCGATCGACGAGGACACCCTCGCCGGCGGGCTCGCCAACACCATCGCCGGCCGCGTCTGCAACTACTTCGACCTCGGCGGCGGCGGCTACACGGTCGACGGCGCCTGCTCGTCGTCGCTGATCTCGGTCGCCACCGCGGCCAAGGCGCTGGCCTCCGGCGACCTGGACGTCTGCCTCGCAGGCGGTGTCGACCTGTCCATCGACCCGTTCGAGGTGATCGGCTTCGCCAAGACCGGGGCGCTGGCCACCGACGAGATGAAGATCTACGACAAGGACTCCAACGGCTTCTGGCCCGGCGAGGGCTCCGGCGTCGTCGTGCTGATGCGCGAGGAGGACGCGATCGCCCGCGGCCTGCGGATCTACGCGTCGATCACCGGCTGGGGCATGTCGTCGGACGGCAAGGGCGGCATCACCCGCCCGGAGGCCGCCGGCCACCGCCTGGCCATCAGCCGCGCCTACACCCGCGCCGGGTACGGCGTGGAGACCGTCGGCTACTTCGAGGGCCACGGCACCGGCACCGCGCTCGGGGACGCCACCGAGCTCGAGGCGATCGGGTCCGCCCGGCGCAACTCCGACCCCACGGCGCGGCCAGCCGCGGTCAGCTCGCTCAAGGGCAACCTTGGCCACACCAAGGCGGCCGCGGGTGTCGGCGGGCTGATCAAGGCTGCGCTGTCGGTGTACCACCAGGTCATCCCGCCGTCGACCGGGCACTACGACCCGCACCCGAAGCTCCTCGGCGACGACCCGGCCCTGTACGTGCCGAGCCAGCCAGAGCTGTGGCCGACGGACGTGCCGATCCGGGCCGGGGTGTCAGCGATGGGCTTCGGCGGCATCAACACGCACATCGCGCTGGAGCAGGCGCCCGGCACCACCCGCAGGGAAGAGCTGCCCGGCGAGACGGTGTCGCTGACCAGCAGCCGGCAGGACGCCGAACTGCTGCTGCTGGACGCCGCCGACCACACCGCGCTGCGTGACCAGGTCGCCGGTCTGGTCGAGCTGGTGCCGACGCTGTCGTTCGCCGAGATCGCGGACCTGGCCGGCGCGCTGGCCAAGGAGCTGTCCGGCGGCCCGGTGCGGGCCGCGATCGTGACCACCAACCCGGAGGACGCCACCGCCAAGCTCGGCCGGCTGCTCGCCGCGCTGGACGAGGGTGAGCAGACCCTGTTCGCCGCGGACGGGGTGTACCTGGACAACCGGACGACCGCGCCGAAGATCGCCTACCTGTTCCCGGGTCAGGGTTCCGGGCGTGGCGCCGTCGGTGCGATCCGCCGCCGTTTCGCCGAAGCGGAGGCCGTGTTCGCGGCGGCAGGCGTGCCGACCAGTGGCGACCAGGTGGCCACCGAGGTGGCCCAGCCACGCATCGTCGCCGGCTCGGTCGCCGCGCTGACGGTGCTGCGGACCCTGGGTGTCGAGGCCGACGTCGCGGTCGGGCACAGCCTCGGCGAGCTGACCGCCCTGGCCTGGGCCGGCGCCCTCGACGTCGCGGACGTCCTGCGCCTCGCGAAGGCCCGCGGCCAGGTCATGGCCAACGCCAGCCAGGGCGGCGGCGCCATGGCCGGTCTCGCCACCCCGCCGGCGCAGGCGGAGCAGCTGTTCGAGAACGACCCGGTGGTGATCGCCGGGTACAACGGACCGAAGCAGACGGTCATCGCGGGCGACGCGGCCGCCGTGGACCGCGTGTGCGAGCGCGCCAGGGCGGCGGGCATCACCGCGAACCGGATCAACGTCTCGCACGCGTTCCACTCGCCGCTGGTCCAGCCCGCGGCCGAGGCGATGACCGAGCGGCTGGCGGAGTTCGACTTCGTCCGGCCCATCCGCCCGGTGATGTCCACGGTGAACGGCGACCTGCTCGACCCGGACACCGACCTGCGCGTGATGTTGCGTGACCAGGTGCTTTTCCCGGTGCGGTTCCACGAGGCGGCGGCCAAGGCCGCGGCGGGCGCGGACCTCGCCGTCGAGGTCGGCCCCGGCCGGGTGCTCTCGGGTCTGCTGCGCGACATCGCGCCGGGCACGCCGGTGCTGTCGGTCGACACCGACAGCCAGTCGCTGACGCCGCTGCTGTCCATCCTCGGCGCCGCGTTCGCGCTGGGGGCCACAGTGGACACCGGGGCGCTGTTCGCCGACCGGGTGCAGCGCCCGCTGCCGCTGGACGGCGAGTTCACGTTCCTGTCCAGCCCCTGCGAGGCGGCGCCCGACCTGGCGGTCGGGTTGACCGAGTTCGGTGCGGCCGCACCAGCCTCGACGACCGAGGAGACCTCGGCCGTCGAGGAGGGCCAGTCCACACTCGACCTGCTCCGCCAGCTCGCCGCCGACCGCGTCGAGCTGCCGCTGGAGAGCGTCACCGCGGCCACCCACCCGCTCGACGACCTCCACCTCAGCTCGATCACGGTGGGGCAGCTCGTCAACGACGCGACCCGCCAGCTCGGTCTACCCACGTTGGAAGCGACGACCAACTTCGCCACGGTGACGCTCGGCGAGCTGGCCGAGCTGATCGACGAGCTGGCCGCGTCCGCCGAGGGTGGCGGGAACTCCCGCGGCAGCAACGAGGTCGACGGGGTTGGCCAGTGGGTGCGGCCGTTCTCGGTCGACTACGTGCCGGCCAGGACGCCGAGAGTGGACGTCGGCACCGGCCCGGTCGGCGAGTGGCAGGTGTTCGCCTCGCCCGGCCACCCTCTCGCCGAGCGGTTGCAGGTCGCGCTGGCCGAGGCCGGCATCGGCGACGGTGTGCTGCTGTGCCTGCCGGACAACGGTGAGGAGCACGTCGGCCTGTTCCTGAAGGCAGGCAAGGAGGCCGTCGCCGCGGCTGCCGGCACCCGGTTCGTCGTGGTGCAGGGCAAGTACGGGGCGTCGGGCCTGGCCAGGACCGCGTTCCTGGAGGCGTCGGGCGTGCCGACCACGCTCGTCACGCTGGCGAACCTCGCCCCGTCGACCGCGGCCGAGGTGGACGACGCGGTGCGGCGGGTGATCACCGAGGCCGCCGCCACCACGTCGTTCAGCGAGGTCCGCTACGACGCCGACGGTAAGCGGACGGTGCCGCGACTGCGCGTGTTGCAGCCGCCCGCCGAGCGGGCCACCGGCACCCCGTTGTCCACATCGGACGTCCTGCTGGTCACCGGTGGCGGCAAGGGCATCACCGCCGAGTGCGCACTGGCCATGGCCAAGGACTCGGGCGCCAAGCTCGCGCTGATCGGCCGGGACGCCCCGGAGCAGGACCAGGAGATCGCGGACAACATCGCGCGGATGACCGCGGCCGGGGTGGCCGTCCAGTACGAGCGGGCGGACGTCACCGACACGGCGCAGGTCGCCGCGGCCGTGGCGGCGTTCGAGGCCAACCTGGGCCCGATCACCGGTGTCATGCACGGCGCCGGCCGCAACGAGCCGTCCGCGCTCGCCAACCTGAGCGAGGAGCGGTTCCACCAGACGCTGGCCGTCAAGATCGCCGGTCTTCGCGCGGTGCTCGACGCGGTCGACCAGAACGAGGTCAAGCTGCTGGTGACGTTCGGCAGCATCATCGGCCGGGGCGGTCTGAAGGGCGAGGCGCACTACTCGACCGCCAACGACTGGATGAGCGAGCTGACCGTCGACTTCCTGGCGGCACACCCGCAAGCGCGGGCGCTGGCCATGGAGTGGTCGGTCTGGTCGGGTGCTGGCATGGGCGAGCGGCTCGGCGTGGTCGAGGCGCTCGTGCGGGACGGGATCACCCCGATCTCGGTGGAGGACGGCCTCGCCGTGCTGCGCCAGGTGCTGGCCGACCCGTCGGCCGGTCCGGTGCTGACGATCACCGGCCGGATGGGCGGGCTGCCGACGCTACCGCTGGACACCAGCCAGGAGCTGCCGCTGACCCGCTTCGTCGACCGGGTGCTGGTGCACTACCCGGACGTCGAGCTGGTCACCGAGGTGGAGCTGTCCGCGGGGAGCGACCCCTACCTGTCCGACCACCTGCTGGACGGCGACCTGCTGTTCCCCGCGGTGGTCGGCATGGAGGCGATGACCCAGGCCGCGACGGCCGTACTCGGCCGCACCGGTTCGCCACTGCTCGAGAACGTGGAGTTCCTTCGGCCGATCGTAGTCCGCCCTGGCACGACGACGAACGTGCGGCTGGCTGCGCTGGTTCGCGACTCCGAGACGGTGGCGGTGGCCATCCGGGCCGAGGACACCGGGTTCAGCGCCGACCACTTCCGGGCCACGCTGCGGTTGCCTCAGCCGGGGCTGCCGGACGAGGGTCCGTCGCGGGAGGCCACCCAGCTGCCGCTGATGCCGGTCGACCCGATCGCCGAGCTGTACGGCGGCGTGATGTTCCAGGGCAAGCGGTTCCAGCACCTGCTGGGCTACCGACGGGCGAGCGCCCGGCACGCGGTGGCGGAGCTGTCGACCTCCACCCCGGCGCCGTGGTTCGCCCCGTTCCTGCCGCAGGAGCAGATCCTGGCCGACCCGGGCACACGCGACGCGGTCATGCACTCCCTGCAGTGCTGCGTTCCCGACGCGACGCTGCTGCCGCAGGGCGTCGACCGGCTGTACCTGTCCACACAGGACGACCAGGATGTCGACTACGTGATCCTGGACGCCAGGGAGCGGTCGCAGGAAGGCGACACCTACGTCTACGACATCGACGTGCTGACCCCGACCGGCAAGGTGGTCGAACGCTGGGAGGGTCTGGCACTGCGGGCGGTGCGGAAGAAGGACGCCTCCGGGCCGTGGGTGCCGTCGATGCTCAGCGGCTACCTCGAGCGTTCGCTGGAACGCGTGCTGGGCGGCAGCCGCGCGGTCGTCGTCGAATCGGACCCCGAGCCAGGGTTCCCGTCCGACCGGCGCGCACAGACGCAGCTGGCGGCCAGCCGCGCCCTCGGCGCACTCGCGACCGTGCGGTACCGCCCGGACGGCAAACCGGAACTGGACGGCGCCACCATCTCGGCGTCGCACGGCGCGGGCGTGAGCCTCGTGGTGACCGGCACCGACAAGCTCGGCTGTGACGTCGAGACCGTGGTGTCCCGCACGGACGAGGACTGGACCGGCCTCCTCGGCGACGGCCTCTACCGGGTCCGCGACCTGGTGGTCGCCGAGTCCGGAGAGGACCCGAACATCGCCGGCACGAGGGTCTGGTCGGCACTGGAATGCCTGCGCAAGACCGGATCGACGGGACGAACGCTCACCGTCGACCGCGTCGAACCGGACGGCTGGGTCGTACTGTCCACAGGGGACGCCCGGGTCGCCACCTGGGTCACCACCCTCAACGATCTCCCCGACCCGGTGGTCTTCGCGGTCCTGTCGGGAGAGGAGTGACTGAGCGATATGGCTGGGTACTACGAGATCCGGCACCGGGTGGGGTTCGAGGAGACGAACTTCGTCGGGAACGTGTATTACGTGAACTATCTGCGTTGGCAGGGGCATTGTCGGGAGCGGTTCTTGGTTGAGGAGGCTCCTGAGGTGTTGGCGGAGATCATGCATGATGATCTGAAGTTGTTCACGTTGAAGGCGGAGTGTGAGTTCTTCGCGGAGATCACGGCGTTCGATGAGTTGTCGGTGCGGATGCGGTTGGATGAGCTGACGCAGACTCAGGTGCAGTTCACGTTTGATTATGTGCACTTGAGGGATGGTGTGGAGAGTCTGGTGGCTCGTGGGAAGCAGCGGATCGCGTGTATGCGTGGTCCGAACAACGCGACCGTGCCGACCAGGGTGCCCGTACAGCTCCGTGAAGCACTCG
>NZ_DASUVO010000052.1:0-168757 GCF_036378875.1 Actinophytocola sp.
AGGTCCTTGCCCGAGTGCTCGCTGTGCGTGCCCAGATCGAAGTCGGTGCGGTTGGCGATGCCCTCAAGCTCACCCCATTCGGATCCGGCGAACTGGAAGCGGTACTCGATGTCGACCGTCCGCTTGGAGTAGTGCGACAGCTTTTCCTGCGGGTGCTCGTAGAGCCGCAGGTTGTCGGGGTCGATCCCGAGGCCGGTGTACCAAGCGAGGCGGTCGTCGATCCAGCGCTGATGCCATTCCTCGTCGGTGCCGGGCTGGACGAAGAACTCCATCTCCATCTTCTCGAACTCGCGGGTGCGGAAGATGAAGTTGCCCGGCGTGATCTCGTTGCGGAACGACTTGCCGATCTGGCCGATGCCGAACGGCGGCTTGCGCCGGGACGTGGTGAGCACGTTGAGGAAGTTCACGAAGATGCCCTGCGCGGTCTCCGGCCGCAGGTAGTGCATGCCCTCGTCGGACTCCACCGGGCCGAGCTGGGTCTTCACCATCATCGTGAACTCGCGCGGCTCGGTGTACTCGCCGCGGACGCCGCAGTGGGGGCACGGCACGACCTTCAGGTTGCCGTCGGTGACGTTCAGGCCGGTCCGGGCCGCGTACTCCTCCACGAGCTGGTCCGCGCGGAAACGCTTGTGGCAGGAAAGACACTCGACCAAGGGGTCGTGGAAGGTCGCCACATGCCCGGATGCCTCCCACACCTGTCGAGGCAGGATGACCGAGGAGTCGATGCCGACGACGTCCTCGCGGCTCCGCACCATCGTGCGCCACCACTCGCGCTTGATGTTGTCCTTGAGCTCGACGCCGAGTGGGCCGTAGTCCCAGGCCGAGCGGGTACCGCCGTAGATCTCCCCGCACGGGTAGACGAAGCCCCTGCGCTTGCACAGGCTGACGACGGTGTCGACGAGATCGGCTGGCATGGTGCACTCCAACTGTGGCGCGCTCACGGCCATGGCGTTCAATGACGGGCGCGGTCGACAAAGGGTAGCTGGATTGCGACCAACACGACCGAGTGATTTCCTGGGTTACTGAGTGTGAGGAGGCTCCGTGCGCGAGATGCGCTCGACCAAGGCGAAGCTCATCGCCGGCGACGGTCCGCTGTCCCGGGTGCCGCCGCTGGCCGCGTTCGTCGTGGTGGCCGCCGTGTTCGTGGTCGGGGTCGTCGTGCGCGGGGTGCCGGGGGCGCTGCTGCTCGGCCTGCTCGCGGCGGGTGTGGCGGTGCTGCTGGCGGCCACGTGGGGTGTGCTGACGTCGTCACAGCGGTTCGGCCGGCTGCTCATCCTCGGCCTGCTGATCGCCGTGGCCGCGTCCGTTGTTCTGGTGAAATAGCCGCGACGCATAGGATGTTGAACACGGTAACCACTATCTGTTCCGTTAGCCGATCCCCGAGAGGACGATGTTCGTCGTGACCCCGGATGCCGGCTCGTCCCCGGAACTGACACTCCCCCACTCCGCCGACCGGCCGGCCGTGCGCCCCGCGGAGACGCGTCCGGTCCAGACCCTGAGCGCCGCCGGGGACCTGCTGCGCGCGCTCGCGGCACCCGTGCGGATCGCGATCGTGCTGGAGCTGCGCGAGCACGACCGTTGCGTCCATGAACTGGTCGAGACCCTCGGGGTGGCACAGCCGCTGATCAGCCAACACCTGCGCGTACTGAAGGCGGCCGGCGTCGTGCGGGGGGAACGTCACGGCCGCGAGGTGATCTACCGTCTTGTCGACGAGCACCTCTCGCACATCGTCGTCGACGCGGTGGCACACGTGGAGGAAGGGGCAGGCAAGTGACCAACGGCGAGCGCCAAGCCCCGACGGTCCCCGGCCGGCGGTCGACGAAGCAACGCGCCGCCGTGGCGAGCCTGTTAGAGCAACTGGACGACTTCCGGTCGGCGCAGGACCTGCACGAGGAGCTGCGCACCAGAGGCGAGGGCATCGGCCTCACCACGGTCTACCGCACCCTCCAGTCCTTGGCGGACGCGGGCGAGGTCGACGTGCTCCGCATCGACAGCGGCGAGGCCGTGTACCGCCGCTGCTCCCGCCACCACCATCACCACCTGGTCTGCCGCGCCTGCGGCCGCACGGTCGAGGTCGAGGGCCCCACGGTGGAGAAGTGGGCGGAGAAGATCGCGGCGGAGAACGGCTTCTCCGAAGTCAGCCACACGGTGGAGGTCTTCGGCACCTGCGCCGCCTGCACCCACTGACCCCGCGCGAGTCCAACCACAACGACCCGCGAGTCCAACCGCGCAGACCGGTGAGTTCAACAAATCGGCATACCCCTGCCCGGTATCGCGACCGTCCGGATTTGTTGAACTCACCGGTCCAGATTGTTGGACACGCGAGTCCCCAGCGTTGAACTCGCGGGTCTCCTGTGTTGGACACGCGGGTCGCTGGTGTTGGACACGCGGGTTGTTCACAGGCTGCGCTCGTGTGAGCGGGATTGTCGGTGTTCCGTGGGACAATGGATACCGGGGGCCGGAGGCCATTGGCGGCACCCCGGTCCCCGGTACGTTTTCAGCTCTCCGACAGGCCGTTGCGTTCAACCACGCCCGCGTACCAGAGGGCGCTGTCCTTGAGCGTGCGCTTCTGGGTTTCGAAGTCCACGTGCACCAGGCCGAACCGCTTGGCGTAGCCCCACGCCCACTCCAGGTTGTCCAGCAGCGTCCAGCAGAAGTACCCGCGCAGGTCGGCGCCCTGCTCGAGCGCCGCGTGCGAGGCTCGCAGGTGGCCGTCGAGGAACGCGATCCGGTCGGTGTCGCGGACGGTGCCGTCCTCCAGGACGTCCGGGTACGCGGCGCCGTTCTCCGTGACGTACAGCGGCAGCCCCGGGTACTCCCGGCTCAGCGACACGAGCAACTCGGTCAGCCCTTCCGGCTGCACTTCCCAGTCCATCTCGGTCTTCGGGTGGCCGGACTGCAGGAACCGGACGTCCGACGAACCAGGCCATTCCGTCGGGCCGTCGACCGGGTCGCCAGCCGACACCAGGTAGGCGCGGTAGTAGTTCACGCCGAGGTGGTCGATCGGTGCGGAGATCACCTTCAGGTCGCCGTCGCGGATCAGGTCCGGCAGGCCGAACGGCGCCATGTCGGTCAGCACGTCCACCGCGTACTCGCCCCGCATCACCGGGTCGAGGAAGATCCTGTTCTGCAGGCCGTCGATCCGGCGGGCCGCGTCGGCGTCGGCGGCGGAGCCGGTGGCGGGGCTCACCGGGAACAGGTTCAGCGTGATCCCGGCCGGTATGTTCGGCGCCTTCGAGCGGATCTCCGACATCGCGAGGCCGTGCGCGAGCAGAAGATGGTGCACGGCGGCGACCGCGGCCTTCGGGTCCTGCACGCCCGGCGCGTGGACACCGTTGCCATAGCCGAGGAACGCCGAGCACCACGGCTCGTTCAGCGTCAGCCAGCCGTCCACCCGATCACCGAGTCGACTGACCACAGTGGACACATACTCGGCGAACCGGCACGCGGTGTCCCGGTTCGCCCAGCCGCCCTTCTCCTCGAGCTCCTGCGGCAGATCCCAGTGGTAGAGCGTCGCCCACGGGCTGATCCCGCGCTCCAGCAGGCAGTCCACCAACCGGTCGTAGAACCCGAGGTTTGCCAGGCGGGGCCAGGCGACCGAGAACCGATACGCGCCCAAACCCAGCGAGGACATCAGTTCCACGTCCTGCTCGTAGCGCCGGTAGTGGTCCGCACCCGGTTCGCCCGTGTCACCGTTCGCCACGGCGCCCGGCCGGCGGCAGAACTCGTCCCAGATCGACTCGACCCGACCGTCCACAGTGGTCGAGCCTTCGACCTGGAACGAAGCGGTCGCCGCACCCCACACGAAGTCCGTGGGGAAGCGGAGCGCTACCGACTCTGACGTTTGCGGCACAACTGACATGGTCACCCCTTCACTGCGCCCTGCATGATCCCGGCCACGATCTGGCGGCCGAGTACGACGAACACGATCAAAATCGGGATGGTGGCCAGCGTCGTGCCGGCGAGCACCAGCGAGTAGTCGATGTAGTAGCCGCTCTGCAGCCGCTCCAGCGCGATCTGCACGGTCGGGTTGTCGGCGTTGAGCACGACCAGTGGCCACAGGAAGTCGTTCCATGAGGTCATGAACGTGAACATGCCGAGGAACGCCGCCGCCGGCCGCACCGCCGGCAGGCACACGTGCCAGTACACCCGGATCATCGAGCAGCCGTCCACCCTGGCGGCCTCGATCAGCTCGTACGGCACCACCTGCGCGGTGTACTGCCGCATCCAGAACACGCCGATCGCGGTCACCAGGTTGGGCACGATCACCGCCTGCAGCTCGCCCGCCCAGCCGTACTCGGCCATCGCCATGTAGAGCGGAATGATGCCGAGCTGCGTGGGCACCGCGAGCGTGGCGACCACGAACAGGAACAGCGCGTTGCGGCCGCGGAACCGCAGCTTGGCGAACGCGAACCCGGCGAGTGTGGAGAACAGCACGGTCGTGAACGTGACCGTCGCACCGACGACCAGGCTGTTGCCGAGCGCCTTCCAGAACGGCACGGTGTCGAACACGCGCGCCGCGTTGGCGAAGAAGTTGCCGCCGGGGATCAGTGGCGGGATCCGCTCGGTCAGCATGGAGCTGTCGCGCGAGGCGACCAGGAACGACCAGAAGAACGGGAAGGCCGAGCCGATCAGGAACGCGATCAGCAGGCCGTAGACCCAGAACGAGGCCCGCTTGTCGCCGGTCTGGGCGCGGCGGCTGATCGTGCGCATCGACAGCGCGGTCATCGGTCGTCCTCCACACCGGTCGACGCGATCCGCCTGGTCAGCAGGAAGTTCGCCACCGCGATGACGATGATCACCAGGAACAGCGCCCACGCGATCGCGGACGCGTAGCCGAGCCGCTGGGTCTCGAACGCGGTTTGGTACATGTACAGCGTCACCGTCTGGAACTGGTTGGACGCGCCGCCGTTGTTGGAACCGGGCATCGCATCGAAGAGCTTGGGCTCGGTGAAGATCTGCAGACCGCCGATGGTCGACGTGATGACCACGAAGATCAGCGTCGGCCGGAGCAGCGGCAGGGTGACGCTGAAGAACCGCCGCATGGCGCCGGCGCCGTCGATCAGCGCGGCCTCTTGGACCTCTTTGGGGATGGCCTTCATCGCGGCCAGCACGATCAGCGCGTTGTAGCCGGTCCACCGCCAGTTGACCATTGTGGCGATGGCCAGATGGGAGGCGAACCAGTTGGACTGCCAGTCGACCCGGTCAAGACCGAGCAGCTCGAGCATGCTGTTGATCAGGCCGTAGTTGGGGCCGAACAGGTTGGCGAAGATGATCCCCACCGCGACGAGGCTGACGACGTACGGCAGCAGGATCCCGACCCGCCACGCCGTCGGCATCCGCAGCCGGGCGTTCAGCAGCGCCGCGAGCCCGACCGCCACCACGACCTGCGGGCCGGAGGACAGCACGAAGATGCTGATCGTGTTGAACAGCGCGTTCCAGAACTGGCTGTCCGCCAACAGTTCCGCGTAGTTCTCGAACCCGATGTAGGTGCCCTCGAAGTCGAGCAGCTCCCGGTCGAACAGCGACAGGTACGACGTGTACAGCAGCGGGAACAGGCCGACAACGCCGAAGATGACGAAGAACGGCGCGATGTAGAGGTAGGGCGACCACTTCACGTCCGCCAGGCTGAGGCGCTGGCGCCACGTGAGCTTCGGCTTGCGCGGTGGGGCGGGCGCCACCCCCTGGTGTGACGCCCGCCGTGTGACCGTAGTCATCACTTGACGATCTTCTCGGCCGCTTCGACCGCCTGCTGCCAGCCCTCCTCCGGCGTCTTGCCCTGTTCAACGGCTTGCAACGCCGGGCTCATGGCGTTCTCCTGGATCTTGCCGTCACCAGGGCCCTTGTACTGGGCCTTGCTCACCTTCTGCGCCATGGTGGCGAACAGCTGGCCGGCCTTGACACCGAAGTAGTCGTTGGTGGGCTCAAGCAGCTCCGGGGCGGTGAGCGCGTCGACCTGGCTGGGGAAGTTGCCGGTCTTCTCGAACGCCTTGATCTGCTGCTCCGGCGCGGTCAGCCACGCGGCGAGTTTCGCGGCCTCCTCCGGGTGCTGGGACTGCTTGGGCACCGCGAGGAACGAGCCACCCCAGTTGCCGCCACCGTTCGGGAATGCGTCGGTGACCGCCCACTTGCCGGCGTTCTCCGGCCCCGCCTGCTCCTTGACCACGCCGAGCATCCAGGACGGGCACGTCTTCGTGGCGAAGGCGCCCTCCTTGAACCCGGTGTTCCACTCCGGACTGAACGCGACGAGCTTCGCGGTCTGGCCGCGGGCGCCGGCCGCGGTGACCTGGTCGAAGTTCGTCTTGATGTCCTTGTTGGACTCGATGGCGAGCTCGTCGTCCTTGGTCAGGTAGCCCTCGTCGAGCTGGTTCTGCATGGCGTTGAAGACCTGCGAGTCCGAGTCGAACCACGCCTTCTGCGACGCCTGCACGTACTGGTCACCCGCCGCGAAGTACGAGTCCCAGGTCGCGAAGTAGCCCTTGACCGACGCGTCGTCGGTCGCCATGCCGGCCGCCTCGAGCAGGTCCTTGCGGTAGCACATGGCGAGCGGGCCGATGTCGGTGCCGTAGCCGATCCAGGTGCCGTCCTTGGCGACGCCCTGCTGGTACTTCCAGTCGAGCCAGCGTTCCGGGGTGGCGTCCTTCGGACCGATCTCGGCCAGGTTGTTGAACAGCTGTGGCTTGTCGATCACGTCGGGGAGGTGGCCCTCCTCGATCGCGACCACGTCCTCCAGGCCTTCCCGCGCCGCCAGCTTGGTCAGCAGCTGCTGGTGGTAGGGGCCGCCCTGGCCGGTCTTGTTGTGCTTGATCTTGATGTTCGGGTTGAGGCTCTCGTACTCCTTGAGCAGATCCTCGTAGCCGAACTCCGTGAACGTTCCGATGCTGAGCTCGATCTGCCCCGACCCAGATCCACCCGAGTCATCGGAGGAGCCGCCACATGCGGTCAGGCCCACCGCTGCGGCAAAGGCGATCGCGCCGGCGAACACCCGTCGTTGGTTGCTTCGCACGTCTGTTGTCCCTTGCGTCGTCCTCGAAAATTCTGGGAGCGCTCCCAGCTTGGGGGTTCCGAGTGTGGTCTGTATTACGGGGAAGTGTCAAGGACTTTCCGGGAGCGCTCCCAGAAGTCGCCACTCCGTTACACTTCGGCCCATGCCGATCGACGGACGTCCGACCTTGGAGGACGTGGCCGCTTACGCGGGAGTTTCCCGCTCGACAGCCTCACGCGCGCTGAACGACGACGCCTACGTGAGCATGCGAGCGAAAGAGAAGGTGCTTGGCGCGGCGCGCGAACTGGGCTACTCCCCCAACCAGGCGGCGAGATCACTCGTGACGCGCCGAACGGGTGCGGTCGCGGTCGTGCTGTCCGAACCGGAGGCCAACGTCCTGGACGACCCGTACTTCGCGTCGGTCATGCACGGCGCGTTCCGCGAACTGTCCACGGTCGGCGCCCAGATGCTGCTGATGTTCGTCGACACCCGCGACGACGTGCCCCGCACGATCAAGTTCCTGGAGGGCGGCCACGCCGACGGCGCGCTGGTGTTCGCCCCGCACAAGGGCGACCCACTGCCGACGGCCCTGCGGCTGGCCAGGATCCCGGTCGTGTACGGCGGCCGCCCGGGCAACGGCAAGCGCGGCGCGCACGCGGTGGACTTCGACAACAAGGACGGCGCCCGGCTGGCGGTCGAGCACCTGTACAACTCGGGCCGCCGCCGGATCGGCACGGTGACGGGCATGCTCGACCACCCGGCCGCCGCGGACCGCCTGGAAGGGTGGCGGCACGCGCTGGAGGCCGTCGGCCTGGATCCGACGGACCTGTCCGAGGACGGCGACTTCACCATGGCGAGCGGCGAGTCGGCGACGGCCAAACTGCTGGCACGCTGCCCGGACCTGGACGCGGTGTTCGCCATGAGTGACCTGATGGCCGCCGGCGCGATGAAGGCCCTACGCGCCGCGGGCCGCCGCGTCCCGGACGACGTGGCCGTGATCGGCTTCGACGACCACCCGACACTCGCACCGGCGATGGAGCCACCGCTGACGTCCATCCACCAGGACCCGCGCCAGCAGGTCCGCCAAATGGTCCGCAAGCTGATGTCCCTACTGGGCGGCGAGGACGTCCGCCCAGAAACGACGGTGCTTCCCGTAACCCTGATGGTGCGCGACTCAGCCTGACCTGCCTATCCACAGCCCTCTCGGTTGTCCACAGGCAAGATCGATCCCGGGGTCCTTGTCACCCCCTGCTAGTAGACTGGCTTGCGGGGTGCCCCCGGGATCGGGCAGGGGGTCGGTAAAGTCGTTTGTGGTGTCACGTCGGGATTCCGAGCAGGTGAAGGTCACCGTCCACTTGCTGGGTCAACCGCCGCACTGTGGACTCCCCCGGCGCCAATACCGATCCTGGCGAGTATCGAAACAGGCGCCCAAGACCGCCAACACCTGATGCGGAACCTCAGCGATCCATCCCCGATCGCGGCGAACGACCGCGCCCCGGCCAGCACCGCCGCCGCGGCCAACGCCAGCAGCGAACCCGCAGTGCCGCACCCCGCCGAGCCCGCGGATCCAGCACCCGCGACAGGTATCCACGCAGGTCAGCCACTTGCTCAAAACAGATCACCGACTCGCTGTCCTCACCACCCACCGAAGCCAGTCGATCAAACACAGCAAGGAACAGGCAGGATCCCAGCACGGGCACGGCTCTCCAACGATCATGCGACATCAGCAATCACATGATCAACGAAACCGTGCCCGCGACATGAACTGGATGATCGACTTTGCCGACCCCTGCCGGGATCGGGTGGGGGCCGCCGTTCTGCTCTTTACGGGCGTGTTTTCGCAGCTCACACGGGGGCTGACGGGCGCGTGGGAGGCTACCTCGGGGTGGCCGCGGGTGGTTCGGCTGGGTTCACGGCGTTCGGCCGAAGCTTCGAACCTAGTGTTCGTACGGGTCCTCTGGTGCGAGGATCTCGCGCACCGAATGTGTGGTGACGGACGGGACGTACTCGTTCGCCCTGGTCGCTGAGCCGGGGCGGAGTGTGGCGTCGACCTCGATCCAGCTGTCGTTCGGCAGGTTCGACAGTTCCTTGCCCAGCAGCTTGATCTTGATCGGGAACGCGTCCGCCGCGCAGCAGGCGATCGCCAGTCGCGCCACGTAGGTGTCCTTGCCCTCATGCACGACGAAACCGACGAGGCGCGCCTTGCGGTTGTCGAGCGAGTGGCCGCTGTCCCATGCTGCCCGTGCCGAGAAGTCGCTCAACGGCAACGCGATCGGGTCGCCGGCTGGCAGCTTGGGGAACAGCTCGGAGCCCGCCCCCTCGGTCGACGGCGTCGTGTTGCCCGACGCGCGGGCCACCGAGTCCGCGCCAAGCGGCGGCGGGCCGATCAGGAACACCGCCAGCACGGGCAACACCAGAAGCCACGCGCTGCGTGCCGAATGGGTGTGGCCGTGCCCGTCGTCGTCGCGTGCGCCACGCAGCTCGCGGACGATCGAGACGACCGCGAGCAGGATCATCACGAGCCCGCCGGTGATCAGCAGCCACTGGTGGCTCGGCTTGACATAACGCAGGTACGTGCCGGTGAGCGAGATCTTCAGCAGCGCGCCACCGAGCAGCACCAGCAAAATGTTCTGGGTTTCACGCCTCACGGCAGCACCACGACTCCCACGACGACGGCACACAGGATGGCGACCACGAACGTCAGCGGCGCGAACCGCACCGCGAAACGCCGGCCCAGTGTGCCTGCCTGCAACGCGAACAGCTTGATGTCCACCGCGGGCCCCACCACCAGGAACACCAGACGGGGCAGGAGCGGCATGGTCGACAGCGAGGCCACCACGAACGCGTCGGCCTCGCTGCACAGCGCGAGGATCACCGCGAGCAGGGCCATCACGATGACGCCGAGCACGAGCTGCTCGCCGAGCGTGTTGATCCACGCGCGCGGCACGACGACGTTCAGCACGGCCGCCGTGAGCCCGCCGATCACAAGGAAGCCACCCGCGTCGACCAGGTCCTGCCGCGCGGTCTCGAAGAACACGGCCCAGCGTGCACGTGCCCCGTCGTGCTCGGGCAGCCGCTGCAGCGCGCGTTCGGCGAACCACTCCATCTTGCCGAACCGCGCCCACAGCCAGCCCATGACGATCGCCGTGCTCAGCGAGCCGAGCAGCCTGGCGAGCACCATGCGTGGCTCGCCGGGGAACGCGACCGCGGTGGCGACCAGCACGATCGGGTTCACGGCCGGCGCGGCCAGCAGGAAGGTCAGGGCGACCGACGCCGGCACCTCCTGCCGGATCAGCCGGCGGGCGACAGGGACCGCCGCGCACTCACAGCTCGGCAGCGCCACCCCCGCGACGCCGGCGACGGGCACGGCGAGCGCGGCCCGCTTGGGCAGGACCTTGCGGAGCAGGTCGGCGGACACGAAAGCGGCGATCGCCCCGCTGATCAGCACACCGATGACGAGGAACGGCAGCGCCTGAACGCAGACGGCGACGAAGATGGTCGCGCCGGTCTGGATCGCGGGCGCGTCGAGCTTGTCAGTGAACCACTGCTGGCCGACGAGTGCGAGCACGAGTACACCGCACAGGACCTCGAGCGAGGTGACGTGCCGCCGCGGAGGCGCCTCTCCGGCTTCGCCGGGTGCCTCACTCGTCTCCGTGGTCACTCGTTCTTCGCCTCTCCGATCAGCTCGTTACGCAGCTGGGATGCCGTCGACACCACCAGCATGAGGAGCGTGCCGAGCGCTGCCTCCCCGATACCGTCAGCGGGGAAGGCGTAACGCAAGGTCACGTCCATGCCGCGTCCAGTGTGGACTACGCCAAGAGTGCCGAACAAGCCCTCCCCCGCACGTTCAGCCGCGGACGCCGCGAGCTTCGGGTCGTCGGGCAGGTCCCACGCGACGACGCAGGTGAGGCTCAGGACGGTGAGCCCGTCAGCGAGCTGCATGGCCTGTACCGCGCAGGGGACGTCCACGTGCCGGAAGCTGAGGGCACCGTCGTCGTCGACGTGCACGTCGTGGAAGGTCTCGAGCGCGACGCGAGCCTTGGTCAGCAGGTCCGCTGTGCTCAACGCTTCCTGTTCGGTCATTTCTCTCCTCGTAGTGCTTCGGCGACCTCGTCACTGTCCTTCGCGCCGCCGAACCGCCGGTCCCGTCGCGCGTACTGCTCGCAGGCGCGCCAGAGGTCGCGCCGGTCGAAGTCCGGCCACAGGATGTCCTGGAAGACCAGCTCAGCGTAGGCGGACTGCCACAGCATGAAGTTGGAGGTGCGCTGCTCGCCGGACGGGCGGATGAACAGGTCCACGTCCGGCATCTCCGGCTGGTAGAGGTACCGGGCGATCGTGCGCTCGGTGACCTTCTCCGGGTTGAGCTGGCCCGCGGCGGCGAGCCGGGCGATCTCGCGGGCAGCGTCCCCGAGCTCGGCGCGGCCGCCGTAGTTGATGCACATCGCCAGGTTGAGGACGTCGTTGTGCTTGGTTCGCTCGGCGGCGACCTCCAGCTCGTGGATGACGCTGCGCCACAGCTTCGGCCGTCGCCCGGCCCAGCGGACCCGCACGCCCATGGCGTCCAGCTCGTCGGTGCGGTTGCGGATGACGTCGCGGGAGAAGCCCATGAGGAAGCGGACCTCCTCGGGGCTGCGTCGCCAGTTCTCGGTGGAGAACGCGTACAGGGACAGCCACTTCACACCAAGCTCGATGCACCCCTTGGCGACCTCGACGACCTGGGCCTCGCCGCGCTTGTGGCCCTCGATGCGGGTGAGACCGCGCTGGTTGGCCCAGCGCCCGTTGCCGTCCATGACGATCGCGATGTGCTGCGGCACGAACTGTGCTGGGATCGCCGGTGGCGTCGCTCCGGACGGGTGAGGGTCGGGTGGTCGTGGTCGGGTTCGGCGACGCAGCATGGAGCCGACACTACTGAGCGGAGCTTGCGGAGCGAGTGTCGCCATTGGCGGAGCTTGCGGAGCGAGTGTCGCCACTGGCGGGACCGGGCGCCCGGCGCTCGACCAGCGGGAGTGAGCGGAGCTGCCGTTCGAGGTGCCACTGCAGGAGCGCCGCGATGAGGCCGGAGCCCTCCCGGCGCGCGTTTCCCTCTGATCGCTCCGCGACCGGCCAGTCACCCACTTGCAGGGCGCTCATCAGCTCGAAGGTCCCCGGCGCGGGCGCCGCCGAGCCGGGTGGCCGGCATCGCGGGCACACCGCACCGCCGGCCTGGATCGAGAAGCTCTGGTGCGGCCCCGGCTGGTTACAGCGCGCGCACTCGTTGATGGCCGGCGACCACCCGGCGAACGCCATCGCCCGGATGAGGAAGGCGTCCAGCACCAGCGAGGGGTCACGCTGCCCGTCCGCGAGCGCCCGTAAGGCGCCGGCGACCAGCAGGTACAGCCGCAGGACGGGCTCGCCCTCCTCGGCGGACAACCGGTCGGCGGTCTCGAGGATCGCGCACCCGGCCGTGTACCGCTGGTAGTCCTTGACGATCCCCGCGCCGAACGCGTCGATGGTCTGCACCTGGGTAATCACGTCGAGCGTGCGCCCGGTGTAGAACTGCACGTCCACGTGCGCGAAGGGCTCGACCCGGGCCCCCAGGCGCGAGGTCGTCCGCCGCACCCCTTTGGCGACGGCGCGCACCTTGCCGTGCTTCTGGGTGACGAACGTGATGATGCGGTCGGCCTCCCCGAGCTTCTGCACCCGGAGCACGACCCCGGTGTCCCGGTACAGGCTCACGGCCGCAGCTTACCGACCCCCACCGACAGTCCCAGCACCTCACACTCCGGCGCCCTGTCTCGTCGAGACTGGGGACACGACGAAAAGGAGCCCGCGATGACCACCCCACCCGAGCCGGGCCTGAGCGCGGTCATGAACGAGCGGCGCCAGCTGATCAACCTCGCCTACCGGCTGCTCGGCTCGCTGACCGAGGCCGAGGACGTCGTACAGGAGACCTACACCCGCTGGTACGCCATGTCCCGGCAGCGGCAGGACGCCATCGACTCCCCCGGCGCCTGGCTGACCACGGTCGCGAGCCGGATCTGCCTGGACCAGCTCCGCTCGGCCCGTGTCCGCCGCGAACGCTACGTCGGCGAGTGGATCCCGGAGCCGCTGCCCGAACGGACGGAGTGGATCACCGGACGGTCCGAGGCCACCGCCGATCCCGCCGACCGGGTCACGCTCGACGAATCGATCAACATGGCGTTCCTCGTCGTCCTCGAGTCGATGACCCCGGCCGAGCGCGTCGCGTTCGTGTTGCACGACGTCTACCGCTACGCCTTCACCGAGGTGGCCGAGATCGTCGGCCGCACCCCGGCGGCCTGCCGCCAACTGGCCACCTCGGCCCGCCGTCGTATCCGCGAGGCACAGACCCCCACGGCGCCGGTCGCCCAGCGCGCGGACATCGTGAAGAACTTCAAACAGGCGTGGGAAGCCCAGGACATCGACGCCCTCATCGCCGTCCTCGACCCCGACGCCACGGCGGTCGGCGACGGCGGCGGCCTCGTCAACGCCCTGCTACACCCGCTCGAAGGCAGCGAGCAGATAGCGCGCTACCTCATCGATCTCGCTGTCAGAGCGCCCGACCTGACACTTCTGGAACGCACCGTCAACGGCGAGCCCGGTCTCGTGGTCCAGCACGACGGCGTCACGGCGGCCGTGTTCGCGTTCGACATCACCGGCGAGCGGATCAGGTACCTCTGGGGAGTGCGAAACCCCGAGAAACTCCGCCCCTGGACGACCTGACCCGCGGGGTCAGAAGCCAAGGCGGCGGAGCTGTTTCGGGTCGCGCTGCCAGTCCTTCGCGACCTTTACGTGCAGGTGCAGGTACACCTTGCTGCCCAGCAGCGCCTCGATCTGGCGCCGGGCCGTGGCGCCGACCTCGCGCAGCCGCTCCCCCTTGTGCCCCAGCACGATCCCCTTCTGGCTGTCCCGCTCCACGAACAGGTTCGCGTACACGTCCAGCATGTCGTCGCGGCCCTCGCGGTCCAGGATCTCCTCCACGGTCACCGCGATGGAGTGCGGCAGCTCGTCCCGCACGCCTTCCAGCGCCGCCTCCCGGATCAGCTCCGCGATCAGAATGGCCTCGGGCTCGTCGGTCAGCTCGCCGTCCGGGTACAGCTGCGGGCCTTCCGGCAGGCGGGACACGAGCACGTCCGCGAGCCCGTCCACCTGGAAACCGTCCACAGCGGACACCGGGATCAGGTCGGCGAACCCCATCACGTCCTGCAGGGCCACGAGCTGGTCGGCGACCTGGGCCTTGCTCGCGGTGTCGGTCTTCGTCACGATGCCGACAACAGGCGTGTGCCGCGCGAGCTTCGCCAGCTCGGCGGCGATGAACCGGTCGCCGGGGCCGATCTTCTCGTTGGCCGGCACACAGAACCCGATGACGTCCACTTCGGACCACGTGGCGCGGACGACGTCGTTGAGCCGCTGCCCGAGCAGCGTGCGGGGCCGGTGCAGACCGGGAGTGTCCACAATGATCAGTTGCGCGTCGGGGCGCTGGACGATGCCGCGGATGGCGTGCCTGGTCGTCTGCGGCTTGCTCGACGTGATGGCCACCTTGCTGCCGACGAGCGCGTTCGTCAGCGTCGACTTGCCGGTGTTCGGCCGGCCGACGAAACAGGCGAAGCCGGAGCGGTGCGTGGTCATCCGGTCATTCTCCGCCCGCGTCAGCGCAGCTCACCCTTCGGGTCGGCGACCAGCAGCGGCGCGGCCGGCGTCAGGTCGTCCACCACCGCACGGTCGACGTCGAGCAGGTCCGTCACGACCGCCGCCGCCTCCAAGCCGGACACCCCGCTCGACACCGCGGCCGCGACGGCGCCCTGGAGCGCGGTGAGCTGCAGCGACGGCAGGTCCACGGTGGTCGCGACGTAGGTGCGGCCCGTGTCGTCCCGCACGGCGGCGCCCTCCGGCGCGCCGGTGCGCGCCCGTGCCGACCTCGCCAGCGTGATCAGCTTCGCGTCCTCCGGGTCGAGGTCAGTCACTTTCGTTCCCTTCGTTCTCGGCCGCCGGCATGCCGCGGACGACCACGGACGTGATCCTCATGCGGCCCCGGCCGTCCTTGCCGCCTTCCGCACGCATGTTGAGCCCCGCGATCTCGGCCTCGGTGCCGGGCAGCGGGACTCGGCCCAGCTGTTGCGCCAGCAGCCCGCCGACCGTCTCGACGTCGGTGTCGTCCAACTCGACCCCGAACAACTCACCGAGGTCCTCGACGGGCAGCCGCGAACTGACCCGCACCGTGCCGTCGTCCAGGTGCTCCACCGGTGGGCGGTCGTCGGTGTCGGACTCGTCGGTGATCTCGCCGACGATCTCCTCCAGAATGTCCTCAATGGTCAGCAGACCGGCGGTGCCGCCGTACTCGTCGACCGCGATCGCCATGTGGTTGCGGGAAAGCTGCATCTCCCGCAGCAGGTCGTCGAGCCGCTTGCTGTCCGGCACGAACGTCGCCTCGGTCATCACCTCGCCGACGGAGTGCGGCTCACGCTGCCCGTTCCTCGGACTGTCCATTGTGGCCTTGACGAGGTCCTTGAGGTTCACCACCCCGACGATCTCGTCCACGCTCTCGCCGATCACCGGCAGTCGCGTGTAGCCGGTCCGCAGCGACAGCGCGAGCGCCTGGCGCGCGGACTTCGCCTGCTCGATCCACACCATCTCGGTGCGCGGCACCATCACCTCGCGCGCGATCGTGCCGCGCAGCTCGAACACCGAGTGGATCATCTCGCGCTCGCCCGCGTCGACGACGCCGCTCTCCTGCGCCATGTCGACGAGCTCACGCAACTCGACCTCGGACGAGAAGGGCCCCTCGCGAAAGCCACGTCCAGGGGTGATGGCGTTACCGACGACGATCAGCAACCGGGACAACGGCCCGAGCACCGTACCGAGCGCACGGACGGGCCCTGCGGCGATGAGTCCCACGGAGTACGGGTGCTGCCGCCCCAGCGTCCGAGGCCCGACCCCGACCAGCACGTACGACACGACGATCATGCTGAGCGCGGCGACCAGCCCGGCGACCGCGTTCGAGTCGATGAGGCTCATGAACGCGACGGTGACGAGCACGGTCGCGGCCAGCTCACAGCCGAGCCGCAGCAGGAGCAGCAGGTTGATGTGCCGGGGCCGCTCGGACACCACCGCGAGAAGCTGCTTCGCACCGGTACGACCGCCACGCACGAGCCCGTCGACCCGCGCCCGGGAGACGGCCGAGATCGCGGCGTCCGCACACGCGAACACCCCAGCGGCGATGACCAACAGCACCGCGATCACCAGCAGTCCCGCGGAACCGGCCGCGCCGTTCACGGCTGCCCCGCAGCGCTGTGGCGCGCCCGGTACGGGCCGCCGCCACACCCCAGCGCCCGACGACCCGCCCCGCAAGCGTGGCTCAAAGCTCCTCGGGCCACCCACCGATGCCCACCGCCGGCGAGGCAGCGCCGTGAGCGTTGACGGATCGCTCCGCAAGGCCCGTTCACCACGCCACCCCACCCGGATCGACACCGCGCAACACTCGAAGACTCGCCCCGCAAGCTTCACTCACGGCTCCGCCAGCCTCCCACCGATGCACACCCCCGGCCCGGCAGCGACGTGAACCTTGGTGCTTCGCTCCGCAAGCCCCGCTCACCACGCCACCTCACGCGCCCGGCAGGCCCGGCTCAAGGCTCCCCAGGGCCGGTGGCACCGTGAGTGTTGGTGGTTCGCTCCGCAAGCTCCGCTCACGATCGTCCCCCGACGGTCTATTCCTCTTCGGGCTTGGGGTCCGGCTCCGCCAGACCGGCGGCGCCGAGCAGCTTGTCGTCCTCGCGGCGCTGTGCGGCGCGGCGCTGCGCGGCGACCCGTTCGGACTTGAAGTCGGCGAGAATCCGCTTCTGAAGCGTGAACATCTCGCGTTCCTCGGCCGGCTCGGCGTGGTCGTAGCCGAGCAGGTGCAGCACACCGTGCACGGTCAGCAGGTGCAGCTCGTCCATCAGCGAGTGCCCGGCCTTGCGTGCCTGGTCGCGGGCGAACCGCGGGCACAGCACCAGGTCGCCGAGCAGTGTGGGGCCCGGGTCCGGCGCGTCCGGCCGGCGCGCCGACTCGAGCTCGTCCATCGGGAACGCCATGACGTCCGTCGGGCCCGGCAGGTCGAGGTAGCGCTCGTGCAGGTCGGCCATCTCGTCGAGGCCCACCAGCAGGACGGACAGCTCGGCGAGCCGGCTGACCCGCATGCGGTCGAGCGCGAACCGGGCGGCGGCGACGATCGACGGTTCGTCGACCGCCACACCCGACTCGTTGGCGATCTCAATGCTCACGACCGTCCCCCGCAGGCTCGGTCCGGCCACTCGCGGTCGCCATGTGACATCGATTCGTTCGCAGGCTCACTCATGGAAACTAGCGGCCCCGCCGCGCCTGTCCACGCGGCCCCGTCCGGCGCGCGTCCTGATCGTTGTCCTGGGTGGCCGCCCAGCGGTCGTAGGCGTCCACGATGTCACCGACCAGCTTGTGCCGCACGACGTCGTTGCTGGACAGCGTGGAGAAGTGCACGTCGTCCACGCCGCCGAGGATGCCCTGCACGACACGCAGACCGCTCTGGGTGCCGCCCGGCAGGTCGACCTGCGTGATGTCACCAGTGACCACGATCTTCGAACCGAAACCCAGGCGGGTCAGGAACATCTTCATCTGCTCCGGCGAGGTGTTCTGCGCCTCGTCGAGGATGATGAACGCGTCGTTCAAGGTCCGGCCACGCATATAGGCAAGCGGCGCGACCTCGATCGTGCCCGCCTGCATCAGGCGCGGGATCGACTCCGGGTCGACCATGTCGTGCAGCGCGTCGTACAGCGGCCGCAGGTACGGGTCGATCTTCTCGTAGAGCGTGCCGGGCAGGAAGCCGAGCCGCTCCCCCGCCTCGACAGCCGGGCGGGTGAGGATGATGCGGTTGACCTGCTTGGCCTGTAACGCCTGCACCGCCTTGGCCATGGCCAGGTAGGTCTTGCCTGTGCCTGCCGGGCCGATGCAGAACACGACCGTGTGCTGGTCGATCGCGTCAACGTAACGCTTCTGGTTGAGCGTCTTCGGCCGGATGGTGCGGCCACGCCGGGACACGATGTCGAGGCTCAGCACCTCGGCGGGCGACTCGGCGGCACCGGCGGACAGCATGGCGACGGTGCGCCGGACGGCGTCGGGACCGAGTTGCTGTCCGCGACTCGCGAGCGTCACCAGCTCGGCGAACACGCGCTCGGCGAACGCGACCTCGCTCGGGGCGCCGGAGAGGGTGACCTCGTTGCCCCGGACGTGGATGTCGGCGTCGAGCAGTTCCTCGGCGACCTTCAGGTTCTCGTCGCGGGACCCCAGAAGTGCGAGCGCGGCCTGGTCGGGAATGGTGAACCGGGACTGGGCCGGGTCAGCTGGATTGGGAGCAGAAGCGGGGGCAGCGGCTTGTCCCGCGCCACCTCGTGCGGTACCGGTCAATGCTGTCGGTCCTGCCTTCTGCGCCTTGCCGCGCCAACTCGTTTCTCAACTGTCGAGGTCGATGTTAGTCGCCCCCACCGACAGTTCGCATCGACGTTACCGGCGCTCAGCCGCCGGGGCGGCCGAAGTGCCCCAGCTGCTCGCCGCCAAGGACGTGCAGGTGCGCGTGGAAGACGGTGCGACCGGCGTGCTCACCGGTGTTGAACACGAGCCGGAAACCGGACTGGTCGATTCCCTCCTGCTTGGCGATCTCGACCCCGGTGGCGATGACGTCGGCGAGTTCCTTCGGGGCTTTGGCGAGCTCTTCCGCGTCCTCGTAGTGGGTGCGTGGCACCACCAGCACATGCACGCCGGCCTGCGGATTGATGTCCCGGAAGGCGTAGGTGGTATCGCTTTCCAGCACCTTCGAGGACGGGATCTCGCCGGCGATGATCTTGCAGAACAGGCAGTCGCTTTCGGGCATGCGCAGAGGTTAATCGGTCTTGTCGAGGTCCGGGATGTCCTGGGAGTCCCGGTCGGCCCACTCGAGGAGTGGTCGGAGGTCGAAGACGTTGTCGTCGATCGTGGCGTGCAGGTCGCCCAGCTCCGCGAACCGTTTCGGGACCGTTGCTATCGTGAACTCACGCGGGTCCACGTCGGGTACCTCGTCCCAGCGAATCGGGGTGGAGACCCGCGCCTCGGGCACCCCGATCACGGAATAAGCACACCTGATCGTGTGATCGCGCGCGTTCTGGTTGTAGTCGACGAAGACCGTGTTCGGGTCCCGGTCCTTGCGCCACCAGGCGAGGTCGACCAGGCCGTCGGCGCGGCGTTCCACCTCACGTGCGAAAGCATGTGCGGCCCGCCGCACGTCGGCGAAGCCCCAGTCCGGCTGGATCCGGACGTAGATGTGGAGCCCTTTGCCGCCCGAGGTCTTGGGAAAACCGACGGCACCGAGCTCGTCGAGCACCTCCCGCACGACATGGGCGACCTTGCGGACGGTGTCGAACGTGGCCCCTGGCATGGGATCGAGGTCGATTCGCCACTCGTCGGGCTTCTCGGTGTCGGCCCGCCGGGAGTTCCACGGGTGGAACTCGACGCAGGACATCTGGACGGCCCAGACGACGCTCGCCAGCTCGGTCACACACAGCTCGTCGGCGTGCCGCCCGTAGCGGGGAAAGTGCACCCGCACGGTCTCGACCCACGGCGGCGCGCCGCGAGGAAGCCGCTTCTGGTGCACCTTCTCGCCGTCGACCCCGTCCGGGAAGCGGTGCATCATGCAGGGCCGCTCGCGCAAGGCGTTGACGATGCCATCGCCGACGGCGAGGTAGTAACGCGCCAGGTCGAGCTTGGTTTCTCCACGAGCGGAGAAATAGACCCGGCCCGGGTTGCTTATTCGGACGGTCCGGTGGCCGACGTCGAGCTCCTCATGCGGAGCATTCGTACCCACGGCTGAAAGGTACTGCGAATCACGCGGCACCGTAGAAGAAAGGGGATGTCGCGTCGCGGTGAAGCCTGGGGGTCGCTCCACCGCGACGCGACGCCGCCGGACCGAGGGGGGAGGTGTCCGGCGGTAGATCTCAATCATCTCACCAATGCGGCAAGACGTGTTGCTGTGCAAAGAGTAGACCGTTGTGCACTCTCAGCGCCAGCGTGGCGTCAGGACTCCCAGTGCCGTGATGGCTACAGCGGCGGCGGTGGACGTTCGCAACACGGTGGGACCGAGCCTTACTACCTGCGCTCCTGCGGTACGCAGGGTCTCCGACTCGCTTTCGGAAATTCCTCCTTCCGGTCCGACGACGAGCAGGATGTCGCCGGCGCGCGGAAGTTCTACGTCACGTATACCAACGCTCGAGGCCGCGTCCAGAACCAGCGTGGTTGCGCTTTTCCTTACCAGCTCAGCGAGTTGGCGGGTGGTGACGGGATCGGTGACCTCGGGAACCCATGCGCGGCGGGATTGTTTGGCGGCCTCGCGGGCAGTGCTGCGCCACCGGGCGAGGGCTTTGGCGCCACGCGGGCCCTCATCCCATTTGGCGATGCTGCGACTGGCCCGCCACGGTGTGACGACGTCGACACCGGTCTCGGTCGCGAGTTCGACGGCGAGTTCGCCGCGGTCGCCTTTCACGAGTGCCTGTGCGAGCACGATTCTCGGCTGCGGCTGGGGCTCGTGCCAGGCTCGCGCTACCCGCAGCGCGAGGGAATCCTTACCTTGAACCGTTTCAACGACGCAGGTGGCCGCCGCTCCCCTGCCGTCGGCGAGCACCAGCTCCTCGCCGGGCTGGAGCCGGCGGACGGTCGCGGCGTGGTGGCCTTCGGCTCCGTCGAGCACCGCGTGGGTGCCCGACGGGACGGCGTCGACAAGGAAGACGGGTGCGGTGTCACTCACGGCGCACGCAGGCTCCGCTCACCGGTGGCGGGCGCGGAGCCGCGAGAACAGTCCACCGCCGCGGCCGTTGGTGGCCGCCACGATCTGGTCCTCCTCGCCGCGGATGCTGGCGAGTTCGCGGAGCAGTTCGGTCTGCCGCGCGTCGAGCTTGCCCGGGATCTCGACCTCGACGTGCACGTGCAGGTCGCCACGGCCGTCGACGCGGCCGGACGAGCGCAGTCGCGGCAGACCGTGCCCGGTGAGCAGCAGCTCGGTGCCCGGCTGGATGCCCGGGTCGAGCTCGAGTTCGACGGTGTCGTCGAGCGTCTCGAGCGGGAGGACCGCACCGAGCGCGGCGGTGGTCATCGGGATACGGATCGTGCAGTGCAGGTCGGCGCCGTTGCGTTCGAACGTGGGGTGCGGCTGCTCGACGACCTCGACGTACAGGTCGCCGGCGGGACCGCCGCCTGGCCCGACCTCGCCCTGGCCCGAGAGCCGAACCCGCATGCCGTCCGCGACACCCGGCGGCACCTTGGCGGTGATGGTGCGGCGGGCGCGGACACGACCGTCACCACCGCACTGCCGGCACGGGTCGGGGATGACCTCGCCCACGCCACGGCAGACGGGGCACGGCCGCGCGGTGACGACCTGCCCGAGGAACGAGCGCTGGACGGACTGGACCTCACCGCGGCCGCCACACGTGTCACAGACCTGCGCGGAGGAGCCGTCGGCGGCACCCGCACCACGGCAGGCGTCACACAGGACGGCGGTGTCGACGGTCAGCTCGCGGGTGACACCGGTGTTGCACTCCTCGAGCGTCAGCTCGATCCGGATCAGGGCGTCGGAGCCGGGCTGAACACGGCTGCGTGGCCCACGGCCACCGCCCATGCCCCCGCCGAAGAACGCGTCCATGATATCGCCGAGCCCGAACCCGGCGAACGGGTCGCGAGCGCCGCCACCAGCGCCGTTGCCGAGCGGGTCGCCGCCCATGTCGACGATCTTGCGCTTCTGCGGGTCGGAGAGGACCTCGTAGGCCGCGGTGACCTCGCGGAAGCGCTCCTGGGCCGCCTCGTCGGGGTTGACGTCGGGGTGCAGTTCGCGTGCGAGCTTTCGGTAGGCACGCTTGATCTCGTCGGACGTCGCGTCCTGACGCACCCCGAGAGTGCCGTAGTAGTCCCTCGCCACCGTGTTCCCGTCCTCCTGCCCCGGACCACCGGGGGTTCTCCCATGCTTGCTCTGCTTGTCCGGGCTCTCAACGCCCGGCCAGAATGTCTCCCACGTAGGTCGCGACCGCGCGCACCGCGGCGATCGTGCCCGGATAGTCCATCCTGGTCGGCCCGACCACGCCCATACCGCCGAGCAGCGTCTGGTGCGCGCCGTAACCGATCGAGACGACTGAGGTGCTGCGCATCTCGGCCGCCTCGTTCTCCTCCCCGATCCGCACCGTAATGGTGCCAGGCTGACGGGCGGCGGCGAACAGCTTGAGCACCACCACCTGCTCCTCGAGGGCTTCGAGGACCTGGCGCAGCGACCCGGGGAAGTCGGCCGCGTTGCGGGTGAGGTTGGCGGTGCCGCCGAGGACCAGCCGCTCCTCCGGGTGCTCCACCAGTGACTCGACCAGCACCGTGGCAAGCCGGGTCATGGCGTCCCGCAGGTCGGTCGGCGCGTCCTCGAGCAGCTCGCTGACCTTGGCGGCAGCCTCCGTCAACGGATGGTCAACGAGCGTGGTGTTCAGCATGTTCCGCAGCCGCGACACTGTGTCGGCTGTGATGACGTCCCCGAGGTCGACGGTCCGCTGCTCGACGCGGCCGTTGTCGGTGATCAGGACCAGCATGACCCGCGCGGGCGTGAGCTGGACCAGCTCGATGTGCCGCACCGTCGAGTGCGTCAGCGTCGGGTACTGAATGATCGCCACCTGCCGCGTGAGCTGCGCCAACAGGCGGACACTGCGCCGCAGCACGTCGTCGAGGTCGATCGCCCCGTCCAGGAAGGAGCGAATCGCCCGCCGCTCGGCGCCCGACAGCGGCTTGACCTCGGTCAACCGGTCGACGAACAGCCGGTACCCCTTGTCTGTTGGGATGCGCCCCGCACTGGTGTGCGGCTGCGCGATGTATCCCTCTTCCTCCAGCGAGGCCATGTCGTTACGCACCGTGGCGCTGGACACACCGAGGTTGTGCCGCTCGACGATCGCCTTGGAGGCGACCGGCTCCTGGCTCGAGACGTAGTCCGCCACGATCGCCCGCAGCACGGCGAACCGCCGCTCGTCTGTGCTCGCCACCTGGTCACCTCCCGTCTTCACCACAAGTTTACGGAGGTGCGCACAAGTACCGGTCGATCCGGTGCCGAATGTGACCGTTTACGGCTGCTCGGTTGAGCCGAGCAGGCTGACTCAAGCTGCGTGAGACTGGCTCAGGACGGTCCGGAGCACGTGGACCGTCCAGGGTCATTGTCGCAACGCTCCGCGCGACTGATGCCACCACCCCCATCGGGCTCCGTTCACTCGATCAGGCGACGTCAAGCATGACGCGACTCACGCTCGTCCCCAGCACAAGGCCTCAAGCACATACCTGTCGTACGGCGGTGCCGGCTGGGCTGCCCGAACGGGAGCTTGCCGTCATCCAAGAGCTTGATCATCGTCGGACGGCTGATGTCCAGCAGGTCGGCGGCCTCCAGGGTGGTCAGGCGTTGCGCCAGTGGAGCCACTGTGATCGCTCGTCCGGCCCGTATCGCGGTGATCACCTGTCTCCAATCGCGACTGGGGATGACGTTGCCTCCTGTTCAACTCCCCGCGTACGTTCGGCAGCCGAGGGCCTTCCCTATTCGGCGAAGGCTGCCGCGTAAGCCCACCTTCAGTGCGCCTCCCAGCCAGAACTGGAAGCGGACAGCCGCACGGTCCTGGTGGTTGCCCAGTGCGACGTTGATTGCTCGGTAGATCAGCAGCGTGCCCTTCGGGTGTGCGGTGAACCTGTACTCGGCCCGGAACTTGTAGCCGCCCTGGAAGGCGAAGTACCCACGCTCCACCTCCACCTCGACCGTCCCGCCCGGACGAGGGCCGTAGCGGATGGTGAACTCCGTGGGACCGCCACGTAGGACGGCGCTCCCCAGCAATCTCCCCGCGCCCGGGACGACGTTCAGCAATGGGGCGTTGTCCTTGTTCACAGGACCTTCGGTCACCTTGAGGAACACTGCCGTCACCTCGTCGAGCGGTGCCTCGATAACGCCGGTCGCGGTCCAACCCTGCTGGCTCATGACTGGTCTGTCTCCCCGGAATTCAGAGTGTTGGTTGCGTTGGCGACGGAGGGTTCTGTTCGGTCACGTACACATCGGCTGTCGTGCAGGAGAAGTCGCCGGCGATCAGATCTTTCGGCACGGGTCGCTGTCGGGTCAGCCACCGTGGTGGTGCGCCACCGTTTCGGTGTCTGCCCGAACAGCCCGCCGCAGGCATCAGCCGACAACGCGCTTGCGGGAGCGCCGGCCACCGCCACTCGATCCACATCGCGGGGCGGGCGCCCTGTCGGAGCCGTGTGGCCTCGGTGGCCGGGGGTAACGTCCCTGCTGGCGTTCCCGGCGATCTTCGTGCCCAACTCAGCGGCCAGCACCAGCGACTCGGTAAGCAGGCCGGTCAACGCGTCCTGGTGGTTTTGACGGAACCGGGTCAACACCCTCGCCACCCCGGGAATCCTGCCCGCGCTAGGGAGTGTCCTCAAGCCAGAGGGTGAGGGTGGCCAGGTCGATCATGGCTTGGTAGGACAGGGCTGTCTTGTCGTAGCGGGTGGCGATCGCCCGGAATTGCTTGAGGCGTTGGAAGCAGCGTTCGACGATGTTGCGGCGTTTGTAGGCGGTCTTGTCGAAGACGGGTGGCCGGCCTCCCATGACGCCGCGGCGGGCGCGGTTGGCGCGTTGGTCGCGGCGTTCAGGGATGGTCACTCGGACGCGCCTGCGCGCGGGCGATGGTCGAGTCGACACTGACATCCCAGGTGATCAACCCGCCCGCGTCCGCGACCGCCTGCAACCGGGACAGGATCGCCGCCCAGACCCCGGCCCGTTGCCAGCGGCGAAACAACCCGTACACCGCCTGCCACGACCCATACACCGCCGGCACATCACGCCAGGGCGTGCCAGCGCGGGTACGCCAGCGAATCCCGTCAATGAGCTACCGCTTGGCCCATGCCCACGGGCGACCTGGCTTCTTCCCGACAGGCAGCAGCGGCTCGAGCACCGCCCACTGCGCGTCGGTCAGATCACATCGCCCCGCCACCGCTCGTCTATTTGATCAACGACACGCCGACACAGCCATCATCCACAAGAAACAGCTGGTCAGAACTTCAAAACAGGCCCTAACACACCACCGCCAAGATCATCCCGGCGTGTCAGCACAAGCATCAAAAAGCAACAGGCTCCGCAACGCCGCCAACTCAGCCTTCTCATCCGCGCGCATCCCATCCGAAACGGCCCCGGCGTCGGTTTCGGCCCCCGCCCCGCCCCGCACCGCCGAGACTTCACGTACGTGACAGGATCTTGTTCACCGCTTCCGCCAGGTCGCCTTGTTCTGCTTCTGCCCGCCATGCCACGAAGCCGTCCGGGCGGACGAGCACCGCGCCCCTGTCCGTGATGCCGTAGGTCTTCGTGAAACGTCCTTCCGCGTCCTCCACGTCCTCGCCGAGGCGGTAGATGTCGATGTGCAGGTCGAGATTTGTCGCGGCCGCCACCCACTTCTCGGCCGCGGAACCGGCCAGCAGCACGAAGTTGACGCCGAACAGGTCCCTTGTGGACAGAGAGGCGCCGTTCTTGCGCAACAGGACATGCGGGGCACGTGAGCCGGGCCTCGACGTTGGCTGCTCCGCGTTCTCCAGCGGCGCGCAATCGTCGTCCGGCTCCAGCCACACAGCCGGGGAAAGGTGACGATAACCGAAGAACAACGTGGACACCGGGTCAACGTCGGTGGCGATGGTCTCGTCGGCCAGATCGGGGCGCATGCGTCGCACGAATGCCGCGTACTGCTGCTCCATCAGGATTTCGGCATACGGACGGCGCTCCGGGTCATGACTGTCGAGCAGTTCCGGCCCCGCCTCGCCCGTGAGCACCATCGCAAGCTTCCACGCCAGGTAGTAGCCGTCCATGATGGCCGTGTTGCCACCGAACCCGCCCGTCGGAGGCATCACCCGCACGGCGTCGCCGATCATGTGCACGCGTCCACTCGAGAACCGGTCCGCCACGCGAGCCGACGTGTGGCCACTCGTCACGCCTTCGGACACCAGCACCGGCTCCAGGTCTGGTACCCCTGTCGCCACGCGGATCATCGAGAGCCACTCCGCGTCCGTGACATGCTCGCGGTAGCCCACCGACAACGCGTACCGGTTGGGCTCGTCGGTGCTCACCACCACGCCCGCACCGCCCGGCAGCTCACGGTTCCGCAGGTAATAGAGACCGAACCCACTCCGGCCCAGATCGGCTTCGAACACGATGCCGATCGACCGGTCCAGGTCGCCCCGGCCATGAGTGCCGATGCCCAGCGCGTGACGAATCGGGCTGCGGTGTCCGTCGGCCGCCACGAGGTAGTCGGCCCGCACCCGTCGCTCGCCCTCCTCGTCGCGCAACACCGCGTGGACGCCAAAGTCGTTCTGCGTAAACGAGGCCATTTCCGTACCGAACCGGACCTCGGCACCCAGCTCACGGGCGCGTGCCAGCAGGATCGGCTCCGCCCGTTCCTGGCTCGCGTTGGCCCAGCCTGCCGGGCTGAGCTGACTGAAGTCCGGCTGACCGTCGATCAGCATGTCCTGGAACACACGACCCGTCACGCTCTCGGCCACGACGATGCGGAAGCCCGAGTCGGGCGGACTCGCCTCGACCATGCGATCAGCCACCCCCGCCACCCGCAACGCCTCCATGGTGTGCGGGAATTGGCCGCGGGCCTTCGGATAGATCGACGTGGTCGGATGTCGCTCCACCACCAGCGCGGGCACGCCCTGCACGCCGAGGAACATCGCCACGGACAGGCCCGCCAGCCCCGCACCGACCACCAGAACCGGGTATTGCTCGTCAGTCATCACTACTCCTTACGAACGATGTTCGTTATGATGGAACACCGTTCTACGTCCGAACGGCATTCGTGTCAAGTACAGTGCTCACACCTACGAGAGGAGGTAGGAGTGGAGGCCGAATGGCCGAGGACGAAGCCGGCCACGCAGCGCCGGGTGCTCAGCCAGGACCTGATCGTCGACACGGCACTTGAGCTGCTCGGCAAGGGCAGCCTGGACACGGTGAGCATGCGCCAGGTCGCCCAGACGCTCGGGACGGGACCTGCCTCGCTGTACGCGCACGTCGGCAGCAAGGAGGAGCTGCACGAGCTGATGCTCGACCGGCTGCTGGGCCGGTTGCCCCGACCGAAGCCGGACCCGGACACCTGGACCGAGCAGATACTCGAGATGGCCAGGGCTCAGCTCAAGATGCTGACCGCGTATCCCGGCATCGCGCGGGTCGGCCTCGAGACGGTCGTGCCGGCAGGACCCAACGCGCTGGCATACGGAGAAGCGGTGTTGGCGGTCCTGCGCGCGGGCGGGGTGCCGGACCGGGAAGCGGTGTTCGCGTTCGACACCTTGTCGTTGTGGTGCTCGGCGTTCGCGTACGAGCTCGCCGCCGTCAAGACCGGGGAAACCGACGAGCAGACGATCGCGACGCGGAGCAGGGAAATCGCCGCGTACATGGCAGCACGGCCAACGCAGTTCCCGAATCTGCTCGGAGTTGGCAGGATTCTCGCCGAGGCCACCCCCGAGGAACGGTTCGAATTCGGTATGGACCTGTTCCTCGCCGGACTGGTGGGCGCCTTCGAGCCGAGGAGAACCCGTTGACCCGACAGATCAAGCTCGTGCTGTGGACCGCGGTCGGTCTGGTCATCGCCGCGGTGGCCACCGTGACGCTGCTCGTCGTGGCCGACTACGACGGCAGGAGTCGTGCCACGACGCCGGTTTTCACCTCGACCCCGGTCACGCCCGAGTGCGTTGACACGGTGACCATCTACTTCCCCACCGACGAGGAGATGACCGAAGCCGCGAAGACGTTGCGGGAGGACCGCGAGGTCGGGCTGGTGCGGACGGAGACGCAGGCGGAGGCGTACGAGCGCTTCCTGGAAATCTTCGAGGACGACCCGGAACTGGCTGACATCGCGAGCCCGGACTCCCTGCCCGCGACGACCGACATTCGTATTGCGGTGGGCGTCGACCTCGCAAACTTCGCCGACCGCCTACGGAAGGACTACGAAGACGTGTCGATCATTCCCTGCCGACTGATCTAGACACCGGCGGTCCAGCTGGCAGCCTTGGTGCATGAGTTGGGATGAGGCCTTCGCGGTCGGGTACGCGCAGTGGTCGGCTCACATGACCGAGGACGTCGCGTTCTACGTCGGGCTCGCGCGTGAGACCGACGGGCCGGTGGTCGAGCTGGCGGTGGGCAACGGCCGTGTCGCGATCCCGGTCGCGTGTGCGGTGGAGCGACCAGTGATCGGTTTTGACATTTCGCCGGCCATGCTCGAGCAGGCCCGTGCCGGCGCCGACAGCGCGGGCGTGGAGTTGGACCTGCGCGAGGCCGACATGCGCGATCTGCGCCTCGACGAGCCGGCAGGGCTGATCTACTGCCCGTTCCGTGCGCTGCTCCACCTGGCCACGTGGGCCGACCGCCGCCGGACGTTCGAGCGCGTGGCCGCGTCGTTGCGGCCGGGTGGGCGGTTCGCCTGGAACGCGTTCGCCTTCGACCACCACGTCGCCGCCCGGGTCGACGGTGTGTCCCGGGACGCACCGAATCCACACACGATCCGGTACTCGGTGGGTGACAACCGGATCGACATCGTCCGCGACGACGGCGCGACGAACTCGCTGTGGTGGGCGACGAAGAACGAATGGCTCGGGCTCGTCGACATCGCCGGCCTCGAACTGGAGGCACTGTATGGCGGGTTCGCCGGCGAACCGTTCACCGACGACAGCACGGAGTATGTCTTCGTCGTCCGCCGTTGACCGGTGAGCCGGTTCAGACGATGATCGGGAGCTTTGCCGCGCCTCGGAGGTTCAAGCGACCGTTCCATTCCACCGTTCCGTTGAGCGCCAGGTTCGGGAACCGGCTCACCAGGCGGCCGATGGCGACCCGGCCTTCCAGACGAGCCAGCGCGGCGCCCAGGCAGTGATGCGGGCCCGCGCCGAAGGACACCTGTGTTCGGGCGTCTTCGCGGTCGATGCGCAGTTCGTTCGCGGTGGGGCCGAAATGGCGGTCGTCGCGGTTGGCTGAGGCCAGGGCGGCCGCTACGAACGTGCCGGCCGGGATTTCACGGCCGCCGAGCGTGTACGGGGTCGTGGTGATGCGGCGGGACTGCTGTACCGGGCTGTCGTAGCGAAGGCACTCCTCCACCGCGTTGGCTGCCAGATCCGGCCTCGCGCGAAGGAGGGCCAACTGGTCTGGGTTGCGTAGCAGTGCGAGAACGCCGTTGCCGATGAGGTTCACCGTGGTCTCGTGGCCCGCGACGTACAGGAGCAGGACCTGCGCCACCAACTCGTCGTCGGTCAGTTGGTCGCCATCGTGTTCGGCGGCGATGAGGGCGGTGAGCAGGTCGTCGGCCGGGTTGTCGCGTTTCCACGCGATGATCTCGCGCATCGCGTTGGACAGCTCGATCTCGGCCGAGGCGATCGCCTGCACCAGATCCGCTTCGATGACCACTTCCAGTGAGCGGACGAGCATGCCGGTCAGCTCACGAAGCCGGACGTGGTCGGTCGGCGGCATGCCCAGCATCTCGGAGATCACCGCGAACGGTAACGGGAACGCCAGCGCGTCGATCAGGTCCACGGTCCGCTGCTCGGCGATCTCGTCGAGCGCCGCGTCGACCAGTGCGGTCACCTTCGGTTCCAGCGCTGCCACGGCCTTTGGCGTGAACACCTTCGTGACCAGTCGGCGCAGCCTGGTGTGGTCGGGCGGGTCTCGGTCCAACATGGACAGTGCGAACGCACTGCCCTCGCGGGTGATCTCCTCGTACTGCTCGACGACGGCGCCGCCGGCGAGGTTGCGGATCTCGACGGACAGGTTGGCGCGCAGGAGTGCGGCCACGTCGTCGTACCGGGTCACGAGCCAGAACCCCAGCGGATGTTCGTGCACGGGGTCGATGTCCCGCATGCGGTCGTAGTGCGGGTACGGATCGTCGGTGAAGCCGGGCGTCAGCGGGTTGAAGAGAACCTCGGCGTCGGTCACGACACCCTCCTTGTTACGAGTCAGCTGGAGGGTCGACGCCGGTCACACGAATGTTCGTACCGCCGGCGGGTCCCCTCCCAGGCCACTGATGTGGCACATTCACCTACTCAGCGTCGGTAACATACACAGCGTATGTCTTATACTCCGTGCATGTCAACGGGCAAGAGTCGGCGCGACCAGTTCTCGGAGGCCACGAGGGCCGCGTTGCTGGAAGCGGCGACCAAACGCTTCGCCACGCTGGGCTTCGCCGGGACGTCGCTGGAGGACGTCGCGGCGGACATCCGGGCGACGCGCGGTGCCGTGTACCACCACTTCTCGAGCAAGAAGGCGCTTTTCGAAGCGGTCTTCGAGAAGATGGAGACCGAGGCCGTGCAGCGGTCACGAGCTGCCGGCGCGCAGGGCGAAGACCCTTGGCAGGCGGCGATCCTGGCGCTCGACGCGTTCCTGGAAACCTGCACGGACCCGGTGTACGGCCGCGTCGTGTGGCAGGAGGCGCCGATCGCGTGTGGCTGGGCACGATGGGCCGAACTCGAGAACGAATTCGCCTTCGGCCTGATCGAGGAGCACGTGCGCACGCTCATGGAGAGCGGACACATCGAGCGGTTGCCGACGGACACGACCGCGCGCATCGCCTACGCCATGCTCGGAGCGGCCGGGCAGGCCCTCGCCGAGGCAAGCGAGGAGGACAAGCCCCGCGTACGTGAGGAGTACCGCCTCGTGATCGGGCATCTGCTCGCGGGGTTGGCGACCGAGTCTCCCGAGACGGCGAGCACCGCGCGACAGGTCTCTGGACGGAAGGCGAAAACGGCGTAGCCGCCAGCCCGAGCAGCGGAATTGAGGAGGCGCAGCGGCTGGTCTAGATCACGAGGTCGGCCCGGGATCGGGCGGCTGCGGCGGGCGGGGATCGTGTTGGCGTCGGTGCAGGGCCGATCCGCGGGTGAGATCGCGGTGATGTTCGCCGCCGGCGAGGGGTATGCGGGAGGTGATCCACGCGTTCAACAGCTCTGGTTTCGCGGCGTTGAACCCAAAATGGAGGGGCGGCCGACCAGCTAAGTTCGGTCCGGCCGCCCGTGATCAGATCTGCCGCATCGCCAGGTGCAAGCCCGCTGAGTTGGGGTTGTCGTTCACGACCTGGAGCCTGACCAAGCTGGTCGACTCCCTCGCCGAACACGCCTGGATCAGGGCGAGTACCGAGACCGTCCGTCAGATCCCGCGTAGGGCGGGCGTGTCCTGGCAGGCCGTGAAGACGTGAAGGCCAGCAAGGATCCGGCCTTCGTGGCCAAGAAGGACCGCATCCTCGACCTCTACGACCACCCGCCCGCCGACGGTCGGGTGATCTGTGTCGACGAGTTCGGGCCGCTGAACCTGCAACCCCGCCCCGGCCGCGGCTGGTTCCCCCGCGGCCGTCCTGCAGGCCAGCGCGCGACCTACACCCGTACCAAGGGAGTGCGGCACATGTTCGCCGCGCTCGACCTCGCCACCGGGCAGATGTTCTACCGGTTCCGGGACCGCAAACGCTGGCCACAATTCCTGGACTTTTGCAAGCAACTCCGCCGACGCTTCCCCACCGGAAAGCTCTACCTGGTCTGCGACAACTACGGCTCCCACGGCAAAGCCGAGGTCACCACTTGGTGCACCGATCACGACATCGAGCTGGTCTACACACCCACCAACGCGTCCTGGTTGAACTGGATCGAGTGCGGCCCGGACTACCTACCCGACGTTGCTTGATGCGGCACTAGGCCGGTTCTATCGACACCTTGTGCCGCATACGAACCCGCCATCGACGCGCTCGCGACCGTGCTCAGCGCAGAGGTCAGCCGCGTGGATAGCTACCGGGAACTGGCCGAGGCCATCACTTCCGGGGACGCAACGCGCGCGAAGCAGTCGGTCGCCAGGCTTCTGCGCCTGGCGACCGACGAAATGCTCGCGGTGATCGACCAGCTCGTTACCAGCTGACGCTGAGGCTGACCGGGCCCTGCGGGCCGTTGACGTAGGCGTAGACGTGCCCGGGGGGCAGGAACTTGCAGTTCCAGGTCTGCGGCCCGGCGTTGGCGTCGAACCAGTTCTCGCCGCACACAAGCTGCCCGTTGACCGAGACGCCCCACCTTCCGGTCCCCTGACCGTGCACGTCCGCGGTGACACGCAGATCATTGCCTGGGAACCCGGATGCGTTCAGGTCGCAGGCGATGCCCGCGTTCCAGCAAGAGTTCCCGCCAGCAGCCAGCGCGACCTGCGGTGACAGAGCGAGCATCGAACCGGCGACCGCGGTCGCGGCCATGCCGCGGATGAATGCTTTGCGCACGTTCCCCCCTCATAGTCTGGGATTTGCCGCGCCCAAGCATGGGGAAAGAGCGTCTTAGCGTGCAACGGTTTCAAGCACGGCTGAAATTATCATTGTAGACAATCAGGCGGCGAGCAGGCCGAACACAAGCGTCCCGGCCGCGTCCGCGTTGTCACCTGCCCAGAACTCCAGCCACAGCGTGCTGAACTCGGCGCGGGACAACCGGCCGTCGCCGTCCGAGTCGACCAAACTCGTACCCTTCTACGTGTTGCGGAGCGCGAGTGAAGTTCCCAGCCAACCGCCACTGCCACCCCAAACGCCACTACGCCATCGACTCCAAGATCCGCCGCCCGGACTACCTACCCAACGTTGCTTGACGCGGCACTAGGTAAGGCGGCGGACGACCGCGTCGGCCAGTAGACGGCCCGGCAAGGTGAGGACACAGCGACCGAAACGGCCGTTGACACCCGCCAGGGCGGCCTCGTCCAGTAGGCCTTCCGCCGCTGCCGCGCGAGCCTCCGACTGGGCCTGCGGGGTAAGGACATCCACGGGGAGACCGTCCACCAGTCGCAGTTCCAACATCACCCGCTCCAGGTGACGGTCCTGCGCGGTCAGGGTTTCTCTCGCGGCCGCAGGGGATTTCCCCTCCGCGAGCAGGGCGGCGTAGCGGGCCGGGTGTTTGACGTTCCACCACCGCACGCCGCCGACATGACTGTGCGCGCCTGGGCCCGCGCCCCACCAGTCGGCGCCGTGCCAGTAGCCCAGGTTGTGCTGGCACCACGCCTTTGGCTCCGTCGCCCAGTTGGACACCTCGTACCAGTGCAGGCCCACCGCGGCCAGGGCACTGTCCACTTGTTCGTAGCGGTCAGCCAGCACGTCGTCGTCCGGGTACGGGAGTTCGCCTCGCGCGATCCGGCGGGCGAGCGCGGTGCCGTCCTCCACGATCAGTGCGTAGGCCGAGACATGATCGACGCCGGCCTCCAGCACCGCGTCCAGTGAGCGGGCCAGATCGGCTGGCTGTTCACCCGGTGTGCCGTAGATCAGGTCCAGGTTCACGTGCTCGAAGCCCGCGCGGTGCGCCTCCCGGGCCGCCGCCGTCGCGCGGCCGGGGGTGTGGGTGCGGTCCAGCACGGCCAGCACGTGAGGGGCCGCCGACTGCATTCCGAGGGACACCCGGGTGTAGCCGGCCGCCCGGATGCCCTCGAAGAACTCCGGGGACGTTGACTCGGGATTGGACTCCGTGGTCACCTCGGCGTCGGCGGCCAGGCCCACGGTGTCGCGGACCACGTCCAGGACCTCGGCGAGCCCTGACGCGCCCAGCAGCGACGGCGTGCCGCCGCCCACGAAGACCGTGTTGGCCGGTGGCGGTGTGCCCAGGACGTCCGCCGCCATGGACAGCTCCTGGCGGACAGCGGCCAGCCACGAGGTCGGGGACGCCGGAGACGACGCGAGCTCGGCGGCCGTGTAGGTGTTGAAGTCGCAGTAGCCGCAGCGGGTGGCGCAGAACGGGACGTGCACGTACACGCCGAACGGCCGTCGCCCGAGCCCGCGCAGGGCAGGCTCGGGTAGGGCACCGTCGACCGGTGCTACGTCACCGTCGGGAAGCGCTGATGGCACGCCCGCCAGTATCTACTAGCGCCAGACCACCAGCGTGACCACCGACAGTCCAGCCGCGATGACCAGGAACACCAGGCCGAACACGGGCGCCTTGCGCCACCACGGGGTGTGCCGGTCGATCGCGACGCGGCCAGGCCCGGTGAAGAGCAGGGCGAACGCGGCGGCGCCGAACATCATCTCCATCTCGACGGTGCCCAGGAACTGGTTCCAGTTACCCCGGACGACGACGACGTTGGCCATCACGCCGAGCAGTGCCGCCGCACCGACCGGGAAGAACAGGCCGAGGATCACGAGCACGCCGCCCACGGTCTCGCTCACCGCGAGCACCCAGGCGAGGATGCCCGGCTCGGTGAACCCGAGTCCGGTGAGCATCTCTCTTGTGGCGTCCATGCCCTCGACGTCGCCGTTCCACCAGCCGAACATCTTGTCCGTGCCGTGGGCGACGAAGAAGCCACCAAGGACCAGCCGCAGCACCAGCAGGCCGAAGTCGAGGCCCCAGTGCCACTGGGGGCCACTGTCCGGCGTGGTTTCCTCCGCCGTGTCGGCGGGGGTGTCGACGTCACCGAAACCGGTGATCGTCGTGGTCTGAGCGTTCGAGAACGCGTTGTCTTCGTCGAAGAACCCCGACGATGTGCTGGGCGTTCCGTAACTCTGTGTCGTGGACGAGGAGTCACCGGTGGTGTAGTAGCCACGGTCGTCTTCAGTGCTCACCCGAGGGAGGGTAGGCCATAGACCGAACGGACGACCCAGAACCGCGCCGATTAGTAGTCGCCGTGTACCACATTGTGGAGCGGCTCCCCCGCCGCGAACCGGGCGATCTCCGCCGCGGCCACCGCGTACGCCCGAGCCTGGAAACCCGTCACGCTCGCCGCGACATGCGGGGTGAGCAGCAGGTTAGGAGCCGTCCACAGAGGATGGTCGGCAGGCGGCGGCTCCGGCTCGGTCACGTCGAGCGCCGCCCGCAACCGGCCACTGGTCAGCTCAGCGACCAGCGAATCGGTGTCGACGACCTTGCCGCGGGCGGCGTTCACGAGCACGGCGCCGTCCCGCATTCTGGACAGGAACGCCGCGTCCACCATGCCGGTGCTGGCCGGGGTGAGCGGCATCATGAGCACCACGGCGTCGTGCGCACCCAGTAACTGGGGCAGCTCGTCGACACCGTGCACGCCCTCCCGGGCGCGGACGCCGACGAGGGTGGTCACCGCGTCACACGCGTCGAGGCGGCGCTTGAGCTGCGTGCCGAGGTCACCGGCGCCGATGACCAGGACCTTCTTGTCGATCAACGTCTCGGTCGGCCGGCGGACCCACGTCCTCGTGGCACGGTCCCGCTCGAACGGGATGAGCTCGCGGTACACGGCAAGGAGCGTGGCCAGCGCCCACTCCGCCGTGCTGCCACCGTGCGCGCCCCGCGCGATCCCCAGCGTGACGTGGGGAGGAACACGGCCGACCCAGGTCTCCGCACCGGCCGTGAGCAGCTGGATCAGCCGCAGGTTCGGCAGGCCGGCGACGAACTCCGCCGGGTCCGTCTCGACGAGGAACGGTGGCATCAGCACCTCGGCGTGCTCGGACACCGGCCGGCCCGTGTACCGGACGACCTCGAGGCCGTCGTACCCGGCCAGCGCGGCCTCGCCCTGCTCGTCCGGCACCAGCACAGTGATCACGCCAGCACCCCACCCGCTCCGCACACTCCGCTCACGCCAGCACCCTACTTACCCGAGGTTCACGGCCGTGCCCCTAGCGTTTGGGGCATGTCCTCGAGGTCGCTGCTGGCTGGTGTGCTCGGCGCCGTCCTGTTGACGGCCGGATGCGCCACGTTCGTCGACCAGCCGTCGCCGGACAGCTGGCAGCCGCAGGAGCAGCTGACCCCACAGGGCGGCCCGGATCCGCAGGTGCCGGGCGAGGGGCAGCCCGAAGCGGGGCCGGGTGGTGGCGGCGAGCCGACGGAGATCCCGCCGCCGGACGGGTGCACGGACTACAACCCGTCGGTCATCGGCACCTGCCTGGACACGATCGCGGCGGTGGCGGCGCTGCCCGGCACCGGAACGGACCCGACCGCACTGGTCGGCGAGCGGCGCAGCGGGCGGATCATGCGGGTCAAGGCCGGGACGGAGCCGGAGCTCGTCGCGACCGTGCCGGTGGACGGGAGCACGGACGGCGGCCTGACCGGGCTCGCCCTGTCCCCCAGCTACGCAGAGGACCAACTGATCTTCGCGTACGTGACGACGGCGAGCGACAACCGCGTGGTGCGGATCGCGCCGGGCGACGTGCCGAAGCCGATCATCACCGGCATCCCGCGCGGAGCCACGAACAACCGCGGTGCCATGGCGCTGGACCGCAGCGGCGCGCTGCTGCTCGCGACCGGTGACGCCGGCAACGCGCAGACTTCCGGCGATCTGGCCTCCCTGGCCGGCAAGGTGTTGCGGTTCGACACGGCCGGCCAGCCCGCGCCGGGCAACCCGACCCCGAACTCGCTGGTGGTGGCGAGCGGACTGCGGGCACCGGGCGGCCTGTGCGCGACGGTGAACGGGCCCGGCGCGTGGGTGACGGACCGGGCCGCGACGCAGGACGTGCTGTACAAGCTGGAGGGCGGGCAGCTGTCGGCGCCGGCCTGGACGTGGCCGGACCGGCCGGGCGTGGCGGGCTGCGCGGCGACGGTCACCGGGGTGCTGGTGGTGATGTCGACAGCCGCCAACGCACAGCGCCTGCCACTCGCCTCGGACGGTTCGTTCTCCGGCAAGCCGGAGGTCACCATGGACAAGGACGAGGGTTTCGGCCTCCTCGGCGGCATGGACGTGGTGAACGACCAGATCGCCGTGGCCGGCACGGTCAACAAGGACGGCGGCAGTCCGGTCTCCAGCGACGACCGCGCGTTCGTGATCGCCGTGAGCGGCGGCGGTGGCGGCGGCGGGCCCGACTGACAGACATCACCGGGCGTGGCGGTCAGCCTGCCGTACTGGCTCTTCCAGCTCACCCTCGGTAGGCCGTCCTCCGCAAACCTGGCCCGAACCGTTTTGGCGCCGGGCCAAGCGGCCCAAGATAGCCGTCATGGACAGAACTCCCCTGCGCCGGCGACTGGCCGGACTCTGCCTTGCCATGGTCGCCGCATTCACCCTGGCCACGATCACCACGACCTCGGCCGCGGCCCAGACGACGCGCACAGCCAGTACGTTCACCGTTATCAATCCAGGAAACCAGCTGTTCTGGGAGGGCAGCCAGGTCTACGTCCAGATGACCGCCACCGGCGGCGTCACGCCGTACACGTGGTCGGCGACCGGGCTGCCCCCGTACGTGAGTATCAACGCGTCGACAGGCTTGATCTCCGGCCCCGCGACGCCCGGTATCCGCAACGTCACGGTCACCGCGGCAGACGCGGCCGGTTCGGTCAGCAGCGTCAACTTCGTCATCCGGGTTCCGCTGGAGTGCCGCACCTGCTGACGTCGCGCTAGGCCCAGGCGCCGGACACGTAGGTGTCGAAGTCGATCGGGGCGCGGCCGAGTACCTGTCGGACACCGTCGCGGGGCTCGCTGGAGAGACCGGCGCGCATCCCGGCGAACAACGCGTTCAGCTCCGCGGCGGTGTGCTCGTCCAGTCCTTCGGCGAGGAGCTCGTCCCGGAACTCGTCCGGGGTCAGTTCCTCGTAGTGGATGGTTCGTCCGGAGGCCGTGGCGATCTTCTCCACCGCCGCGGCGAACGTGAGTGCACGCGGGCCCGAGAGGTCGTACACCTTTTCGTGGTGGCCGTCCGTGGACAGGGCCGCCGCGGCGACGTCGGCGATGTCCCGGACGTCGATGAACGGTTCTGGCACGGCACCGATCGGCAGGGCGAGCCGGCCGGCCAGGAGCGGGGCGTGGAACACGTCCTCGTCGAAGTTCTGGCTGAAGTTGTTCGGGCGCAAGATTGTCCACTCGACACCGGAGGAGCGCACAGCCTGCTCCGCGGCGTGCATGCCCTGGAAGAACTCCGTCGAGAACTCGTCCAGTGCGCGGGCGGACAGTGCCACAAAACGGCGGACACCCGCCTCCGTCGCCTGCTTCACGAAGGCGTGCACCGGTTCCGGCTCGCCAGGGGCCACCAGGTAGACCGCCGACGCCCCGTCCAGGACGGCCGGCCACGTGTCCTGGTCGGTCCAGTCGAACCGTGCCTCGCTGGAGCGGGAGGCCGGCCGCACGGGTTCGCCCGCGTCCCGCAGTGTGCGCACCAGCCGGCGTCCGGTCTTGCCCGTCGCGCCCAGGACCACAATCGCGTTGTTCATGACACCCAGTGAACTGGTCACCAAGCGGACTGGACATGGGTCGTCGTACGCCGGGCATGTCCGATCGTGCCCGTATCGTGAGGATCATGGATCCGTTCGACGAACTGCTGAGGGGCGTCCGCACGGAGGGTGCCGGCGTCGACCGGACGGAGCTGACACCTCCGTGGGCACTGCGGGCCACCGACGAGACGCTGACGCTGTACACGCCCATGCGGGGCGAAGGGTGGCTCTCCCACGACGGTGGTGAGCCGCGGCTCGTGCGGGTCGGGGACACCGCCGTCGTGCGTGGCTCTGTCGTGTTCTCCGGCGACCAACCAGCGGTGCTGCTCGTCGGGACGTACCAGGCGCGCGGCGAGGTCGCCCGGCGGCTGCTGGACGTGCTGCCGCCGGTGCTCGTCGTGCCCGACACCGGCGAGGAGTGCGCCTCGCTCCGCGACTTCCTGGAGGCGCAGTTCGCCGCGTGCACGCCCGGACGGCAGGTCGTGCTGGACCGCCTGCTCGACTGGCTGCTGGTGTGCACGCTGCGGGACTGGTTCGGTCAGCCGGACACCGTCCCACCCGGCTGGTACCGCGCGTTGACCGACGACACGGTCGGCCCGGCGCTTCGGGCGATGCACGCCGCGCCAGACAAGTCGTGGACGCTCGCCGCCCTGGCCGGCGAGGCGCGGGTGTCCCGCACGACGCTGGCCCGGCGCTTCGCCACGCTGGTGGGCGAGCCGCCGCTGACGTACCTGACGAACTGGCGGATGGCCAAGGCCGCCGACCTGCTGACCAACTCAACCGCGACCGTCGCCAAGGTGGCGCACCAGGTCGGGTACGCGGACGCGTTCGGCTTCAGCGCGGCGTTCAAGCGCCGCTACGGCATGAGCCCCAGCGAGTGCCGCAAGTCGGAGTGCGCCGCTACAGGCCAAGCGCGGTGAGGGTGGTGTCGAGCATCGCCAACTGCGCGGCGGGCGGGTAGGCGGCCGGGTCGGTGGACGCGAGGGCCGCCGCGCCCTCCACCATCGCGATCAGTGCGAACGTGGTTGTCCGCACCCGGTTCGGCGGCCAGTCCGGGGCGACCGCCCCGACGAGCCGCCCGATCCGCTCCCGCCAGACCCGGTTGTTGGCCCGGTGCAGGTCGAGCAGCTCGTCGTCACCGACCGCCGCGGCCAGGAAACCCATCCACACAATGCTTTCGGCGGCGGTCTCCGCGTCCGTCGCCAGACCCTGCGCGAGAACGGCACGCAGGGCGGCTCGAGGGTCGGCCGCCGAGGCTTCCAGTGCCTCGACCCGTTCACGGGTCCGCTCGTGCAACAGCTGGCGGGCGTGCCGGAGCAGGGCATGGCGGTTCGGGAACCGGTGCATGACCAACCCCGTCGTGCAGCCAGCCGCGGCGGCCACCGCCCGGATCGTCAGCCGCTCGATGCCGTGGTTCGCGAGCACCTCCCACACCGCGCGGGACAGTTGAACCTGCCGGTCGGCGGTTCGTGACACGGATCGCACCCCCATCGGTCGTAACATCCGTTACGGTAACAGATGTTATGAACTGGATGATCGAAGCACGGACCTGGGACGACGCCGCGGGCGCCGAGCTGCGGCGACAGCAACGCGCCGAGCTGGACGCCCGCTACGGCACCGACGACCACGAGCCCGGCCCCCTGCCGTCGGCGGCCGACATCGACCTCTTCCTGGTCGCGGTCGACCGCGACAGCGGGGAGGCCGTCGGGTGCGGTGCGCTGCGCAGGCTGGACACCGCCAGCGCGGAGATCAAGCGGATGTACGTCGCGCCGGGGATGCGGGGTTCCGGTGTGGCGAAAGGCATCCTGCGTGCCCTGGAGGCGGCCGCCGCCGAACGTGGATGGCACACGCTGCGACTGGAGACCGGCACCGAACAGCCCGACGCGCAACGGTTCTACCGCCGTGAGGGCTACCGGGAGATCCCGCTCTTCGGCAACTACGTCGGGTCGGTGCTGTCGGTCTGCTTCGAACGGGAGCTCAGCGCAGGTCGTTGAACCAGGCAAGGACCTTCGGCAACGCCAGCCAGCCAGAGCCGAAGTGGTCGACGGCCCCCACGTTCACGACCCGGACGTCCCTGGTGCCACGGTCTCGCAGGGAATCCTCGCAGCTCTCCGAGTTGCTGTAGACGACGTCCGTGTCGGCGGTGCCCGCGAACAGCCGCACCGGCACGCGGGGCCGCCAGTCGCACGCGTCGTCGTTCTCCGCCAACACCTCGGCCAAGGCGCCGGTCGGGTGCGCGAGCCGGGCCAGGAACTCGTCGGTGAACAACTCCCTCGGCGTGCTTGGCAGGGAGGTCACGACGTCCATCTCGGCGTGGTTGGTGTCGAACAGCGACTCCACCACCTGGTCGTACGGCGCGCGGAACGCCTCGGACGGCGAGTCGTACAGCTTGTGGACGCGGTTCCACGTCGTGATGGCGTAGCCAAGGTACATGGTCGCGCTGATCCCGTTCAGCCGACCGTCCAGTGAGGCCGGTAGCTCCTCGCCGCGGATGTCGTACGGGCCCGCGATCCCGGCGATGGCGCCCAGCGAGAACTCACGCGACCGCTGCAGTTCCCGGCCCACTATCAGGGACGCCTGCCCACCTTGGGAGAACCCGCTCACGAGCACCCGCTCGTCCAGCCGCTTGCCGGAGCGGGCCGCCAGGGTGCGGGTCGCGCGCAGGGCGTCCAGCGTCGCGGAGATCGTCGGCTCGGAGGTCATGTACGGGTGATGGCCCGGTCCCACACCCAGCCCCAGGTAGTCGGGGGCGACCGTCGCGTAGCCCGACGCGGCGAACAGCACCGCCGCACCCCGGTCCAGGTTGTCGGACAGGGAACCCGTGTCGCCGCGGTAGACGCGGGTGCCGTGCAACCACGTGACCGTGCGGAGCGTGCTTTCCCTGGTGCGCGGTAGGACGACCAGTGCGCTCGCTGTCGTGGGCCGACCGTCCACACCGGGCGTCCGATAGATCACCAGGTAGAGGTCCACGCCGTGCCGGACGGCCGACGTGTCCAGTTCGTACCCGGCGAGATAGTCGACGACCTCCTGCCGGGACAGCTGCTTGATCACCGTGGCCGACACCAGCCGCGCCTCGTCCTGCCGCTCGGCACCGACCGGTTCCGGGGTGGCCACCGCGACACCCGGCACGAGCAGGCCGGCACAGAGGACCGCGGCGAGCACCTTCGTTCTGCGCATTTCGTTTCCTCCCAACGATCTTGGTGAGAAGAACCTTGCCGGGCCAGCGCGGGTGGCGGGATGGTGCGGACCACCGAACACAGGGTGGGGGTAGCCCCACCAGTTCTGTGTGCGCTCCGTGTGGCGGGCGTCCGTACGCTGCTCCGCCTGGGTGGCCACCTCGGCCCGAGGGGTGCCGCAAGTGTGGCCATCTTTCCATTATTTCGTTTACTAGCAAGGAGAAACGTGTCCACAACCACTGCTGCGCCGACCGCGCGGGCAGCTGTTCGCCGGCCCGGTCTGCTCACCGCGGCCATCGGCATCGTCGTGGTCACCGCGCTGGCGTCGATCGTCAACGGTGTCATGATCGCCACGGGGGGCAGGGAGCTGCTCGAGACCGTGTTCGAGGAGGCCGGACTCTCCGCGGCCGACCTCGAGTTCGCGGTCACGCTGTCCGGCTACGACTCGGTCGACAGCTACCTGAGCACCTTCCACATGCGTGGCTACCTCGTGCTCGCCGGTGGCGCCCTGCTGCTGCTGTTCGGCCTCTGCATGACGAAGGCCGCGACGTGGGCGCGTGTGCTCGTGACCATCTCGGCCGCGCTCACGCTGGTCTTCAGCCTCATGATCATCGGCACTGACAGCACGGCCACGATGGCCGCCCTCAGCATGCTCGCCATGCTGGGTGCCATCCTCGCGATCATCTTCACGTGGCTGCCGGCGAACGGCCGCTACAAGAACGCCCTGAAGGCCGGCCACTAGGTCCCCCGAGGCGTCGGGCGGGGGAGCCCGACGGCTCACGGTGCCGAGAGCGAGGGGCCCGGCACCGTCGTCAGGTTCAACAACAGCGTGGCCAGCGCATCCGCGTTGGCGTCGCGGGGGTCGGCGATCTCGTCGGCCTCCGCACGCGCTGTCTTCGCCTCGACCGCCTCACCGGCCGCGTCGAGCGCGGCGGCCAGCAGTCGCAACGTGATCGTCGCCGACGACGTGCTGCCCATCTCCCGGTACGCCGCCAGGCAGGCCCGCAGCTCGGTCACCGCGCGGGCGGCCTCACCGTCGCCGACCCAGCCCGCCGCGATCGCACGGCGGCAGGACAGCACACGCGGCGCCTCGTTGATCTGCTCCGCGATCGCACGGCACTCGGCGAACGCCGTCAGCGCGCGGGCCCGCTCGCCCCGCCCCGCGTGGATCGCGCCCAGCGTGCGCAACGACCGTGCGAGCGCCGAGCGTGCCGTGGTCTGCCGCAGCAGGGCCACCGCCTCCTCCGCGGCGGCCGCCGCCCGGTCCAGCTGACCGGTCAGCACCAGGCTCCACGACAGACTCTGCAACGCTCGCGCCACCGAGGGAGGTTCCGCCGACTCACGGGCGGCCGCCAGCGCGTCGGTGTCCACCCGCACCGACTCGTCGGGCCGCCCCAAGCGGTTCAGCGCCGCCGACCGGGCCGCCGCCACAGTGTCCGAAGTAGACAGTTCGGCCGCGCGATCGGTCAGTGCCAACGCTTCCTCCGGCACCCCGAGTCCGGTCAGGCACTCGGCCAGGTTGGTCAGCACCCACGCGAGCGCAGGCCCGTCGGCCAGCCGCGCCTCGCACCACCGGTACCGCTCGACGGCCTCCGCGTAGTGCCCGCGCACGTGCAGCACCCGCGCGTGCACCGCCGCCGCCCACACCTCCAGCCGTTCGTCACCCGCCGCGCGCGCGGCCTCGCCAAGCGCCACCGCACACACCCGCACGTCCGCGTAGGCGCCGCGTGGCCACAGGTACCTGGCGAGCCGTTCGAAGATCCGCGCCGCCACCCCGTGCCGGCCGATCCGCGCCAGCCGCCCGATACCGTCCACAAGGGACGTGCGCTCGACGGCGAACCAGGCGATCGGGTCGGCCGTGTACCGCGCGATCGTCTCGGCCGGCAGCGGCAGCTCGGGCACCGGCTCGTCCCCGTCGATCGAGGGGAACGGCAGCGGCAGGTCGCGTGCGAGCAGGTCGGCGACCGCGAGGATCGCGTCGAGCAGGCGGCCGGTCGCGTGACCGCTCACCTCTGGCCCCTCCTCGGCGAACAGCCGCTCCCGCGCGAACGCCAGCACGAGGTCGTGCATCTCGTATCTCGGCTCACCGCACGCGTCGACGCCCGCGGGCTGCAGCAGGCTCGACTCGATCAGCTCGTCGACGGCCGCCTCCCCCGCGAACCCGTCCTGCAGGACCGTGATCGTCCACGCCGGCAGGTTGTTCACGTTCGCGGCGCTGATCAACCGGAACGTCGCCTGGGCAGGCGAGGTCAGCGCGTCGTAGCTGAGGGCGAGGCTGGACCGGACCTGCTGGTCGCTGTGCGACAGCTCGTCGAGTCGTTGGCGCTGGTCGGCGAGCCGGTCCGCGAGCGTGGCGAGCCGCAGCTGCGGGCGCAGTGCGAGCCGGGTGCCGGCGATACGCAGTGCCAGCGGCAGGTTCCCGCAGGCGGCGGCGATGCGGCTGGCGCCGTCCGGATCGGCGGCGACCCGTGGGCCGGCGACCGCGCCGAGGAAGTCGACCGCCTCGTCGTCGGTCAGCGAGCCGACCGTGACGCGGTGGGCGTTGTCCAGTCCGGTGAGCCTGCGGCGGCTGGTCACCAGCACCGGGCTGCTCGGGGTGCCCGGCAGGAGCGGGCCGACCTGGCCGGGGTCGGCGGCGTCGTCGAGGATGACCAGCACGCGGCGACCGGCGAGCCTGCTGCGCAGCACCGCGGCTTTGGCGTGGGTGTCATCCGGGATGCCGGGGCCGGTGATGCCGAGGCTGCGGAGCAGGTCGGCGAGCACGTCGTCGACCGGACGCGGCGCGGTGGCGCCGGCCAGGTGGGCGTAGAGCTGGCCGTCCGGGAACACATCGGCCAGCCGGTGCCCGACTCGAATCGCCAGGGTGCTCTTGCCGACGCCGGGTTCCCCGGTCAGCACCACGGGCGGGCAGTCCTGTCCCGTGAGCAGCGCGGTCAGCTCGTCGACGACCGAGTCGCGGCCGGTGAACACGCGGATGTCGGCCGGCAGCTGACGAACGGGCCACTCGTCGCCACGCAGGATCTCCGCGTGCACGGCCCGCAGCTCGGCACCCGGTTCGAGGCCGGTCTCGTCGATCAGCGTGGCGCGGGCGTCCCGGTACACGGTCAGCGCGTCCGCCTGTCGACCGGCGCCCTGCAGTGCCCGCATGAGCTGGCCGACAAGCCGTTCCCGCAGCGGATGATCGGCGACGGCGGCCTGCAGCTCCCCCACCAGGTCGGCGTACCGGCCGGTGGCCAGCTCGGCCTCCACACAGTCCTCGAACACCGTGAGCCGCTCGGTCTCCAACCGCGCGACCTCCGCGTCGAGCGCCGGCACGACGAGGTCGGCGATCGGGCGGTCCCGCCACTGGGCCAGCGCCTGCCGCAGGTGGCGGACCGCGGTGTGCGGGTCGCCGTCACGCAACGCCTGCTGACCAAGCTGGCTCGCCGTGCGGAACGTGAGCAGGTCGAGGTCCCCGTCCGCAACGCACAGCCGGTAGCCGGGGCCGGCGTGGTCGATCAGCGTGGCGCCGAACCGCTCGCGCAGGCGTGAGACGTACGTGTGCAGGTTGGAGGCGTACGACTTCGGTGGCACGTCCGGCCACAGCGCGTCGACGAGCCGTTCCGTCGGCACCCGCTCGTTGGCGTTGAACAGAAGCATGGCCAGCAACGACCGCTGGCGGTCGCCACGAAGGCGCACCCAGCGGCCGTCGCGGCCAGTGATCTGCAGCGGGCCCAGTACCCCGAACTTAGTCATGGCGCGGGGCATCGTAGCGATGCCCACTGACAACTACTGGCAACGCTCCAGGATCAGCTCGCGGACACGCTTGGCGTCGGCCTGGCCCTTCGTGGCCTTCATGACCGCGCCCACGATCGCGCCGGCCGCGGCGACCTTGCCGCTGCGGATCTTGTCCGCCACGTCCGGCTGGGCGGCCAGTGCCTCGTCGATCGCCGCGTAGAGGGCGCTGTCGTCGGACACGACCGCCAGGTTCCTGGCCGCCACGACCTCGTCCGGCTCGCCCTCGCCGGCCAGGACGCCGTCGATGACCTCGCGGGCCAGCTTGTTGGTCAGCTTGCCATCGGCCACCAGCGCCGCCACCCGCGCGACCTGCGGCGGCGTGATCGGCAGCGCCGCCAGTTCCACACCGCGCGAGTTGGCCTCCTGCGACAGGTAGCTGACCCACCACGCGCGGGCCTCGGCCGGCGTGGCACCCGCGTCGACCGTCGCCGCGATCAGGTCGACGGCACCCGCGTTCACCAGGTCCCGCAGCTCCAGATCGGTCAGGTTCCACTCCGCCTGGATGCGCCTGCGCCGCTCCCACGGCATCTCCGGCAGCGTCGTGCGCAGCTTGTCCACCCACTCGGTGGACGGCGCGATCGGCACCAGGTCGGGCTCCGGGAAGTACCGGTAGTCCTCGGAGGTCTCCTTGCGACGGCCGGCGGACGTGGTGCCCGTCGACTCGTCGAAGTGCCTGGTCTCCTGCAGGATCGAGCCGCCGTCGACCAGCAGCGCGGCCTGGCGGGTCATCTCGTACCGCACCGCACGCTCGACACTGCGCAGCGAGTTGACGTTCTTCGTCTCCGTACGCGTGCCGAACTCGGTGGCGTCCTTGCGCATCAGCGACACGTTCGCGTCGCAGCGCAGCGAGCCCTGGTCCATGCGGACGTCCGAGACGTCCAGTGCGCGCAGCAGGTCCCGCAGCGCGGTCACGTACGCCCGCGCCACCTCCGGGGCCCGCGCACCGGTGCCGGTGATCGGCTTCGTGACGATCTCGATCAGCGGCACGCCCGCGCGGTTGTAGTCCAGCAGCGAGAAGTCGGCGCCGTGGATGCGACCGGTGGCACCGCCGACGTGCAGCGACTTGCCGGTGTCCTCCTCCATGTGCGCACGCTCGATGCCGACCTCGACCACCGTGCCGTCGTCCAGCGTCACCGCGAACGAACCGTTGAACGCGATCGGCTCGTCGTACTGCGACGTCTGGAAGTTCTTCGGCATGTCGGGGTAGTAGTAGTTCTTCCGCGCGAACCGGCACCACGGCGCGATCTCGCAGTTCAACGCGAGGCCGATGCGGATGGCCGACTCGACGGCCATCGCGTTCACCACCGGCAGCGAGCCGGGCAGGCCCAGGCAGGTCGGGCACACCTGCGTGTTGGGCTCCGCACCGAACGCGGTGGGACAGCCGCAGAACATCTTCGTGTGCGTGTTCAGCTCGACGTGCACCTCGAGCCCGAGCACGGGGTCGAAGCGCTCGAGAACCTCGTCGTAGTCGAGGACGGCAAAGGTGCTCATCGGACCTCCAGCTCCGGGACGCGGCTGATCAGGGTGCCACCGGACGCGGCGTCACGTGCGGCCTCGTAGGCGGCCGCGACCTTGTACATGCGCTGCTCCTGCAACGCGGGCGCCATGACCTGCAGGCCGACCGGCAGCCCGTCCTCGCCGGCGAGACCGGCCGGGACGCTGATGGCCGGCGTGCCCGCGAGGTTCGCCGGGATCGTGCACAGGTCCGCCAGGTACATGGCCATCGGGTCGTCGACGCGCTCGCCGATGCGGAACGCGGTGGTCGGGGTGGTCGGCGAGATCAGCACGTCCACCTGCTCGAACGCGGACTCGAAGTCCCGCGAGATGAGCGTGCGCACCTTCTGCGCCTGGCCGTAGTAGGCGTCGTAGTAGCCGGACGACAGCGCGTAGGTGCCGATCATGATGCGCCGCTTCACCTCGGCGCCGAAGCCGGCCTCGCGGGTGAGCGCCATGACCTGTTCCGCGCTGTTCGCGTTGTCGTCGCCGACCCGCAGGCCGTAGCGCATGGCGTCGAACCGGGCCAGGTTCGACGAGGCCTCGCTCGGCGCGATCAGGTAGTAGGCGGGCAGCGCGTAGTCGAAGTGCGGGCAGGACACCTCGACGACCTCGGCGCCGAGGTTCTTCAACACCTCGACGGCCTGCTCGAACGCGGCGGTGACGCCCGCCTGGTAGCCCTCGCCCTGGAACTCCCGGACCACGCCGATCCGCATGCCGGACAGGTCACCCCGCGCGCCCTCGCGGGCGGCGGCGACCACCGGCGGAACGGGCGCGTCGATCGAGGTCGAGTCGAGTGGGTCGTGGCCGCCGATCACCTCGTGCAACAGGGCCGCGTCGAGCACGGTCCGCGCGCACGGCCCGGCCTGGTCGAGCGACGAGGAGAAGGCGACGAGGCCGTAGCGGGACACGCCGCCGTAGGTGGGCTTGACGCCGACCGTGCCGGTCACCGAGGCGGGCTGGCGGATCGAACCGCCGGTGTCGGTGCCGATGGCCAGCGGCGACTCGAACGCGGCCAGCGAGGCGGACGAGCCGCCGCCGGAGCCGCCGGGGATGCGGTCGAGGTCCCACGGGTTGCGGGTGGGACCGAACGCCGAGTTCTCGGTGGACGAGCCCATGGCGAACTCGTCCATGTTCGTCTTGCCGAGGATGACGATCCCGGCCTCGAGGAGCTTGCGGGTGACCGTCGCGTCGTACGGCGGGACCCAGTTCTCCAGGATCTTCGAGCCACATGTCGTGGGGATGCCGGACAGGGTCAGCACGTCCTTGAGCGCCAGCGGCACGCCGGCGAGCGGCGAGGCGGGCTCCCGGCCGGCGGCCACGTCCTCGTCGACCGCCCGGGCCGCGGACAGCGCGCCGTCGGTGTCGACGTGGAGGAACGCGTTGACGGTCTTGTCGACGGCGGCGATCCGGTCCAGGTGCGCCTGGGCGACCTCGACGGCGGAGATCTCCTTGTTCTGGATCTTCTCCGCCAGTTCCGCGGCGGTAAGACGAGTGACGTCGCTCATGCTTCCTCTCCCAGAATCCGAGGCACCCGGAACCGACCGTCCTCGGTGGCCGGCGCACCGGCCAGTGCCTGCTGCTGTGTGAGGCCGGGACGAACAAGGTCGTCACGGAACACGTTGGTCAGCGGCACCGCGTGTGAGGTCGGCGGGATGTCGTCGGCCGCGACCTCACCGACTCGCGCCACCGACTGGAGGATCACGTCCAGCTGACCGGCGAACGTGTCCAGCTCGTCCTCGGTGACGGCTAGCCTGGCCAGGCGAGCGAGGTGTGCCACCTCGTCGCGGGAGATGTTGGGCACGGGACGAACTCCTGGTCTCGCCATGGGTGTGTGGGCCGAGTCTATTTGCGGCCTTGACCGACGCACGAACGGGTTATCGAGGTGGCAAGCTGTTCGTGCCGGGTCCGGCCGTCTCGGGGTGTGGACGGCGGGGCCGGCGGGATGCCCGTGTCTGCGACAATCGTCGGCCGGCACGAGATCGAGACCTACGTAGCAGGAGGCGTTCGCCTTGTCCTTCCTGATCCGGGTGCAGATACCGGACGTTCCGGGAGCGCTCGGGGCGGTCGCGACCGCTCTCGGCGACATCGGGGCCGACATCCTTTCGGTGGACGTCGTGGAGCGGAACGACGGCATCGCCATCGACGACCTGGTCGTCGAGCTCCCGAAGGGGCGCCTGCCGGACGTGCTCATCACCGCGGCGGAGTCGGTCAAGGACGTCGAGGTGGACGCCGTCCGGCCATACGCGGGCGTGTTGGACACCCACCGAGAGTTAGAGCTGGTCGAGGAGGTGGCCGCCCAACCGGACGACGGCCTCGCGATCTTCACCGAGGGCGTGCCGCGGATCATCCGCGCCGGCTGGGCCATGGTGGTCGGCCCGGAGGACGGGGCCGCCAAGACCATCTGCGCGTCCACCGCCGCACCCCAGCTCAAGACCCTCGAGGTGCCGTTCCTGCCGCTGGCCCGCGCCACCGTGCTCGACGGCGAGGACACCTGGGTGCCGGAGACCTGGCAGGAGCTCGGCACGGAGCTGGCCGCCACCCCGCTGGGCAAGCCGGAGCGCGTGCTCCTCGTCGGCCGCCCGGGCGGACCGCAGTTCCGCGCCGCCGAGGTGGCCAGGCTGGCCCACCTGGCAGGCATCGTCGCGGTGGTGTTATCGGGCTAACAGCCGGCCACGAACCCGCATGTCCTGAAAGACGCGCTCGTGTCGTTGAACGTCCCTATCGCGGCTTTCGGGACACCGGCCAGGGCCGCTGGTTCAGCTGGTGGCGCGGAAGCGGAGGGAGCGGCCGCCCACGCCTACCTTCGCGTGTTCGAAACCCGCGCTGAGCAGGCGGTCCGGCAGCGTCTCCGGCGGGACCGGGACCATCGTGTCCCCGATGTGGATGAGCCGGAACCGTAGGCTGACCTGGCTGTCCGAACCCGCGAACACCCCGCCCGGGCGCAGCACCCGCTGTGCCTCCGCGAAGAGCTGGTTCTGCTTCTCCGGCGACGGCACGTGGTGCAGCATCGTGAAGCAGACGACCGCGTCGAACGAGTTGTCGGGGAACGGGAGCGCTGCGCCGTCGGCCTCGTGGATGTCGACCTCGCCGTCGAACTTCGTGCGCAGGTCGGCCGCCAGTGCCGGGTCCACCTCGACGGCGGTGAGGCGGCCGCCGTGGTCGGCCAGCCAACGAGTGGTGATGCCGTAGCCGGGGCCCAGCTCGAGCACGTCGCCGTCCAACGGGACATCGCCGACCGCCCACGGCAGCACCTGTGCGCGCATCGCGGTGGCCCACTTGTCCGACTGGCAAATCTTGCGGTGGATCGCGTTCATCGGCATGCGATCGACGCTACGACGCCGTCCACGCGGCCGGAACCACGTATTCTGTCAAGCTGTGTCGCGTTACGGCCATCCCGTCGAATGGGTCGAGCCGCCGCTGGGAGCCGCACTCGTCGGACGTTTCCTGCTCGGGCGCGGCGCTCGCTACGGCACCCACACGCATCCCACTCACCAGCTGGCGTGGGCCCGCAGCGGAGTTCTCACCATCGGCGTCGGGGACACGACATGGGTGCTGCCGCCGAGCCGCGCGTTGTTCGTGCCGGCCGGTGTGCCGCACACGACCGCGGGCGCACCCGCCGCTGACATGCACAGTCTCTATCTGAGACCTGATCGGTGCCCGCCGCTGTGGTCCGCGCCGACCGTGCTGGCTGCCCCACCGATGTTCACCGCGCTCGTCGGCCATCTCGGCGGGAGTCTCTCGGATGACGCGCGCGGCCGCGCCGAGTCCGTGTTGTTCGACGTGCTGACTCCGGCGCCGGTCGCGTCCGCCGAGCTGACCTGGCCGCGGGACGACCGCCCTCGTCGGGTGGCCAACGGGCTCGCGGCGGACCCGTCCGACAACCGGGACGCCGCCGCGTGGGCACGGGCGGTCGGCACCAGCGAGCGCACGCTGTCCCGCCTGTTCGTGGCCGAGACCGGCGTCGGCTTCGGTCGGTGGCGCACTCGGCTCCGCGTCCGCGCGGCGCTGGAACTCCTTGCCGGCGGCACGCCGGTCGCGGTCGCGGGCCGGCAGGTCGGCTACGCGACCACGAGCGCGTTCATCGCCGCGTTCCGCCGGGAAACGGGGGTGACACCGTCCCGCTGCTTCAGTTCTTGACCAAGAAGTACAGAAGTCGCTAACGTCATCGACATGGGACGGCCACGGGAGTTCAGCGACACCGCCGTGGTCGACGCCGCCATGGATGTGTTCTGGGAGAAGGGTTACGAGGCGACCACGACCCAGGACCTCTGCGCGCGCACGGGTCTCGGTCGCGGCAGCCTCTACAACGCCTTCGGCAGCAAGCACCGCCTCTACGAGGAGTCCGTGCGCCGCTACGCCGAGACCTGGGCCGCACGACAGTTGGAACTGCTGGCGCAGCCGGGTGACACGCGGGAACGGTTGCGGCAGTTGATGATCGGCGTCATCGACACGGACCTCGCCGACCCCGGCCGCCGCGGTTGTCTGGCGCTCAACGCGGCCATCGATGTCAGCGGCCGCGACGGTGAGGTACCCGCGTTGGTACGCAAGCAGTTCCGCGACTTCGAGCAGGCCGTCACCGACGTGATCGCCGCCGGCCAGCGTGCCGGCGAACTCCGCACCGACCGACCCGCGAGGCAGGTCGCCCGCACGTTCCAGAGCACCTACTACGGCCTGCGCACGCTCGCGAAGGTCACCGACGACCGGGCGGCCCTGCTCGACGTCGTGGAGGGCGCCCTGGCGGCCCTCTGACGTTTTCTGTTGCCCCTATTTTGTACTGGATGGTAAAGAATGCTGCCCACGTTGATGCTCTGCGTCTTCGGCATCACGACCGGCGAGTTCGTGCTCGCCGGCATCCTCCCCGGCGTCGCCGCCGGGCTCGACATCTCGATCCCGGCGGCAGGTCTGCTGGTCACGGCCTACGCACTCGGGATGATCGCCGGCGGGCCGGCGTTGACCGCCCTGACCGCCCGCTACCCGCGCAAGCCGCTGATCATGGTGCTCCTCGCGGTCGCCGTGGCCGGCAACGTCGCCTCGGCCGTCGCGCCCACCTATGCCGTACTGTTCGCGACTCGCGTCGTGACGGCGCTGGTCACGGCGACGTTCTTCGCCAACGCGATCGTCATCGTGGCCACGGCCGCACCGGAAGACCGGAAGGCCTCGGCGGTCGCGCGACTCGCCCTCGGCATGAACCTGGCGATGATCCTCGGCGCCCCACTCGGCACGTTCGTCGGGACGCATTACGGCTGGCGCGCCACTTTCGTCGCGATCGCCGTGTGCTGCGCGGTGGGGTTGGCACTCCTTCCGCGGTTCGTGCCCGCGACGGCAGGTGCGGCTGGGTCGGCGACCGCCGAGTTGCGGGTGTTCCGGGCACCGGCCGTGTGGTTGGCGATCGCCGTGACGGCGGTGGGGAACGCCGGGGCGCTGGTCGTGTTCACCTACTTCGCCCCGCTGGCAACGGAAGTGGGCGGCTTCGCCGATGGCACGGTGCCGGTTCTGCTGCTCGTGTACGGGGTCGGCGCCGCGGTCGGAAACCTGCTCGGCGGAAAACTGGCCGACCGCTCGCCAGTGCGGTCACAACTCTGGTTGCTGACCGCGCTGGCGGCAGTCCTCGCGCTGATGTGGCTCGACACCAACGTCGTGCTCGTGTTCGTGCTGGGGGCGGCCGGGTTCGCGATCGTCCCGGGGATGCAGGCACGCGTGCTCACCGCGGCCGGTGACGCCCCGACCCTCGCCATCGCGGTGAACGCGTCGGCCTACCAGGTGGCGGCGGCGTTCGCGGGCTGGCTCGGCGGCGTCGCGCTGGGCCTGGGCACCCGGTCACTGTTCCTGGTCGCGGCGGCGATCACCGTCGTCGGGATCGCCGTCGCGGCCGTTCGACAGGTCAGGCCCGCGGTCGGCACGCGTGGATGATCGGGCAGCGCGAATTTCTTCAGACCCGGGCTTCCGTCCAGGCCCGGCGGAGGATCTCGTCGACGGTTTCTGTCGGGGTCTGGTCGGAGGTGTCGAGCCAGAGGCCGAGACGGGGTGTGTCGTTGCGCAGGCCGTGGTCGAGCTGGGCGACGGTCCACGCGTCGTAGGAGCTCTTCGCCCGGGCCGTCTCCCTGGCGGCGATCGCCTCGACGCGCGGGGCGAGGACGACGGTCAACAGCGGGCGTGCGCGGATCTGGTGGACCATCGCGGTCAGGTGCACGCCGAGCACGACGTCCTGGACGACGACCGTGAACCCCTCCTGGAAGTACTCGTCGGCCGCCGTCGCGGTCAGCCGGTGACGCAGGCGCAGTTGCCGCATCGCGTCCTCGGACGGGTTGGGTGTCATGTCCGCCCGGCCGCCGACCACCATGCGCCGGAACAGGTCGCCCCGCAGGTGCACCGAACGGGACAGCCGTTCGGCCAGCAGCTGGGCGACCGTCGACTTACCCGCCGCCTGGATGCCAGTGATCAACACGACGGCCTGTGCCGGGGCCGTTGTCGGCTCAGGCACTCGCCAGGTCCAGGCGGTAGGCGAGCAGCGGTACGTCGGGTTCCGGACGCCAGTCCAGCTCGGGGGTGCGGTAGAAGCCGAGTCGTTCGTACAGGCGGTGGGCCGCGTGCATCAGCTCCGAACTGCACAGCACCACCGCCGTGCAGCCCAGTTCCACCGCGCGGTCCAGCACCCGACGGGTCAGGGCCTCGCCGACGCCTCTGCCGCGGGCCGCCGGGGACACCGCCAGCATGCGGAACTCCAGCTGGTCCGGGCCGCCGATCTCCCGCCACGGTGTGCCGTGCCGCGCGATCGCGACCGTGCCGAGGATGGTGTCGTCCTCGTCCACCGCCACCAGGAGCTCCGCCTGCTCGTAGCGGGGGCGGGCGTTGCGCAGCTGTTGCGCGTAGAAGCCGTCCTCGCGGCCGGTCAGGTAGCCGTTGGCCTGGTAGGCCTCGAATGTCAGCTCGCCCACCGCGGGTAACTCGTCCTCACGGGCCGGGCGGATCGTCACTTCACTCATCCTCGGCGGCCTCTTCCTCCCCGATCTGCGCCATCTCGCGGGCGGCGTCCGGACCATCGGCCAGCAGGACACGGAAGCCGTCCTCGTCCAGCACCGGAACCTTCAGCTGCACGGCCTTGTCGTACTTGGTGCCGGGTGCGTCGCCCACCACCACGAACGCGGTCTTCTTCGACACCGAACCGGCCGCCTTGCCGCCACGGGCCAGGATCGCCTCCTTGGCCTCGTCGCGCGAGAAGGTCCCCAGACTGCCCGTGACCACAATAGACAGACCGTCGAGGTTGCGCGGGATCGAGGAGTCCCGCTCCTCCTCCATCCGCACGCCGGCGCGTCGCCACTTCTCGACGATCTCCCGGCGCCAGTCGGTCGCGAACCACTCGCGCAACGCCGCGACGATGGTCGGCCCCACGCCTTCGGCCCCCACCAACTCCTCGTCGGACGCGTCCATGATGCGTGGCAGGGAACCGAACTCCAGCGCCAGCGCGCGTGCCGCGGTGGGGCCGACGTGCCGAATCGACAGCGACACCAGGATGCGCCACAGTGGACGGTCCTTGACGAGCGCCAGGTTCTGCAAGAGGCGCTGCCCGTTGGCCGACAGCGCGCCGGCCTTGGTGCGGAACAACTCCACGTCGAGCAGTCGCGGTTCGTCCAGATCGAACAGGTCGCCCTCGTCGTGGAGCACTCGTGAGTCGATGAGCGCGGCCGCCGCCTCGTAGCCCAGCACCTCGATGTCCAGCGCCGACCGACCCGCGATGTAGGTCAGCCGCTCCTTGCGCTGGCCGGGGCAGTTCCTGGCGTTGGGGCAGCGGATGTCGGCGTCGCCCTCCTTCTCGTACGCCAGTGTCGTGCCGCAGGAGGGGCACTCGGTCGGCATGGTCCACTCGCGAGCGTCGGCCGGGCGGGCGTCCATCACCGGGCCGAGCACCTCGGGGATCACGTCGCCCGCCTTGCGGATCACCACGCGGTCGCCGATCAGCACGCCCTTGCGCCTGACCTCGCTCGCGTTGTGCAGCGTGGCCATGGCGACCGTCGAGCCGGCCACCTTGACCGGCTCCATCACCGCGAACGGCGTCACCCGGCCGGTGCGGCCCACGTTGACCTGGATGTCCAGCAACGTCGTGGTGGCCTCCTCCGGCGGGTACTTGTACGCGATCGCCCACCGCGGCGCCCGGGACGTGGTGCCGAGCCTGCGCTGCTTGGCCACCTCGTCCACTTTGACCACGATGCCGTCGATCTCGTGCTCGACGTCGTGGCGGTGCTGGCCCCAGTACTCGATGTGCGCGCCGAGCTCCTCGCGGGTGTCGATCACCTTGGTGTGCGCCGACACCGGCAGACCCCACGCCGCGAGCGCCTGGTACGCCTCGGACTGCCGAGCCGGCTCGAAGCCGTCGCGCTTGCCTAGACCGTGGCAGATCAGCCGCAGCTTGCGACTCGCGGTGACCTTGGGATCCTTCTGCCGCAACGAACCCGCGGCGGTGTTGCGGGGGTTGGCGTACGGCTCCTTGCCGGCCTCGACGATCTTCGCGTTCAGCTCGGCGAAGTCCTCCAGGCGGAAGTACACCTCGCCGCGCACCTCGACCAGCTTCGGCACGGGGAACTCGTCGGTGCCGGTGAGCCGCAACGGCACGTCCGCCAGCGTGCGGACGTTCAGCGTCACGTCCTCGCCCGTGCGCCCGTCACCTCTGGTCAACCCCCTGACCAGGCGACCGTTCTCGTAGAGCAGGTTGATCGCGAGACCGTCGATCTTCAGCTCGCACACGTAGCTGGTCGGCCCCAGCTCCTTCTCGACGCGGTCCACCCAGGCGCCGAGCTCGTCGGCGTCGAACGTGTTGTCGAGGCTGAGCATCCGCTCCAGATGGTCGACCGCCGTGAACTCCGTGGAGAACGTGCCGCCGACCTGCTGGCTCGGCGAGTCCGGCGAGACCAGGGCCGGGTGGGCCTCCTCGATGGCCAGCAGCTCGTGCCACAACGTGTCGAACTCACCGTCCGAGATCGTCGGCGAGTCGAGCACGTAGTAGCGGAACCGGTGGCCGTTGATCTCCTCGGACAGCTTCCCGTGCCGCTCCCGCACGCCGGCCGGCACGTCCTCGACACCTTCTACCGCCATGTCACGGTCTGCACTGGTCACGGGCCCAGGCTAGTCGCTACCACCGACATTTCCGGGCTTCGCGAGGCCCTCGACGAGGGCTCGCAGCTCCAGCAACCCGATGGTGCCCTCCGGCTCGGAGTCGGCGGTCTCCACGCGCCGCAGGTGCTCGGCCGCGAGCCGCTCCCCCAGTGCCGCGTCGAGCGGCAGGTAGGTCATCGCGTCGCGGGCCGCGGGGTCCAGTTCGGACATCTTCGGGTGGTAGACGGCGACGTCGACGGCGTCCCCGTCGACCTGCGCCACGACCCGGACGTCCTCGAGCGGGATCCGGTGCGCGCCGAGGTTGACGGTCACGAGCGTCGGGTCGGGCACCGGCGGCACGGAGTCGTGGTACTCCCAGATCGCGTCGTCGGCCGGCGCCGCGGCCCGCCACGCGTCGGTGTACGGGCGCAGCTTCGGGTCCTCCTGGCCGGTGACCACCAGCGCGTAGACGGCCCGCTGGCCCCGCTCGAGCGAGAAGTGCAGCTCGGGGTGCAGGGTGGCGACGAGGTCGCACAGCTGGTTCTCCACCCGTTGCGGTTCGCGGTCGCCGAGCGCGGCGGCCACCTCGGGCAGCAGGTCGTACCAGCCCCGCCAGAAAAGCTCGGCCCGTGTGGCGTGATCGGGCCGTGCCGGAGCCGGCTTGTCCTTGCGGCGAAAGAACCTCATGGCTTCAACCCCTCCAGCACCACCGACAGCATCCGCTGCTGGCCGGCCTCGTCGGCGAACTTGGCGCTGGCCCCGATGCCGTGCGAGAGCCGCATCAGGTCGACCGCCTCCAGGTCCGCCCGGACCACGCCGACGGCCTGCGCCGGCTCGAGCAGCGACCCGGCCGCCTCCCGCAGCTTCTCCTTGCAGTACTGGAAGGTCTCCGACTCCTCGTCGATCGCCGCCTTCAACGCCCTTGCCAGGTCGGACCGTTCGATGTGGAACCGGATCAGCTCACGGAACCACTCGCGGATAGCGTCCTCCGGCGCCGACACCTTGGCGATCTCGTAGGCGAGCTCCGCGATTTCCAGGATCTCCTGGCGGTAGACCGCCTCGATCAGCACGTCGCGGGTCGGGAAGTGCCGGTAGAGCGTGCCCGCTCCGACACCGGCGCGCTTGACGACGTCGTCGAGCGGGGCGTCGATCCCGTCTGTGAAGAACACGTCGCGGGCGGTGGCCACGATCCGCTCGTAGTTGCGGCGGGCGTCCGCGCGCATCGATGCACCCCTTCCAACCGGAGAGTTTCTCCGGATAGGCTTGCGTAGCCGGAGATACTCTCCATATGCTAACCCGGTCCAAACGGAGAGTATCTCCACTTAGGGGTGTTAGCTTGTCGACTCAAACACTGGCCAGGCCCGTCGCGGCCCGGCCCGGTTTCGCGCTGGCGTTGATCCTGACGTGCCAGCTCATGTTGATGCTCGACGCGACCGTGATGAACGTGGCGCTCCCCCGCATCCGCACCGACCTTGGCTTCACCCCCGCAGGCCTGTCATGGGTGATGAACGCGTACACGCTGGTGTTCGGCGGGTTGCTGCTACTCGGCGGCCGCATGGGTGACCTGTTCGGCCGGCGGCGGATGTTCCTGATCGGCATCGCGGTGTTCACCGTCGCGTCGCTGGCCGGCGGGCTGGCCGACTCGGCCGGCCTGCTCATCGGGGCACGGATCCTCCAGGGGATCGGGGCCGCGGCCGCGGGCCCGAGCACGCTCGCGCTGATCACCAGCACGATCACCGACCAGCAGGCCAGGATGCGGGCGCTGGCGCTGTTCTCCGCGATGGCCAGCTCCGGGTTCGCCATCGGGCTGATCCTCGGCGGGTTTCTGACGGAGTGGCTGACCTGGCGGTCGGTGATGTTCATCAACGTGCCGCTCGGCCTGGTGGTCCTGGCGTGCGGTTCCCGGTACATCAGCGAGCCGGCCCGCAACCGCGCGCCACTCGACCTGGTGGGCGCGGCCCTGGCGACGACCGGCGTTGCCTCGCTCGTGTTCGGGTTCATCAGAGCGGCGGAAGCGGGCTGGGGGACGGCGACCGCCATGTGGCCGCTCGCCTCAGGCGCGGTGCTGGTGGTCGCGTTCGTGGTGTCCCAGACCCGGATCGCGAACCCCATGCTGCCGCTGCGCCTGTTCGCGGACCGCAACCGGGCGGCCGGTTACGCGAACTTCTTCCTCGGCCCGCTGTCGATGATGGCGGCGTTCTTCTTCATGACCCAGTTCCTGCAGGAGGTCAGCGGCTACGGAGCGCTGACCACGGGCTTCGCGTTCCTGCCGATGGCCGTTGGCATCTTCGCGCTGTCCCGCCTCGTGCCGCGACTGTTGCCCCGCACCGGCCCGAAACCGCTGGCGGTGACGGGAACACTGATGATGGCGGTCGGGCTGTGGTGGCTGTCGTCGCTGTCGGCCGACTCCGGGTACGTCCCCGCGATCCTCGGCCCGATGGTCCTGCTCGGCGTCGGCGCCGGGCTGGGGTTCTCACCGCTGAACGTACTGATCATGAGCACGGTGCCGCCCTCGGACGCCGGCGCCGCGGGCGGCGTGCTGCAGACGATGCAACAGATCGGCTCCACGCTGGGCCTCGCCCTCCTGGTGACGGTGGCGGGCTCGGGATCACGGGGCCTCACGGGCACGGACGCGGTGGTCGCGGGCGCGACGTCCGCGTTCGCCTTCGCGGCCGGCATCGTGCTGCTGACCTTCCTGGTGGCACTCACGTTCCGAAAGCCGGCCACGACGCAGTGATCATGTGCGGCCTCACGCCCGGCTGGCGGGCGTGAGGCCACAGGAATGTCGATGCAAACCTCTGCCAAATGTCGGTCGGAGGGCCTGTGGAATGTCGGTCCAGAGTGCTGCGAGATGTACACTCTGCAGGTCCACCAGCCTCGATGACCTGCGGAGGTGTCGTGTTCGAGTCCGATCTGACACGCGCGTGCTGCGAACTCGTCGATGAGTATCTCTCCACCTTCCGTGTCGTGATACTCAACGGCCCTCGACAAGCCGGCAAGACGACGCTGCTCAGGCACGTACAGGCTCGACATGGCGGGACGCTGTTCAACCTCGACGACGAGCAACTGCTGCAGGCAGCGATCAGCGACCCGCTCGGGTTCGTCGCGAGCGGCACCGAGCCAAGGCTCATCGACGAGGTCCAAAGAGCCGGCAATCCCCTGGTCAGGGCGATCAAGGCCGAGGTCGACGCGGTCCGGAAACCGGGCCAGTACGTCCTCGCCGGTTCGACCCGCTTTCTGTCCACCCCCAGCTTGTCCGAGTCACTTGCCGGTCGCGGCGCCGTGGTCGATGTCTGGCCGTTCTCGCAAGGCGAGTTCGAGGGCAGGTTCGAAAAGTTCGTCGACATGGCGTTCGACGAACCAGACGCATTGCGTGCGTTCACACCGTCGCAGTTAGACCGCACCGACTACTTCGCCCGTATCTGCCGAGGCGGGTTCCCCGAGCCGGCCCTCATGCACAGTGCTCGATCTCGCCGTACCTGGTTCCGCAGCTACGTGCGGGCGATCGCGGAACGGGACATCCGCGAGATGACAAAGATCAACGAACCGAGTGCGATCACCACGCTCTTGTCCTACCTCGCTTCCATCACCGCACAGGAGCACAACAGCGTCCAGACCTCGAACAAGACCGGCCTGCACCGCGCGACCGTGAACCGCTATCTCGAACTGCTGGAGGCGGTGTTCCTGGTACACCGGCTTTCGGCCTGGTCCCGGAACCCGACCGCCAGGGTGGTGAAGCACGCCAAGGTGCATCTCACCGACACGGGCCTCGCGGCCTCACTGCTGGGTATCTCCCCTGACTCACTGGCAAATCCCGTGGCCCCCCTGCGTGGGGCGCTTGTCGAGACGTTCATCGTCAACGAACTCGCGAAGCAGGTCACCTGGAGCGAGTCCGAGGTCCGCCTCCATCACTGGCGAATCAGCGGGGGCCCGGAGGTGGACGTCGTCCTCGAACGAGATGACGGCCGGATCGTCGGCATCGAGTCCAAGGCGAGAGACACGGTCACCGCCGAGGACTTTCGCGGCCTGACCGCGCTGCGTGACCATGTCGGCGATCAGTTCAGCCAGGGCATCGTGTTCCACACGGGCAAACGAGGGAGCGTCAACTTCGGCGAACGACTCTTGTCGCTGCCCATCGCGGCCCTGTGGGAGGCCACCTGACCTACCAGGACTCCGGAGGTTCCACGAAGGCCTTGCCCAGGTCCCTGGTCAGCTCCAGCGCGCGCCTGGCCCACGACGTGGTCGCGCCGGCCAGGCCGCACGTCGGGGTCGGGAGTGCGCGTTCGGCCAGGATCGAGCGGGGGAAGCCCAGCCGGTCCACCAGTTCCAGTGCGGGGCGGGCCACGTCGTGCAGGGTCGGTGGGCGGCTCGGGTCGGTGCTCGGGACCAGACCGAGCAGCAGCACACACCCGTCGTCCCATGCCTCGCCCAGCTGGTCGGCGAACGCCGCGGGCGTCCCCTCCAGCAGGGTCGCGTCCAGGGCCACCGCGTCGGCGCCCGCGGCGCGCAACAGCGCGACCGGTGGGCGCGGCGTGCAGCAGTGCACGATCACCGGCTGGCCCGTCGCCGCGCGGGCCGCGTCGATCACGCCGGCCAGCAGGTCCCGGGCCTCCGGCTCCGCGACCGCCGGGACCGTGCTCAGCCCGGACGGTGTCGACAGGGCACCGGCCAGGACGGCCGGCAGTGACGGCTCGTCCAGCTGCACCACCACGTCGGCGCCCGTGCGCTTGTGGATCTCCGCGACGTGGCTGGTCAGGCCCTCCGCGAGCGACTCGGCGAAGTCCCGCAGCGCGCCGGGGTCGGTCATGACGCGATGACCACGATGCAGCTCGATCTCGGACGTCAGCGTCCACGGACCGGCCAGCTGCACCTTGACCAGGCCAGGAGCCGCGCTCTCGACGGCCTGCTCGAAGGCGTCCAGGTCGCGGCGCAGGTGGTCGACCGCCGTGCGGTGGTCCGCCCCCGGCCGTGCGGCGACCCGGTAGGCCGACGGCACCACCTCCACCGCCAGGTCGACCAGCAACGCGGCGGTGCGGCCGACAAGGTCCGCGCCCAGCCCGCGTTTCGGCAGCTCCGGCAGGTGTGGCAGGTCGGGCAGCTCGCCCACGACGACGGCCGCCGCCTCGACCGGATCGGTTCCAGGCATGGAACCGATGGCGGTCGCGGCGGCGGTCGGAAACTGTTGCGGCACGTGGCCCAATCTATCGGCGTACCGCGAACAGCTGCAGCGCGCCGATCCCCGCGACCGCGACCGACAGGGCCAGCAGCGCGACCGTGCCGAGCGTCGTCAGGCCGGCGAACTCGGCGACGAGCACGCCGTCCACCGCGCACACCACGTTCACAACCCCGACGGCGGTCGCCGCGCGACGGTTGATCGCGGGCCGGGTGCCCAGGTACAGCACGCCGGCGCCCCACACGATGAAGAACAGGCCGGCGCCGACCAGCACCCCCGTCGGGATGCCGAGCGGCTCGGCCAGTACGCCGGCCAGCGCGGCCACGAGCACCCCGCTCGGCAGCGTCGCGAACCCGTCGAACCTGAGCGCTTCACGCAGCAGGGCGGGGGTGCGGGCAATGGTGGTCATTTCGAACTCCTTCCGTGGTTCTGACGCCACCGAAGGTCGCCCAACTCGCACTGCCAGTACCACGCCAAAGGCTGCCAAACAGTGCCAATTGGCTCGCTCCGCTCGCTGGTGAGCGGCCCCGAGGAGGCGGCGTCTTCCCACCCTGCGCTGCTCGGCGGGTCGCTTCGCTCCCGGCCTCCGCTGCTCGCTCAGTCCAGACGCCGCCGGGCCGCTCACGGCCAAGCGCTGGTCAGACGCAGTTCAGTCGCCACGATCTTCGCCGCGGCGGCCTGCCAGTTGTGCAGTGTCCGCTCCGGCACGTGGTCGGCGAACCACGCCAGCGCGCGGCGGGCGACCGGGTCCAGCTCGGTCACCTTCGTCCGCACGCTGTACGGGCGGACACCGACCACGTAGTAGAAGAACAGCGCGTTGTAGTGCCGCCACTCCTCGGACGTACCGAACTCGCCATCGGCCGGTTTGAGCCGGGTGATCGTCTCCAGGAGCAGTGCCTTCAGCTCCGTCGCGCGGGCCAGGGGCGCGTCCGGCACGCCACGTTCCGCGAGCCGCGCGGCGATCACCGGCAGCGAGGTCAGCGGGCTGGACGCCAGCTTGCCGAGATCGCCGTAGTGGGACAGCGCCCGACGGGTGAGCCGGACGAACTCGGTCTCGTCGAACTCGGACAGTGGGACCTCCGCGCGACGCGGCAGCGCGGCGGCCACCTCACGCAGCTCATCGCGCTCCCGCCGTAGGTCCGGCGCGTCACGGAAAGCGAACCGGTCGGCCAGCGCGTTGATGGGCCTGGCCAGCACCTGCATCGCGATCGCGGCGCCGACCACCCCGTACGCCAACAGGTCGAGCGGCCGGTCCACCAGCCACGCGGCGAGCGCCACCTGGCTACCGAACAGCACCGCGGTGCCGCCCGCGACGAGCAGCGACCACAGCATGTCCCGGCGGATCGCCTCCCCCTCGTCGAACGCGTCGAGCACCGCCACGCTCCCGCCCAGCAGCACCAGGTCGACGCCGATGCCGGCAAGCAGTAACGTCCGCGCCTCCCCGGACAGGAAGCTCAGCAGTACGAGCGACACGGCGAGACCGAACATGAGCAATGCGACGAGCCGCGGCCGTCCACCGTGCCGGAGGAACAGGCCGAGCGCCCAGAACAGCGGCAGCACCACGACCACCGTGCTCCAGGCACCGACGAACGGGCTGGCGGCGGCGAGCACGAGGCTGCCCGGCAGCACACCCCACCGCCAGGCCGCCTCGGCGCGGCCCGCGATGAGCACCCCGGTCCAGAACACCGACGGCAACGACAGGAAGACCGCGTGGACGGCGGCGAGCAGCGGGTGGTCCGTTGTCCCGGCCGTCGCGAGTGCCATGGCATAGCCGAGGAGGCCGATGCCGGCGCGCCGGAGCGCCGGTTTGGTCACGTCGCGGGCGAGCAGATAGAGGCCCAGCCACCAGGCGAACCCGAACACCGCGACCACGTGCTGACCCCTCGCTCCATTACCGTGGTCTCATGCTGTCAGACGTGGCCGCCGCGGCCGAACGCATCGGACCGTACGTGCGCCGCACACCGATCATGCGCGTCGAGGTCGACGGGAAGCCGTTGGTGCTGAAGCTGGAGCAGCTCCAGCTGACGGGTTCGTTCAAGGTGCGGGGCGCGTTGAACGCGTTGCTGGGTGTCGACTCGCGACCGTCGCGAGTGGTCACGGCATCGGGCGGCAACCACGGACTCGCGGTGGCGACGGCCGCGTCGCTGTTGGGCATCCCAGCGACGGTGTACACACCGGAGTCCGTGCCGGAGGCGAAGGCCCGCCGCATCGAGGCAGCCGGCGCGAAACTGATCCGCCACGGCACCCGCTACGCCGAGGCGGCGGCCGCGGCCATGGAGGTGCCGGACGCGCTGTACGTGCCGGCCTACGACCACCCGCTGGTAGTGGCGGGTCAGGGCACGTGCGCGGCGGAGGCGGTGGCCGACGCGCCGTCGGTGGACACCCTGGTGGTCGCCGTCGGCGGCGGCGGGCTCGCGGCGGGCACCATGCTGGGCGCCGGCGGCCGACACGTTGTCGCGGTCGAACCACACGGCTGCCAGGCCCTCCACGACGCACTGGCAGCAGGCCGCCCGGTCGACTCCGAGGTGAGCGGGATAACCGCATCCGCCCTGGGCGCGACCCGCGTCGGTGAGGTCCCGTTCGCAATCCTCCGCGCGGCGACGTCGGTCCTGGTATCCGACCAGGAAATCCTCGCGGCACGGGACCGTCTGTGGGAGGACTTCCGCCTGGCAGTGGAACCCGCGGGTGCGGTGCCGTTCGCGGCATGGCTGGCAGGCCTGGTACCAGGAGACCTGCCGTGCCTCGTCCTGTGCGGCGCGAACACCGAATTCCACTTCGGATGATGTCCGCCTCGGTTATCCCCGAGGCTGCGCAAACGTTTCCGTCAGTGCCACCACGACAGCGCGGATGGCGGGGCGGCGAGAGGCCTCTTCGCGCCACACCGCGAAAACCCGGCGCTCCAGCGCGGGCCGGACGGGCACCAGACGGACACCCGCCGGCACCGAGTCCGCGGCAAGACGGGGGATCACCGCCACCCCCAACCCCGCCGCCACCAGCGCCAGTTGCGTAGGGAACTCGGCGGCCTGGTGCACGATCAGCGGCTCGTGACCGTCGCGGCGGAAGGTGTTCGTCAGCCAGTCGTGGCAGATCGTGCCCACAGTGGACGTGATCCACGGGTCGGTGGCCAGTTCGAACAGGGCCAGGCTTTCCCGGTCAGCCAAGGGATGTCCCGGCGGGAGCGCCACGTCCGCGGGGTCCAGGCCAAGGTCCGCGCTGGCCATTCGGGTCGGCAGCGCCACGGGCAGGTTCATCCAGTCCTGGGACACCGCCATGTCCAGGACGCCGGCGGTCAGTAGGCCCATTGCCTGGTACGGCTCCACCTCGCGCACGCCGATCCGCAGGTCCGGGTGTTGGGCCGCGCAGGCTCGCAGCACCGCGGGCATCAGGCCACGGGCCGCTGTGGGAAAGGCGCCAACAGTGACGGTGCCCAGTACGCGGCCCCGGCGTTCGTCCAGGTCAGCGGAGGCCTCCTCCACCGCGGCCAGGATGCGTTCAGCGTGGGTGGCGAGTGCTTTGCCCTCGTCCGTCAGTCGGAGGTGGCGGCCCCTTCGTTCGGCCAGTACACAGCCTGCCTCGCGTTCCAGTTTGGCCATCTGCTGCGAGACGGCGGACGGGGTCAGGTGCAGTGCCCGCGCAGCCGCGGCGAGGCTGCCGTGACCAGCGACGGCGTGCAGCACGCGCAGCCGCGTCAGATCGAACATGCAGCAACTCTAACGTCTCGGGCCAAGAACTATTAACTTGTGCTTCATCAAGCACGCCAAGAGGCTACTGGCATGTCTCCCCGTCACCTGCTGCTCGCTCTGGGACTCACGGCCGTGTGGGGCGTGAACTTCGTCGTCATCGACGTCGGGCTCGCGCATTTTCCGCCGCTGCTGTTCTCGGCCCTGCGGTTCCTCGTCGCGGCCGTGCCGGCGATCTTCTTCCTTCGCTCCCCCGGCGTGCCGTGGCGATGGGTGGCGCTGGTGACGCTCACGCTCGCCATCCTCCAGTTCGGACTGCTGTTCATCGGCATGACCGCAGGAATGCCGCCCGGGCTCTCCTCGCTCGTGATGCAGGCACAGGCGCCGTTCACGTTGCTGTTCGCCGTGCTGCTGCTCAAGGAACGGCTGACGAGGCAACAGATACTCGGCATGGTCATGGCACTGGGCGGGATCGCGTTGATCGCGCTCGATCTCGGGGCCACCAGTCCGATCGGCGCGTTCCTGCTGCTCATTGGCGCCGCGGCGGCCTGGGGCATCAGCAACGTGGTGACGAGGCACGCCGCGCCGCCGGACACGCTGCGGTTCATGGTCTGGGTCAGCGCCCTCGCCGCGCCGCCGTTGTTCGTGTTGTCCGCGATTTTCGAAGGTCCGCAGCGCGGCTGGGACGCGCTGCGGACCGTCACGTGGCCGGCGGCCGGCGCCGTCTTCTTCGTCGGGCTGGTGGCCACCGTCGCCGGTTTCGGGGTGTGGGGCTATCTCATCCGGACGTACTCCGCGTCCGTGATCGCCCCGTTCTCGTTGCTGGTACCGGTTTTCGGGATGGCCGCCGCCGCGCTGTTCACCGGCGAGCGGCTCACCCCGCTCGTGCTGCTGGCCGCCGTGCTGGTCATCGCCGGCGTCCTCTGTGGATTGATCAGAGGCCGAACGCCAGCAGTACGTGCCCCTTCTCCGTCGAGTACTCCGGCCAGTACCCCGACTGCACGTACACCATCCCGTCTGAGATGACCACGCCGCCGCCGGTGCCGGTGATCGCGCTGCCCATGCCCTCGATGCCGTTGACGCCGGTGAACGTGCGCACCGTGTCGTAGGTCCACAGGATCCGGCCGTCCGCGGCGTCGTAGGCCCGCAGCTTGCCGTCGACGCCACCAACCCACGCGAGGCCGGGGCTGCTCGTCGCGGGCGCCCCGTGTGCCGGCGCGCACAACGGGTTCGGGAACTGACCCGCGCCACCGGTTGTGCAGCCGTCCGCCGGGGCCTCGGTCTGCCACTTCACGTCGCCGTTGGCCGGGTCCACCGCGAACAGCGTGCCGGGATCGGCGTAGTACGTGGGGATGTAGAGCCACCGGCCGTCGTAGCTGGCACCCCACTGGATGCCGCCGATGCCGCCGGACGGCCACGGCTCGCCGAGCTGGCGACGCCACACGACCTCGCCGGTCCGCGCGTCGAACACGTGGTAGACGCCAACCTTCTGGCCGACGCCGACGAGCGTGCGGTCGCCGACCCGGAAGATGTTCGGTGTGGCGCCGATGTCGTAGTCGAGCGCGGTGCCGTCCGCGAGCCCCGGGCAGTAGCCGGTGGGATCCGGGTCGTTGCACAGCACCCGCCACGTGTCGGCCTCGGTGACCTGGTTCTTCCACCGCACGCCGCCGGTCCGCGCGTCCAGCGCCAGCAGGGTGTCGAAGTCGCCGGCGCTGCCGGTGTAGTTCTGGCCGGTGCCGACGAAGACGGTGCCGGTACGCGGGTCGATCACCGGCGAGCTCCACACGCCGGCACCGGACGGCTCGAACCTGGCCGCGCCACTGGGCCACGTACCGACCTGCTGAGGCTCGGGCACCGTGTAGTGACGCCACTTCAGCTCGCCGGTGTTCGCGTCGAGCGAGTCGAGGTGCCCCCGGAACGTGCAGCACGGGTAGTTCCTGTCGCCGCCGTTCTCGTCGCTGGACACGCCGACGTACACACGTCCTTTGTAGACGATTGGCGAGCTCGTGACGGTGGCGGACGGATGCGCGTCGACGCGGGTCGACCACCTCAGCGCCCCACTGCGGGCATCGAGCGCGTACAGGTAGCCACGCGCGTCGCCGAAGAAGACCTTACCGCCGGACACCGCCGGGCCGTCGTGGACGAGCGCGCGGCCATCCGGGTCGACCGACGTCAGGTCGAACTCCCATTTCGCGGCACCGTTCCGTGCGTCGCGGGCGTAGAACTTCCCGTCGGAGCCGCCGAAGTAGATCGTGTTCCCGACCACGGCCGGTGCGCTGCGCACGGTCGTGCTCGCGGTCTTCGGGTAGGCGAACGCCCACTTCAGCTTCAGGTTCTTGACGTTGCGCGCGTTGACGCGGTGCTCGGCCACGGCGTACCGGGACCCCACGAGGTCCTTCTGCCACGAACCCCAGTCACTGTCTCTTGTGGACCGGTCGGCGGATCCACTGCCGACCAGGCTCGCGGACAGGACCACCGCCGCGCCAACCGTGAACAGCTTTCTTCCCCAGGACAAGATGTCTCACCCCCATGTTGAGAGAACGGGACCCACCTTGCCACCGTGAAGGAGTTCTCGGATCAACCAAGTGGTTGATATGTGGCTCTACCGTTCGACCAGGCCGGCGCGGACCGCGTGCAGTGCCGCCTGGGTCCGGTCCTGGACGCCCAGCTTGCCGAGAATGGCGCTGACGTGGGTTTTCACCGTCTTCTCCGACAGCGTCAGCGCACGGGCGATCTCCCGGTTGGAACGGCCGTTGGCGAGTTCGGCGAGCACGTCCCGCTCGCGGGCGGTCAGCTCGGCCGGGCGGGTGTCCTCTGCCGCGAGCAGGCGCACGACGTCCGGGTGAAGTAGCACGTGACCGGCGTGCACGGAGCGGATCGCCGCGGCGAGCGCGGGCGGGTCGATGTCCTTGTACACATAGCCGGCCGCGCCGGCCCGGACCGCCGGGAGCACCGCGCTCGGCTCGGTGTAGCTGGTGACCACCAGTACGCGCGCCGGGTTGTCACGCAGGCCGTGCAAGGCGGCCACGCCGTCCCCGCCCGGCATGCGGAGGTCGAGCAGGATCACGTCCGGTCGCAGGCGTTCGGCGTCCGTCACGCACGACTCGCCGTCGGCGGACTCCCCCACGACCGTGATGTCGTCCTGCAGGTCGAGAAAGGTCCGCAACCCCTGCCGCACAACGGGATGGTCGTCCACGACCAGCACCTTGATCATGACGCCGCCGTTCCCGCTCCGTGGCGCCGGAACGCTCCGCAGGCTCCGCTACACCGGCGCCCTCCGCGGGCTCGGCGGCGTCCTGGTTGTTGATGATTCGCTCCGCAAGCTCCGCTCATGCCGGCACCGCCAAGCACACGGTCGTTCCACCGCCCGGTTCGGACGTCACCGTGAGCGTGCCGCCGGCCTGGCTCGCGCGTTCCCGCATCGAGGCCAGCCCGAGACGGCGGCCGGCGACCGTGCTCGCCGGGGCGAAGCCGACGCCGTCGTCGGTCACCCGCAGGACCGTGCCCTCGTCGTCGACCGACAGGACCACCTCGATCCGGGTCGCGTCGGCGTGCCGCAACGCGTTGTGCATGGCCTCCTGGGCGATCCGGTACACCGCCTGCTGCCCCAGCTCGGAAAGCCTTGGCACACAGCCGCTTCCGGTGAAGTGCATGGCCGGCTCGTGCACGCGGTCCAGCAGTTCCACCTGCTTGCGCAGCGCCCGGTCGAGCCCGTCGCCGGCCAGGTCCGCCGGCCGGTGCCCGACGACGATCTCCCGCAGCTCACTGCTCGCCTCGGCCGCGAGCCGGCGGACGGTCGCCAACTCTGCCCGTGCCCGTTCCGGGTCGCGGTCCAGCAGCGCGGACGCCGCGTCCGCGGTGAGCCGCAGGCTGAACAGCTTCTGCGACACGGCGTCGTGCAGCTCGCGGGCGATCCGGTTCCGTTCCTCCACAATGGACAGCTCGCGGCTGTGCTCGTACAGGCGCGCGTTCACCAGTGCGATGGCCGCGTGCGCGGCGAGGAGGCGGACCAGTTCCTCGTCCTCCGCGGTGAAGCCGCCCGGTTTGCGGCTGTTGGCGAGGAACACCTCGCCGATGATCTCTTCGCCGTCGCTGATCGGCATGCCGAGGAAGTCGGTGAGCGCCGGGTGCGCCCTCGGCCACCAGCCGAAATGCGGGTGGTCCCTGATGTTGGCGAGCCGCACCGGGTTGGGGTCGCAGAGCATGAGCCCCAGCACGCCGTGCTGCTGGGGCAGCGGACCGATGGCGGCCCACTCCTCGTCGGTCAGGCCGTCGGCGAGGAACTCCGCGAAGCCGCCGTGCGAGTCCGGGACGCCGAGCGCGGCGTATCGGGCGCCCACGAGCTTGCGTGCGGACGAGAGGATCGTGGTGAGCACGTCGCGGACCGAGAGGTGCGCGGTCACGGCCAGCACCGCCGCGCTGACGTCCCGCAGTTCGTTCCGGACGTTCACGCCGTCAACGGTACCCATCCGGGGCGGCCTCCGAGCCGGACCTAGGTCCAAAGACCGAGGTCCCGGCGGTCCGGCGACCGATGGCACGGCCAGTTTTCGTTCGTAGCTTCGAGTACATGAAACGAGTCGCGATCGTCACCGGAGCGTCCCGCGGGCTGGGGCTCGCACTGGCCACCGGGCTGTCGGAGGCTGGCTGGCGGCTGGTCGTGGACGCCCGCACACAGTCCGACCTGGCGGACGCCGCGGAGTGGATCGGCGGTGACGTCGTCGCGGTGGCGGGTGACATCCGCGACCCCGCCCACCGGGAGGCGCTGATCGACGCCGCCGGCACGGCGGATCTGCTGGTCAACAACGCCGGCATCCTCGGCCCGAGCCCGCAGCCGCCCCTGGCGTCCTACCCGCTGGAGGCGCTGCGGGAGGTGTTCGAGGTGAACGTGCTGGCGCCGCTCGCGCTGACGCAGCGGGTACTGCCGGCGCTGCGTGCCCGGGAGGGCGCGCTGGTGAACATCACCTCGGACGCGGCGGTCGAGGCGTACGAGGGGTGGGGCGGCTACGCGTCGGCGAAGGCCGCGATCGAGCAGGCCAGCGCCGTGCTGGCGGCCGAGGAGCCGGCGCTGCGGGTGTGGTGGGTGGACCCCGGCGACCTGCGGACGCGGATGCACCAGGAGGCGTTCCCCGGCGAGGACATCAGCGACCGGCCACTGCCCGAGACCGTGGTCCCGGCGTTCGTGCGCCTGGTGACCACCCGACCACCCTCGGGTCGCGTCCGCCTCGCGGACGTCACGGTGCCGGCGTGACCAGGCTGTGGCTGCCCTTCACGGTGACGGACCTGCCGGCGGCGGTGAGGTTCTACCGGGACCGCCTCGGGCTGCCGGTGGTGGACGGTTGGCGCCGTGACGGGGAGGAGGGGGTGGTGCTGGGCGCGGAAACGGCGTTCATAGAACTTGTCACGCCGGAGGACCCGCGGCCAGCGCCCCTCGCCTTCGAGGTGCCTGACGTGGATGCCGTCTTCGCGCGGATGTCGGGCGACGAGCTTGTCGCGGCCCCGCACCGGTATCCGCGCGGTCACCACGGCTTCGAGGTCCGCGGCCCCGCCGGCGCCACCGTGATGGTGTGGAGCGAGTGATGACGATCGAGTTCTCGTTGCCCGCCACGCTGGAGGCACACGAACCGCCCGAGGCCAGGGGGCTTGGGCGGGACGGCGTGCGGTTGCTGGTCGGCGAGCGTGGTGCCGGGCGGGTCGGCCACCACCGGTTCACGGACCTGCCGTCGTTGCTGCGGCCGGGAGACGTGCTGGTTGTCAACACGTCGGCGACCATGCCGGCGGCGGTGCCCGTGCCGGACAGCGCGCTCGTCGTGCACTTCTCCACCGAGCAGCTGGACGGCACGTGGCTGGTCGAGCTGCGGCAGGCACGCGAGCCTTTCCGTGATGGCCGCGCCGGCACGCGGTACCCGCTGTTCGGCGGCGGCTCGGTGACACTGCGGCGCCCCTTCTCCACCGGCCGGCTCTGGGAGTCCGATGTAGACACCGGGGGTCGGGGTGTGCCCGGGTACCTGGCGGCGTTCGGGGCGCCGATCCGGTACTCCTACGTCGGCCGGCGGTGGCCGCTGTCCTACTACCAGACGGTGTTCGGGGTGACGCCGGGCAGCGCGGAGATGCCGAGCGCGTCCCGGCCGTTCACGTCGGATCTCGTGGCTCAGCTGGTCGCACGGGGCGTGCAGTTCGCGCCGGTGCTCCTGCACACCGGGGTCGCGTCCCTGGAGGCACACGAACGCCCGTACCCGGAACGGTTCCTCGTCCCCCGCCCGAGCCGAGCCCTCGTCGCGCACGCCCGCGCGGAAGGCCGCCGGGTGATCGCCGTCGGTACCACCGCCGTGCGTGCCATCGAGAGCGACGGTGACGACGGCTGGACCGACGTGATCGTGACCCCGTCCCGCGGGGTCCGCCACGTCGACGGCCTGCTGACGGGACTCCACGAACCGCGAGCATCCCATCTGGACATGTTGGCCGCCATCGCCGGGCCGGAGTTGCTGTGCGAGATCTACCGGGAGGCCCTCGCCGAGCAGTACCTGTGGCACGAGTTCGGCGACCTCAACCTGATACTTCCCTGACGTCGGGGAACACCGGCGCGTACGGGGCCAGGTCGCGAAGCTCCGGGCCGCCTGCCGGCCGTCGTGGACGTCGAACCGCGCCCGTACGAAGACCCTCATGCCCTCCATATTGGCTTGGTGCGCCACCCGCCTGCCGGTAGTGTGCCGCCCGTGACGAGTCCCGAGTCGGACAGAGCCGAGCCGCCAGTCGTCTGGCGGCGCTGAGTCACGCCCCCAGCGACTGGACATCACTCGTGTCCTCTTCCGACGCTGGGAGTTCTCTTGCCCTTGTTCGTCTATGTCCTCAGCCTTGCCGTTTTCGCGCAGGGCACGTCCGAGTTCATGTTGTCCGGTCTCGTTCCGGGCATCGCGGACGACCTGTCCGTCAGCGTGGCCGCCGCCGCGAGCCTCACCTCCGCGTACGCGATCGGGATGGTCGCCGGAGCGCCCGTGATGGCCGGGCTCAGCGCACGGTGGCCACGCCGGCGGGCGCTGGCCGTGTTCCTCACCGCGTTCGTCGTCGCGCACGTGGTTGGCGCGGTGACCCATGACTTCGCCGTGCTGTTCGGCACGCGGGTCGTCGCCGCGGTCGCCAACGCCGGGTTCCTGGCCGTCGCGATGTCGGCGGCGGCCACGGTGGCCGGCCCTGGCAGGCAGGCCAGGGCCACGGCCGTTCTGATCGCCGGGGTGACACTGTCCTGTGTGGCCGGTGTGCCCGCTGGAGCCTTGCTGGGCCAGCTGTCCGGCTGGCGGTCCGCGTTCTGGGCGGTGGCCGGGCTGTCGTTGCCGGCGCTGTTCCTGGTGTTCCGGTCCGCGCCGGTCGAGCCGGCTGGCCATGTGTTGGTGCGCAAGGAGTTCCGCGTTCTGCTGCGCTGGCCGGTGTGGCATGCGCTCGTACTGGCGGCGCTCGTCAACGGCGCCACGTTCGCGACGTTCGCCTACCTCGCGGTCGTAGCGACGGCGATCCCGTCGGGTGCGGTGCCGGCCCTGCTTGCCGCGTTCGGCGCAGGCGCGTTCGTCGGGGTCACGGTGATCGGTCCCAGCCGACACCTGGTACCCGTGTTGTTCGCGTTGCCGGTCGGCTGGCTCCTCCTGGCCGTGGCCAGCCCGCACCCGGTCACGCTGTTCGCGATGACCGTCGTGCAGGGAGCGCTGTCGTTCGGCGCGGGCTCCGCGCTCGTCAACCGGGTGCTCTCCGCCGCGCCGGAGGCGCCGACGCTCGGCGGGTCGTTCGCGACGGTCGCGTTGAACATCGGCGCCGTCCTCGGGCCGTTGCTCACGGGTGCCATCGACCACCGGCACGCGATGTGGCTCTCCTCGGCCCTGAGCGCGGTGGCGTTAGTACTGCTGCCACTCCGCGGTCGTGAGCCGGACGATCTTCGGATTGTCCAGAGTGGACGGTGACTCGGCGCCGGTGGGTCTCCGGTCGACCGGGAAGACGGCCGCGGCGGCCAGGTTCGCCTCGTCGAGGAAACGCAGTGGCACCGGCGGGTCCAACGTCAGGGCTGGTTTTTGGCTCTGTTCGGCCAGGATGAAGCCCCAGTCGCCGAAGCTCGGGACGTTCACGTGGTACGGCGTGGTTTTCAGGCCGGCCGCGCGCACGGTCGCGTCGATGCAGTCGAACGTGCGGGGCGCGAAGTACGGCGAGCCGGCCTGCACGACCAGCCGCGCGCCGGGGGCCATCACCCGCCGGGCCAGCGAGTAGAACTCCACCGAGTACAGCTTGGCGGTGGCCGTCGAGTCTGGGTCCGGCATGTCGATGATCACCGCGTCGAAGCGTTCACCGGCGTCACGCAGCCAGGTGAACGCGTCGGCGGTGACGACCCGCACGCGTGGGTCGGCCAGCGAGTGGTCGTTGAGCGCGGTGAGGTCCGGGTTGTCCCTGGCGAGGTTCAGCACGGCCGGGTCCAACTCGACCTCGACGGCCTCGCGCACGTCCGGGTACTTCAGTACCTCACGCAGCGCGAGGCCGTCGCCGCCGCCGAGGATCAGCACCCGGTCCCGCTTGCCGGCGAGGGCCGGGTGTACGAGCGACTCGTGGTAGCGGTACTCGTCGACCGACGAGAACTGCAGGTCACCGTTGAGGAACAGGCGCACGTCCGATGGGCCGGGCACCACCGGCGACGACTCGGTGAGCACGATGTCCTGGTACTGCGTGGTTTCCGCGTAGACGACCGGGTCGTCGTACAGCTCGTCGCGGGCGTAGCGGAGGAACGCGTCGCTCTGGGCGAACGCGAACACCAGCAGCGCCAGCACGGCGGCCGTCCCGCCGGCGAGCGCGGTCTTGCGGGTCGCGTTGGTACGAAAGAGGAACAGCGCGACCGCGGCGCCGGCGACCGCGTTGACCATGCCGACCAGCAGTGCGCCTCTGGTCTGCCCGAGCAGCGGCAGCAGTAGGAACGGGAACGCGAGCCCGCCGACGAGCGCGCCGATGTAGTCGGCGGCGAACAGGTCGGCCGTGGCGGAACCCGCGTCCTGGCGGCGGATCCGCTGGAGGAGCGTCATCAGCAGCGGGATCTCGGCGCCGATCAACGCACCGACCACGAGCGCGATGCCGATCAGCGCCGGCCAGTACAGGTCGAGCCAGGTGAAGGCGGCGTGCAGCCCGAGCACGGACAGCCCGCCGGTGACCGCCAGCAACGCCTCGACGACCACGAAGCTCACCAAGGGCCTGCGCTGCAACGGTTTCGCCGTGAGCGACCCGATCCCCATGGCGAACACCATGGTCGCGAGCACCACGGACGCCTGCGTGATCGAATCGCCGAGCAGGTAGGAACCCTGCGCCACCAGTGCGAGCTCGTACACGAGCCCGCACGCCGCGCAGACGAACGTGGCGAATAACAGCCCTGCGCGGGCAACCCTGGTGGACACTCAGAAAATGGCGACGGCCACGATCGCGGAGACCGAGATGTGGGACGCGGCGCTGACGTAGACGGCGGGGTGCGACTCCTCCTCCATGAGGATCTCGCCAAGCTTGCCCGGCGTGAAGAGATCGATCACGATGAACGAGACACCCATCAGGACGAGCCCGAGCAACCCGTAGGCAGCGGTGGAGAGCAGGCCCTCAGCCCAGTTGCCCTGGCTGGCGGCGATGGCCGTGGCCACGATGATGCCGACGCCGAGCAGGTTGCTGGCAAGCAGAATCGCCGCGTTCCGGTGGCGCTGCACCCAGACCTGATCGCGGAGGTTGCCGGGCGTGAGCACGTCGACCAGCGCGAAGCCGACGGCCATCAACACCAGGCCGACGAGCCCATAGGTGGCGGCGATGCCGACCTCACCAAAGACGTCGGAAACCATGCTGGGGTTACTCCTTATCCTTCTGGACAGATGGCTTGGTGTCCTCTTCGGACGGTGACGCGGCCGGCTCTTCCTCCGCGGTGGGCTCCTCGCCGGCTTGTTCCTCGGGCACGGCGGGCTCGCCCGTCGACAGTGGACTGGTCTGCGCCGGGACCGGCTGTGTCGGCGGGGTCAGGTCCGGCGGGGCGGACTCTCGCGCTGCCGGACGACCGCGTCGTCCCCGCTGGCGCCGCTTCTGTTCGGCCTCCCGCTCCGCCCGCTCGAGCGCGGCCTGCTCGGCCGCCACGCGCCTGCGGTTGATCATCACGATCCACCAGGCGAACAAGGCACCCGCCACCATCAGGGCGAGGCCCCACAGCACCATCCCGCCGCTCTGGCGCCACCAGTCCGAGCCGGGGTCGTCGGTCAACTGCGCGTCGGCCGGCGCGGTGCCGGTTTCCGGGCTCGCCGCGATCGGCTGGGCCAGGCCCGTGTCGGCGGCGAGCAGCGGCAGGGCGGTCACCGCGTTGCCGATCACCACGTCGGGGTCCTCGCCGGTGAGGCCGTCCATGTCGATGCCGAGTGCGTCGAAGTCGGTGCGGTCGGGGCCGCCCGGCGAACTGATCACGTCGTAGGTCGCCGAGTCCTCCGACTCCGACGACTCGCTCGTGTAGATGATGGACGCGGTGAACTCGACCGTCTCCGCGCAGTCGTTGCTGATCGGCCTGCCGGCGCCGACGTTCGAGCCGATGCTCTCGCTGGGGCCGGCCACCGGGTCGCTCACGGTGACGTTCCAGCCGTAGCAGACGCCCTGCGCCTCGGTCGCCTCCGCGAGCGTGGCGGCCAGGTCGTCGGCGTCGGCCTGGTCGAAGATCACGTCCGCGGACGCCGCCGCGGGCGCCGCGAACAGCAGCGCGGTGGCCAGCGCGAGCGGCACGAATGCTCTCACTTGCCGCCTCCCGGGCCTCCGCCGCGGAAGTTCTCGCCAGAGCCGCCGGAACCCCACACGCCGCCGACGAACGGCAGCCAGTGGACGTAGCCGCGGCGCTCGTCGTCCACGTAGATCCGGGAGCCGCTGCCGTCGGCCGTGATCGCGACGATGTCGTCGGAGTAGCGCAGGAAGTAGCCGCTCGGGTCGAACCTCGTGTCGGCTGGTGGGCGGGCGGAGCGGATCTGCTCGTACACCGCCTTCGGCTTCGCCGACGACGTGTAGACGATCGAGTCACCGCTCGCGGACTGCCGGCGGTAGTTGTCGTCCAGATAGGACCGGACGCCACCGCCGCCGAAGATCGCGAACAGCAGCACGATCAGGCCGACGCCGCCGATCGCACCGGCGACGAGAAGCTTGGTGCGTAAGCGCATCATCGCGGACTCACCACGCTGGAGGTCCAGACCAACTCGCCGACCTGCGGGTAGGCGTGCCACGTCTGCCAGGACACGCCGCCCTCTGCCTCCCACGCGGACAACGCGGTCACCGCCAGCGGCGAACCGGGGAACTCGGCCACCAGCGCGTGCGGGTCGGCCTCGCACTCGGCGACGATGCGGGCCACTGTTGACGCGAAGTCGGCGGGACGGTCACACGACGCCGCGAACCGCACGACGTGGTCGCCCACGGTCCGCTCCTCCCGCGCCGGCAGGTCACCGGGCCGGTCGGGCAGGCACGCCACCGTCTCCGACCAGTCCCCCAACAGGACCTGGTGTGACGCGCCGAGCACGCGAAGCTCCAATGTCATTCCCCCAAGCGTCACCCGATGGGTGCCAAGCGCGGGTAACGGTCGCAGCCCGTAGGCCAGACTGAGGTCCGCGGCACGAGAGTCGGCGAACCGGGTGTCGATACGAGCCCTCACGTGCGATCACTACCGGCCGGGTACACCCGCAACGCGGGCAGCGCGACGGACTCCCCGAGCCCGGCCTCCCACTTGCCGCCGTCGAAACGCTCGAAACTGAGTGCCTTGCCTTCGGGGCCCTCGTAGTCCACGTACTCGACGCGCCCGCGCTCGGCGAGGGTGGTCGTGCCCTCGGACGTGTAGCTGGCGGTGCCGTCCTCTTCCCTGCGGTAGGTGACGCCGCCGAGCTCCATGGTCTTGCCGCCGGGCTCGGTGACCTCGTCGGTCTCCCGCCACAACACCACTTCCAGATCCGGGTCCTCCTCGACGGACACCCAGACCCGGCTGCCGCGCGCGTCGTCGAGGAAGTGCTCCGACCAGGAGTAGCCACCCTCGGTGAGCCGAAGCGAACCACGCACGAAGTACAGCTGGTCGCCATAGTCGATCATGTCGCCGGCCCGGACCGTCCGGATGTCGGTGACACCCTGGTGGTCGGCCAACGGGTCGACCGGCTTCCCCGGCCCCGCGTCGACCGGCGTCCTACGCTGGCGCGAGCGAAGGTACAGCACCACCCCGACCGCGACCACGGCGAGCAGGATCAGCACCAACAACAGCTCGGTCATGCGGGGAGCATAGTGGCTGGCCAGCCCGCGTTAAGGCCAGATAGGCAAAGATCAGGGTACGTTTTGCCCGCCTCCACCGATGATCTTGCTGCGAGGTTTTCGCCCGCGCGATCGGCGCGCCTTACGGTGCGGCTCGGGTGGCCCCGCCGCGCGGGCCGGGCCCGTTCCCGGATGACCTGAAGGGCACCCTCGGGACGTTCAGCCTCGATCAGCCGCGATCCACCGATGATCTTGTCGGGTGTCGTACCTCGCGGGAGGAGCGGGCCTGGTCAGGCCCGCTTCGCGGGCGCCGCGAAGGACGCTTTTGGGACTTGGCCGGTGTCATGAAAGACGCGGTGGGGACGTTCAACGACACGAGCGCGTCTTTCATGACATCACCCGCAGCGTGAACACGCCAGGGCACCTTCGAGACGTCGGCCACCACCGGGCGGCGAGCCGGTCAACCCGCCCCCAGGCAGATGAACGGGCGGCGTAAGGGATCCGTCGCCACCGCTGCTGCCAGGGCCGCTGCCGGGCGTTCCCCCGCGGCGACGCGCTGGTGGTACTCCACCATCGTGGCGGCGGCTGACGCGTCGCCCACTCGGCTGTTCGCGGCCACCACGGTGCGTACCCCGCTCGCCAGGAGGGCGCCTGCGAAGCCCAGGGCCTCGTCGCCCGGGCGGATGTGGTGCATGGCCAGTTCGCAGGCCGCCAGCACGACGTGCCGGGGTGGGTGTGCGAGGCGGGCCAGCTCGTAGGCGAACAGCGGCCCGTCCGCCAGTTCCAGCCGGGAGAACATGGCGTTCGTCGGCTCGTGTTCGCCGTGTGCGGCCAGGTGGGCGACGGACGCGCCGTCGAGGGCCGCGAGTACCTCGTTGACCGACGCCGCCGGCAGGAGCGTCGCGGACGGGTAGGTCCGGGTCAGCGTCTGCTCCTCCGCGATCGTCTCCCGTAGGCGGGGGCCGCGGGCCAGCACGACGTGGCCGGACGAGTCGTCGGCCAGGTCCGCGGTCAGCCACGCCGTGGCCGACGGGGCCACCACCACCGGACGGCCGCGCAGCGACGGGAGGCTTCCCCACGGCACGGCGTACAGCGGGCCGGTCGGCACGATCACCAGCTCGCGGTCACCGATGACCGGCGCGAGCGGCGTGACCAGCCGCTCGTCGACGACGTCCGCGCTGCGCCGGGCCGAGCCGCCGACCACGGTGGCGATGGGCGGCGGCAACCCGTTCGGCGCGTACGTGTCGAGGTCGGCGTGCAGGCGCTTCACCCATTCGAACGTCTCCGTCGCCGACTCGAGTCGGACCAGGCGTGCGCGAGCGTCCACCACGACCACCGCCACCAGCTCGTCGCCGGACACCGCGAACGTGACCAGCGCGCGACGGCCCAACGCGGTACCCACGGCCGCCAGCGACGCGACCGGCCGGGGTCGTCCCCACGGGGTGGCGTACCAGCCCTGTCGCAGCACTTCCCGTTCCAGCGCGACGATCTGTTTCTCCTCGCGGCGCGGCACCCGGCCGGCGAGCCGTGCCTGCTGTGCCGCGCGCCGCAGCGACCGCAGTGACGAGACGTGCTCGGCGAGGACCGGGTCGTCGATCGTCGGCAGCGGCTCGTACCGGTACACCTGCGCACGCGTGCGTTCCAGCCAGCCGAACAGCCGCCGTGCGTCGCGGTGCGGGCCGTCCAGCACCAGGCGCACCGCCAGGTCGCCGAGTTGCTGGCCGTGGATCGCGGTGCCACACACCAGCTCCAGCCCACCCATCCGGTCCCGCGCCCTCCCCAGCTCCACCAGGCCGGAGCGTGCCTCGGTGAGCGCGCGCCGCCGGTCGCCGCGGGCCACGGCCAGTTCGGCGCGGCACAGGCGCAGCAGCATCCGGTGGTCCAGCGGAGTCGTCGAGCGTTGCCGGGGCAGCTGGTCGAGCAGTAACTCCGCGGCGGCCGGGTCACCACGGCGCAGCTCCAGCCGCACGGCCAGCATCAGCGCCAGCCCGGTCTCGTCCTCCAGCAACAGCGCACGGAGCATGTCGGCGAGCTTCACCGCGTGCTCCGGCAAGCGGCGCGGGATGCGGGGTGCCGCCAGCGCGGCCGCGGTCTCCGCACGCAGGGCGGCCAGCGCGGCGACCGCCGCCCACCGGGTGTTGCCGCGTTGTGTGAACCTGCGTTCCGCGGACCGGGCGAGGCGGCGGGCCTCGGTGACCCGGCCGTCCAGCAGTGCGGCGGCCGCCCGTGTCACCTCGGCCTCGGCCAGGTCCTGGCCCGCCCGCTGCGCCCGCAGCCGCGGGATCACGTCGTCCAGGTGCCGTGCCGCGTCCGTCGCGAGGCCGGCGGACAGCAGCGCACGGGCCTGGTCCAGCCGTAACGCGGGCAGCAACCCCGGCGTGCTGACCTGGTAGCTGCGTTCCACCTGCGTGTAGTGCCGCAGCGCGGTCGGCAGGTCGCCCGTCAGGTACGCCACGTACCCCAGGTTGTGCCGGGCCTTGTCGGCGACCAGGTCCATGCCGTGTTCGGCGCACAGTTCCAGGCACCGCTCGAAGTCCCGCGCGGAGCGCACGACCTGGGACAGGTCGATGTAGGCGTGGCCTCGGTTGAGATGAATGCCGGCCAGCAACGCAGGGTCGGCGATGCGGTCCTGCTCGGTGAGCCGCTCGACCGCCGCGTCGAACAGCTCGATGCCCTCGACGATCTGGCCGGCACGGTGCAGCAACAGCCCACGGTTGTTCAGCACCAGCGCGTCGAGCTCCGCCCGGCGCGGGCCGGGCGGCAGCGCGTCCAGGTGCGTGGCGGCCTCGTCGAGCCGGGCGAGCCCGTCGGCGAGCGACCCCGACTCGGCCTGCGTGTAACCAAGGCTGACGAGGATGCGGATCCGCAGGACCACGGCCTGCCGCGACTCCGGCAACGCGGTGTCCAGTAGCCGCAACGCCTTGCCCAGCAGGACGACCGCTCGCCCGAACCGGTAGGCCCACCCGGCCTCACGCGCACGCTGGTGTAACTCGGTGACTTTCGCGAGAACCTCGGCATGGCGGGCTCGCCGAGAACCGCTAGGCAAGCTCGCCATGCCGCAACACTAGAAGACTGGACCGGGCGTGTCGTCCGGAACCACTCATTGCCAGTAACGACGCGCCAATTCGGCGTCCGTCGCGATCAACGCCCGTTTGGCCCGGCCGACCATGTCGGTCTTGGCCGTCGTGTCCTCGGCCAACGCCTGCGCGAGCAGACCGGACACCACAGGCGTCGCGAACGACGTGCCCGCCCAGACGGCGAATCCCGACCGGAGGTCGTCGGGATCGGGTGCGCTGCGCATCCACGGTCCGAGACCGCCCCCGTCCGGGTACCGAATTCCACCGAGCGCCGCGCCGTCCCACACCGGCACGGTGCTGACGAGTGCGTCACCCGGCGCCCACCGGCTGATCCACTCCCCCCAGTTGCTGAACGCGGCGGTGGTGTGGCCGGGCGCGTTGCGGGCGCCCACACCACTCAGCAGTTCGACGCCACTCGCCGCGCTGCCGGTGCCGTGACCGAACGCGGCCGGCATGAAGGGCCGGGTGGTGGCGTCGTTGCCGGCGGCGGCCACCACCAGCACACCCAGGCTGGTCAGCCGTTCGATGGCGGCCTTCACCTGCAGGACCTTCTCCGGGTCGGTGGTCTCCGGGTAGAACCCCAGCGACAGCGACACGATGTCGACCATCTCGTCGGGGTCGCCGGACTCGACCCGCTTCGCCAGCCAGTGCAGGGCGAGCAGCAGCGAGCCCTCGGTGGAGAACCCGTCGGTGTGCAGCACCCGCAGCGAAAGGATCTTCGCGGCCGGGCACATCTGGTGCACCAGCCCGGCGACGAAGGTGCCGTGGCCGGCGTGCGAGTCGATCAGACCCAGCAGCGGCTGGATCTCGTTCGGCACGTCCTCCGGATGGTTGAGCGGGCCCAGCTCGGTCGGGTTCTGCTGCTGGCCTTCCTGCGCGGCGAGCAGGTCCTGGAACTCCTGCGACACCTCGATGATCGGGTCGCCCGGCCGGTGCTTCGACCACCACGGGTGCGGGCCGATGCCGGTGTCGAGCACGGCGACGACGGGACGCCGGCCTGCGGGAACCTTCGCTGGGCGGGGCGGCTGGGGCATGAGCAGGGCGACCGGGTTACGGCTGCCGGTGTGCAGGGCGACGGTGCCACCGCCGACGCTGCCGCCGTGCGACACCGGAGTGCCGCCCACCATGCCGCCGTGGCTCACGGGTGCGCCCTCGACCGCCACCGACGCCGACAACACCAGGTGGTCGAGGCCGAAGTGCTTGACCCGGTCGCCGAAGGCGTCACGGAGGGCCACCAGCGCCGTCCACGGGTCGGGTGCCCGGTCAGCCGGCGCGTCCTCCAGGCGCACCAGCGGCACCGAAACGCCGAGCTCCGGCGGCGCACCGTCGATCACTTCCTGTTCGGGGCGGGGCCGGAGCTGGAGGCCGATCTTGGCGAGCTCGTTGTTGATCTCGCTTCGGCTCACCTGGCCCGGGCGAGGCACGAGCGACTGGACCTCGCGTAACGGGATGAGCATGGAGTCGGCACGGTACACGGTGGAGATCGGTCTGTTCCCGCGCTTCGTCCTGGCGGCCGTCGCGGGGTCGAGCACGAGGGCGCGGTGGCGCGCGAGCACCTCGGGCGGAATGGCGATCGCGTCGGGGAACAGGCTCTGCTTAGGCTGGCTGACATCCTGGCTGTCCCGGGCGCTGTCGCCGTTCGGGTACGCGCTGGTCATGAATCAACTCCTGACGAGTGGCTGTTTCGCGCACCCCATTAGTCGATGATCCATACCGTGGCGTAACGGTCAGGCAGCGATGGAACCCGGTTCAGCTACCTGTCGACACGATGGTGGCGCTCCCGAGCACCACATCACCGTCCGGGTCCTCGCGGTAGAGCACAACGGCCTGTCCTGGTGCCACGCCGCGCAGCTCGTCGTCGAGGCGGACCATCAGCTGTCCGTCCACAGTGGACGCAACAGCCGGTGCGGTGCCGCCGTGGGCACGGACCTGCGCCACGCAGCGCACACCGTCGGCAGGCGCGGCGCCAGAAGGCCAGGTCGGCGCGGCACCCACGATCTCGCGTACGGCCAGCCTCTCCGCACTGCCCACCCGCACGTTTCCGCTCACCGGCTCCAGTGACAGCACGTAGCGTGGGCGGCCGTCGGCGGCCGGAACCCGCAGGCCAAGCCCGTGTCGCTGCCCGACCGTGAAGCCGTGCACGCCCGCGTGGGCACCGAGCACGGCGCCCGTCTCGGCGTCGACGAGCGCACCAGGGCGCTCACCGAGGTGCTTGGTGAGGAATCCCCGCGTGTCACCGTCGGGGATGAAGCAGATGTCGTGACTGTCCGGTTTGTCGGCCACGGCCAGACCACGCTCGGTCGCCTCGGCACGCACCGCGGACTTCACCGAACCGCCGAGCGGGAACATGGCGTGCCGCAGCTGGTCCTCGCGCAGCGACGCCAGCACGTACGACTGGTCCTTGCCGTCGTCGGCGCTGCGCCGCAGCTCCGGCCGTCCATCCACAAGAGACAATCGGGCGTAGTGCCCGGTGGCCACGGCGTCGAAGCCGAGCGCGACGGCCTTGTCGAGCAACGCCGCGAACTTGATGCGCTCGTTGCACTTCAGGCACGGGTTGGGGGTGCGGCCCGCGGCGTACTCGGCGACGAAGTCGTCGACCACGTCCTCGGTGAACCGCTCCGCGAAGTCCCAGACGTAGAAGGGGATGCCGAGGATGTCGGCGACGCGGCGGGCGTCGTGCGCGTCCTCGACCGTGCAGCAGCCACGGGCGCCGGTGCGCAGCGTGCCCGGCTTGGCCGAGAGCGCGAGATGCACGCCGGTAACGTCGTGACCAGCGTCGACCGCCCGTGCCGCGGCCACGGCGGAGTCGACGCCACCGGACATGGCGGCCAAAACCCTCACAGTTCCGCCTCCCCGGAATTAACCCTGTTGGTCACCTTGGGCAGCGAGCGTTCGGCTCGGTCACGTACTTGTGGCTGGCTTGCGTCACGTTCCCCTGAGGTGACGGTTCCGGAGGTTGGGTGTCTCACGAAATTTCCACCTTCGCTGCCCTACGCATGTTCACCAGGCCGGCCCTGCGCGCGCGTTCGACGACAGGCCCGATGGCCTCGGCCAGCGCCCGCACGTCCGCGTCGGTCGACGTGTGGCCGAGTGAGAACCGCAGCGAGCTGCGTGCCTGGTCCGGCTCGACGTCCATGGCCAGCAGCACGTGGCTCGGCTGCGCCACCCCGGCCGTGCACGCGGAACCCGTCGAGCACTCGATGCCCTTCGCGTCCAGCAGCATCAGCAGGCTGTCGCCCGCGCAGCCGGGGAACGTGAAGTGCGCGTTGCCGGGCAGGCGCGACGGCCCGCCGTCCATATCGGACTGACCGGGATCGCCGTTCAGCACGGCGTTCGGCACGACCTCCGTGACCACCGCCACCAGCTCGTCCCGCAGCGCCGCGACCCGCTCGGCCTCGGTTGGCTGCGCGGCGACGGCCTCACGGACCGCGGCCGCCAGGGCCACGATCGCCGCCACGTCGAGCGTGCCGGACCGGACCTCGCGTTCCTGCCCGCCGCCGTGCAGGACCGGCGTGCAGGCGACGTCGCGGCCGAGCAGCAACGCGCCGGCGCCGAACGGGCCGCCGAGCTTGTGTCCGGTCAGGGTGAGCGCGGACGCCCGCGAGGCGGCGAAGTCGACCGGCAGCGTGCCGACCGCCTGGACGGCGTCGGTGTGGAACGGGATGCCCTGCTCGGCACACGTCGTGGCGAGCTCGCGGATCGGGTTGACCGTGCCGACCTCGTTGTTCGCCCACATCACGCTGACCATCGCGACGCTCGCCGGGTCCTCCGCGATCGCGGCCCGCAGCGTGTCGTCGTGCACCCGGCCGAACGCGTCGACCTCGAGCAACGTCAGCTCGGCTCCCTCGTGCTCCACCAGCCACTCGGCGGCGTCCAGCACCGCGTGGTGCTCGACGCTCGACACCAGCAAACGCTTGCGGGCCGGGTCAGCGGCTCGCCGCGCCCAGTAGATGCCCTTGACGGCGAGGTTGTCGCTCTCGGTGCCACCGGCGGTGAAAATCACCTCGGACGGTCTCGCGCCGAGCGCGGCGGCGATGGCCTCGCGTGCCTCCTCGACCCGGCGACGGGCGCGCCGGCCCGAGGTGTGCAGCGACGACGCGTTGCCGCGAGCGGCCCGCGCGTCGGTCAGCATCGCGGTCATCGCCGCTGCCGATTCCGGCAGCATCGGTGTCGTGGCCGCGTGGTCGAGGTACGTCATCAAAAGACAAGAGTAGTCCGGTCAGGTGATTTTCGGTCACGTGGCTTGCGATGACCCCCTGTACACCAGCGCGCCGAACAACGCCAGGCCTGCCAGCAGCAGGTTCAGCGGCACGATCGCGGCCGACGGCGCGGCGGCGGACGCCAACGTGGCCAGCATCACTCCCCCGAGCCCGACCGAGAGCGCCGCGAAGGTCATGTCGTTGACCTGGAGCGCCGAGGAGACGAACCCTCGGTCCCGTGGTGTGGCGTAGTCCAGGCCGAGCAGGTTGGTCGACGGGTACGACAGGCCCATTGCGGCGCCGGCGACCAGCCACAACGGCATGGTCAGCCACGCGAGCCCCCAGTCGGCGCCGACGAGCGCCATGCCGGCGAGCGCGGCGGACAGCGTGACCAGTCCCACCCTGATGAGCCGGACGCGGTCGATGTCCGGGTGGCGGCCCTGCCAGTGCGAGGCGGCCGCCCAGCCGCACGCACCGACGGTCAGCGGCACCCCCGCCATGGCCGGTGAGAACCCGTGCACCGCGGTGAGCGTGAGCGGCATGAACGCCTCGACGCCGAAGAACGCGCCGGCGAACACCCCACGCATCAACACGGTCGCCGGCAGACCGGGCCGGGCGGTGAACGTGCCGCGCGGCATGAGGATCCGCATCGCGGGCACCAGCGCGGCGACTCCCGCGAGCCCGAGCCAGAGGTTGAGGAACGACGGGTGCTGCGCGGCCCAGGTGAGCGCGGAGATGCCGAACGCCGTGGCGACGGCCGCCAGCGGGAGCCCTCGGCGCGTGCTCGACGCCGGTTCGGCCGGCGGCAGGTTCCGGATGACGGGCACCAGGAGCAGCACACCGAGCACCGCGAACGGCGCGATGCCGAGGAACACCCAACGCCAGCCGACGTGCTCGGTGATGAGCCCCGCCGCGGTCGGTCCGACGAGCGACGGCACCACCCACGCTGCGGCGAGCAACCCGAACACGACCGGTCTGGCGCGGTGCGGGTAGATGAGCGCGACGAGCACGTAGACCGCCACACCCTGCGTGCCGAGCCCGAGCCCCTGCAGGACACGCCCGGCGATCACCGTGGCCATGTTCCCGGCCACACCGGAGGTGATCAGCCCGACGAGGAACAACGCGGGCCCGACAACGGCGGCGGGACCGGGCCCGAGGCGGTCACAGAACCGTCCGGAGAGGACAGTGGCCATCACGCTGGCCGCGAGGAACGCCGTGAACGGCCAGGCGTAGAGCGCCTCGCCCCCCAGTTCGGCCACCATCGTCGGCATCGCCGTGCTGACCCCGAGGTGTTCGAACGCGGCAATGGTGATCAGCATCAGCAGGCCGACCGTGGTCGCCCGGTACTCACCGGACCAGACCGACGGCGCCTTCTCCTCTTGGGCGGTTTCGAGAATCACCCAGTCATCGTGCAACCTCTACCGCGCTGGAGGTCCAGTGCTTTTCCGCTGGCACGAGCACTTCGTCGACGGCCCGCTCGGCGAGTGCCGCCAGCGCACGGCGATCGGCCGCACGTCCCGGCGCGATCTCGTTCCGCACGTGCACCTCGAGCACGAGCCCGCGGAGGCGCGCGGTCCGGCGGACGGAGTCGATGATCGTCTCGTCACCGATGAAGGCCGGCGCGGTGGTGCGGCCACCGTTCTTCGTGCGGAACCGCAGCGCCACCGGCAGAACGGGCACGCCACCGTCGATCGCGGCCTGGAACAGCGCGGGCCGGAAACGCCCGTGGGTGAGTCCGCACCAGGTGGTGCCTTCTGGCGTGACGTTGACCATCGAGCCGGTGCGCAGGGTGTCGGCGAGCGCGGCGACCGTGCCGGGAAGGGACCTGATGTTCTCCCGGTCGACATAGACCGACCGCGCGGCCGACACGAGCCACCCGAGCACCGGCCACGACGCGATGTCCTTCTTGGCCACCGCCCGCATGGGCCGCACCGCGTTGACCGCGACGATGTCCAGCCAGGACATGTGGTTGTTGACGACGAGCATGCCGCGCCCGGGTCCCGGAATCGCGCCGTGAGCGACCAGCTTCACACCCATCGCGAGCAACACGCCCCGGAAGATGGCTCTGGTGAGCCAGTTCCGGCCCCGGCGCCCGGCGAGGGGAAGGAAGACAACGCACAGCAGGCTGAGCAGCACGACCGCCACGAGCGCGGCCATCCGCAGCGCCGCCCTGAGCCACCCGACGGTCGGCTCCTGCCCGGTGATGCACCCCGGCCCGCACGGAGAACTGGGCCACCAGGCGTGCTTCGTCATTGCTGGCCCAAGAAGTAGTTGAGGTAGCGCCGGTCGACCCGGTCCAGTCCCAACAGGACGAACAGGTCGGCGACCCCGAAGTCGGCGTCGATGGCCGGCGGCCCGCACACCCAGGCGCCGAGCCGGAGATATCCCTTGAGCAGAGCGGGAATCACGGTCCGCCGAGGCACGTCGACGCTCGTGGTGTCCCACGGCCGCAAGGGCCGCACCCGGTACTCCTCGGGCGCGTAGTGCTTGCGCCGCACGGTGTCCCACACTCCCGCGGCGAGACTTCCCCCGTCGTGCAGGGGAACCGAGGCACACCCGGCGAGCCACGAGTGCCCGGAGAGGAGCATGTACCGGGCGATCCCGGCCCAGACAAGGCTGACGACGGCGCCGGTCCGGTGGTCGGGGTGGACACACGAACGTCCGGTCTCCACCAGGCTCGCCTTCATCGCGGCGAGGTTGCGGAGGTCGAACTCGGTCTCGGAGTAGAGCATGCCGGCCTCGACCGCGCGTTCCGGTGGGAGCATGCGGTAGCAGCCGACGATGTCGCCGGAGACGTCCTCACGCACCACGAGGTGGTCGCAGTACGCGTCGAAGTCGTCGACGTCCAGGCCGGGTGTCGAGGTGTGGAGGGTGGCCCCCATCTCACCGGCGAAGACCTCATGACGGAGCCGTTGTGCGGCAAGGACTTCGTCGCCGTCGCGGGCGACGAGCAGCGAGTAGCGGGGCGGCGTGGCCCCTTCACCTGTTGTGCTGACGAGAAGCTGTGCCTGCGTCATGCCTCAGGTGTACGCGCCGACCGGCAACCAGCACGTGCCTGTTCCGATGACACGTGTATGGCTGCCCGGTGAACAATCCTGAGAACTCACTGAGAGAGCTGTGAACGCCGGCCGAAAGCGATGAAGGACGCCTTCCTCACGGCTGACGTGAGGAAGGCGTCCTTCATCGCACAACTCCAGCGGCTACTTGCGCTTCTGGATCTCCTCGGTGAGCTGCGGCGCGACCTTGAACAGGTCGCCGACCACGCCGTAGTCCGCGATCTCGAAGATCGGGGCCTCCGGGTCCTTGTTCACCGCCACGATCGTCTTGGACGTCTGCATGCCCGCGCGGTGCTGGATGGCGCCGGAGATACCGAGCGCGATGTACAGCTGCGGCGAAACGGTCTTGCCGGTCTGCCCCACCTGGAACTGCGCCGGGTAGTAGCCCGAGTCGACCGCCGCGCGGGACGCGCCAACGGCGGCACCGAGCACGTCGGCCAGCTTCTCCACGACCTCGAAGCTCTCCGCGCTGCCGACACCGCGGCCACCGGACACGACGACCGACGCCTCGGTCAGCTCCGGGCGGTCACCGCCGACGACCGGCTCGCGGCCGGTGATGCGGGCGGCCTTGGCCGTGTCGACGGCCGGGACCTCGACCGGGGTCTCGGCGGCGGCACCCTGTGCCGGCACGGCCTCCAGCCCGCCCGGGCGCACGGCGATCACCGGCACGCCCTGCGTGGACTTGGCCTTCACCACGAACGCGCCACCGAAGATGGACTTCGTGACCGTCCCCTCGGCGTCCACCTCGATCACGTCGCTCAGCAGGCCGCCACCGACGCGCAGCGCCAGCCGGCCCGAGATCTCCCTGCCGTCGGCGGTCGAGGCGACCAGCACGGCGGCCGGGGACACCGACCCGACGAGCGACTCCAGGACGTCGACCTGCGGGGTGACCAGGTAGTTCGCGGCGTCCTCCGACTCCGCGACGTACACCTTCTCCGCGCCGTACGCGCCAAGCTGCTCGATCAGCTTCGCCGCGGTGCCGGGGGCGCCGACGACGACGGCGGACGGCGACCCGAGAGCGCGGGCCGCGGTCAACAGCTCGAACGTAACCTTCTTGACCTCGCCGTCAGAGTGATCGACGAGGACGAGAACCTCAGCCATTGGTGAATCCTCCTCAGATCAGCTTCTGCGAGACCAGGTACTCGGCGGCCTTCACGCCACCGTCGCCCTCGTCCTCCACCCGCTGGCCGGCGGCACGAGGCGGCTTGGGCGCGGCCTCGACGACCGTGGACCACGCGGTGGCGAGCCCGACGTTCTCGACGCCGAGATCGCCGACGGACAGCGTCTCGACCGGCTTCTTCTTGGCGGCCATGATGCCCTTGAACGACGGGTACCGCGGCTCGTTGATCTTCTCGCCGACGCTGATGACGGCGGGCAGCGAGGCCTCGAGGTGCGTCAGCCCGTCGTCGGTCTCGCGGGTCACCTTCACGGTGGCGCCGTCGATCTCCACCTTGCGGGCGTGCGTGAGCTGCGGGTAGCCGAGGATCTCGGCGACGACCGCCGGCACCGCGCCACCCTGGCCGTCCGACGCCTCGTTGCCGGCGATGACGAGATCGACGTCACCCACGGTCTTGATGGCGGCGGCGAGCACGCGCGCGGTCTGGATCAGGTCGGAGCCGTGCAACGCGTCGTCGACGACGTGCACCGCCTTGTCGGCGCCCATGGACAGCGCCTTGCGGATCGCGTCGGTCGCCCGGTCGGGCCCGACGGTCAGCACCGTGACCTCGCCGTCGTGGGCTTCCTTGATCACGAGCGCCTCCTCGACGGCGCGCTCGTTGATCTCGTCGAGCACCGCGTCGGCCGACTCCCGGTCAAGCGTGTGGTCGGCCGCGGAGAGTTTCCGCTCCGAATAGGTGTCCGGCACTTGCTTGACCAGCACGACGATGTTAGGCATGGGTCTGCTCCGACCTCCTGGTTTTAAGCGGCGAGCGCAGAATACGACGAACACCCGCATCTGTCCGGTGTGCTCGATGTTACTCACCAGTAGCCCAAGGGCAATCCGACCGGCCCACGAGATGCCGTGACAGTGCACACACTGATCCAGTTACCGTTCGGGCACGCCCACATGGAGTCTTTGGTTAGCCTCTTTGCATGCAGGGCCGTGTTGGGTTGGTTACTGACTCCACCTCGAGCATCCCCGCGGCGATGGCTGCCCAGTGGGGGGTCACGGTGGTGCCCACGAAGATCAAGATCGGCCAGCACATCGCCGCGGAGCCGAACGTGCCGATGGATTACCTGGTCAGGGCGCTCGAGGGGGACATGGACGTGTCCACGGCCCCGCCGGATCCGGCGGGGTTCCAGTGGGCCTACAAGCAGGCGGCCGCGGTCGGGGCCGACGAGGTGGTGTCCGTGCACATCTCGGGCAAGCAGTCCGAGACGTGCGAGATCGCGCGGAAGGCGGCCGTCCACAGCCCGGTCCCGGTGCACGTCATCGACTCCGGCACCACGGGCATGAGCCTGGGGTTCGCGGTGCTGGCCGCCGCCAGGGTCGCCGGCGCCGGTGGCGGGCCCCGGCGGGTGATGGACGCGCTCACCCGCCGGCTCGAGGGCAGTGTCGAGCTGATCTACGTGGACACGCTGGAGTTCCTGCGCAAAGGCGGCCGCATCGGCGCGGCGGCGGCGCTCCTCGGCAGCGCGTTGTCGCTGAAGCCGCTGCTCACCATGAAGGACGGCCAGGTGACGCCGCTGGAACGGGTGCTGGGCACCGAGCGGGCCCTGCGCAGGCTCGTCGACCAGGCGGTCCGCAGGGCGAGCGGCAGGAAGGTCGACATCGCGATCGAGCACTTCGGTGCCCCCGAGCGGGCCGACAAGCTGGCCTCGCGGCTGCGGTCCCGGGTGTCCGACGTCCGGGACATCACGTTCACCGAGGTCAGCTCCACGATCGGCGTGCACTTGGGACCGGGAGCGGTAGGGATCACGGTCTCGCCAACCTGAGTTCTTCCTACTATGCAGTAGCCTCGCGCGAATGGAGACCGAGCCGGCAGTGTCGCAGCTCCCGTTGACCGGGGAGCGCACCGTGCCCGGAATCGCCGAGGAGAACTACTGGTTCCGCCGCCACGAAGCGGCCTATCTCGCGCTGCGGTCGTACTGCGTGGACGCTTTCGTGCTCGAGACCGGCTGCGGTGAGGGCTACGGCGCCGACCTCCTCGCCCAGGACGCGGTCGGCGTGCTCGGGCTCGACTACGACGCGCTGACGCTGCGGCACGTCGCGCGGACCTACCCTCGGGTCTCCCCGGCGAGGGCCAACCTCGCGGCGTTGCCGGTCCGTACGTCCATGGTGGACGTCGTGGTGAACTTCCAGGTGATCGAGCATCTCTGGGACCAGGAAGGCTTTCTGCGCGAGTGCCTGCGCGTGCTGCGACCGGGCAGCCGCCTGCTCGTCACCACCCCGAACCGGATCACCTTCTCCCCCGGCCGCGACACGCCGCTGAACCCGTTCCACACCAGGGAACTCGCCCCTACCGAGCTGGCCACCCTGTTGCGGGACACCGGTTTCGAGGTCGAGTACCTCGCCGGGTTACGTCACGGCCCACGGCTGTGCGCGCTGGACACCGAGTTCGGCGGCTCGCTCATCGACGCGCAGGTGGCAGTCGCGCTGTCCGGCGCGCCGTGGCCGGCCGAACTGCGCGACGCGGTGACGTCGGTGACCGCGGCGGACTTCACCATCACGACGCGCGACCTGGAGTCCAGCCTGGACATTGTCGCGGTGGCGGTGAGCCCGTGAGCGAACTTGCGAGCGAACCATCCGCACCGAGTGAAGGCTCGTTCGCTCTTGTGTTGCACAGCCACCTCCCCTGGCTCCCCCACCACGGCACATGGCCGGTCGGCGAGGAATGGCTCTACCAGGCGTGGGCGCAGTCCTACCTGCCGATGATCGAGCTGCTGGAGCGGCTCGCCGCCGAGGGGCGGCGGGACGTGCTGACGCTCGGCGTGACGCCCGTGCTGGCCGCGCAGCTCGACGACCCGTACGCGTTGCGGGCCTGCCACGACTGGCTCGGCACCTGGCAGCTGCGGGCGCAGTTCGCGGCCACCCGCTGGCGGGAACCACTGCTGTCCGACCTCGCGGCGGCGGAGTTCCGCGCGGCCGGCAAGGCCATCGAGACGTTCGAGTCCCGCTGGCGGCACGGGTTCTCCCCGCTGCTGCGGCCGCTGGTCGACAATGGCGTGATCGAGTTGCTCGGCGGGCCGCTGACGCACCCTTTTCAACCTTTGCTGCAGCCGGCCGTGCGTGGCTTCGCGCTGCGGGCCGGGCTCGACGACGCCGGGCTGCGTTTCGGCCGGGTGCCCGCCGGGATCTGGGCGCCGGAGTGTGGTTACGCGCCGGGCATGGAGCACGACTACGCGGCGGCCGGGGTGCGGCGTTTCATGGTCGACGGACCGGCGCTGCACGGCGACACGCATGCCGCTCGTCCGGTGGGCGACACGGACGTGATGTGCTTCGGCCGCGATCTGGAGGTCACCTATCGGGTGTGGTCGCCGAAGGCCGGCTACCCCGGTGACCCCGCGTACCGCGACTTCCACACGTTCGACCACCCGAGCGGGCTGAAACCGTCGCGGGTCACCGGAAAACACGTGCCACCGCACGAGAAGCGGCCGTACGACCCGGCGCTGGCCGCCGCGGCGGTGACCCGGCACGCCGAGGACTTCGTGTCCACTGTGGTGTCGCGGCTGCGGTCCTTACGGGCCCGCCACGGGAAGCCAGGCCTTGTCGTGGCGGCGTACGACACCGAACTGTTCGGACACTGGTGGCACGAGGGCCCCGCGTGGTTGTCGGCGGTGCTGCGGGCGCTGCCGGCCGCCGGGGTGCGGGTGACGACGTTGCGGGGCGCGCTCGAGGCGGGGCACGTCGGTCCGCCGGTGTCGCTGCCCGCGTCGTCGTGGGGCTCCGGCAAGGACTGGCGGGTGTGGGACGGCGAGCAGGTGGCGGACCTCGTGTCGGCGGGCGCCGCGCTGCAGTCCGAGCTGCTGGCGGTCCCCGGCGTGCCGTGGCGGGACCCGGTGCGGGACCAGCTGGTGCGGGAGGCGTTGCTGACGCTGTCCAGCGACTGGGCGTTCATGGTGACGAAGGACTCGGCGGCCGACTACGCGCTGCGCCGCGCGAAGGTGCACGGCGATCGGTTCGCCGAGCTGGCCGGCATGCTGCGGGCCGGCAACCCGTCGCGGTTCGCGCGCGCGGAGGCGTTGCGTGCCGAGGACGGCCTGTTCGGGCGACTTGACGCACGGGGGTTGTTGGTCTGATGCGGGTGCTGATGTTGTCGTGGGAGTACCCACCGGTGGTGGTCGGCGGTCTCGGCCGGCACGTACACGCGCTCGCGACGCACCTGACGACGCTGGGGCACGAGGTCGTGGTGCTGTGCCGGCACGACGCCGGGACCGACGCGCTGACCCACCCGACGACCGACACCGTGCACGAGGGCGTGCGGGTGATCCGGGTCGCCGAGGACCCGACACACCTGACGTTCGAGAAGGACCTCGTGGCGTGGACGCTCGCCATGGGGCACGGGATGATCCGCGCCGGCCTCGACGTGCTGGCCGGCTGGCGCCCGGACGTGGTGCACGCCCACGACTGGCTGGTGACGCACCCGGCGATCGCGCTGGCCGACCACCTGTCGGTGCCGCTGGTCGCGACCGTGCACGCCACGGAGGCCGGCCGGCACAGCGGGTGGCTGTCGCAGCCGCTGAACCAGCAGATCCACTCGGTGGAGTGGTGGCTGGCCAACCGCGCGGACGCGCTGATCACCTGCTCGGCCGCGATGCGTGCCGAGGTGGCGCACCTGTTCGAGGTGTCGTCGATCTCGGTGATACACAACGGGATCTCCCCCCGCGGCTGGCGCCCGTCACCCGCGACCGTACGTGCGGCCCGGGCCCGGCACTCGCCGGACGGGGCGCCGGTGGTGGTGTTCTTCGGGCGGCTGGAGTGGGAGAAGGGCGTCCACGACCTGCTGGCCGCGCTGCCGAAGGTGCGGCGTGCGTTCCCCGGGACGCGCCTGGTGGTGGCCGGGCAGGGCCGGCAGGCGGCGGCACTGGTCGAGCAAGCCAAGAAGCTGCGGGTGCGCCGGTCGGTGGACTTCGCGGGTCACCTGTCCGACCGGGCACTGGTGGCCCTGCTCGCGGCGGCCGACGTGGTCGTGCTGCCGTCGCGCTACGAACCGTTCGGCATCGTGGCACTGGAGGCGGCCGCGGCCGGCGCGCCGCTGGTGGCCTCGACGGCCGGCGGCCTGGCGGAACTGGTGGTGGACGGCGAAACCGGCCTGTCCGTGACCCCGGGCGAGGTGGACGAGATCGCCGGTGCGGTCCGCGCGGTGCTGGCCGACCCGGCGGGCGCCGCCCGCCGGGCCCGAGCCGCGAAAGCCCGCCTTGGCACGGAGTTCGACTGGCAACAGATCGCCGAACAAACAGCGGCGATCTACCGCACGACCACGGTCCGTCCACAGGAACCACTGGGCCGCCCCAAAATAGCCACAGGCAACGCCTTCACCGTCTAACCGAGCGTGGCCTCCGGCCCCCGGTTCCACGCTACGGCACAGCACCGACAAAATCCGCGCCGCCGCGGACCCGCCTGTAGACAACCGCGTGTCCAACGCTCCAGACCCGCGAGTCCAACGTTCACGACACGCGAGTTCGACAATGAGAGCGCGCTCCGATTGTCGAACTCACCGGTCCAGAATGTTGGACACGCGGGTCTGTGCGGTTGGACTCGCGGGGTCAGGTGCTCAGGCGGGTTTGTAGGAACTGGCGCACCTCGTCCAGGTCCGCTGTGAGGGCCACGTCGATCTCTCGGGGTGTGTCCTGCATGCGGACCTCCACCGCGCGGCGGTCGCCGATCGTCATGCCGCGGGCCGGGCCCTGGCCACAGTCCACCTCGACGGGCATCGCGGTCGTGTGCAGCAGGCCCGGCCTGATGGCCTCGGCGACCGCGACCGCGTCGTGGATCACGAGCCCGTCGCGGCCGAGGGCGCTGCGGTAGTGCGTCCGGTACGTGGCGGTCAGCCCCACGAGCGCGGCGGCACGCGGGCCGCTCGCCGCCAGCTGGTCCAGCCATGCGCCGTCGACCGAGCACTGCATGGTCATGTCCATCGGCACCAGCGTCGTCGGCACCGACTCCTCCACCAGCACCCGCCGCGCGGCCTCAGGGTCGCTCCAGATGTTGAACTCGGCGGCCGCGGTCATGTTGCCGCCGGACAGGCCGCCACCCATGATCACCAGCCGCTCGATCTTGCTCTGCACGGACGGGTGTGCGGCGAGCAGCAGCGCGATGTTCGTGAGCGGGCCGATGGGCGCGATCGTCACCGGCTCCGGTGACTCGTCCAGCAGTCGCACCATCAGCGACACCGCGTCGGTGCCGGCCACGCCCGTCCTGCGTTCCGGCAGCGAGCCGGACAGGCCGGACAGCCCGTCCTCGCCGTGTACGTGCCGTGACCGGTGCGCGTGCGGGTGCACGAGCGGCCGGTCGGCGCCCGCCGCAACCGGCACGTCCTCCCGCCCGTACAGCGCGAGCAACCGCAACGCGTTCCGCGTGGTGTGGGCGAGCCCGACGTTGCCGAACACCGTCGTCACCCCGATCAGCTCCACCTCGGGGCTCGCGCATGCCAGCGCGATGGCGAACGCGTCGTCGATACCGGGGTCCGTGTCGATGATCAGCCGTGTCACTTGTCAGACCGTATCGTGAAGAACCGCCTGTCGAACCACACGGTGACGACTACCGCGGCCACCCTGTGGGCGAGGAACGCGCTGTCGGATACCGTCAACTGCCATGACATCGATGTGGGGTTCGCCGGTGGCGGACCGGGTCCGGGACTGGCGCAGGTCCCGCCGCGATCCGAACCAGGCACGCTTCCTGACCCTCGACTCGTTGCGCTGGGTGATCCGCAACCGGGCGTGGTCGCCCTGGTACCTGGTGCGGTACTGGCGTCTGCTCAAGTTCCGGCTCGCCAACCCGCACATCGTGCTGCGCGGCATGGTGTTCCTCGGCAAGGACCTGGACGTCCACTGTCGCCCCGGCTACGGCCGCATGGAGATCGGCCGCTGGGTCCACATCGGCGACGGCAACGCGATCCGGTGCCACGAGGGCTCGCTGCGCATCGGGGACAAGGCCGTGTTCGGCCGGCAGAACGTGATCAACTGCTATCTGGACATCGAGCTGGGCGAGGCCGCGCTCGTCGCCGACTGGGTGTACATCTGCGACTTCGACCACGTCACGTCCGACATCAACATGCCGATCAAGGACCAGGGCATCGTGAAGGCCCCGGTCCGCATCGGACCGGACACGTGGATGTGCACGAAGGTCACGGTGACCAAGGGCAGCAGGATCGGCCGAGGCGCCGTGGTCGGCGCACACGCGGTCGTGAAGGGCGACATCCCGGACTACGCCGTGGCGGCGGGCATCCCGGCCAAGGTGGTCCGAGACCGCAAGGCGACCTACGACGCCGAGGCCGAGCGCCGGGCCGCCATCGCGGACATGTCCCGCAAGGCCACCGCCGCACTGAAGAAGACCTTGGAGACTCGCAACTGACAGCCAGCTGAAAAGCGTGGCCTGCCGCTATGTCGAGGTGCAGAGGTAGGCCGTCGGGGTTCTTCCCACTCTCGTCAGCACGACGGTCGCGGACTCGGGGCCTGACAGTTTCAGCCTGGGGCGCAACGTGTTCGGGTCGACGTCCAGGCCACGCACCAGGATCTCCAACCGGCCGACGCCACGACGGCGAAGCGTCTGCCGCAGCGACTTCTCCGAGTAGTGGCCGCCTTCCAGCACCCGGAACGCACGCACGCCTTCCGGCCTGCGGTCACCCGTCAGGTACGCGATGCGCTCGTCCAGCTGGCCGAAGCCGAGCTTGGCCGCGTACTGGCGGACCAGACCCGCCCGCACCACCGCGCCATCCGGGTCCACGAGCCACTCACCCACCTCGCGGACCGGACAGTCGTCGGGATCGTCCGATGTGACCGTCCACGATGGACCATTCGACCTCAGCACGGTGGCGCGGCGGGCCGGTCCGGCGAAGGCACCCGTCCACAGGCACGCCTCCCGCACCTGTCCGTCCAGCGACACCAGCTCCACCTCGCCCTGCCACGGCAGTTCCGCGAAGTCCATGCCCGGCGCGCACTTCACCGCCAGGTCTCGGTTTCGATAAGCGGAAGCCAGCGCGTCGAGCGGGGGCACGAAGTCTTCTCCGTGCCAGCGGCGGCGGCCCGCGGCGTCCCGGCGTGCGGGGTCCACGAAGATCGCCGTGGCCCTGGTGACCGGGCGTAGCGCGTCGGCCCGCACGACCGGCACACCCGTGTTGTGCACGGCCATCGCCAGCCTGACCTCGTCGAGGTCCGAGCCGACGCAACGGTTCGCCACCGCCGCCAGCGCGGCCAGGTCCACCCCTACCGAGCACGTCACGTCGTGCACGTCGCGGCCCGCGAAGCGGTGGGCGCGATGTCGCGCCACTGGCATCGGGGTCGCCTGCTGCAGCGCGGTGTCCGTGAACAGCCAGCGGTCCGGTTGATCCACTTTGGACACCGCGCGGCGGCGCAGCAGCACGGTTTCCAGCACCGGGCCGGCTCGCTCACCGACCAGGCGGCGCGCGGCGGCCACATCGGACAGATAGCTCGCGGACGTCAGCGGCAGTTCGTCGACCGTCGCCACGGCGTCAGCCCCGGCCGACGAGCGGAGGAACCGCACGTCGGCCGGGGTGAACTGGTAGGTCAGGGCTTGGTCCCGGTGATCAGCACGTTGTAGAAGAGGTCACGCGGCGCGACCTTCTGGAGCACGTTCTCGTCCAGCCACGACAGCCGCAGCCACGCCTTGTACGCGAACAGGCGCCAGCCGAGCGTCAGCTTCTCCTGCGGCACCGCGGCCTCGAACGTCCGCACCGGCCAGCCGAACAACGCCGCCGCCAGTTCCTCGGTGTGTGCGTGGACGTTCGCGGCACCGGCCTCGCGGGCGACGCGCTCCAGGTCGGTGGGGTCGAACGTGTGGAGGTCGACGATGGCCTCCAGCGCGGCGGCCCGCGACGACTCGTCCAGTTCGGACTGCGGCCGCCGCCACGCGGACAGCGCCGGCAGCTTCGTGACGTTGGTCGTCAGCCACCACGTCAGTTGACCGAGCTTGCGCGCGTACGTGTCGCCGATCTTGGTCGGCTCACCGGCGAACACGAACCGCCCACCCGGCTTGAGCACCCGCAGCACCTCGCGGAACGCGGCCGGCACGTCCGGGATGTGGTGCAGCACGGCGTGCCCGATGACGAGGTCGAAACTGTCGTCGTCGTACGGGATCCGCTCGGCGTCGGCCACCCGGCCGTCCACGTCCAGGCCCAGGTTCTCCGCGTTGCGCAGCGCGACCTGCACCATGCCGGGTGACAGGTCGGTGACCGAACCCTTCTTGATCACGCCGCCCTGCATGAGGTTCAGCAGGAAGAAGCCGGTGCCACTGCCCAACTCCATGGCGTGTTCGAAAGGCCAGTCCTCGTCACCGGCAACGGCACGGAAACGGCCGGTGGCGTAGTCGATGCAGCGCTCGTCGTAGGAGATCGACCACTTCTCGTCGTAGGTGTCGGCCTCCCAGTCGTGGTACAGCACGTTCGCGAGCTTCGGGTCGGAACGCGCGGCCTCCACTTCGGCCTCTGTGGCGTGCGGGTTCGGTGCCGGGTCGTTACTTGCCACTGAAGGTCGCCTTTCCCGGCCCGTTCTCGATGAACGACCGCATGCCCGTCTTCTGGTCCTCGGTGGCGAACAGCGCCGCGAACACGTTGCTCTCCAGCCGCAGCCCGCTGTTCAGGTCGCCGTCCAGACCGCCGTCGATGGCGGTCTTGGCCGCGGCGAGCGCGACCGCGGCGGCCCCGCTGAACTGCGCCGCCCACTTCTGCGCCGCCTCGTACACCCCGTCCGCCGGCACGACCTCGTCGACGAGTCCGATGTGGAGCGCCTCGTTCGCGTCGACGAACCGTCCGGTGTAGACGATGTCCTTCGCCTTGCTGGGACCGACGAGCCGCGGCAGCCGCTGGGTGCCGCCCGCGCCAGGGATGATGCCGAGCAGGATCTCCGGCTGGCCGACCTTCGCGTTGTCGCCCGCGATCCGCCGATCACAGCACAGGGCCAGCTCCAGCCCGCCGCCGAGCGCGTAGCCGGTGACGGCCGCGACGGTCGGCTTCGGGATGTCGGCTACCGCCGTGAACGACGACGACAGCTCGCGCGCCCGCGCGGACATGTCCGTGTAGGACATGTCGGCCATCTCCTTGATGTCCGCGCCGGCCGCGAAGTGCTTCTCGCCGCCGTAGACGATCACCGCGCGGACGTCGTCACGCCGGCTCGCCTCCTGGGCGGCGGCGCGGATCTCCTCCTGCACCTGCCGGTTGAGCGCGTTCAGCGGCGGCCGGTCCAACCGGATGGTGCCGACGCCACTGTCGACCTCGAGCCTGACGAACTCACCCACTCGGGAGCCTCCCTACTGTTCAGTAGCCACAACCTAGTCGGAGTTGCGGCGGCGTGCGAAGTAGCGGTCGCCGAGCTGGTCCAGCTCCAGGTCCTGACCGAACGTGGCCGACAGGTTCTCGCTGGTCAGCACGTCCTCGATGAGGCCCTGCGCGACGACGGCGCCGTCGGCGACCAGCATCAGGTGCGTGAAGCCCGGCGGGATCTCCTCGACGTGGTGCGTGACCAGGATCGTCGCGGGCGCGTCCGGGTCGTAGGCCAGCTCGGACAGCCGGGCGACCAGGTCCTCCCGGCCGCCCAGGTCCAGCCCGGCGGCTGGCTCGTCGAGCAGCAGCATCTCCGGGTCGGTCATCAGCGCCCGCGCGATGATCGTCCGCTTGCGCTCACCCTCGGACAGGGTGCCGAACTCACGCTCGGTGAGATGCCCGATGCCGAAGCTCTTGCACAGCTCCTGCGCTCGGCCGGTGTCCAGCTGGTCGTAGTCCTCGCGCCAGCGGCCGAGCACGGCGTAGCCGGCGCTCACCACGACGTCGATGACCTTCTCCTGCGGCGGCACGCGGGTGATCACCGCGGCGGAGCAGAAGCCGATCCGTGGCCGCAGCTCGAACACGTCGACCCGGCCCAGCTTCTCGCCGAGGACGTGCACCTCGCCGGTCGTGGGATGCAGCTCGGCGGCCGCGAGCCTGAGCAGGGTCGTCTTACCGGCCCCGTTGGCACCGAGGATGACCCAGCGTTCGTCGAGCTCGACGCTCCAGTTCACCTCCGAGAGCAGGGTGTTCTTCCCGCGCCGGACACCGACGCCGGACATGTGCACGACAAGGTCGTCAAGAGCTACTCCCGTCACGGTGCCCTATTCAACAGGAGGCCGGCTCCCGCGAGAATCACACCTGTCGGCTCTGATCAGGGGCGTGCCCCCAGGGCAAGATGGAGGAATGCTCGACGACCACGTGCTGCCAGGACACCCGTTCCCGTTGGGGGCGCATCCCGAAGCGGGTGGGGTCCGGTTCGCGGTCGCCTCCTCGGTCGCTGACGCGGTCGAGCTGTGCCTGATCAGCGAGGACGGCAGCGAGCGGCGCCTCGAGCTCACCGAGCACACGTTCGGCATCTGGCACGGTCAGGTCCCCGCCGTCACTCCTGGTCAACGCTATGGCTACCGCGTGCAGGGCCCCTACGACCCGTCCAGGGGGCTGTGGTGCAACCCGGCGAAGCTGCTGGTCGACCCGTACGCCCGGCGCATCACCGGCACGGTCGGTGACATCAAGACAACACTCGGCTACCACGGTGACCCGATGGCCGGTAAGCCGTCCATGGTCGACTCGCTCGGCCACGTGCCGCTGTCGGTCGTCACCTCACTCGGCGGCGTCGACACCGGCACCAAACCCGAGACACCGTTCGAGGAGACGGTGATCTACGAGCTGCACGTGCGCGGGTTCACCAAGCTCCACCCGGAGGTGCCGCCGCACCAGCGCGGCACGTACCTCGGGTTGGCCCACCCGGCGGTCATCGACTACCTGGTGCGGCTCGGCGTGACCGCGGTCGAGCTGCTGCCGGTGCACACGTTCGCCGACGAGCCGTCGCTGCGCAGGCGCGGCAAGCCCAACTACTGGGGCTACTCGACGCTCGGCTTCCACGCACCCCACGAGGCGTACGCGAGCGAGCCGGGGCAGGAGGTGGCCGAGTTCCGCACCATGGTGGCGGCACTGCACCGCGCCGGCATCGAGGTGATCCTCGACGTGGTGTTCAACCACACGTGCGAGGGCGGGGTGGACGGGCCGACGCTGTCGCTGCGCGGGTTCGACGCGCCCGCGTACTACCTGCACGACCGCCATGGGGCCACTGTGGACCTGACCGGGTGCGGCAACACGCTGAACCCCGGCTCCCGCAGCGTGGTGCGACTCGTCACGGACTCGTTGCGGTACTTCGCGAACGAGCTCGGCGTCGACGGGTTCCGGTTCGACCTCGCGAGCGCGCTGGGCCGGCCGAGGGGCGGCTGGTTCGACCAGGACTCCGCGCTGATGACGGCCATCATGGTCGACCCGTCGCTGGCGCGCTGCAAGTTGATCGCGGAGCCGTGGGACGCCACCGCGGACGGCTACCGGGTCGGCGGCTTCGCTCCACAGTGGACAGAATGGAACGACCGGTTCCGTGACGGGGTAAGGGACTTCTGGCGCGGCGCCACGAACGTGCGGGACCTCGCCTACCGGCTGTCCGGGTCGGAGGACCTGTACGCCGCCAACACGCGCCGGCCGTGGGCGTCGATCAACTTCATCACCGCGCACGACGGGTTCACGCTGCGGGACCTGGTGTCCTACAACGAGAAGCACAACGAGGAGAACGGCGAGGACGGCCGCGACGGCGCGGACTTCAACCGGTCGTGGAACTGCGGCGTCGAGGGTGAGACGTCCGACCCGACCGTGCTGGCGCTGCGTGACCGGCAGGCCCGCAACCTGCTGGCGACGCTCCTGCTGTCGACCGGCACGCCGATGCTCACCGCGGGCGACGAGCGGTGGCGTACCCAGGGCGGCAACAACAACCCGTACTGCCTGGACAACGAGGTCTCGTGGCTGTCGTGGACCCCGTCACCGCGGGCCGAGGACCTACTTGCCTTCGCCCGCAAGGTGATCGCGTTGCGTGCCGACTCGCCGGCGTTGCGGCAGCCGGCGTTCTTCGACGGCCGCCCCACGCGCTCCGGCACACCGGACCTCGTGTGGTTCTCCCCCGCCGGCGAGCCGATGGTCGACGACGACTGGTTCGACGACGGCCGCCGCACGCTCGGCATGTGGCTCGACGGGTCGACGAGCCTGTCCCGCGACCGCTCCGGCGAGCTGATCCCGGACGACAACTGGCTGGTGCTGCTGCACGCCGGTGACGAGCCGATCGAGATGGCGCTGCCCGGCGCCACCTTCGGCGACGAGTTCGTACCGGTCCTGGACACCGGGACGCCGCGTGGCGTGCCCGCCGACACCGAACCGCTCGAAGCCGGAAAGACGGTAACAGTGCCGGCAAGAACACTGCTGGTGTTCCGGACGCCGCGTACCACAGCTTGAGACGGGTGGCCGGGGCCGTGTCGCCCGTGCCACGATCCTGGGTGTGTTCCGGTCGCTGTTGAGCTGGCGTGACCGCACGGTGGACCTGTTGCTGGTCGCCTCGTGCGGCTGTACCGCCGCGTGACCTCGCTCGACACCTCATCGCGACCTCTTCCATGGAGCACTCATGTCCACGGCAATCGCACCCCTGTCCATCGACACGCTCGTCCGGTCCCGAGGCCCGCTCTGGACGCCCGCCGAGCTGCGTGACCTGGTCTCCGACATCGGCACGACGCACGGCTCCGCGCTGCTCGACCAGGTCCGGTTCGCCAGCCCGCAGCGATGGTGGGCGAGGCTCGCGCTGACCGAGGAGGTGGAGGTGTGGCTGCTGTCGTGGCTGCCAGGCCAGCACACGGCACCACACGACCACGGCGGCGCGTCCGGCGCGTTCTCGGTGGTACTGGGCACGCTGTCGGAGACCTACCGGTACCCGGGCGGCGACATCCAGCAACGCACACACAAACTCGGCTCGTCGATCGGCTTCGGCGCCGGCCGAGCCCACCAGGTGTGGAACACAAGCCGCGAGAAGACGGCGACCGTGCACGCCTACTCCCCGCCACTTGTCCCGACACGCGAGTACGACTCACTGTGGGACATCCCGGCGGTCATCCCTCCGCTGCCGCCCCGGCGCTCGCTGGAGGAACTGATGAAGGAGCCGGTGGAGCCGTGAGCGGAGCTTGCGGAGCGAACCATCAGACACAGGGCGACCGCGAGCGGCCGGTCGGAGCCTGCGAGGAGCGGTCGTGAGTGGCATTGATGACGTGCTGGCACGGGCACGCGCGCGCCTCACCCGGGTGTCCCCCGCGGAGCTGGCGTCCCTACCGGAGGACCACCTGCTGGTGGACATCCGCCCGTTGCACAACCGTGTGGCCGATGGCGAGATCCCGGACGCCGTCCCGATCGAGCGAATAGTCCTCGAGTGGCGCCTGGACCCGAACGGCACCCACCGCATCAAGGGCTTCACACAGGACACGACAGTGGTCGTCTTCTGCAACGAGGGCTACTCGTCAAGCCTGGCGGCCCGAGACCTACAGGACGTAGGCCTCCCGAACGCCACGGACCTGGCTGGCGGCTTCCGCGCCTACAAGGAAGCAGGCCTCCCAACAAACCCAGGCGGCACCCAAGCCATCACCTGACCGGGCATGTCCACCATGACGGGCGGACGTTCCCGGAGTGGAGAGCCTGCCCTTTTGGCTGTCCGCTGGGCGGTGGGATTCGGGGGGCGGGCGCGTAGCGTCTGGTGGTTGTGCGGGTTGTTCGCGTTCTGCTGAAGCCCGGTTGCCTCGTGACCATGGTGACCGTCGCCGCCGTCGTGGTGGCCGAGCGGTCGGTGGCGGGGGTCGTGGTCGGGTTGCTCGGCGCGGGAGCCGGTACGTTGGCGGCTGTCGTGGCGAGTCAGGTCGGGCTGCTGGCGAGCGTGCTGGTGTCCGGTGTCACCGTGCGGCGGGTCGTGGTCGGTATCGGGCCGAGGGTGGCTGACTGGTCGACGCCGCAGCGGGTCGTGGCGTTACGGGCCGTGCCGATCATGGTGTCGGTCTCGGTGCGGGCCACGCGGACGCCCGTGCGGGTGCGGATCTGGGTGTCGGCGCTCTGCGCGTGTGCGTTCGAGGTGACGTTGGCCGTGTTCGCGGTCGTGCTGGCCAGCGGGCCGTTCACCAGGGGTTTCGCGATCGCCGCTGTGGCCTCGCTCGTGTTGTCGCTCGTGCCGAAGCGGACCGCGACCACCATGTCCACGGGCTGGCTGCTGTTCCGCCTGCCCTGGGCCGGCGCCGACGTCGCCCGGCAGATGGACGCCGCGCCGGCGATCGGCAGAGCCATCGAGGCGGCACAGGCCGGCGATCTCGTCACGGCCGAGCGCATGGCCGCTCACCTGCGGGAAACCTATCCGGACCTGCGGACGGCACTCGCTGCCCGGATCTCCGTGCTGGAGGCTCAGGGCCGGTACGCGGAGGCGATGATCCTCGCGGTCAAGCTGACCACGGACGCCCCGGCACGGGAGTCGGCGACGGCGTTCGCGGCACTGGCGGGGCTCGCGTGCGCCACCGTCGAGGCCGGCCAGGTGGACGCCGAGGTGGGCCTGTCCACGGCGAGCCAGGCCATCGAGAACGCGACGACCCTCGGCTACCCGAGCTACCAGCTCAACGGCACCCGCGCCATGGTCGAACTCCTGCGCGGCAACCTGAAGGAGGCCATCACCCTGGCCCGCCAGGCCGCCGGCACCTGCGACGACCTCCTCTCACGCGCCGACGACCTCGCCACACTGGCCCGCGCACACATGGCCGCCGGCGACAACCGCACCGCCCGCGAAGTACTCCACGAGGCAGAGAAGCTGGCGAAGTGGCGCCCCCGAGTAGCGAACACCCGCACCCGCCTGGAAGTAGCCAGCTAACTCGCGTGTCCAACACACCAGACCCGCGTGTCCAACACTCGAGACACGCGAGTTCGACAAACCTGCTTACCGCTCGGTCAGCGGATTCGTCGAACTCAGCGGTCCCGAATGTTGGACACGCGGGTCGTGGGCGTTGGACTCGCGAGTTTTAGGCCAGGACTACTCGGCCTAGTTCCACCGGGGTTGCCAGTAGTTCGTGGTTCGGGAGGACCCGTGCCGTTACGCCCAGTGAGCCCGCGTGCGGGAGGGACACCTCGGCCGTGTACTGGCCGTCAGCCGATGGGGTCATTGGCACGGTGACCACGTCGTACAGTTCGTCGCTGTCGGCGACTCGGCCGATCACGGCCTGGACCTGTACGTCCGAGGTGGACAGTCCGGCCAGTTCGACCGAGGCGCGGACCGCGACCCGTTCGCCCAGGACCGGGGTCTCCGACCCGTTCAGTGCCAGCTCGCACGATGTCACCCGGATGTGTGGCCACGCACCCGACAACCGCTCGCGGTAGGAGGCCAGTGCCCGTGCCACGCGGAAGCCCTCCGCGTCCGCCAGTTCCACCGCCGTCGCCGCCGGCGTGTACTGCGTCTCCACGTACTCCTGCACCATCCGGGACGCCTGGACCCGTGGCCCGAGCGTGGACAGCGTGTGCCGCACCATCGCGAGCCACTGGCGGGGCGCCCCATCAGAGCGGTCGTAGAACAGCGGCGCCACCTGCGAGCCGAGCAGCTCGTACAGCGCCGCCGCCTCCAGGTCGTCGCGGCGTAGCGGGTCGGACACGCCATCGGCCGTCGGGATGGCCCAGCCGTTGGAGCCGTCGTAGAACTCGTCCCACCAACCGTCCCGGATGGACAGGTTCAGGCCGCCGTTCAGCGCCGCCTTCATGCCGGACGTGCCGCACGCCTCCAGTGGCCTGGTCGGGTTGTTCAGCCAGACGTCACAGCCCCAGTACAGGTACCGCGCCATCGACATGTCGTAGTCGGGTAGGAACACGATGCGATGCCGCACGTCGTGCTCGTCGGCGAACCGCACCACCTGCTGGATCAGTGCCTTGCCGCCGTCGTCGGCCGGGTGCGACTTGCCGGCCACCACCATCTGGACGGGACGGTCCGGGTCGAGCAGCAGCGCACGCAGCCGGGCGTGGTCACGCAGCATCAGCGTCAGCCGCTTGTAGGTCGGCACACGGCGGGCGAAACCGACGGTCAGGACATCCGGGTCGAACACTGTGTCGGTCCACGCCAGCTCCAGCGGCGACGCGCCACGCTGCAGCCACGCCTCTCGCACCCGCCGCCGCACCTCGGTCACCAGACGCTTGCGCAGCTCGCAGCGCAGCTCCCACAGGCCGTGGTCGTCCAGCTCGGTGCCGACCGACGCCATCTCGCGCGCGGTCCACGTCGGCCCGTGCACGCCGTTGGTGACCGACGTGATCGGCACCTCCCGCGTGTCGAAGCCCGGCCACAACCCGCCGAACATGTCGCGGCTGACCTCGCCGTGCAGCTGGGACACGCCGTTGGCGCGCTGCGCGAGCCGCAGGCCCATGTGCGCCATGTTGAACATGCCGGGGTTGTCCTCGGCGCCAAGCGCGAGGATCCGGTTCAGCGCCACGTCCGGCAGCAGCGTGCCGTCGCCGAAGTAGTGCTGCACCAGGTCCACGGGGAAGCGGTCGATGCCCGCCGGGACCGGGGTGTGCGTGGTGAACACGGTGCCGGCGCGAACCGCGGACAGCGCCTCGTCGAACGTCAGCTGGTGCGCGGACATCAGCTCACGCAGCCGCTCCAGGCCGAGGAAGCCGGCGTGTCCCTCGTTCGTGTGAAAAATCTCGGGCTGTGGATGGCCGGTGAGCTCGCAGTACGTCCGCACGGCACGCACACCGCCGATGCCGGCCAGGATCTCCTGCCGGATGCGGTGGTTCTGGTCACCGCCGTACAGCCGGTCCGTGACACCGCGCAGGTCGTCGTCGTTGCCGTCCACATCGGAGTCGAGCAGCAGCAGCGGCACCCGGCCGACCTGGGCCTTCCAGATCCGGGCCCGCAGCACCCGCCCGCCGGGCATCGCGACGTGCACGAGGATCGGCGAGCCGGACGGCTCGACCAGCGGCGACAGCGGCAGCGCGTTCGGGTCGAGCACCGGATAGTGCTCGATCTGCCACCCATCGAGTGACAGCGACTGCCGGAAGTAGCCGGATCGATACAGCAGGCCGACCGCGATGATCGGCACGCCGAGATCGGACGCCGCCTTCAGGTGGTCGCCGGCGAGCACGCCGAGGCCGCCGGAGTAGTTCGGCAGTGCCTCGGTGACCCCGAACTCCATCGAGAAGTACGCGATCGAGTCGGCCATCCGACCGCCATCGAGGTGCGTCTTGCGCTCCTGGTACCAGCGCGGCTCCGTCAGGTAGCGGCGCAGGTCCTCGGACAGCTCCGCCAGCCTGGCGCGGAACCCGTCGTCGCCGGCCAGCTCGTTGAGTCTGCTGGCGGGCGCTTCGGCGAGGAGACGCAGCGGGTCGCCGAGGCGATCCCAGATGCCGGCGTCGATGGCGGCGAACAGGTCCTGCGTGCGTGGATGCCAGGTCCACCGCAGGTTGGTCGCGAGCGTCTCCAGCTCGGCCAGGGGCTCTGGCAGCCCGGCGCGCACGGTAAAGCGACGTACAGCTTTCACGTCGATCGACCCTACTGGGCACCACCGACTTGACTTCACGTGCGGGGCGGGGGTGTGGTCCGGGAGCAGACGGGGCACACTTTGGTCATCAACTTTAAGCGCGTGCGGGAGGGCTTCGCCGGCATGAGTGGCCGCCTAGGCATCGACGACGTTTCCCCGGTGATCAGCTGTGGTCGCTATCCGTCGAAGGCGGTGGTTGGCGAGCACATCCCCGTCCGGGCCACGGTCTGGAGAGAAGGTCACGACGCGGTCGGCGCGACCGTGGTGTGGCGAGGGCCGAACGACAAGAGCGAGCGGCAGACCCGCATGAAGGTCGACGACCCCTACGCCGACACGTGGATCGCCGACCTCCGTCCCGACTCGACGGGCATGTGGACGTACCGCGTGGACGCCTGGAGCGACCCGTGGGCGACGTGGAAACACGCGGTCGAGGCGAAGGTGGGCGCCGCCCAGACGGCCGAGGAACTGGCCAACGACCTGGAGAACGGCGCGCTGCTGCTCGACCGCGCCGCCCGGCGGTTCCCGCACAACGGCGAGAAGGCCATGCTCGTGTCCGCCGCGGCCGCGCTGCGGGACACCAAGCGCCCGCTCCCCGGCCGTATCGCCGAGGCACTGGACGAGCCGATCCAGCGGTACATGTGGGACTACCCCTTACGTGACCTGGTGACCCGTGGCCGCAAGTTCCAGATCTGGGTGGACCGCTCCAAGGCGCTGTACGGCTCCTGGTACGAGCTGTTCCCCCGGTCGACCGGCGGGCTCGACGAGTCGGGCAAGCCGGTGCACGGCACGTTCGACACCGCGATCAAGGAGCTGGACCGCGTCGCGCGGATGGGCTTCGACGTCGTCTACCTGCCGCCAATTCACCCGATCGGGCGGATGAATCGCAAGGGCCCGAACAACAGCGTCATCTCCGTTCCGGAGGACGTCGGCTCGACGTGGGCCATCGGCTCGGAAGAGGGCGGCCACGACGCGATCCACCCCGAGCTCGGCACCATCGAGGACTTCGACCGGTTCGTGGCGCGGTCCAACGAGCTGGGCATGGAGGTCGCGCTGGACCTGGCGCTGCAGTGCGCGCCGGACCACCCGTGGGTCACCTCGCACCCGGAGTGGTTCACCACGCGGCCGGACGGGTCGATCGCCTACGCGGAGAACCCGCCGAAGAAGTACCAGGACATCTTCCCGCTGAACTTCGACAACGACCCCGAGGGCATCTACGCCGAGGTGCTGCGGGTCGTCATGCACTGGGTGAACCACGGGGTCCGAATCTTCCGGGTCGACAACCCGCACACCAAGCCGCCGAACTTCTGGCACTGGCTGATCCACCAGGTGAAGGCGCTCGAACCGGACGTGCTGTTCCTGTCGGAGGCCTTCACCAGGCGCGCGCGGCTGTACGGGCTCGCCAGGCTGGGCTTCACCCAGTCGTACACGTACTTCACGTGGCGGACCTACAAGCAGGAGCTGATCGAGTTCGGCGAGGAGATCGTCGCGCGGGCCGACGAGGCGCGGCCGAACCTGTTCGTGAACACCCCGGACATCCTGCACGCCTCGCTGCAGGTCGGCGGCCCGGCGATGTTCGCGCTGCGTGCGGTGCTGGCAGCGACGTACTCGCCGAGCTGGGGCGTGTACTCGGGCTACGAGCTGTACGAGCACGAGCCGGTCCGGGAGGGCTCCGAGGAGTACCTCAACTCGGAGAAGTACGAGCTGCGGCCGCGTGACTTCGAGCAGGCGCTCGCGGAGGGCCGCTCGCTGGAGCCGTGGATCACCCGGCTGAACACCATCCGCGCCACGCACCCCGCCCTGCAGCAGCTGCGCACGCTGCACTTCCACAACGTGGACAACGACGCGCTGCTGGCGTACTCGAAGCAGGATCCCGCCACGGGCGACACGGTCATCGTCGTGGTCACGCTGGACCCGGACCACCCGCAGGAGGGCACGGTGTGGCTGGACCTGCCGGCCCTCGGCCACGAATGGCAGGACCGCCTGATCGTCCACGACGAGGTCACCGGCGCGACGTGGGAGTGGGGCCAGGCCAACTACGTCCGGCTGGAACCGCAGCAGGCGGTGGCTCACATCCTGTCGGTCGCACGCTGACCGCACACATCCGAAAACGGTAATTGTCACCCTGCACATGGGGGCTGACAAGGGCTTTCTCTGCGGGCACACACCACGTACGGTCCGTCGCACAGCGCGACTCGCATGAGTCGCGTTCCCTGCGTGAGAGGTACGTGCATGTCCCTGCAAAGAAGCGTCAGCCTGCTGGCGTCGTTGGCCACGGCCGCAGCCGTGTTCACCGTCGTGCCGGCCGGCACCGTCACCGCGGCACCCACCCAGTCCGACGTCTCCGGCGTCCTGTGCGAGACCGATGAGGGCTCGGCCGCACGCGTACGTCCCGGCGAGGAGCACGCGGGCGAGCGCAACGAGATGACGGCGAAACAGGCCGCGGCCGCGGAGAAGGACTTCCAGGCACGGCTCGCGGCCAGGAAGGCGTCGGCCGGGCCGGACCTCGGTATTCAGGCCGTCACCACGATCCCGGTCGTGTTCCACGTCGTCTACGCCACCAACGGCACGGGCAACGTGACGAACACCCAGATCAACCAGCAGATCGCCGAGATGAACCAGGACTTCGCCGGCGGAGAGTCGTCCCAGGCCTCGAACACCGAGTTCCAGTTCACCCTCCAGACGGTCCGCCGCTGGCAGAACAACAGCTGGTTCAACGACCCGGACAGCGCCTCCGGCGAGGCCGCGATGAAGTCGGCCACCCACGAGGGTGACGCCGGCGTGCTGAACATCTGGTCCACCAACACCAGCTACCTCGGCTACGCGACCTTCCCGTCCTCGTACGCACAGGACCCCGAGCTCGACGGCGTGGTGATGCAGTACGGCTCCATGCCGGGCGGCTCGATCACCAACTTCAACCTCGGCAAGACCGCGTCGCACGAGACGGGTCACTGGCTCGGGCTGTACCACACCTTCCAGGGCGGCTGCAGCTCCACGAACGACCGGGTCGCCGACACACCGGCACAGCGGACCTCGACCGAGGGCTGCCCGGAGGGCAAGAACACCTGTCCGGCGACCGGTGTGGACCCGATCCACAACTACATGGACTACAGCTACGACAGTTGCTACAACCAGTTCACGCCCGGGCAGACGACCCGCATGAAGAGCCAGTGGGCCGCATACCGCGCATGACCTGACATGAAATGACGAAACGGGCGCCGTCGGGGAATTCGACGGCGCCCGCGCCGTGCGTGATGCGGTCAGAGCAGTGACCATGGAGTGGGGCAGTGGTGATCGACCTGGCACCATGATCACCACTCCCCGACAAAGGCTGTTCGGGAGCGAGCTGAACAAAGGTGCGGGAATGATCGATATGCCGGAAGCAGCAACGGACCCACGTCCGGATGCCGCGCTGGGGCTCGACGGGGTGCCACACACGGGAGAGTCCCTCACCGCCGACGGCCACCTGGTCGAGCCGAACGCCGACGACTTCCGCCATGCGAGATCAGCTCCCAAACAGCAGGACTGGTACAAGACCGCGGTCTTCTACGAGGTGCTCGTCCGCGCCTTCAACGACTTCACCAACGACGGCACCGGCGACCTGCGCGGGCTGGCCGACAAGCTCGACTACCTGCAGTGGCTCGGCGTCGACTGCCTCTGGCTGCCCCCGTTCTACGCGTCGCCACTGCGCGACGGCGGCTACGACATCTCCGACTTCCGCGCGGTGTTACCTGAGTTCGGCACCGTCGAGGACTTCGTCTACCTGCTGGACCAGGCGCACCGGCGCGGTCTGCGGGTGATCACCGATCTGGTGCTCAACCACACCTCCGACGCGCACCCGTGGTTCCAGGAGTCGCGGACGCACCCGGACGGGCCCTACGGCGACTACTACGTCTGGTCGGACACCGACGACCGGTACCCGGACGCCAGAATCATCTTCGTGGACACCGAGACGTCCAACTGGACCTACGACCCGGTCCGCGGCCAGTTCTACTGGCACCGGTTCTTCTCCCACCAGCCGGACCTCAACTACGAGAACCCCGAGGTCCAGGACGCGATGATCGACGTCCTGCGGTTCTGGCTCGACCTCGGCATCGACGGCTTCCGGCTCGACGCGGTCCCCTACCTCTTCGAGGAGGAGGGCACGAACTGCGAGAACCTGCCCCGCACGCACGAGTTCCTGAAGCGTTGCCGCAAGGTCGTCGACGACGAGTACCCCGGCCGGGTACTTCTCGCGGAGGCCAACCAGTGGCCCGCGGACGTGGTCCAGTACTTCGGCGACGCGGCCAGCGGCGGCGACGAGTGCCACATGGCGTTCCACTTCCCGTTGATGCCACGGATCTTCATGGCCGTGCGACGTGAGTCCCGGTTCCCCATCTCCGAGATCCTCGCGCAGACACCCGCGATCCCCGCCGGCGCGCAGTGGGGCATCTTCCTGCGCAACCATGACGAGCTGACGCTCGAGATGGTGACCGACGAGGAACGCGACTACATGTACGCCGAGTACGCGAAAGACCCGAGGATGAAGGCGAACATCGGCATCCGCCGCCGCCTCGCGCCGCTGCTCGACAACGACGACAACCAGATGGAGCTGTTCACCGCGCTCCTGCTGTCGCTGCCCGGCTCCCCCGTCCTGTACTACGGCGACGAGATCGGCATGGGCGACAACATCTGGCTCGGCGACCGCGACGCCGTCCGCACCCCCATGCAGTGGTCCCCGGACCGCAACGCAGGCTTCTCCCGCTGCGACCCTGGCCGGCTGTACCTGCCGGTGATCGCCGACCCGGTGTACGGCTACCAGGCGGTGAACGTGGAGGCGCAGCTCAACAACTCCTCGTCGCTGCTGCACTGGACGCGCCGGATGCTGCAGGTGCGTCGTGAGCACCCGGCGTTCGGGCTCGGCGAGTTCAACGAGCTGGGCTCGTCGAACCCCAGTGTGCTGGCCTACCTGCGCCATCTGCCGGCCTCGGACGGGCAGCCGGACGACCTGGTCATCTGCGTGAACAACCTGTCCCGCTTCCCGCAGCCGGTGGAGCTGAACCTGTCCGAGCTCGTCGGGCGGGTGCCGGTGGAGCTGACCGGCGGGGTGCGGTTCCCGCCGATCGGTGAGCTGCCGTACCTGCTCACCTTGCCGGGCCACGGTTTCTACTGGTTCCAGATCACTTCCGAGTTGGACGAAGGCGAGACCCCGTGACGGTGATCCGACCAACCAAACTGGCCGAGGAGCTCGGGGGCACGTTGGTGCGATGGCTCGTCGGGCAGCGGTTCTTCCGCACCAAGGGCCAGGCGGCGACCTCGGTGTCAACTGTACGGTCGTCCGTATTGTTGGAGGGCGACCCCGCGCTCGTGCACGCCATGGTGTCGGTCGACGGCGGCGATCCCTACCAGCTGCTGTTCGGGATCCGCGGACATCTGCCCGACCACCTGGCGCACGCGGCGATCGGCGAGTTCGGCGGCGCGGTCGTGTACGACGCGCCGCACGACCCGGACCTGATGGCGGCGCTGATGGACCGGCTGTTGTCCGGGGAGTCCGTCGGCGGACTGCGGTTCGAGGCGGACCGGCCGATCGCGCCCGGGATCCGGCCCCGGCCGGTCGGGGTGGAGCAGAGCAACACCTCGCTCGTGTTCGGGTCGAGCATCCTGAAGCTGTACCGGCAGCCGGCCGAAGGCCCCAACCGCGACGTCGACCTGCACCGGGCGCTCGCCGGCAGCCCGCACATCGCGGCGCCGCTGGGCGTGCTGACCGACGAGCGCGGCCCCGCACCTGTGGTGCTCGCGTTCCTCCAGCAGTTCCTGCCGGACGCGGTGGAGGGCTGGGCGATGGCGACCGCCAGCGTGCGTGACCTGCTGGCGGAAGGCGACCTGCACGCCGACGAGGTGGGCGGCGACTTCGCCGGCGAGGCGGGCCGCCTTGGCACGGCCGTCGCGGAGGTCCACGCCGCGCTGGCGAAGGCGACGGGCCGGCGGATGGTGAGCGCGGCGGACCTGGGCGCGGAGGTCGACGCCATGCACGCCCGGCTCGACGTCGTGCTCAAGGAGGTGCCGGCACTCGCGCCGGAGGAGGCGACGCTGCGCGCGGCGTTCGACGACGTCCGCGGCCTCACCACCCCGGCGCCGATCCACCAGATCCACGGCGACCTGCACCTCGGCCAGGTCCTGCGGACCACGGCGGGCTGGATCCTGATCGACTTCGAGGGCGAGCCGGGCGCGACCCCTGAGCAGCGCGTGGTGCCCCGCTCGCCGCTGCGGGACGTGGCCGGCATGCTCAGATCGTTCGACTACGCCGCGTTCCACCTGCTCCCCATCGACGACGACCGTCAACTCGCGGCACGGGCCACGGAATGGGCGGACCGCAACAGGGACGCGTTCTGCGCCGGCTACGCGGAGGTGGGCGAGGACCCGCGCCAGCAGTCGGTACTGCTGCGCGCACTGGAACTGGACAAGGCGGTGTACGAGGTCCGCTACGAACACAACAACCGCCCGGACTGGCTCGCGATCCCGCTGGCAGCGATCCAGCGTCGCGGCTGAGCTGTGACATGGCCTCGCTCCGCTCGGCGCTGAGCGGGCCTTAACCCGGCGTCTTCCCTCCTGCGCGCGCAGACCCCCTGGGCTCCTCCGTCGCGCAGGAGATCTCCGTGCTCGTCAGTCCAGACACCGGCGGCCCGCTCAGTCACATGGCCTCGCTGCCGCTCGGCGTTCGCGGGCTGTGACATGGCCTCGCTGGAGCTCGGCGATCTCGCTTCGGCGCTGTGCTTGTCTAGCGGGCGCCTCCTGCGCTCGTTAGCCTGGATCAAAGGGCCTTCACCGGCGAGGGCCGCACGCCGACGATCGGGGTGTCACCATGCGGGTCGCGGATTTGTTGCGTACCAAGGGTTCCGAGGTGGCCACCGTGCCGCCGAAAGTGTCGGTCACCGGGCTGCTGGAGGACCTGGCCCGTTACAACGTTGGCGCGCTCGTGGTCGTTGACTCGAGCGGCGCGCTGGTCGGGATCGTGTCAGAGCGCGACGTGGTGCGCCAGCTCAACGAGCGTGGCGCGGAGCTGCTCACCAGGCCGGTCGAGGAGATCATGACCACCGACGTCGTCACGTGCGGGCCGACCGACGCCGTGGACAGCCTCGCCGAGGTCATGACCCAGCGACGCGTCCGGCACATGCCGGTCGTCGACGGCGGGCGGCTCGTGGGGCTCGTCAGCATCGGTGACGTGGTGAAGAGCCGAATCGAACAGCTGGAGTCCGACCGCGAACAGCTGGAGTCCTACATCGCCCAGGGATGACGTAATAGGGACTCTGTTGAGCGGGCCAGCGATCACGGCGGCAGAATGAGCGATGATGAACGCGAACCCGGGCAAGCCCTCCGCTGACGATCTGCACCGGTTGCTGGCCGGCGCGCATCACGACCCGCACTCGGTCCTCGGGGTGCATGCCGATCACGTCGGCACGACCGTCGCCCGCGCCTATCGGCCGGGCGCGAAAGCCGTCGCGGTAATCGCCGGTGACTCGCGGACCGAACTGGACGAAGTGGCCGACGGCGTGTTCGCCGGTGTGCTGGCCGACCATCCCGGCGCGTACAGGCTGGAGGTCGACTACGGCGGCGACCCGGTGCTCGTCGACGACCCGTACCGCTGGTTACCAACACTGGGCGAGCTGGACCTGCACCTGTTCGGCGAGGGCCGGCACGAGCGGCTGTGGGACGTGCTCGGCGCGCACGTGCGGTCCTACGAGACCCCGGACGGGGTCGTGGAGGGGACGTCGTTCGCCGTCTGGGCGCCGAACGCCCGCGGCGTGCGAGTCAGCGGCGACTTCGACGGCTGGGACGGCCGCGCGAACCCGATGCGCTCGTTGGGCTCGTCCGGCGTCTGGGAGCTGTTCATCCCCGGACTCCCCGCCGGCACCTGCTACAAGTTCCGCATCCTCGGCCCGAACGGCGACTGGCACGAGAAGGCCGACCCGCTCGCGTTCGCCACCGAGGTGCCACCGGCGACCGCGTCCCGCGTGGCGGTGTCCAGTCACGTGTGGACCGACGACGAGTGGGTCGACCGCCGCGACGCGACGCAGTGGGTGTCCGCGCCCATGAGCGTCTACGAGGTGCACCTCGGCTCGTGGCGCCCCGGCCTCGGCTACCGCGAGCTGGCCAGCGAGCTGGGCGACTACGTCGAGCAGTGCGGCTTCACCCATGTCGAACTGCTGCCAGTGGCCGAGCACCCGTTCGGCGGCTCGTGGGGCTACCAGGTCACGTCGTACTTCGCGCCGACCGCCCGGTTCGGCTCGCCGGACGAGTTCCGCGTGTTCGTGAACGAGCTCCACGACCGGGGCATCGGCGTGATCATGGACTGGGTGCCGGCGCACTTCCCGCGCGACGAGTGGGCGCTGGCCCGGTTCGATGGCACCGCGCTGTACGAGCACGCCGACCCGCGCCGGGGCGAGCAGCCCGACTGGGGCACGTACGTGTTCGACTTCGGCCGCACCGAGGTGCGTAACTTCCTGGTGGCCAACGCGCTGTACTGGTTGGACGAGTTCCACATCGACGGTCTGCGCGTCGACGCGGTCGCCTCGATGCTGTACCTCGACTACTCGCGCAAGGAAGGCGAGTGGCTGCCGAACGTCCACGGTGGCCGGGAGAACCTCGACGCGGTCCGGTTCCTGCAGGAGCTGAACGCGACTGTCTACAAGCACCACCCGGGCACCCTCATGATCGCCGAGGAGTCCACCGCGTGGCCCGGCGTCACACGTCCGACGCACCTTGGCGGACTCGGCTTCGGTTTCAAGTGGAACATGGGCTGGATGCACGACACGCTGAGCTTCGTCGGCCACGACCCGGTGCACCGGTCCTATCACCACAACGAGCTGACGTTCTCGCTGATGTACGCGTGGAGCGAGAACTTCGTGCTTCCGCTGTCCCACGACGAGGTCGTGCACGGCAAGGGTTCACTGTGGACACGCATGCCGGGCGACGACTGGAAGAAGGCGGCCGGCCTCCGCTCGCTGCTGGCGTTCATGTGGGCGCATCCCGGTAAGCAGTTGTTGTTCATGGGCGGCGAGTTCGGCCAGGCGCAGGAGTGGTCGGAAAGCCGTTCCCTGGACTGGCACCTGCTCGACGAGCCACTCCACGGAGGCCTCCGCGAGCTGGTGGCCGACCTGAACCGCGTGTACCGCGAGCACTCGGCCCTTTTCGTGGCGGACAACCGTCCGGAAGGCTTCCGCTGGATCGACGCGAACGACTCGGCGAACAACGTCGCGAGCTTCCTCCGCCTCGACCCGGCCGCTCCGGAGGCAGTGGTGGCCTGCGTGGCCAACTTCTCCGGCGGCCCACACCAGAACTACCGCGTCGGCCTTCCCCGCGCGGGCCGCTGGCGCGAGGTAGTGAACACGGACGCCGAGATCTACGGCGGCTCCGGCTGGGGCAACATGGGCGTCGTCGAGGCGGAGGAAGGGCACCCGTGGCACGGCCTGCCCGCGTCGGCCGTACTGCAACTGCCCCCACAGGGCGTGCTCTGGCTGGTCCCGGAGGACTGACCGAGGAAAGCGGAACCGCCCCCCGGGCCGTTGTGTTGATCAGTTAACGTGGCGCCGCGTGCGGCGATATCGCGAACTGCTGAGTATTCCGGGGGTAGGCAGGCTCGCGGCGGCGGTCCTGCCGGCGCGGCTCGCGACCTCGATGTTGAACCTGTCGCTGCTGGTGGCCGCGTCCCAGCGGTACGGGTACGCGACCGCTGGTCTGCTGCTGATGGTGTTCGCGGTGGCCAACTCCGTCGCCGGGCCCATGCGGGGCCGCACGGCGGACCGCAAGGAACCGCGGCAGGTCATGTTGTGGATGACGGTCGGGCACGCGGTCGCGTGGGCCGGTCTGCTGGCCGGGCTCTTCGCGAGCGCGCCCGCGGCGGTCATCGCGGTCGCGGCCGGGGCGCTCGGGGCGACGGTGCCGCCGGCCGGTCCGGTCGTGCGTGGCCTGTGGCCCGCCATCGTGGCCAAGGAGAACCTGCCGACCGCGTACGCGTTCGACGCCGCGCTCAACACCGCCGCCTTCCTGACCGGACCGATGATCGCTGGCGGCCTGCTGCTGCTCATGCCCGCGCCAGCGGCGGTCGCGTTGACCGGTGTCTGCAAGCTGACCGGGGACCTGCTGATCTCGATCTCGCCCACCCTGCGACACCATCGACGGGACGGCGAGCCCGCGCCGCGTGGCCTGCTCGGGCCGCTCGCCAACGGCCGGGTGCGGCTGCTGCTCGGCATGATCGTGTTCGACACGTTCGCGTTCGGCTGCCTCGAGGTCGCGGCTGTCGCGGCGGTGTCCGGACGGGGCACGGCCGGGGTGTTCCACAGTGCGATGGCGCTCGGCGCTGTGGTGGCCAGCATCGGTTACGGCGCCCGCACCTGGCCCGGTCGCCCGCACACGCAACTGGTCGTGCTGCACGCGACCGGCGCCGCCGTCCTCGCCGGCGCGGGACTGGCCGGCGCCGAGCTTCTCGTCCTCGTCGCCGCGCTGTACACCGTGTACGGCCTGGTCAACGGTCCTGTGGAGACACTCCAGCAGGTGCTCGTCGGCGAGCTCACCCCTGAGAGCCAACGGATCGAGGCGTTCGCGTGGGTGTTCAGCCTGATGTGGGCCGGTTTCGGCATCGGCACGACGGTCGCGGGCCGGCTCGTCGCTGATGGTCAGCCCAGTGGCGCGTTGTACGCGGCCGCGATCGGTCAGGCGCTGGTCGCGGGCGTCGCGCTGACCGCATTCCGCCGTCCTCACAACACGGACACGTAAAGACCGGCACACTGGACACGTGCCAACGCGACCCGCTATCGCCTTGATCGTGCCGGTGCTGCTCGCGCTCGCCGCCTGTACCACCACGATCGCAGGCACACCGACGAACGGCGACTCCGTGGTGTCCGACGACCCGGGAGGCGGTGGGGCGGTCGACCCGTCGTTCGTGAAGAACACCGACGGCAGCGACATCGACCGGCTGGCCGCGACGGTGGTCACCGACGTCCAGCAGTACTGGACCGACACGTTTCCCACCGCGTTCGACAAGCAGTGGACCGACCTGGAGGGCGGTTTCTACTCGGTCGACACGGCCGACGACGACGCGAAGGCGCCGCCCTGCGCACGACGGGCGTCGGACGTCGAGGGCAACGCGTTCTACTGCCCGACCGAGGACGTCATCGCGTGGGACCGGGCCGCGCTGCTGCCCGTGCTGAAGGAGAAGTTCGGCGAGGCCGCGGTGATGTTCGTGCTGGCCCACGAGATGGGGCACGCCGTGCAGCGGCGGACCGGTCTGACCGTCGCCAAGCAGCAGGCCAACCCCGAGGACTACCCGACGATCCTCGTCGAGGCCCAGGCGGACTGCTACGCGGGTTCGTTCGTGCGCTGGGTCGCCGACCGCAGGGCCAGCCACCTGAAGGTCTCCAAGGACCGGCTGGACACGGCCATGGAGGCACTGGTCATGTTCCGCGACCCGGTCGGCACCACACAGACCGACGAGGACGCCCACGGCGACGCGTTCGACCGCGTCGGCGCGTTCCAGGACGGCTTCAACGAGGGCGTCGACCTGTGCAAGGCCATGAGCATGGAGAACCGCACGTTCACCCAGCGCGGGTTCCTGAGCCTCGACGACCAGGCGAGCGGCGGCAACCTGGAGTTCGACACGCTGCTGTCGACCGTGCAGGAGGACCTCGAGCTGTCCTACAGCGGCATGGTGACGAACCTCGGCAAGCAGTGGACCACGCCGACGGTCCGCACCAGCGACACGTCGCCGGAGTGCGTGAAAACCGACCAGGGCCCGATCGCGTACTGCCAGGAGACCAACGAGATCGACGTGGCCACCGGCGGCGAGCTGCCCACGCTGCACGTCGAGATCGGCGACTTCGCGACCGGCACGATCATGGCGTCGCGCTACAGCATGGCCGCGCTCGCGGCGCTGGGCAAACCGCTGGAAGGCGAGGAGACGCAGCGGGCGCTGCTGTGCGTCACCGGCGCGTACACGGGCTCGCTGCTCAACCGCCGGCAAGGCTTCCTGCTGTCCCCCGGCGACCTCGACGAGTCCATCCAGGTGCTGCTGCGCTACGACTACGTCGGCCGTGACCTGGCCGGGAAGGCCGTCGCGACCGGGTTCGACCGCGTCTCGCTGTTCCGCACGGGCGTACTACAGGGCGTCGAAGCCTGCGAGTTGTAACCACGTGGTTCCCCGTACGTGCGGCTTATCGGCCCAGTAGTGTGCCCTTCGACCAACGGTTCGTGAACGGGGAGCGGCTGTGCGAGTGCAGTGGGTGCGTGTAGGCCTCACCCTCGCCGCGGTAGCGGTGATGGTGGCGCAGGTCGGGGGGTGTGGTCAGACGAAGGTTGCCGGGCAACCGTCCGTCATGGGCGACATCGACACCACCGACGCGGGCGGGGAGGAGGTGACCGACGGGCCGACCGGCCCTCGCGACGGCGTGCCGAACGCCGACCTGGCGGTCGAGAACGGCGACGGCGGCGACATGGACCGGCTGGCACTGAACGCGGTCGCCGACCTGTACGAGTACTGGGGCAAGCAGATGCCCGGCGAGTTCAACGAGGACTTCCAGAAGATCCAGCGTCTGGTGTCGTACGACTCGCGGCGGGACGACCTGACGCTCTGCGGTGCGAGCACCCGGGAGTTCGTCAACGCCTTCTACTGCGGTGGCGGCGGCGAGGACCTGATCGCGTGGGACCGCGGTGTGCTGCTGCCCTCCCTGAGCGAGATGTTCGGCCCGATGTCCGTGGTCGGTGTGCTGGCCCACGAGATGGGGCACGCCGTGCAGTTCCGGCTCGGTGCGAAGAGCAACATGAGCCAGTCGACCCCGACGATCGTGCGTGAGCAGCAGGCCGACTGCTACATGGGCAACTTCATGCGCTGGGTCGTCAAAGGCAATTCCAAGCACTTCCAGCTCAACACCGGCAAGGGCCTGAACGACATCCTCGCGACCGTGTTCTTCATCCGCGACCCGGCGGGCCTCGACTCCAAGACCGAGGGCGCGCACGGCCTCGCGTTCGACCGCGTGTACGCGTTCCAGGAAGGGTTCAGCACCGAGGACCCGAAGCGCTGCGCCGCCATGGACGTCGAGGAGATCGACAACCGCATCGAGGAGAAGGAGCGCAGCGAGGGCGACGAGGCGGACAAGGGCGAGGCGCCCCTGGACGACAATGTGCTCGGCCTCCTGCAGGAGAGCCTGGACGAGGCGTTCAAGGACAACAACGCCGAGCAGCCGGAGATCACGGTGAACGGCGGGAAGTGTGAGAAGGGCAAGTCCACGTCGCCCGTCTCGTACTGCCCGGACGAGAACATCGTCGGCATCGACCTCGACAAGCTGAAGCAGATCGCGCAGCCGCCGAAGGATGGCGTCCAGCCGGGGGCCGACGGCGCCGGGATCGGCGACTTCGCGGCCATGGCCGAGATCGCGTCCCGCTACTCGCTGGCGATCCAGAAGCAGGTCGGCTTCCCTCTCGACGACGAGAACGCAGGCCTGCGCACCGCGTGTCTCACCGGCGCGTGGACCGAGTCCACGATCGACGAGGACCCGAACTCACCGGACGGCAAGCTGCACCTGGCGGTCGGTGACCTCGACGAGGCGGTGGCCGAGTTGCTGCAGGACGACAGCCTGATCGCGGCCGACATCAACGGAGACCAGGTCCCGTCCGGTTTCGCGCGGGTGGAGGCGTTCCGCATGGGCTACGCCGACGGCGACACCGCCTGCATGGAGGAGTTCGTCTGACAGGCCCGAGGGCCCCCTTCTCGAAGGGGGCCCTCGGTGTCAGCTCAGAAGAGTGCGCTCGCCAGGTCGCGGCGGGCCTTCGCCACCAGCGGGTCCTCGGGGGAGAACAGGCCGAACAGCTCCACCAGGTGGGTCCGGGCCTTGTCGCGGTCCGTGCCCGACGTCCTGCGGATCACGTCCAGCAGCCGCGCGAACGCCTTCTCGATGTCCTGGCCCGCGAGTTCGACGTCCGCGGCCGACAGCTGCGCGTCGATGTCGTCCGGGGACGTGTCGGCGCGAACGACCACCGACGGGTCGGCCGCCTCCGCCCGTGCCATGAACTTCACCTGCGCGAGCGCTGCCTTGGCCTGCTCGTTGGCCGGCTCCTCGGCGAGGATCTTCTGGTACGCCGCTGCCGCGCCTTCCAGGTCACCCTGCTCGAAGGCGTCCTCCGCGGCGACGAACCGGGGGTCCTCCGGCTCCGGCAAAGGCTCACCACCGTCGCCGCCCTGCTCGGCGGCCCGGATGCCCGGGAGCTTGTCGCGCAGCGCGTCGAGCAGCGCCGACAGCCACTGCTTGATCTGCGGCTCCGGCTGGGCGCCGGCGAACGCCTCCACCGGCTGCCCACCGGCGATGGCGACGACCGTGGGGATCGACTGGACACCGAAGAGCTGGGCGATGCGCGGGTTGGCGTCGACGTCCACCTTCGCGAGGATCCACGCGCCGTTGGCCGCGTTCGCGAGGCGTTCCAGCACCGGGGACAGCTGTTTGCACGGCCCGCACCACTCGGCCCACAGGTCGACGATCACCGGCACCTGCAGGGACCGCTCGACCACCTCGGCCTGGAACGTCGCCTCGGTCACCTCGATGATGAACGGACCGCCGGGCGCGGGAACGGCACCGTCAGGGGACGCGGGCACGGGTGCCTGCGCCTTGCTGGCCGCCTCGGCGCGGGCCTTCAGGGCGGACAGGTCCACCGCCCCGGAAAGGGCGGCCGACATGGCCGCTGTTTGACGTGGGTCTGGCCTTGTCACCTGTCCATCCTGGCACGTCCCCACTTCGACGTGTCGGGCTACTCCGAGAGTTGCGCCTCGATCCTCGCGACCTTCGCATGCAGTTGGTTCGTGTGACCCGGTCGGATGTCGGCCTTCAGCACCAGCGACACGCGGGGCGCCCTGGCCGCGATGACGTCGACGGCCTGCTTGACCACGGCCATCACCTCGTCCCACTCGCCCTCGACGTTGGTGAACATCGCGTTCGTCTCGCACGGCAGCCCGGACTCGCGGACCACGCGCACCGCCTCCGCGACCGCCGTGCCCACGCTGTCCGACTCGCCACCCGACGGGGCCACGCTGAATGCCACTAACACGCCGACTCCTCTCACTCGACACAAGCTGCGAGGGCACACCTACCGGTACCGGCTGGTAACTTCAAGCGCCATGAGCCAGCGCGCTTTGCCGTTCGACCCGATCGCCCGCGCCGCGGAACTATGGGAGAACCAGGTCGGGCCGTCGACCACCATGGCCGCGGTCACGAGCATCATGCGCGTACAGCAGGTGCTGCAGTCCGCTGTGGACTCGGCGCTGCGCCCCCACGGGCTGACCTTCGCCCGTTACGAGGCCCTCGTCCTGCTCACGTTCTCCAAGCGGGGCAGCCTGCCCATGCGGGTCATGGGTGAACGGCTACAGCTGCACCCGACGAGCGTCACCAACATCGTGGACCGTCTGGAGGCGGACGGCCTGGTCAAGCGCCTCCCCCACCCCACGGACCGGCGCACCACGCTGGCGGAGATCACGGTCGCCGGCCGCGAACGCCGGGAGGCAGCGACCAAGGCGGTCACCGAGATCGACTTCGGCCTGCGCGGCCTCACCGAACGTCAGACCGCCCAGCTCACGGAACTGCTGGCCAAGGTACGCAAGGCAGTGGGCGACTTCGAGGACTAGGCGTCCTCCCACTGGAAGACCTTCGCCGCGATCGCGCCCACCACCAGGATGAATCCGGTGAGCACCGCGCACGGCAGCACGAGTGCGCTCGCGCCCTGGCCGCGTACCAGGAAGTCCATGATCCCGTCGTTCATGTGGCGGAGCGGGAAGACCTGCGACACCGTCCGCAGCCACGGCGGCGCCTGGTCGATCGGGAAGAACGTGCCGGACAGGAAGGCCATCGGCAGCACCACGATGTTCGCCGCGCCGGTCGCCGCCTCCTCGGTCTTGCAGAACGCGCCGACCAGCATGCCGATCGCGAAGAACGCGAGGATGCCGAGCAGGAACACCGGGATCGCGAGCCACCACGTGCCGGTCAGCCGGAGCCCGAACACCGGCAGCACCGCGACCCCGATGAACAGCAGGGCCTGCGTGACCGCGATGCCGACGGTCACCACGACCCGTGCTGTGAGGACCGTCGGCACGGACACCGGGGCAAGCCGGATCCGTCGCAGCACCTGCTTCTTGCGCCAGCTCACCAGCGTCAGCGCGGCGCCGAACACGGCCGACACCGCGACGCCCCACGACATGATGCCCGGGGTGAGGTACTGGATCGGCTCGAGCGAGGAGTCCTCGACGTTGCTCGCGTCGATCGTGTACCTGGGCGGCTGACCGGTGTCCTGCTGGTTCACGTGGCTGACCACGCCCTGCACGATGCCGCCGACGACGCTGGCCTGTGTCTGGTCGCTCTGGGCGAACCGGTAGGTGATCCGGTCGCCGTCCTCCGCGACCATCGCCGGCAGGTCGCCCTCCCTGACCTTCGCCACCGCATCGTCGACGGTGTCGAAACGGGTCAGCTCCAGCGCGCCGGTCTGCTCCAGCGCGCTGATCACCGGCCCGTCGCCGACGACGCCGATCTCCGTCCGCGACTCGCCAACGTCACGGAACAGCAGCCCGAACACGACGAGGAACATGAGCGGGAACACGAACGTGAAGAACAGCGTGGCCTTGTCCCGGTAGAAGATCTTCACCATCGCCGTTGCGAGGCTCTTGAACGCGGTCACGCCGACACCTCGCCCGCTCCGCGGCGACGGAACGCTCCGCAGGCTCCGCTCCACCGTCGCCCTCCGCGGTCGAGGTGTCGGCCTGAGCATCGATGGTTCGCTCCGCAAGCTCCGCTCACGCCCTGTACTCCCGTCCAGTCAGTTCGAGGAAGACATCCTCCAGCGTGGCCGTGCGTACCTGCAGGCCGGCCAGCGCGCGACGCTCGGCCAGCGCCGACAGCAGGTCGGCGGGGTTGCGGGTCGTGATGGTGAGCGACAGCTCGTCCTCGCTGACGTCGTCCGCGCCGGGCAGCGCGCCAGCGTCGGCCGTGGTCAGTGAACCGCGTTCGAGGATGACGCGGGTGGGCGCGTCCAGGCCGCGGACCAGCGTGGCCGGCGGGTCGAGCGCGAGGATGCGCCCGTGGTCCATGATCGCGACCCGGTCGCAGAGGATCTCGGCCTCGTCGAGGTAGTGCGTCGTGTACAGGATCGTCTTGCCGCGCTCCTGGATGGCACGCAGGACGTCCCACAGGTTCCGGCGCGCCTGCGGGTCGAGCGCGGCGGTCGGCTCGTCGAGGAACACCACGTCCGGGTCGTGGATCAGTGCGCAGGCGATCGACAGTCGCTGGCGCTGGCCGCCGGACAGCTTGTCCTCGCGGGTGCCCGCCTTGTCGGTGAGCCCGACCAGTTCGAGCATCTCGTCGGCGCGGGCGGCGCTCACCCCGTACATGGCGGCGAACGTCAGGAGCTGCTCGCGCGCGGTCAACTTCTCGAAGAACGCGCTGGCCTGCAGCTGCACGCCGATGCGGGGCAACAGGGCCACGTTGCGTGGCCACGGCGACTCCCCCAGCAGGCGAACCGTGCCGCTGTCCGGTTCGCGCAGGCCTTCGATGATCTCCAGGGTGGTGGTCTTGCCGGCGCCGTTCGGTCCGAGGATGCCGAAGAACTCCCCCTCGGTGACCGTGAACGAGACGCCGTCGACCGCCTTGAGGTCGCCGTAGGACTTCCGGATGTCGGCCACGGCGATGGCGGATTGGCTCACGAATCGGCAATCTAGCCGGTCAGCGGCATCGGGGTGTTGTTGTTGAACCGATATGTGTGGGGATCCGTGTCCATGTCACCGGCCGGCGCGACCAGCGCGCCGGCCACATCGGACAGAAGGGGTGGGACTCCGTGCCGCGTAAGCATCTCGTGTTGCCGGTGTTCGCCGGACTGGCCCTGCTCACGGGGTGCGGCGCCGCGGCAGGCCCGCCCACGAACATCCAGCCGGCCGCACAGCAGAAGCCGGCTCAGGCGGTCTCGGTGAACGCGGCCAGCGTGGCCGGGCTCGGCACCGTGCTGACCGACCAGGGCGGCAAGACCCTGTACATGTTCAATGCGGACGGTACGAACCCGCCGGAGTCCCGGTGTGTCAAGGAATGCGCGGAGATGTGGCCGCCGTTGCTCGCCACGAGTGCCGTGAAGGCGCAGGGGATCGACCCAGCCGTCCTCGGCACGGTCGAGCGGCCGGACGGCCTCACCCAGGTGACGGTCAGCGGCTCCCCGGTGTACACGTACTCCGGGGACACCAAACCTGGCGAGGCGAACGGGCAGGGTCTGCAGAACGCCTGGTACGCGCTGTCCGCGGACGGCCAGCAGATCGCCCCGCCGGGCCAGAAAACCGAAGCGCCGGAAGAGAAACCCGAAGAGTCGCCGGATCAGCAGACCGAGTCCCCGGCGCAGGTCTCCGTGGTGGCAACGAACATCCCCGGCTTCGGCAAGGCGCTGACCGACCAGGACGGCCGGACCCTTTATCTGTTCACCAACGACAAGACCAAGCCGCCTGCGTCGAAGTGCGTGGACGACTGTGCCGAGAAGTGGCCGCCGTTGCTGACGACGGACGAGGACATCGAGCTGGACGGGGTGGACCCGAAGCTCGTCGGCACGGTGACCCGACCGGACGGCACGAAGCAGGTCACCGTGGGCAACTGGCCCGTCTACACCTATGTCGAGGACAAGAAACCGGGCCAGACCAACGGGCACGGCGTCGGCGGCGTGTGGTTCGTGATCGAGGAGGAAGGCTGCAAGTCGACCGCGCCGGTGAAGGCCGCGAAATCGTCGAAGTCGTCCGTTAAGACGTCCGAGGAGGCGGGCGAGGAGGGCTACTGACCCGGGGAAGGGCCCGACCGGACGCTGCCCGGTGCTCCCGCCGCCCAGGGCGAGGCAGCGATTCCGGCCGGTGGAGAAACCTGGTGCGCGCCAGCTACCCGCGGCGGCGCGCACCAGGCCACCAGCCACAACAGACTCTTCTCTGGCGGGCGGCGACCGCTCGGTCGCCGTTCGCCGCTGACCTCGGGTGAGCGGAACGGTCTCCCCGCTCCCCCGAACACCAGCCGTCACTCGACACGACGGCTGGTGAGTCGGCGGACGCCTCCAGCCAGCCCCTGGTGGCGTCCGCCGACTTTTTCCTGACAACCTTGTCGTTGACAACGCCACCGCTGAACTGTCCAATGAGCGGCGCTATGACAACGTTGTCCAACTCTGCCGGACGGCTGCCCCGCCGGTCCACCATGAGCGACGTGGTTCGGCTCGCCGGTGTCAGCATCAAGACCGTGTCCCGAGTGGCCGACCCCTTCTACTCCGGGCCCACCCGCGCCGCGGAGGAGGTTGCGCGCCGGTTCGGCCGGCAGGTACACACGGGTTCGTCTGGTGAGGACGCCGGCCGCGAGCGGGAGCTGGCACTCGGGTTCTGCGCGCGGCGGGTGCCGAGCTGCTGTTCGCCCCGCTTGGACGGCGATCGCCAGCCACCGCGCCAGATCGTGCTGATCGCCCGTGGATCAGGAGAAACATGAACGACGGTCTGCGGCCCGTGCGGCTGCCCGCCAACCAGCCACCCCGTTTCTACGCCGGCGGCGCGGCCATCGCGGCACTCCGCGGTGACGCACCGAAGAAGTTCGGCCCGGAGGACTGGGTGGCGTCCTGCACGACGCTGCACGGCGAGCAGGCGGCCGGCCTCACCACGCTCCCCGACGGCACGCTCCTGCGCGACGCGATCGCCGAGCACGCGGCCAACTGGCTCGGTGACGCGCACGTCGCGGCCTTCGGCGCGGAGCCGGCCCTACTGGTGAAGCTGCTAGACGCCGGGCAGCGACTCCCGGTGCACTGCCACCCGTCCGACGAGTTCGCCGCCACCCACCTCCACTCCCGCTACGGCAAGACCGAGGCGTGGATCATCGTGGGCGCGAACGAGAACTCGACCGTCCACATCGGATTCACCGAGGACCGTAGCGAGGACACGGTGGCCGACTGGGTCGCCCGGCAGGACTCCGCCGCCATGCTGGCCGCGCTGAACACGGTGCGGGTCCGCCCGGGTGACACGGTGTTCGTGCCGGCCGGCGTCCCACACGCGATCGGCGCCGGGGTGTTCATCGTGGAGCTTCAGCAGCCGACGGACCTGTCGGTTCTCCTGGAGTGGCAGGGCTTCGCGGACGACGAAGCGGGCGGCCACCTGGGCATCGGCTTCGACACGGCACTGCGGTGCGTCGACCGGCGCGGCTGGGCGGACCGCCTCGACGAGTTGGTCCGCCGCGACTCCGGCAAGGACCTCTTCGGCCACCCGGAGTTCTTCCGCGCGGAACGGCTCGGCGCGGGCGCGGAACTGGACGCGTCGTTCAGCGTGCTCGTGGTGCTGGACGGCACGGCCGTGCTGCGCACCGAGAAGGCCGGCGAGGTACCACTCGCGAAGGGCGACACCTACGCCGTCCCACACGCGGCCGGCGAGTCCGTTGTGGACGGAGACGTGGCGGCGATCCGCTGCCTGCCACCGGCCACCCCAACCCCGCAACTATACATACGGTCGTCCGTATAGTTTGTCGTCGCCAAGGCGCAGCACCAACACAAACGCGGCTTTGAACGCGCCAAACTATACGGACGACCGTACAGTTTGGCCGCCATCAAGGCGCAGCACCAACGCAAGCACCGTTTGGGCCGCGCGAACTATACGGACGACCGTACAGTTTGTCGTCGTCGACCTGGAGCGCCAACGCGGACGCGGCCTTGAACACGCTAACTGTACGGACGACCGTATAGTTAGTCGTCGCCGAGCTGCAGCCGCCAGCGCGAACACAGCTTTGAACGCGCTAGCTGTACGGACGACCGTATAGTTTTGGGCCGGGCGGGCGCGCGGAAATCGACGCGTCAGAGTCCGGCGGTCAGCTGGTCGGCCGCCGTGTACGGGTCCGCCTCCCCGGCTGCCACCTGCTTCGCGAGCCTCGACAGTGCCTCGCCGCCTCGCACGCCGCTCAGGCGGGCGCGGAGAGCCGTCACCGCGATGGCTTCGATCTCCCGTTCCGCGCGCCGGAGCCGCCGCGCCTCCAGCTCGCCGTGGGCGACCAGCCAGTCATGGTGACTGTCCAGTGCGGCCACCAGGTCGTCGACGCCCTCCCCCGCCGACGCGACCGTCCGCACGATCGGTTGCCGCCAGGACGGTCCGAGCTCACGCCGGCCCAGGGACATCGCGTGGCGTAGGTCCCGCACGGTCTGGTCGGCGCCGTCGCGGTCCGCCTTGTTCACGACGAAGACGTCCGCGATCTCCAGGATGCCCGCCTTCGCGGCCTGGATGCCGTCGCCCATCCCAGGCGCCAGCAGTACGACCGTGGTGTCCGCCAGCGCCACTATGTCTACTTCGGACTGTCCAACCCCGACGGTCTCGACCAGCACCACGTCGAAGCCGGCGGCGTCCAGCACCCGCACCGCCTGCGGGGTCGCCGTCGCCAGCCCGCCGAGCGCGCCCCGGGTGGCCATCGAGCGGATGAACACGCCATCGTCGATCGTGTGGCTGTGCATGCGGATCCGGTCGCCGAGCAGTGCCCCGCCGGAGAACGGCGACGACGGGTCGATCGCCAGCACGCCGACACGCAGGCCACGTGCCCGGAACGCCGACACCAGTACCGACGTGGACGTCGACTTCCCAACGCCGGGCGGGCCGGTCAGCCCGAGCACCCTGGCCCGGCCGGTCAGCGGCGACAGTGCCGCCGCCACCGTCCGGAGCTCCGGGCTGTCGTCCTCGACCAGCGAGATCAACCGCGCGACCGCACGCGCCCGACCGGCACGGGCCTGCTCGATCAGCTCGGACAGGTTAGACACGAAGCAAAAGCGCGTCGCCCTGGCCGCCGCCGCCGCACAGTGCCGCCGCGCCGAGACCGCCGCCGCGACGCTTGAGCTCGTAGGCCAGGTGCACGGCCAGCCGTGCACCGGACGCGCCGATCGGGTGGCCGAGCGCGATGGCGCCGCCGTTGACGTTCACGATGTCGTCGCTGATGCCCAGCTGCTTGGTGGACACCACGCCGACCGCGGCGAACGCCTCGTTGATCTCCACGAGGTCAAGGTCGGCCGACGACAGCCCGGCCTTCGCCAGCGCTGCCTTGATCGCGTTCGACGGCTGCTCGTGCAGGCTCGCGTCCGGCCCCGCCACGACGCCGTGCGCGCCGATCTCGGCCAGCCACGAAAGGCCCAACTCCTCCGCCTTGGCCTTGCTCATCACCACGACCGCCGCCGCGCCGTCGGAGATCTGCGACGACGTGCCCGCGGTGATGGTGCCGTCGGCGGCGAACGCGGCACGCAGCTTGGCGAGCTCCTCGACGGTCGTGGTCGGCCGCACGCCCTCGTCGGTGTCGAAGACGACCGGGTCGCCCTTGCGCTGGGGAATCGTCACGGGCGCGATCTCGTCGGCGAACAGGCCCTTCTCGATGGCAGCGGCCGCGCGCTGGTGCGAGCGGGCGGCGAAGGCGTCCTGCTCCTCGCGCGTCACGCCGTAGCGGACGTTGTGCTTCTCCGTCGAGGCACCCATCGCGACCTGGTCGAAGGCGCAGAACAGACCGTCGTGGGCCATGTGGTCGAGCATGGTGACGTCGCCGTACTTGAAGCCGGAGCGCGACTTCGGCAGCAGGTGCGGCGCCTGCGTCATCGACTCCTGCCCGCCGGCCACCACGATCTCGAACTCGCCGGCGCGGATGAGCTGGTCGGCCAGCGCGATCGCGTCGAGGCCGGACAGGCAGACCTTGTTGATGGTCAAGGCTGGCACGTCCATCGGAATGCCGGCCGCCACCGCGGCCTGGCGTGCCGGGATCTGACCCGCGCCCGCGGTCAGCACCTGCCCCATGATCGTGTACTGGACCTGCTCCGGCGCCACCCCGGCGCGTTCGAGTGCGGCCTTGATGGCGACGCCGCCGAGCTGGGCCGCGGAGAAGTCCTTGAGGGAGCCGAGCAACCGGCCGATGGGGGTGCGTGCCCCGGCGACGATGACGGATCCAGACACAGCGTGCCTCCAAGAATCTCGGGTCAGCACTCGACCTTACCCGTTGGTAGCAAAGTAGGCCCCGTGCTGTGTGAGGACTCGCACAACCGCAGGTCACGGGATCGATCACGCGAAGTATGGTCGGTAGATGGACGCACTGAAGCCTTTCGTCACCGCAATCGACCACGTCGGCGTCGCGGTGCCCGACATGGACGAGGCGATCGCGTTCTACCAGGACACGCTCGGGCTGGAACTGACCCACGTCGAGGTGAACGAGAGCCAGGGCGTACGCGAGGCGATGATGCGAGCTCCGGGAGACACCGGCACGGGCACCGCCGTCCAACTGCTCGCCGCGCTCGGCCCCGACACCACGATCGGCAAGTTCATCGACCGCAAGGGCCCTGGCGTCCAGCAGGTCGCCTACCGCGTCACGGACATCGAGGCGGCCACCAAAGCCCTACGCGCCAAGGGTCTTCGCGTCCTCTACGAGGAGGCGATCATCGGCACGGCCAACAGCAGGGTCAACTTCGTCCACCCGAAGGACACGGGCGGCGTCCTGATCGAGCTGGTGCAACCCGCCGACTGAACGCGGTACCTCATGGGGTGGGCGCAGGGCGGGTGGCCAACGCGTTCGCGATGAAGGTCACCTCGCGGTCCATCGTGTTGTCGGCGTCCGTGTCGGCGTGGCGGGCCATCGAGTGGCGGTAGCTGACCGCGAGCGCGAGCAGCTCCGACGCCGTGTCCACGTCGGCCAACGCCAGTGCGCCCGCGCTCGCCGCCTGGATCACGACCCGGACCTGGTCCACCACCGACTCGAAGCGCGCCTGCAGCGCCTCCTTCACCGACGGGTGCGTGTCCGCCTCCCGCCACAGCAGGTGCGACAGCAGCGTCGACGCACGGTTCCGCGCGTCCAACTCCGCGACCAGCTGGCGCAGTGACGCCGCCACGTCGCCGGGCACGACCACCCGCGACGGCTCGATGTGCGTGTCCGGCAGCCGATCCACCAGAGCGGTCAGCAGGTCCTGCTTCTTCTGGAAGTAGTAGTGCACCAGCCCTTTGGGCACCTTGGCGAGCGCCGCGATCCGAGACGTCGGCGTCGCGTCGAAACCGGACTCGGCGAACAACTCCTCCGCGGCGGCCAGGATGCGCTCCCGTGCGGACGGGTCATCCTTCTTGCCGTTCCTCAGCATCGTGGCCTGCCCTTTCCACGCGAAGGTGCGCGGCCCACGAACGCGACCCGGTGAGGCCACGCGTGGACCGCGCTTGTGGTGTCCGATTCTGTCAGTGCTGGCCAGCCATCCCGGACCGGTGCGCCGCCTGCGCGACCGGCAGTGCCATCGCACCGACGATCACGGTCAACGCGCCGATGATCCAGGAGGACCAGGAAATGGCGCTGAACTCGGTGTACCCGATCACCCATGGCGAGATGAACATGAGCACGCCGAGGACCACCTGGACACCCTCGCCGTAGATCATGCCCGGCATGGCCAGCGAGACCAGACCGTCGATCGCGATGAGCGCGCCGAGCACGATCATCGTCCACATCGCGCCGTCGCTCGTGTCGGTCCAGATGAACGACAGCAGTGCGACGACACCGAGCACGACCTCGGCCCAGTCATGCGGCCGGGTCCACGGCCGGGCTGCTGGTGTTGTTGCCATTCGAGACCACCTCCGTGTCACTGAGAGCCTCACTCTCGATGATGCTCCTTGGTTGGCCGCCCGGTCAAGAATACTGGCTTCCAGTTGAGTGACACCCGTCTCCCCTTGCTTCTTCTGAAACGTTACCGGCCAGTAGCGTGGGCTGGCATGCAGAAGATTCTCGACGCCATTCTTGCTGGTGACCACGTTGAGGTGGGCTCGCTGCCGGTGCCGGAGAGCTACCGCGGCGTGACCGTGCACGCCGACGAGGTCGAGATGTTCGCGGGTCGTGAGCACAGCGCCAAGGACCCCCGCGAGTCGCTGCACGTGGACGAGGTGCCCACGCCGGAGCTGGGGCCAGGCGAGGCGCTCGTGGCCGTGATGGCCAGCGCCATCAACTACAACACGGTGTGGACGTCGATCTTCGAGCCGATGGACACCTTCGGCTTCCTGCGCCGCTACGGCAAAACGTCGCCCCTGGCCAAGCGGCACGACCAGCCCTACCACGTGGTCGGCTCCGACCTGGCCGGCGTCGTGCTGCGCACCGGGCCCGGCGTGAACGCGTGGCAGCCGGGCGACGAGGTCGTCGCGCACTGCCTCAACGTCGAGCTGGAGCACCCGGACGGCCACAACGACACGATGCTCGACCCGGAGCAGCGCATCTGGGGCTTCGAGACGAACTTCGGCGGACTCGCTGAGCTCGCGCTGGTCAAGTCCAACCAGCTGATGCCCAAGCCGGCACACCTGACGTGGGAGGAGGCCGCCTGCCCAGGTCTGGTCAACTCCACCGCGTACCGGCAGCTGGTCTCCCGCAACGGCGCCGGCATGAAGCAGGGCGACACCGTCCTGGTCTGGGGCGCGTCCGGCGGCCTCGGGTCGTACGCCACGCAGTTCGCGCTGAACGGCGGCGCGACGCCGGTGTGCGTGGTGTCCAGCCCGCAGAAGGCGGAGATCTGCCGCAGCATGGGCGCGGAGCTGATCATCGACCGCAACGCCGAGGACTACCGGTTCTGGAAGGACGAGCACACCCAGGACCCCAAGGAATGGAAGCGGTTCGGGGCACGCATTCGTGAGCTCACCGGCGGCGACGACCCCGACATCGTGTTCGAGCACCCCGGCCGGGAGACGTTCGGCGCCAGCGTGTTCGTGGCCAAGCGCGGCGGCACGGTCGTCACGTGCGCGTCGACGAGCGGCTTCCTGCACCAGTACGACAACCGGTACCTGTGGATGAACCTGAAGAACATCATCGGCTCGCACTTCGCGAACTACCGCGAGGCGTGGGAGGCGAACCGCTTGATCGCCAAGGGAAAGATCCACCCAACACTGTCCGGTGTGTACCCGATGGAGCAGACCGGGCAGGCGGCGTACGAGGTGCACATGAACAAACACCAGGGGAAGGTCGGCGTGCTGTGCCTCGCGCCGGAGGAGGGTCTCGGCGTGCGCGACCCCGAGTTGCGAGCGCAACATCTTTCGGCAATCAACCGTTTTCGCGGCGTCTGAACCAACACGCCCCATGCCGTGGAGGCGGGCAAGGTAGCGTGGGGCCATGGCGCTGGGCGAAGAACGTGATCTTGTACCGCTGGGAGCCGGCTTCGATATTGCCAAGCGCGGCTACAACCGGATGCAGGTCGAGGAACACCTCGAACAGTTGGACAGCCAACTGAAGATCCTCGCGGCCGACCGCAACGCGGCGGCTGCGCAGTCGGCTGAGCTGACCGCGCAACTCGAGGTGGCCCGCACCACGATCGACGACCTGAACAAACAGGTCGAGCGGCTCGCACAACCCCCGACGACCATCGAGGGCCTCTCCGAGCGGCTGCAGCGCATGCTGCGGCTGACGCAGGAGGAGTGCGAGGAGATGCGCACCAAGGCCGGCGCCGAGGCCGAACACATCCGTGCGAAGGCCCACGCCGAGGCCGAGGACCTGAAGACCAAGCACGAGGCGAAGATCCGCGAGCTCGACGAGCGCCGCATCGAGATGGAGCGCGAGCACCGCGGCATGCTGGAGAAGGCCCGCGCGGAGGCCGCCGAGATCGTCTCGAAGGCGAAGTCGGAGGCGGAGGCCGTCGAGATCGCCCTGCAGGCGCGGCATCAGCAGGTGGAGGAGGACTTCGAGATCGCGATGGCCTCCCGCCGCACCGAGTCGATGCGTGCGCTGGCCGAGCAGGAGGCCACGTCGAAGTCCGAGGCCGAACGCCGCGTGCGGGAGTCGACGGAGGAGGCCAACCGCCGCCGCCACGACGCGATCACCGAGTCGACCGCGCGCCTGCAGGAGGCCACGACCGAGGCGGAACGCCGCGTCCGCGACGCGACCGACGAGGCCAACCGGCGCATCAACCACGCCGCGCAGCGCGTGGCCGCGCTACGCAAGCTGCGGGCCAAGGTCGCCGAACAGCTCACCTCGGCACGGGAGTTGGTGGTCGACGCGCACGCGTACCTGGAGAACGCGGTGCCGGCCTTCGAACCCCTGCCGGAAGAACTGGCCGACGCGGCAGAGGCCGGCGCGAAGCCCACCCCGGCGCCCCGTGACCGCAACCCGCTGCCGGGTCCGCCGAAGGCGAAGTGGGAAACGGCCGGCGCCCCCGACGAGCCGCCGATCCCGCACAACGTGGCAGACGCGCAGACGAAGCGCATCGCCAGGTGACGACGGCCGACCTGCTCGCGGTGGCCGTCGCGGAGGCCCGCCAGGGCCTCGCCGAAGGCGGCATCCCGATCGGCGCCGCGCTGTTCACCACGGACGGCGAACTACTCGGCAGGGGCCACAACCGCCGCGTACAGGACGGTGACCCGTCCATGCACGCGGAGACGACGGCGTTCCGCAACGCGGGCCGCCGCCGCCACTACCGCGACACGATCATGGTCACGACGCTGTCCCCGTGCTGGTACTGCAGCGGCCTGGTCCGCCAGTTCAACATCCCGCACGTGATCATCGGCGAGTCGACGACCTTCACCGGCGGCCACGACTGGCTGGCGGAGAACGGCGTCCGCATAGAACTACTCGCGGACGACACGTGCGTCACGATGATGAAGGACTTCATCGCCCAGCACCCGGACCTCTGGTACGAGGACATAGGCGAATAACTCGGTTACCGGCGGGTCAGGCGGAACATGTAGCAGCCGTAGGCCAGGTTGCGGCTGTGGACCTCCACCACGTCCGGGTGGGACAGCACCGCCGCGATCGCCGCTTCCGGGTCCGTGCCGTCGTGCACGTGGGTTGACGGGTGGATCCAGCCTCGGGTGTCGTACGCGCGCAGGGCCTGCGGCCGGCCGCGCCAGTCGGCCGGGTACGACGTCACCGACTCCGGGCCGGCGCAGGGCGACGCGTGCGTGAACACCGCGCCCTTCTCCTGGTACGGGCTCTCCGCCGGCAGCGACGGCTCGTAGTTGAACAGCACCAGCGACTCCCCCGCCTCGGCGTCACGCAGGCAGCAGCGCAGCGGCTCGCCGCCGGAGGCGGTCATCGCGACACCGTCGCCGAACAGGGTCAGTGGGTGGATCACGTAGTCGGTCATGCCTCAAGCCTCGACCAACACCGACCAGGGGTCTGGCGGGAAAACGACATCGCGTAGCCGTGCGAAGACGACCATCCACACGGTAGGTTTACTCACGAGTAGCTAACGGGAGGACACATGACGGCTTACCAGACCGTGGTCGTCGGCACGGACGGCTCCGACTCGTCCTACCTCGCGGTGGACCGGGCGGCCCAGATCGCCGCGGACACCGACGCCACGCTCGTCATCGCCTGCGCCTACCACCCGCCCCGCCCTGAGGACGTCAGCCGAGCCGTCGACGAGCTGGGCGCGGACGTCGCCTACCAGGTCGTTGGCTCGACGCCGGCCGAGGAATCCGTCCGCACGGCGGCCGAACGCGCCCGCAAGCACGGCGCCACGAAGATCGACACGGTGGTCGTGGACGGCGAGCCGGTCCCCACGCTCACGAGGGTCGTCGAGGAGCGCGGCGCGGACCTCCTGGTCGTCGGCAACCGGGGCCTCAACACGCTGGCCGGCCGCATCCTCGGCTCGGTCCCGTCGGAAGCCGCCCGCAAGTCGAAGGTCGACGTCCTCATCGTGCACACAACGTGAGAGAGGAAGCCATCGAGCGCATTCTGCTCGGCGGCGCCAGGCAGTACACCCGGACCGAGGTCGCCGAGCTGTCCGGCGTGCCGGAGGAACGCGCCAGCGCACTGTGGCGGGCGCTCGGTTTTTCCACCCAGGACGACGACGCGGCCGTGTTCACCGACGGCGACGTCCACGCGCTGCGCCTGACCGACCAGCTGATCCAGAGCGGCATCCTCGACCCGTCGCTCGCCACCTCGACCGCCCGCATGATCGGCCAGCACATGTCGCGCCTCGCCGAGTCGCAGGTGCACATGCTGCGGGACGTGCTGGCCGCCAACCCCGAGCTCGGCGCGGACGAACGCCAGCTCACGCGCCTCATCGAGCGCCTCGTGCCCGACCTGGAGGCGCTGCAGGACTACGTGTGGCGCCGGCACGTCGCCGCGCACTCCGTCCGCCTGCTCACCGCCCCGGACGAGGACCTCGACGAGCGGCCCCAGGTCGTCGGGTTCGCCGACATGGTCGGGTTCACCGCGCTGACCCGCCGCGCGACCGAGGCGGAGCTGGTGAGCGTCGTCGAGGCGTTCGACTCGCTCGCCGCCGAGGTCGTCGCCGAGAACCACGGCCGGATCGTGAAGATGCTCGGCGACGAGGTGCTGTTCGTCGCCGACTCGCCGGTCGACGGCGCCGAGATCGCGTTGACGCTGATCAGCCGCGCCGACCAGGAGGATGGCGTGCCGTCCCTGCGTGCGGGTCTCGCGTACGGGCGGGTGTTGAGCCGTTTCGGCGACGTGTACGGCTCGGTGGTCAACATCGCGAGCCGCCTCACCTCGGTCGCCCGCCCCGGCACGGTGCTCGCCGACCTGGAGCTGTCCGCCGCTCTCCAGGACACGCCCGGATACGGGCTGCGCCCGCTCCGGCCGGTGTCGGTCCGCGGCTACCCCCGGCTGCGGTCGGCTGCGCTGCGCCGTGCCGGCCTCGAGTCCTCCTCGGAGACGCTCGCCGACTTCACCGCCGAACTGCTCGGGCTGGCCAGGAACGAACCACGCATCCCGCTCGAACCGGACGACGAGAACAGGAAGATCCGGCGACGCAGACGCTGAGCACCGCAAGCACTGCTGAACCGCTGGTTCACTCCACAAAGTCCGTTCAGATGCTTGGATGGAAGCATGCGTTTCCCCGGCACCCCGCTCGTGCTGCTCCATGCTTTTCCACTGGACCACCGGATGTGGGACGGGGTGCGAGCCGGCATCACGAAGCACGTCGAGCTGATCACCCCCGACCAGCGTGGCTTCGGCGGCACACCGCTCGGCTCCGACGAACCCGACCTGAGCACGGTCGCCGCCGACGTCATCAAGCGGTTGGACGGCCGCCGCGTCCTGCTCGGCGGCTGCTCGATGGGCAGCTACGTGGCCATGGCCGTCCTGCGGGCGGCGCCAGAACTCGTCGCCGGTCTGGTGCTGGTGTCGGGCCGCGCGAGTGCGGACACCGAAGCCGCCCGCGCCAACCGGCACGCCGTGGCGACCAGGATCGATGCCGAGGGGCCCGGTTTCGTCGCGGACGCCATGCTGCCCGCACTGCTCGGCGCCGAGACCCACGAGCGCAGGCCGGAGGTCGTGGCCGGGGTGCGCACGCTGGTGTCCGAACAGGACGGTGCGGCCATCGCGTGGGCACAGCGCGCCATGGCCGCCCGACCCGACTCGGCCGAGCTGCTGGCGGCCGCGGACGTGCCGACGCTGGTCGTGCGTGGTGAGCAGGACACGCTCATCCCGGCCGAGGAGGCGGAGGCGCTCGCCACGCTGATGCCGAAGGCCGAGGTCGTGGTCCTGGCCGGCACGGGTCACCTGCCACCGCTGGAGGCACCGGAGGAGTTCACGGCGGCGGTGACCCGTTGGCTCGAATGAGCATCGAGAAGTGAGCCAGCTCGCGGAGGGCGCCAGACCCGAACGGATCACGACCGAACGGCTGGTGCTGCGAAAGATCGTCCCCGAGGACGTCGACGCGATGGTGGCACTGCACGCGGACCCCGACGCCGTGCGGCACCGGCCGGAAGGGCTGCGTGGCGCCGAGCATTCCACGCGGCTGTTCTCCGCGTGGCTGGACCACTGGAACGAGTTCGGCTTCGGCTACTGGGCGCTCGAACTGGTCGGCACGAAGGAACTCGTCGGGTTCGGTGGCCTGCAGATGGCGTCCGACGACTGGGCCGGCACCTACCTCAACGTGTTCTACCGCCTGTTCCCCGAGTTCTGGGGCCGCGGCTACGCACCGGAGATGGTCGTGGCCGCGGTCGAGTGGGGCAGGCGCGTGTACCCGCATCTGCCGATCTTCATCATCACGCCGACGGTGAACGTCTCCGCCCGCCGGGTCGCGGAGAAGGTCGGGTTCATCCAGGTGCGTGAAGCCTTCTTCCAGGGAGCCGTGAATTGCTTCTTCCGTAGCCCGGGATGACATGATGGCTGCCATGCCTGTCACGGTCAGAACCGACCTCGCGTCGCTTCCCGACTACATCGCCGGCCGGAAGGTGCCCGGCGCGGTCATCCTGTCCAGCAACGAGCTGTCCGGGCCGCCGCCGTCAGCCGTGCTCGCCGCCATCGCCGAGGCCGCGGCCGACATCAACCGCTACCCCGCGATGGGGTGCGACGACCTGCTGGACCGCACGGCCGAGCACTTCGGCCTCGACCGGCCGCGGCTCGCGGTCGGCTGCGGATCGGTGAGCCTGTGCCAGCAGGTGGTGCAGGCGCTGTGCGCCGAGGGTGACGAGGTCGTGTTCGGCTGGCGGTCGTTCGAGGCGTACCCGATCGTCACGCAGATCGCGACGGCCGTCGGCGTGAAGGTGCCCAACACCGGCCATGCGCTGGACCTCGACGGCATGCTGGCGGCCGTCACCGACCGCACCAGGGTGATGTTCGTGGCCAATCCGAACAACCCGACGGGGACCGCGCTGCGCACGGCCGAACTGACCTCGTTCCTGGACCGCGTCCCGGAGAACGTGCTGGTCGTGCTCGACGAGGCGTACCGGGAGTTCGTGACCGACCCGGACGTGCCGGACGGGTTCTCGTTCCTCGACCGGCAGAACGTGGCCGTGCTGCGGACGTTCTCGAAGGCGTACGCGCTGGCCGGCATCCGCCTGGGTTACCTGGTCGCGGATCCCGCGATCGCGGCCGGGATACGCAAGGTGGGCATCCCGTTCTCGGTGAACAAGATCGCGCAGGCGGCGGGCATGGCCGCGATGTCGGCGCAGGCCGAGCTGATGGCGCGGTGCCGGGAGGTAACCGAGGAGCGTCCCAGGGTGCGCGCGGCACTGCTGGAGCTGGGCTACGAGGTGCCCGAGACGCAGGCGAACTTCGTGTGGCTCCCGCTGGGTGAGCGCACGGCCGCGTTCAACGAGCACTGCATGGACCAGAAGGTGATCGTGCGTGCGTTCGCGGGCGAGGGTGCCCGCGCGACGATCGGCCTGCCTGCGGAGAACGACGCGTTCCTCGCGGCGGCCAGCACCTTCCCTCGGTGACGGGTGGCGACCTGGCCATTCAGGCCGCCACCAGCTCGCCCCTCAGCTGATCGACGAACCGTTGCCGGGCGGCGGCGACCTTGCGCCAGTGTGCGATCCGGTCCAGTTCCGTGGACGCGCGGGCCAGCACCTCGGCGGCGTGCGCGGCGGACTCGACCTCGTTGGCGGCGGCGTCGAGGTCACCGGTCTCGATGAGGGCGTATGCACGCCGCATCTCGGTCTGGGCGGTGGCGTAGATGGCGTAGGCGGTCATGCTGTCCGCGAGGGCGCCGAGTGGGTGCGACATTGGTGGCTCCTGGTGGTCTGTCCTGTTGGTTACACAGACACGTCGTAGGAGCCAGGGTCGGTTCGACACCTTTCAGGAAGTTTTCTCAACGTTATTTTCTTGGGTCGTTCTGCTGGCGACGGCGGGTGGGCCGACGGTGAGCACGTGCCTGCCAGCAGCCCTGGTGCCAGTGCCGGCGGTCCGCGACCGAGCCGAGCTCGTCTGCGGGCCAGACGACGATGTGCGCGGTGCCCGGGCGGATCTCGTGGTCGCAGCCGGGGCAGCGGTAGGTCTTGGTCGTGTGCGTGGCGCTGACGTTGCGTACCAGCCACTCGCCGTCGTGGGCGGACTCGCTCCGCTGCCAGCCTGCGGTGCCGAGCTCGCGGGGCGGCTCGCGGCGGTCACGGTTACGACGAGGCACGAGACGCCAGGTTAGTGGCAGTGCACAATTGACGTGTGCCGACGTACGAGTACCGCTGCAAGGAGTGCGCGACCACCTTCGAGGTGCGTCGCTCGATGAGTGAGTCATCGGCCCCGGCGTCCTGCCCGGAGGGCCATGACGACACCGTCAAGCTGCTGTCGATGGTCGCGCTGAGCAGGGGTGGCGACGGAGCCAGCGCCCCGACGGGCGGCGGCTGCTGCGGCGGCGCCTGTGGCTGTGGCTAGTAGTCCCTGAACCCCTTGCCGGTCTTGCGTCCGAGCCGGCCGGCCGTGACGAGGTGCTCCAGCAGCGGCGCCGGCGCGAACCCGGCGTCGCGGAACTCGTAGTAGAGCGTGCGCTCAATGGCGAGCGACACGTCGAGCCCGACCACGTCCAGCAGCTCGAACGGGCCCATCGGCAGGCCGCAGCCGACCTTCATCGCGGTGTCGATGGCGTCGGCGTCCGCGTAGTGGGCCTCGAGCATCTTCACCGCGTCGTTCAGGTACGGGAAGAGCAGCGCGTTGACGATGAACCCGGCGCGGTCGGCGCAGTGGACGGGGTGCTTGCCGACCGTGCGGCACAGCGCACCGGCCGTGGCGACCACGTCCTCGGCGGTCGAGATGGTGTGCACGACCTCGACGAGCTTCATGATGGGCGCGGGGTTGAAGAAGTGCAGGCCCACGACGTCCGCCAGCCGCGAGGTCGCCGCAGCGCACTCGATCACGGGCAGTGATGACGTTGTCGTGGCGAGGATGGCGCCGGGCTTGACGGCCTTGTCGAGGGCGCCGAACACCTCCCGCTTGACGGCCAGTTCCTCGGCGACGGCCTCGATGACGAGGTCGCAGTCGGCCAGCTCGTCGAACTCGGTGACCCCGCGGATCCGGCCGGTCGTGGCGTCCCTGTCCTCTTCGGACAATCTACCCTTGGTCACCTGCCGGTCGAGGGACTTCCGCACCTTGCCGAGTGCGGCCTCGGCCTTGTCGGCGGTCCGTGCCCTGAGCACGACGTCGAAGCCCTTCCTGGCGAGGACCTCGGCGATCCCGGTGGCCATGGTGCCGGTGCCGACGACGCCGACCTTGCGCACTTCCCTTGTGGGACTGGTGGTCGCCGGCTCCGGAGTGTCCATATCGGACACTATGACGGGCGAGTCGAGCCCGGCGTAGGTGTAGAACCCGCGCCCGGACTTCCGCCCGAGCAGCCCGGCCGTGATCATCTGCTTGAGGATCGGCGCCGGCGCGTGCAGACGGTTGCGCGACTGGCGGTACATCGTCTCGAGGATCTCGTAGGCGGTGTCGAGCCCGATGAGGTCAAGCAGTGCCAACGGCCCCATGGGATAGCCGCAGCCGAAACGCATCGCGGCGTCGAGGTCCTCGCGGGTGGCGTAGCGGGACTCGTACATCGAGACGGCGTGGTTGAGGTAGCCGAAGAGCAGGGCGTTCGCGATGAACCCGGCCCGGTCCCCGATGACGACCGGTTCCTTGCCGAGTTGGCGGGCGAACGCCTCGACGTCGGCGACGACGTCCGGCTCGGTGACCACGGTCCGGACGATCTCGACGAGCTTCAGCACGGGCGCGGGGTTGAAGAAGTGCAGCCCGACGACCTTGCCGGGGCGTCCGGTGTGGACACCGATCTCGGTGACGGACAGGGAGGAGGTGTTGGAGGCGAGGATGACGTCGGGCCGGCAGACCTGCTCCAGCTCGGTGAACACGCTGGCCTTGAGCTCGAGGCTCTCGGGAATGGCCTCGACGACGAGGTCGACCTCGGCCAGGTCCTTGAGGTCCGTGGTGAAACTGACCCGCTGGAGCAGCGCCTCCCGCTCGGCGGCGTCGAGCTTCCCGCCCGCCACGGCCCGCCCGGTGGAGTGCTCGATGTGCTCCCGAGCGCGCGTGATGCACTGCTCGTCGACCTCGACACCGATGACCCTCAGCCCGGTCCTGGCCACGACCTCGGCGATCCCGGCCCCCATGGTCCCGAGACCGACAACCCCGACGCATTGGAACTCACGTGCCACGATGCACCTCCGCAGTCCGCCAGACAGGCAAGCCGGACACTACCCGCCAGTAACAAGCCGAGCAGCCTTCCCGTGGCCCACCTCACGAACCCGCGCGAGTCCAACCGCACAGACCCGCGTGTCCAACCGAAGCGACCGGCGAGTTCAACAAACCGGCTGACCGCTCAGTAAGCGGTTCTGTTGAACTCAGGGGTCCAGATTGTTGGACACGCGGGTCTGGTGTGTTGGACTCGCGGCTTCTAGGGCTTGGGGAGGGCTGGGACCAGGAGTTTTGCGATTTCTATCGCGGTCGCGCAGCCGTTGTCGCCGGCCGGCGGGGACGAGTTGTCGAAGTCGACCTCGATGATCTCGTCGTCGCCGTCGCTGCCGGTCGAGCGGTGACGCCACTCAAGGCGGCAGGACGCGCCGCTGTCGGTCTCCGCGGTCTGGTACACCGTGAGGCCGTTGCCCAGGTCGACCGGCTGCCCCGGGTCGACGGTGTCGTCCTTCGGGTCGTAGCCCGTGCGGAACCAGACGCCGGCCGCGACGGTCTCGCCGATCCAGTTGCACCAGTGCAGCGTGTACGGCGCCATCTCGGTCTCGGCGCCGCCGATCGCGGTCTTCAGCGCCGCCGCGTCCAGCAGCGAGCACGGGTCGACACTCGCGATCGAGCCGGTCTTCTCCTCGCGCGTCGGCGGATCCTCACGGATGAGGTCCACGACGCCGGTGAGGACGGTCCGGCCGGTGCCGCACAGGTCGTCACCCTCGCCGCCCACCTGCACGCGGAGGCCGATGTTCGGGTTCGTCGAGGTGATGGCGTTGACGAAGCACGCGCTGCCGTCGTCGAGCTCGCTGTCCAACGCCGGCAGACCACCGATGTTCTCGTCCGCACCCTCCGCGCCGTTGATCGTCTCACCGACGTACAACGTGACGCTGAGGTCCTTGCCGTCCTTGTCCTTCATGTAGTTCGAGCAGTCGCCGAAGTCCTCGGTCTCACTGTCGGCCGGCGTGCCGACCGCGGCCAGGATGTCGTCGGTGAGCAGACCGCACGGCTCGAGCTTGCGCAGCTTGTCGTTGGAGAACGCGGGGTCGTTGGTCTTCGGTGTGCCGGTGGCGCCGGTCCGGTCGCCACCCTCGCCGGCAGGCACCGTGCTACGCGGAAAGGTCTGCTTCGCGGTGTCGACGGTCTCCCCACACCCACCCAGCAAGCCGACGACGAACACGGTCAGTAGAACAACGGAACCCCTCACGGGATGCACAGTACGGGATCACGTGTGCGAACCGGCCCGGACGGGCGAGGAGTCAGAACAGGCGGAACCGACACCTGGAGACGATGCCGCCTACCGCACGTGGTGGAACTCGGCGAGCGCCCAGCGGCGCGCGGACCGGACGCAGGCGCACCAACGCTGCCAGGACCGGCATCAACTGCCGGGCGGAAAGTGGGACTGGGCCAACATGATCTACGTCGGACACAGGTGATCACCCGATCGAGGACCGTCGTCGCGAGGTAGCCTGAGTGGGTACCTCTTCGCGGAGGAACGCCCCCGGTTTGGCCGCCGGGTGCACGCGAAGAGGTCATCCGCGAAGAGGTGCCTGCGATGGACGTTGAACACGCCCAGATTGGTCCGCGCGTACGCGAGATCCGCAACTGGCGCGGGATGAACCTGAGCGCCACAGCGGGCCTAGCCGGCCTGTCCGTGTCCTACCTGTCCATGATCGAACGCGGGCAGCGCCCCGTAACTCGCCACGCCATTCTCGAAGCCCTCGCTCTCGCTCTGCGAGTGTCGCCTGAGGAGCTGACCGGACAGCCGTACATGCCGGCCGACCCATTGTCCAATGAGGCACACGCTGGCATCGCCGCAATCGAGGCCGCGCTCGACGCATACGACCTCAGCACCGACCCGGGTGTGTCACCGCGGCCGTGGCCGGAACTGGGACAGGCTGTGCAGGACCTCAACGAGGTACTGCGTGCAGACGCTGACTATGCCGCACTCGGCGGCGTCATCCCTGGCCTGCTCGCCGAGTTACACGCGACCTACGTCCGTGAACCCGACCACCGGCGTGACGTGCTTGTGGGACTGGTCTACACCTACCGTGCGGCGGCGGGTGTCACGAAGTGCTTGGGCGTACGCGGGCTGCCTCTGGTCGCCGCCCGGCTGGCGCAGACCTGCGCCGAGGAGCTGGAATCTCCCGAGTGGCTTGGATTCGGCTCGTTCGTCCGCGGCTACGCTGCCGGCAGCCTCGATCGTCCACATCAGTACAACCTCGCTGTACGCACGATCGACATGCTGCAGCCTGCCCTCGACGACGCCAGCGTGGTCCAGGCCGCCGGTGCACTGCACCTGAACGCCGCGCTGGTCAAGGCGGCCCAGGGCGAGGCCGACCGGGCGAGCGACCACGTTGCCGAGGCGACCGAACTGGCCAACCGGCTTCCCGAGCACACCGACAACTTCGGCTGGCTTCACTTCTCCGCCGAGGCCGCGGGCATCTGGCGCGTCAGCCTCGGCGCCGAGTTGGGCGAAGGCGCCAAGGTCGCCGAGTACGCGCGGACCGTGCGACCTGAGGCTATCGAGGGCAGGGCTCGCCGGGCCGCATTCCTCAAGGACATCGGGTGTGCCCTGGTGACGGAGAAGCGGATGTGGGAGAAGGGCGTGCAGACCCTGTCCGAAGCGGAACGCACCGCGCCGCAACTCATTCGGAACAACCCGTTCGTCCGTGATGTGGTGTCCGCCCAGTTGCGACGTGCACGCCGCGATGCTGGTGGTCGGGAACTGCGTGGGTTGGCCTGGCGCATGGGCATTGCCCCAACAGGGTGAACAAGTCTGCGGTTTCACAAGCTGTGAAAATCTAATCCTCTGCTCGACTTAGCGTCACCTCCACCTGCTGGAGGTGACAAAGAACTTGGACAGTGGTCAACAACCACAGCACGCGGGCGGAGCGCCCCGCGAGGAGTGGAAGGTTCGCGTCCTCGACGCTGTCACCGACGAGCCCCGCGAGCTGATCATCGCCGTTTCCGATACACGGGTGGTCGTCGTGACTCCGCCCGGCGCCGGGTACGTCGTACCACCGCAGTCGATCGGGACGTACCGCGATGCACTGCGGGCCGCGGACAACGTCGCCGAACGCCGGAAGCGTGGCTACCGGACGGAACAGCCACCATGAGCCTGTTCTGGTGGTGGCTCGTCTCGCTGGTGCTGGTTGTTGTGCCGCCGGTGGTGGTCGTGATGCACGTGGTGATGCCGGCGTACAAGCGCGAGGGCCTCGGGTGGGTGCCGTGGTTCCTGAGTGCGGTGTTCGTGCTGGCGGTATCGGGCCGGCTGCCGATTCCTCGGGTGGCGTGCAGCATCAGCGTGCCGCCGGAGTGTGTGGAGATAGCTGCCGGCGCTGAGCGCGCCGGTCACGAACGTCGGCCCCGGACAGCAGGGGTCGACAGCCGAACGCGATCCCCGGCTCGGTCAGGGGTCGGCAGGTTGAGACACCGGTCGTGGTGAGCGGTGGCTCCCGGACCCATTCCTCGGCGGGCGCGGCGCACCCCCAGGTCCTGACCGCGCCCGCCGGGACACAAGGCGGTGATCACCGATGACCAACGGCGCGCAGCCGACAACCATCTCCGTCCCGTGTCCTCGGTGCATGGGGACCGGTAATGCCCTGCGGGAGTCTCAGTCGGCGCCGGCCGTCCTGGTGCCGTGCTCGAGGTGCGACGGTCGGCCGGGCTGCAAGGTTGATGTGTCGTGGCGGACGTCGAGCCGGGACAACAAGAGGCACTGCCTGTATGTCCGCCGCGATTTCGGGGAGGGGATCTGCGGGCACTGTGTGCCGCTCGGCGTCCTGCACGACCGCCCGACGCAGAAGACCTGCACGGACTGCGCGGAAGGGCTTGAAGCGTTGTTGGAGCTGTCCGCAGCTGGCCAGCCTTGGCGGCTGTTGGGCTAGGGCCGAGGCCTTGGCGCGCCTCTGGAACGGTTCGCGCGTTCCACCTTGGACGCGTGCTCCCTCGACCCGAACCCGGCGGGCGCGGACGAATCCCCCGACCCGCGTCCGCCGGCTGTTCGCTTGATCCCCTGCAACATCCACGTCGGAGGCGACCGCAACCTCAGTAACCGGAACCGGAACCGGACCTGGTGGGAGCCAAAGGACGAGCCCATACTCCGCGACAGCACCGATGCCCTCCTCCTCAGAACCAAGACGACAACGGTGACGTCACCGACCGCTAGCCGTGACCTCTGCCGGCAGATACCCGTCCGGCATGGAGGTGGTGGTCGTGAAGCTGGCCGACAAGGTGCGGTACGCGCCCCGCAGGGGCCGATACTCGACGTCGACGAGCAGGACCGGCGATGCGTGCAGCTGGCTGACGACCGGATCGCGCTGAACATCGAAGGTGTGAACCGACTGCTGGCCGCGGAGGGTGGCGCGGCGATCGTTCTGTTGCCCGGTGATGTGATCGAACTGGACAGCGCCGGGGAGTACCGATACCGGTTCGTTGAGCACGACCGGTGGCGGCGAGAAGTGGGAATCTACGAGCGGATCCAGCAGGCCCTCGTCGAGGACTAGGACGTCCGCGCCGCGACAACCAGTACCAGCGCGAGTGGACCGCGGCGGCCTCCGCAGTCGGCGGTGAAGACCGACTGGGTCGCCTACGCCAGCAACCATCCCGACGTGAGGCGGTGTCTGTCCCCGAGTGGACGCGGAGGCGCTGACCAAGCAGCTCGTCGAGCTGTACGCCGATTAGGTGTTTCAGATGGGCGGCGCCGGCCGTTCTCGCGGCGATGTTCGGCTTCGCTCTAGTTCTCGTCGACGCGTTGGCGAGTGACTGGTGGTGAGCGTGTCGGCGATGGCGACGCCCACCACCAGGTTCGCTCGACGTCTCACAGATCTTTCAGGATGGTCCATTGGTCGATGATCCTGCTGGGAGGAACCATGTAGGCGTCACCTGCGTCGTTGGTCTTGGCGCACTCGTCACCCTTGAAGAACCAGTAGCCGTCCGTGTGGTGCACGGCATCCAGATCGCTCGCGAACGGGGTGTCTCGTAGGACGGGCCACTCGTCGGTGATCTGCGCTGGGCCCGCGGTGACTTGGTTTCCCGCACTGTTCGTCCGGACGCACAGGTCGCCTTTGAAGATCCAGAATTCGGACTTACTGTTGACGGTGATGGCGTTGAGGTCACTGTGCCAGAAGTACGACATGGTCTACGCATCCTCTCCTTTGGGAATCGACCGACGGACCTGGGGGCACCTGATGGTCCGCGACAACCACTCTCGGGTAGCGCACCTCCCGGGGCGACCCCAACGCCCGGTGAAATGGGAGACCTGGCTGGTTGGAGCGGCCTGACCTCAAGGAAATTCACTCATTGGAGTGAGTGACGATTCGCCTATCGAGTCCACTAAGGACGCTACAGGTCGCCCGCTGACCAACAGCATCGTTGACGCATCGCGCCGCCCGGCGCCGGCGACCTTCGGTCCCGGCCGCAGTGCGCGGTCACGGCTAGGCAAGGACGAGGAGCTGACCTGCGATGACACTCAGAACAGGCGGAACTCGTCCGACTCGATGCCGCGCAGTGCGTCGTAGTCGAGGGTCACGCAGCGGATGCCGCGGTCCTCGGCGAGCGTGCGGGCCTGTGGCTTGATCAGCTGCGCGGCGAACACACCCTGCACCGGCGCCAGCAGCGGGTCCCGGTTCAGCAGCTCCAGGTAGCGGGTCAGCTGCTCGACCCCGTCGATCTCGCCGCGCCGCTTGATCTCCACCGCGACAGTCGCGCCGATGCCGTCCCGGCACAGGATGTCCACGGGGCCGATCGCGGTCATGTACTCCCGCCGGATCAGCGAGTAGCCGTCACCCAGTGTGGTGATGTGTTCGGCCAGCAGCTCCTGCAGGTGAGCCTCCACCCCGTCCTTGACCAGGCCCGGCTCGGCGCCGAGCTCGTGCGCGGAATCGTGGAGGACCTCCTCAAGCGTGATGACCAGCTTCTCCCCCGCCTTGTTCGCCACCGTCCACACGCCTGGCTCCTCGGTCAGCCAGCACGGCGGGCTCATCCAGTTCAGCGGCTTGTACGCGCGGTCGTCGGAGTGGACGGACAGGGAACCGTCGGCCTTGACGAGCAGCAGCCTGGTGGCCATGGGCAGATGGGCGGTGAGCCGGCCGGCGTAGTCGACCTGGCAGCGGGCGATCACTAGACGCACACGGAGCAGGCTAACGGACCAACCCGGCATCCTTCGCGAGCACCGCCGCCTGAACCCTCGAACGCAGGTCGAGCTTGGTGAGGACCCGTGAGACGTGCGTCTTGACCGTCGCCTCGCCGACGCCGAGGCGGCGCGCGATCTGCTGGTTGGACAACCCTTCCCCCAGACACACGAGCACGTCCCGTTCGCGCTGGGTGAGGTCGTCGAGCCCGGGAGGGGCCACCGGGGTGGGCGCGGAAGCGAACGCCGCCATCAGCCGGCGCGTCACGCTGGGTTCGATCACCCCGTCACCGGCCGCGACCAGCCGGACCGACTCGACGAGCCTGGTCGCGTCGACCGACTTCAGCAGGAAGCCCGCCGCGCCGGCCCGCATGGCGCCGTACACGTACTCGTCCATGTCGAACGTCGTCAGCACGATCACCTGCGCGGTGCCCGCCTCGATCACCTGCCGCGTCGCCTCCAGCCCGTCGGTGCCTGGCATGCGGACGTCCATCAGCACCACGTCCGGTCGGAGCGCCGCCGCCTTGCGCACCGCGGCCGCGCCGTCCGCCGCCTCCGCGACCACCTCGACGTCCGGCGCGCCGTCGAGGATCATCGTCAGCCCCGCCCGGATCGCCGCGTGGTCGTCCGCGACGAGCACCCTGATGGTCAAGTCATGTCCCTTCCGCGGGCAGTTCCGCCCGCACCCGCCACATCCGCTCGTGCGGACCGGCCACCAGCATCCCGCCGACCGCCTGCGCCCGCTCTCGCATGTTCAGCAGGCCCCGCCCGACCCCACCCTCCACAAAGGAATCGGTGCGCTCGTTGACCACCTCGACCACGAGCGTGGACTCGCGTCGCCCCACCGTCACCGACGCCCGCGCGCCCGGCGCGTGCTTGACGGCGTTCGTCAGCGCCTCCTGCACGATCCGGTACGCGGAGAGGTCGACGGCCACGGGCAGTTCGGCGTCGACGTTCGTGTCCGCGTCGACGACGAGGCCGGCCGCTCGCGCGGACTCCAGCAGCTGCGCGATGTCCCGCAACCGCGCCGGCGCCGTGTGCTCCACAGCGGACTCGTCCGACGAGCGCAGCAGGTGGATCATCGCACGCATCTCGGTCAGCGACTGGACACTGTTCTCCCGCACCGACTTCAGCACCCGGCGCATGGCCACCGGGTCACCGTCCACCATGGACAGAACAGCCTCGGACTGGATCGCGATCGCGGACAGGTGCCCGGCGATGACGTCGTGCAGGTCACGCGCCATCCGGGCCCGCTCGGCCTGGACCGCGGCGTCCCGGTCCAGCTCGGCGATCCTGGCGAGCTGGTCGGCCCTGGCCCGTTCCGCCGCCGCGGCCTCGCGGTGGTGGCGCACGTTCATCCCCCACCACACCGGGATCAGCGGCAGGCTGCACACCTGGAGGATCCCGGTCACGACGTCCCGCAGGCCGTGCGCGGTCATGATCGACAGGACCACCAGCACGAGCACGACCGCGCCGGATCCCCACACCACGAGCTGGTTGGTGCGCCGCGAACCGAAGACCGTGGCGGCGAACAGGAGGTCGGTGACCACGAGGAGGGTCGCGAGCGTCACGCCGAAGGTGAGCTCGACACCGCCGACCACCAGCGCGATGGTCAGCGCGACACCTGGTGCGCGCTGGCGCAGCAGTTCCGCGCCGCACAGGACCGCGAGCGTGCAGAGCCGGAGCGGACTGGTCGGCGGCAACAGGTCACCGCCGAGGTCCACGAGCACCGGCACGCCGGCGGCGAGGATCACCGTGCCGATCCCGAACAGCAGCACGGCCTGCATCACCGGTACGCGGGGCCCGGCCCACGCGAACAACCGCTCGAGCCACGCGTTCACGGGCCCATCACAGCACATCACGGCCGGTGCGCGGATCAGTCGAAGTGATGACCCCGAACTGCCTCGGCCGACCGACGACAGGCGGGCGCTCGACCGGCACCGTGGGCTTGAGGAAAGGGGTTTCCTATGAAGTGGCTCACAGAGCTGATCGGTATCGTGCTGTGCATTCAGGGGTTCGGCGGCGGTCTCTCCGCCATTCTGGACGGTGGACGCAGCTGGTTTCTCGTGCGGCACGTGCTGCCGGAAGGCGCGCAGATCCCTGTCGCGGCGGTCATCGCGCTGCTCGGCGTCATGATCCTCGTTGCACAGGCCCGCAAGCAGGAGAACGCGTAAGTACTGTTTCGTGTGTGGACAACCGCCTGCGACGTGCCCGAGTAGCCACCCACACGGTCTTCGCCCTCAACGGGTTCGTCGTGGGCATGTGGGTCGTCCACATCCCGGCCATCGAGCAGCGGGCCGGCATCAGCCACGCGACGTTGGGCCTGCTCCTGTTGTTGCTCGGCGGCGGCGCGTTCCTCGGCATGCAGGTCGCCGGCCCGCTCGCCGACCGTTTCGGTGCGCGCGTCGTGGTCCCGGTGAGCGCGCTGCTGTGCACGACCGCGCTGATCCTGCCGGGCCTCGCGACCAGCGGGTTCGCGCTCGCCGCGGCACTGTTGTCGCTGGGCTTCTGCAACGGCGCGCTCGACGTCAGCATGAACGCGCACGCCGTGGAGGTGGAGCACGCCTACGGGCGCCCGATCATGTCCGCGTTCCACGGCATGTGGTCGATCGGCGGGTTCCTCGCCGCACTCGCGGGCGCCCGGACGCTGAGCTGGGGCTGGGCACCCGCGACGACGTTCGCGGTGGCCACGGCCGTCACCCTCGTGGCCGCGGCCGCCGCCACCCCAGCCCTGCTGCGCCGCGAGCCCCGCCCGGCCACGGCCGGCCCCCGTCCGAAACGCGGAAAGACACCGGGCCGAATCTGGGCGATGGCCATCGTCGCGCTGCTGTTGATGCTGGCCGAGGGCGTCGCGAACGACTGGAGCGTGCTGCACCTCAGCTCGGTCCTCGACGCCCCGGAATCCACCGCCGCACTCGCGTACGGCTTCTTCGCCGCCGCGATGACCATCGGCCGGCTACTCACCGACCGGGTGGTCGCCCGCTTCGGCCAGGTCGCGGTCGTCCGCTACGGCTCGGCCATCGCGGCCGCCGGCCTGCTGGTCACGTCACTCACCCCGTCGATCCCGGTCGCGATCGCCGGCTGGACGGTCTTCGGCATAGGCCTGTCCGGCACCGTCCCACAACTGTTCGGCGCCGCGGGACACTTCGACCGGGAGAACTCGGGGGCCAACGTGTCCCGCGTGGCCGGCATCGGCTACCTGGGCATGCTCGCCGGCCCAGCAATGATCGGCCCGATGACCAACCTGATGCCGCTGAACCTCACGTTCCTGCTGATCGTGGGCTACTGCCTGGTAGCCGTGGCCGCGGCGGGCATCCTCCGCCCAGCGGCCGCGCAGGAAGCACCGTCCGCCGAACCCCAGGAAACCGCGGCCCCCTGACAGCGCAGCACGAGTGTCCCATTCGCTCGGACTGGCCACCGAAAGTTGTCCACAGGCCCTTGCGACCTGGGGTTTTGTCTGTGTCGGTTGGTACGATGGCCTCGGGGTGGCCCCCCGGGTATGGGTGGGGGATGCCTACGCAACCATCTGTGTTGGCGTTGATCATGAAACCGCTCGGGCGATGTCGGGGCGTTGATCCCGTGTGGTGGTTTCGCGGTTGTGCGGGCGCCGAAAGTGGACGGTTCGAGCAGGTGGCCGTGCGAAGGAGCGTCCTTCATAACGCCCACGGCGAGGAAGGCTCACACCGCGCCGCCCTCGGCCAGGCCGGTTCGCGGATGTCCTGAAGGGCACCCTCGGGACGGTCAGCGTCCTCAAAGGCGCCTTCGAGACATCACCACCCTGCGGGCCGCGCAACCATCTGTGTTGGCGTTGATCATGAAACGGCTCGCGCGGCTTTGGGGCGTTGCACCCGCATCGAGATGATTCGTGAGGCGGGCTGAGCACGCAAGTAGGCGCGCGCCCCGCGAAACGGGATCGGGTGAGGGCCGCGCAGGCGGCCAGCTCGGGACGCCGAATGCCGCCTCAGTCCGGCCACACCGGGTGACGCTTCTCCAAAAAGGCAGCCATCCCCTCCCGAGCGCCGGGAAGCTGCGACGCCGAGGCCATGACCTCCAGCGCGATCGCGTAGGCGTCGGCCTCGGGTCGGTCGAGCTGTGCGTAGATCGTCTGCTTGCCCAGGGCTTTGCTGGCCCGGCTGCCGCGGGTGGCCTTCGCGAGCAGGTCGTCGACGGCCGCGTCCAGTTCCTCGTCCGGCACGACCCGGTTGATCAGGCCCCACTCGAGCGCGGTCGGCGCGTCGATCACGTCGCCGGTCAGCACCATCTCCATCAGCCGCTTGCGGCCGATGGACCTGGCCACCGGCACGGCCGGTGTGTGGCAGAACCAGCCACCCTTGCCACCGGGCAGCGCGAACCCCGCCGATTCGGCCGCCACCGCCAGGTCGCAGGACGCCACGAGCTGGCAGCCCGCGGCGGTCGCGAGCCCGTGCACCCGCGCGACCACGACCTGTGGCACCGACTGTATGGTCCTCATCAGCCGGGTGCAGAGCTGCAGCAGCTCGCGCACACCGGTGAGATCCCGCGCGGCGACGTCGCCGAAGTCGTGCCCGGCGGAGAACACCGGGCCCTCCCCCGCCAGCACGATGCCGGTCGCGGCCGAGTCACCCGCTTCCTCGAACGCGGCCAGCAATTCGGAGAGGTGTTCGAAAGACAGCGAGTTCCGCCGGGCGGGCCGGTTCATCGTGATCCGGACCGTCTCGCCGTCTTCCTTGACGAGGATGTGCGCCATACCCCGAAGGTACGCTCAAGCCTCGTCGATCACCGAGCGCAGGAACGCTTTCGTGCGATCCTCCCTCGGGTTGCCGAAGATCTGGTCCGGGGTGCCGTCCTCGAGGATCTGCCCCTCGCAGAACATGAGCACCCGGTGCGAGACGTCCCGCGCGAACTTCATCGCGTGTGTCACGCACAGCATCGTGACGTCGCTGGTCTTCGCGATGTCCCGCAGCAGGTCCAGCACATCGGCCGCGACCTCCGGGTCGAGCGCGGAGGTCACCTCGTCGAGCAGCAGCACGTCCGGGTCGACGGCGAGCGCCCTCGCGATCGCCACCCGCTGCTGCTGCCCACCGGACAGCTGTGACGGGTGCGCGTCCTCCTTGCCAGACAGGCCAACGAGGTCCAGCAGTTCCCGCGCCCGCGCCACGGCCTCGTCCTTTGACTTGCCCTGCACCAGCATCGGCGCCTCGGTGACGTTACGCAGCACCGTCATGTTCGGAAACAGGTTGAACTGCTGGAACACCATGGTGATCCGGCTGCGGACCTGGCGGATGTGCGCGTCGCTCGCCGGCACGAGGTCACCGTTCCGCTTCTCGTGGAACAGGTAGTCGTCGCCGACCGACACCGTGCCGGAGTCCGGGCGCAGCAACGTCATGAGAAGGCGCAGGATCGTGGTCTTGCCGGACCCGCTGGGGCCGATCAGGGTGACCCGCTCACCGCCCGCCACCGAGAACGACAGGTCGTCGAGCACCCTGTTGCCGCCGAAGCTCTTGCACACCTTGTCGAACGTGATCAGGTCGGCCGCGGCCGTCATTGGTAAACCCTTCCGTAGCGCCGTTCGACCACCCTGCCGAAGAAGGACAGGACGAACGCGGTGACCAGGTATGCGAGCCCGGCCATGGTGATTGCCTCGAAGGTGCGGAACGTCTGCGCTGACAGCTCACGCGCCTGGAAGAACGGCTCCGCCACGGTGATCGCCACCAGCTGCGGCACGTCCTTGAACAGCGCGACCAGATAGTTGCTCAACGCGGGGATCGAGCGGGGAACGGCCTGCGGCAGGATCACCCGGGTCCACGTGTGCCGCCGGGAAAGGTTGAGCGCGGTCGCCGCCTCCCACTGTCCAGGTGGGACGGACTCGATGCCGGCCCGGTACACCTCGGACACGTACGTCGCGTAGTGCAGGCCGAGCCCGATCACGCCGGCCGCGAGCGGCGAGAGCGTGACGCCGATCTCCGGAAGCACGTAGAAGAGGAAGAACAACTGCACGAGCAACGGTGTGCTGCGGATGAACTCGATGACGAACGCGAACGGCACCCGCACCCAGACGATCGTGCTGCGCCGCAACAGTGTGAACACGAACCCGAGCACGAGCGCGACGAAGAACCCGAGGACCGTGGCCTCGAGTGCCGTGAGGACACCCTCGCCCAGTTGGGGCAGGAAGTCGCGAACGATGGACCAGTTCCAGTCCATTAGGCCGTCACCTCCCGCCTGCGCAACCAAAGCCCACGGGCGGGTTTCCTACCGACCGAGGCCGAGGCCCTGCGCTCCACGAACCGCATGAGAATCGTGAACAGCACGGCGATCACGCCGTAGCCGATGAGAAGTCCACCGAGGACGGCAGCGGACCGGCCGGTGCCGGCACGGATCAGCTGCCCCGAGAACGTCAGCTCGGGAATGGCCACCACGGACACCACCGCCGTGGCCTTCAGTAGCTCGATGAGGTTGTTGGAGAACGGCGGGATCATCGCGACGAGCGCCTGCGGGATCACCACACGCCGGTTTCGTTGCGCGGCCGTGAAGTTGAGCGCGGTCGCCGCCTCCAACTGTCCTGTTGGGACGGCGCGGATCGCTCCACGAACGACCTCCGCCGAGTACGCGCCGATGTTCAGCCCGACCGCGAGCATGCCGGCCCACCATGGCTCCAGCTGCCAGCCGAGCTGCGGCAGGGCGTAGATGAACCAGAACGCGAGCACCAACACCGGCGCCCCGCGAAAGAACTCGACGAAGACGAAACCAATGGTGCGCAATGGTTTTGAGTCGCTGCTGCGGGCGAGCCCGGCCGCGAACCCGCACACGAGCGCGAGCACGGCACCGCCGAGCGCGATGACGACGGTGAACCAGGCGCCGTCGAGGAGGAGCCCCAACTGCTGACTGGACAAGGCTTTCCTCCTCTCAGGCGGCTGGCGCGCGGCAGAGTTCCGCCGCGGTCAGGTCGGTCATCTCGGCCTCGGTGAAGCCGAACGGGCGCACGATCTCCAGCAGTTCACCGGAGCTTTTAAGCGCCTCGAGTTCGGTGTTGAACGCGTCGACGATGTTCTGCTGGTCCTTCAGGAATCCGAACGCACCACCCGTTCGCCGTGGCACGCCGTCGATCTCCGGCACGAACGCTTCAGTGATCTCCAGTGGCGCGCCGGGGTTCTTGCCCAGCACGTCGTTCAGCGAGATGCGGGTGAGCGAGAACGCGTCCACCCGGCCGGCCGCCACAGCCTCCAGTCCGCTGAGCGCGTCCGGATAGGACGTCATGCTGGCCTCGTCGACGCCGCTGTCGAGCGCGTCGAGCTGCTCGGCGGCGCCAATCATCGTGCCGAGCCGCACGTCCGGGTTCGCGATCACGTCCGCGTAGCTGCGCAGGCCCTTCGGGTTTCCTTCCGGCACAAGGAAAGCGGTCTTCGCCTCGTAGTCCGGGTTGGTGAACAGCACCTCGGCACACCGCACGGGCGTCACGAACATGCCAGCGCCGATCACGTCGAACAGGCCGACCTTCAGTCCGGGGATCAGCGAACCGAACTCCGACGGTATCGGCCGCACCTCCGGCACACCAAGTCTTCTGAAGATCACCTTCGCGAGCTCGGCGGCCTCACCGGTGATCTCCGCGTTGTCGTCGATGAAGCTGTACGGCGCCTCGTTCGCGAACCCGATCCGCACCTCGCCTGCGTCTCGCAGCCGGTCGAGCAGGGTGCCACCGTTCGGTTCGTCCTCGAGGTGGACGCGGCTGCATGCCGACAGTCCAGCTCCCGCCATTACCACTGTGCTGGACCAGCGGAGGAAGTCCCGCCTGGTCCATCTCTGCCCCGACATCGATGGTCCTTTGTGTTTCGCGCAGTCTTCACGTATCGATCGCGTATCTTGTGGAGATCGAACGTACGGGCAGAGTCACGCGGGGGCAAAGGTTCGTTACCAGAACGAAACAGCAGCTGTTACTCCCCACACACCGCGGAGAGGTCATCGGTCGCCTCGTTCTCGTCGAGGAATCCGAACGGTTCGACGATGCGTTTCCAGTCACCGCTCTTGTGCAGCGCACGCAGTGCCTCGTTGAACGGCTCCACAATGGGCGACTCACGGGGGAACGCGTACGCGCCGATGAACGGCACGCGGTTCTCAGGTCTGAACGGCGGGGCCACGTCGAGTGCCGCGCCGGACTCCTTCACCATGTCCCGCAAGGAGATGTCGTCGTAGGCGAAGCAGTCGGCCGCGCCGCCCTCGATCTTCGCGACGAACTCGAACGGGTCGCTGAAGACCATCCGCACGACGTTCTGCGACGCGACGCCTGCCGCGCTGGCGTCGGTGTCCTCCGGGAAGCCGGTGAACACCGCGAGCTTGGCGCCCGACGAGATGACGTCGGCGTATGTCTTGAGGCCCTTGGGATTGCCCGGCGGCACGGCGAGCGCGGTACCCGACACGTGGTCCGCCATGGAGTAGACGACGTCTCCACAGAGGTCAGACCGCATGGTCAGCCCGGCAACCATGTCGAACTGTTGTGCCTTGATCCCGACCAGCAGCTTCTGCTCGTCTCGCATCAACTCGAACTTCGGGGTGGTACCCAACTCGGCGAGCACCGCCCGCGCGATCTCCGGCACGGGGCCGGTGAGCTCGCCCTCCTCAATGGTGTAGGGCCGGTAGGCGATGATGCCCACCGTCACCTCGTCGGGGATCGCGTCGTCCTTGAGTCTGCGCAGGTCCGCCGGGTTGGGTTGTGCCGATCCGGTTATCGCCGTGGTGCAGCCGGTCGCGGCCGCGGCGCCGAGCACAGTGGTGCTGAGAAGGAACTGGCGCCGCGATAAACCCATGTGGTCACCCCAAGGTCGTGTTGATGCCGTTCGCCTCCCGGACGACGTCCACGATCTCGTTCATGATCTCGGTGAGCTCGTAGTCCTTGGGCGTGAACACCCTAGCGACCCCGCGCCGCAGCAGTACCTGAGCGTCCGCGGGCGGGACGATGCCACCGACCACGACGGGCACGTCCGCCGCTCCGGCCGCCCTGAGCCCGTCGACCACGTCCGGCACGACCTCGAGATGCGATCCGGAGAGGATCGACAGCCCGACGACATGCACGCCCTCCTGGACGGCGGCGGCCACGATTTCCGCCGGGGTGAGCCGAATGCCCTGGTACACGACCTCGAAGCCGACGTCGCGGGCACGCACGGCGATCTGCTCGGCGCCGTTGGAGTGTCCGTCGAGACCGGGCTTGCCGACGAGCATGCGAAGCCGTCCACCGACCGCCTCACCAGTGGCACGCACACGTTCCCGCACGGCGGCCAGCTCGCCGCTCGCCTCACCGGCGGCGGAAGCACCGGAAACACCGGTCGGGGCACGGTATTCACCGAAGACCTCACGCAGCGCGCCGGCCCACTCACCGGTCGTCACACCCGCACGCGCACACTCCAGTGTGGCCTCCATGAGGTTCGCGTCGGTGCGGGCGGCGGAGGTCAACAGCTCCAATGCTTTGTCCACTTCGGACTGCGCGCGCAGCGTCCGCCAGTTCCTGATCTCGTCGACGGCCTCCTGCTCGACCTCCGGCCTGATCGTCTCGATGGCGCCCTCCCCTTCGAGGGGACTGGGTTCGGTGTTCTCGAACCGGTTGACGCCGACGACGATCTCGTCCCCGACCTCGATCCGACGCCGCCGCTCGGCGAGCGAGGCGACGAGCTGGGTCTTCATGTACCCGCTCTCGACCGCGGCGACGGCACCCCCCATCTCCTGAACCCGCGCGATCTCCTGCTTGGCACTCGCCACGATCTCGTCCACTTTGGACTGGATGACGGGTGACCCGGCGAAGATGTCCTCGTACTCCAGGAGATCCGTCTCGTAGGCGAGTACCTGCTGCATGCGCAACGCCCACTGCTGGTCCCATGGCCGAGGCAGCCCGAGCGCCTCGTTCCAGGCGGGCAACTGGATGGCACGTGCCCGCGCGTCCCGCGAGAGGGTGACGGCGAGCATCTCGAGGACGATGCGCTGGACGTTGTTCTCTGGCTGCGCCTCGGTGAGCCCGAGCGAGTTGACCTGCACGCCGTAGCGGAACCGCCGGTGCTTGGGGTTCTCCACCCCGTACCGGTCACGCGTGATCTCGTCCCACAGCTGGGCGAAAGCACGTAGCTTGCACATTTCCTCGACGAACCGCACCCCGGCGTTGACGAAGAAGGAAATGCGAGCGACGACGTCCCCCATCCTGTCCTGCGGCACCTGGCCGGAGTCCCGCACGGCGTCGAGGACCGCGATGGCGGTGCACATGGCGTAGGCGACCTCCTGGACGGGCGTGGCCCCGGCTTCCTGGAGGTGGTAACTGCAGATGTTGGTGGGGTTCCACTTCGGCACGTTGGCGACGGTCCAGGCCACCATGTCGGTGATCAGGCGCAGGCTCGGCCCGGGCGGGAAGACGTACGTGCCGCGGGAGAGGTACTCCTTGATGATGTCGTTCTGGGTGGTGCCGGCAAGCTTCGCGACGACCTCGTGCCAGTCGGCCCCCTGCGTTTCGGCCTGCTCCTTGGCGAGTTCCACGTAGAGCGCGAACAGCCACATGGCGGTCGCGTTGATGGTCATCGAGGTGTTGGCCTCGGCGAGTGGGATGCCGTCGAACAGCTGCCGCATGTCGCCGATGTGGCCGATCGGCACGCCGACCTTGCCGACCTCCCCGCGAGCCAGCGGATGGTCGGGGTCATACCCGGTCTGAGTAGGCAGATCGAAGGCGACGGACAGTCCCGTCTGCCCTTTCTCGAGGTTGCGCCGGTAGAGCCGGTTGGACGCGGCAGCGGAGGAGTGACCGGCATAGGTCCGCATCACCCATGGCCGGTCCCGCTCACCATCGGTTGGGTACGGCATCGGAACCACCTCCGTCGACGCGGGCCCCATGAGCGTACTGGCCAGTAACCTCTCTGGCAGTGCGTGTGTGGTGAATGCCGCAGCACCCTCTGGTGCGACCATGGCGACGGAGCGACAATGATGGGGTGTCAGCGCTGCTGATCGGCCTGTGCGTCATGGTCCTGTTGGCGCTCGTCCTACGCTGGGCGTCGAACCTGGACACAGACAAGGCCCACCGCAAGGACTACGGCCTACTCCGCGAGGTGGCAAAGGTCCCATCCTCGACCGCGGCCCGCGTAGTGGAGGAACGACTACAGAGCGTCGGCGTCCGCGCCACCACGGTCCCCGACCCCGAGGGCAACGGCCTCCGCATCCTGGTCTTCCCATCCGACCAGGCAACCGCGATCAACACCCTGCTGACCGACTAACCACGGCCCCACCTGACGGTCTCCCGCAACTGCACTTCGAGTCCGTCCGCCGAACGCTCCCCCAACGCGACCATCCTCCCCCAAGGATTCCGGCAAGATCGCGTCCATGATCAACGCCAACACAGATGGTTGCGTAGGCATCCCCCACCCATACCCGGGGGGCCACCCCGAGGCCATCGTACCAAGCCACACAGACAAAACCCCAGGTCGCGCGCCCCTGTGGACAACTTTCGGTGGCCAGTCCGAGCGAAAGGGACACTCGTGCGCCACCGATATCTCCCGAATCTCCGTCCGGGCGGGCGCGTCGCCGTCACTTCAGCTACGTCCGTCTGACGGCGGCGTCGGCTACCGCGCACTCTCTCCGCGGCCGCCGCCGTGTCGGCTGCCCGCACTCATCCTTCAGCACGAGCAGCTTCATCCGGCAGATCAACCCGCTGGATGCACCATCGCGGCCGCTGGTGCCGCGTCGCCGCCACGGTCCTCTCTCCGCGACTTCTTCAGCTGCGTCCGCCCCTGAAGCCCGGCGGCGGCCATCGCACTCTGTCCGCGGCCGCCGCCCTTTCGGCTGCCCATACTCTTCCTTCAGCGCCGTCAGCTTCGTCCCGGCAGATCAACCCACTCGATGCACCACCGCGACTGCCGGTGCCGCGTCACCGCCACGGCCCTCTCTCCACGACTTCTTCAGCTGCATCCGCCCCTGAAGCCCGGCGGCGGCCATCGCACTCTGTCCACGGCCGCCGCCGTGTCAGCTGCCGCACTCATCCTTCAGCACGAGCAGCTTCATCCGGCAGATCAGCCCACTGGATGCACCACCGCTGCCGCGCTGCCTCCGCGGCGCACAGGTTCGCCGGCCGCGATCACCTTGCCCTTGCCCACGAACTCGAGGCCCGATGCCACCCCGATGTCCGGGCTGATCTTGATCGACGGGTCCAGTGCGCTGGTGTCCCTGATCGCGAACTGGTGGCCGAGTGCCGCCAACCCCGCCCGCGCCGGCAGCGCGAGGAACGCCGGTTCCACCTGTGTGGTGGCCGCGTTTCGCTGGGATGCGCGGGGTGCCGCGATGGCTTCCGGCAGCGTCATGCCGAGGTCGATGCGGTTCACCAGGATCTGCAGCACCGTGGTGATGATCGTGGCGCCACCCGGTGACCCCACCGCGAGGAACGGCTTGCCGTGCTTGAGCACGATCGTCGGCGACATGCTCGACCGCGGCCGCTTGCCCGCCGCCGGCAGGTTCGGGTCCGGTGCGGTGCCCTGCGTCGGCACGAAGTTGAAGTCCGTCAGCTCGTTGTTGAGCAGGAAACCACGGCCCGGCACGACAATTCCGCTGCCGCCGAGCTGCTCGATCGTGTTCGTGTACGACACGATGTTGCCCCACCGGTCGCTCACCACGAAGTGGTTCGTGTGGTCGCCCTCGTTGCCGCCGGGTGTTGCCTGCTCTGCCGGTGTGCACTGACCGGATCCGTTGACGTCGCCTGGCGGAACCACGCCCGGCGCGGCTGCCGCAGGGTCGATCTCGCAGGCCCGCTGCTTTGCGAACCGGTCGGAGAGGAGCGCCCGCTGCGGCACGTCGACGTACGCGGAGTCGCCGATGTAGCGCCCACGGTCCGCGAACGCGAGGCGGCTGGCCTCCAGGTAGTGGTGCAGCGCCTGCACCTCGTCCATGCCCGAGAGCTGGAACTGCTCGAGGATGTTCAGCGACTCGCCGACAGTGATGCCACCGCTCGAGGACGGCGCCATGCCGTACACGTCGTAACCGCGGTAGTTGACGTGCGTCGGCCGGCGGTCGATCGTGCGGTAGGCCCTGAGGTCGCCGATCGCCATCAGGCCAGGGAGGGGGTCGATCGTCGCTCCCGGCGCGACCGGCGGGTGCTGCACCGCCGCCACGACGTCCTGGCCGATGGCGCCGCCGTAGAGCGCGCGGATGCCCTCGCGGGAGATCTGCCGGTAGGTGTTGGCCAAGTCCGGGTTGCGCAGCGTCGAGCCGACGGCCGGCAAGTCGCCGCCGGGCAGGAACAGCTGAGCCGTGGCCCCGAACTGCGCGAAGCGAGCCTGGTTCTGCCTGGTCTGCTCCCGGAAGGTCGCGTCGACGGTGAAGCCACGGTCCGCGACCGCGATGGCCGGCTTCAGGTTGTCCCGGAGCGAGAACCGACCCCACCGGTCGAGCGCCCGCTCCCAGGTCGCGAGCATGCCGGGAACGCCGACGCCCAGTCCGCTGGTCACGGCCCTCGGGAAGGCGTAGGCCTGCCCGGTCGCGGGGTCGACGAACATCGTCTCGCTACCCGCGCGCGGTGTCGTCTCCCGACCATCGATGGTGAGGACCTGCCGGGTACGAGCGTCGTAGTAGACGAAGTAGCCACCACCACCGAGACCGGCGACGTACGGGTCGGTCACGCCGAGCGTGGCCGCGACCGCGACCGCCGCGTCGGCAGCCGTGCCGCCCTTCTTCAGGATGTCGATGCCCGCCTGCGTCGACTCGATCGTGTCCGACACCACCGCGCCGCCGAACCCGGTGGCCACCGGTACCTTGCCTGGATCAGCGCCGGCGACCGGCGCCGCCGTGAGACCAACGGTGAGCAGGAGAGCCATTGCCGGGACGATGCCGCGGGTGCGCATGCCGACTCCTTTCGAAGGGCCGTCATGTTTCTTACCCCGTATGCACCACTCAACACAACGTCACGAGTTCAGGTAGCGGAGCACCGCCAGCACCCGCCGGCTGTAGGCCGAGTCGTTCACGATGCCGAGCTTGTCGAAGATCGCGTTGGCGTTCTTCTCCACCGCCGACAGCGAGATATGCAGTTGTTTCGCGATACCCGGGTTCGTCTGTCCCTGCGCCATCCTCTCCAGCACCTCGCGCTCCCGCGGGGTGAGCATGCTCAACGGGTCTACATGTGAGGTCCGCTGCACCAACTGCCGAACCACCTCCTTGTCGAAGGCGGCACCTCCTTCGCCGACCCTGGCCAGCGCATCGAGGAACTCCCCCACCTGCGCGACCCGGTCCTTGAGGAGGTAACCGACCCGCTCACCGTCCCCCGCGAGCAGTTGGGTGGCGTACCGCTTCTCGATGTACTGGGACAGCACCAGCACACCCACCGACGGCCACTGCTCCCGTATCTCCAGCGCGGCACGCAACCCCTCGTCGGTGTGGGTGGGTGGCATCCGCACGTCGGTCACGACGACATCCGGCATCTCACGCCGGGTGTACGCGAGCAGCGCGTCAGCATCCCCGACCGCGGCCACGACCTCATGCCCTTCCTCGGCCAACAGCCGCACCAACCCCTCCCGCAGAAGGGTCGAGTCCTCGGCGAGGATCACCCGCACCCAGTCACACCTCCAATCCAACCGGCGAGCTCACGCTCGGTGTCCCAGCGCCCGACCGCAGCTCACCGAGCCCATGGTCGCCCTTCGACGGCTCCGGTGGCGCCGGCAGCCGCGCCGTCACCGTCGTTGGACCTCCTGGTGGGCTGGTCACGCGGAACGCGCCGTCCGCGGCCGCCACCCGGCTCGCCAAGCCGGACAGCCCCGAGCCGGTCACGTCGGCACCGCCACGCCCGTCATCGCGGACCGTCACGACGATCTCGTCCCCCTCTCTGGTCACCGCGATCACGATGCCACCCGGATCACCATGTTTCAGTGCGTTGGTGACCGCCTCCGAAGCGACGAAGTAGGCCACCGTCTCGGTTGCCAGGTTCGGTCGCGACGTCAGCTCGTAACGCAGCCCCACCGGCACACTCGCTCTGTCCGCCACTCCTTCCAGCGCGGCGTGCAACCCGTCCTTGTCGAGTGCGGCCGGGTAGACCCGCCAGGTCACGTCGCGCAGATCGTTCAACGCCTGCTGGGACTCCTCGTGCGCCTGTTCCAGCAGCTTGGTCGTGTGGACCAGGTCTCTCGCCCGCAACGCCCGGCCGAGCAACATGCCCAGCGCGACCAACCGCTGCTGCACCCCGTCGTGCAGGTCGCGTTCGATCCTGCGACGCTCGTCGTTGACCGCCTCCACCACTCCCGCGCGCGTGGTCGCCAGCTCCGAGACCCTGCGTCGCAGCAGTTCCTCTTCGGACGGCCCGAGGTAGCGATCGGCGACGGCCCGTTCGAGCACCGCGATGCCGATGAGCCCCCACACCGCCACGAAGAGCAGGAGAAGCCCGACCACAGCGAAGAGGACTACCTCGCCCCAGGTGTTGCCGCGGTCGTCCCCGCCGCCCATCGGTCTGCCGAGGACAAGCTGCCAGAGCATGATCAAGGCGGATGTGGCGCCCAGAATGACGAGGAAGAGGATCCCGAAGCCGATGGTGCCGACACCACTTCTGCGGATCAGGTAGGAATCGGCGCGCCGCGGGTCGGGTACCACATATAAGTGATCGTCGAAGTTCAGGAACCAGACCAACCGCCGACGATTGAGGTCGACGAGTTTCCTGCCGAGCGCGTCGATGCGGGGCCGTGCGACGGGGATCACACGAGCACACCTCAGCACCACGAGGAAGACGAGCTCCGCGAAGGTCATCATGCTGCCGAGCACCAGGCCGGCCACGCCGAGTACGGCACGGCGTGCGAGGTGCGCGTTCGAAGACATATCGCCAGGTTAGCGGCGGATTAGCGGCGACGTACTGCGGTTTACCGCAGTTGTGGACTGCGGAAAACCACAGTTGTTTTATGCGGTTTCCCGCAATGCCCACCGCCGCCCGGCTACGTAGCGTCGTGATCATCCACAACCGATCCGAAGGAGCAGTTAGATGATCGTGGCCGCCTCTGAACAGCCGGGAGGGCTCGCCGGCCTCGCGGTGGACGTCATGGACACACTGGGTGGCCCTGGTGCCGCGTTGCTCGTGGGTCTGGACAACATCTTCCCGCCGGTACCCAGCGAGCTGGTGCTGCCGTTGGCCGGCTTCTCCGCGAGCCAGGGCACGATGAGCCTGTTCATGGCGCTGTTCTGGACCACGCTCGGGTCGGTCGCCGGGGCGATGCTCACATACTGGGTTGGCGCGTGGCTCGGCCGCGACCGGGTCCGTGCCCTGATCATCCGAATCCCTCTGATGAAGGAGTCGGACTTCGACCGCACGGAAGGCTGGTTCGCGAAACACGGCACGAAGGCGGTGTTCTTCGGCCGAATGGTGCCCCTGTTCCGCAGCCTCATCTCGTTACCCGCGGGTATCGAACGTATGCCGGTGTGGCAGTTCCTCTCACTAACCGCGCTCGGCAGTCTGATCTGGAACAGCGTCTTCGTCGTTGCCGGTTACCTGCTCGGCGCCAACTGGCAGGTCGTCGACCAGTACGCGGGTGTTTTCCAGAAGATCGTCATCGGCATCGTGGCAGCCGCGGTTGTCGTGTTCGTCGCCGTGCGACTGCGGGAGCGAGGAAGGAGCAGGAACAATGTGCGGTAGGTCAGCTCCGCTCCGGCTCGCCGGTCACGCGGCGGACGTCCGCACCCAGCTTGACCAGGTTCTCCACGAGCCCCGGGTAGCCGCGGTCGATGTGGAAGACGTCCCAGACCTCGGTAACGCCCTCGGAACACAGGCCGGCCAGCACCAAGCCGACGCCCGCGCGGATGTCGGAGGCCCACACGGGGGCGCTCGACAGGCGCTCGACGCCGCGAACCACCGCGTGGTGGCCGTCGGTGCGGGCGTCCGCGCCGAGACGCACCATCTCCTCGATGAAACGGAACCTGGCCTCGAACAGGTTCTCCGTGATCATCGAGGTGCCGTCGGCGATCGAGGTCAGCGCGATGGCGAACGGCTGGAGGTCGGTGGCGAAGCCCGGGTACGGCAGCGTCACGAAGTCGACCGCTTTCGGCCGGTCGTGTTGCACCACGCGGAACGACTGGCTGTCGATGATCGTCACCTCGGAGCCGGCAGTGCGCAGCTTCTCGAGCACCAGGTCGAGGTGGTGGGCGTCGACGCCACGAACGGTGACGTCGCCCCTGGTCATGGCGGCGGCGAAGGCCCAGGTGGCACCGACGATGCGGTCGCCGATCACCCGGTGTTCGGTGGGCTGGAGCGCGTCCACCCCGTGCACGGTCAACGTCGAGGTGCCGGCCCCCTCGATCTTGCCGCCCATCTGCTGGAGCATCGTGCAGAGGTCGACGATCTCGGGTTCGCGCGCCGCGTTGTCGATGACCGTGGTGCCGTTGGCGAGCACGGCGGCCATGAGGATGTTCTCGGTCGCCCCCACGCTCGGGAAGTCAAGCCAGATCTGGGCGCCGTGCAGGCCCTGGGCCTCCGCGACCACACAACCGTGCTCGATCTCGCTGTGGGCGCCGAGCTGCCGGAGGCCGTTCTGGTGCATGTCGAGCGGGCGCGATCCGATCGCGTCGCCACCCGGCAGCGCGACGACCGCCCGCTTGCAGCGGCCCACCAGTGGACCGAGCACGCACACCGACGCGCGGAGCTTGCCCATCGCGGGCGAGTCGGCGCGGTGGTTGAGGTCGGCTGGGGTGGTGATCGTGACGGTGTCGGCCTCGATGGACACGGTGCAGCCGAGGCTACGAAGGACCTCGGCCATCAGTGGGACGTCCAGGATCTGCGGGCAGTTCGTGAGCGTCGTCGTGCCCTCCGCGAGGAGCGCCGCCGCCATCAGCTTCAGCACGCTGTTCTTGGCGCCGACCACGTCGACCTCACCGGCCAGTCGCGCGCCGCCGTGTACCTGGAAGTGCTCTGTCACGAGCGACCATCATGCCCGAGGCGCACCAGCACACGCGCGCCACCCGGCTGTCGGCACGGTCCGCTACCCTGCCGCCACTCGGTTGTCTAGCAAGGGGCCGCCCGTGAAGTTTCTGTCCCGCTTCGGGAGCCCTGCCGGGTTCGCGCTGGTGCTGCTGTTGTTCTTCCTCCTGCCGTTCGTTTCGGTGTCGTGTGACGTGCCGGACTACGGCGAGGCCGGGGCGGACTACACGGGCAGCCACCTGGTGAGCGGAGTGGAGCCGGACGTGCCCGCCGAGCTGCAGGAGCTCGCCGGCGACCCAGAGACACCGGCCGACCTCGTGCGACCTCCAGATCCGGGCGTGCAGTTACTCGCCATCGTGCTGGCCGTCCTCGCGGCGGCCGGGGTGCTGACGGTACTGATCCCACAGCTCAGGACACGGCTGCTCAGCGGCGCGGGGCTCGCCGCCGCGACGCTGATCGCCACCGTCGTGACCATGGTGGTTGCCCAGTCGAACCTGGAGTCCGCACTGATCGACGGCGTACGGCAGTCGGGCGTGGCGGAGCAGCAGGAGAACATGCAGAGGGTGGAGTCCGCCATCAACGACATGATCCACTCCGAGATCGGGTTCTCGCTGATGGTGGTCGTGCTGACGCTGATCATCCTGGCCACCGGGGCACTCGGCCTGTTCGGCAACCGGCTGCGACGTGAACCACCCGACCGGCGCTAGCACCCATTTCAGGGCCACGCGCGACCGACGATGATCAGCTGTGCCGCCAGGCCTTGACCTCAACATAACTTAAGGTTGCACGCTGGGCTCCTACCGATCGGAGGATCTTGATGCGTGCGGTGTGGTTGCGGGAGTTCGGTGAGCCCGAGGTGCTGGCTCTCGGCGAGGCACCAGACCCGGTCGCGGGGCCGGGCCAGGTGCTCGTTGACGTCGAGTACGTCAACATCACGTTCGTCGAGACGCAGTTCCGTGCGACCGGGGTCGGTCCTTTCGCGGCGTCACTGCCGATGATTCCCGGCAACGGGGTCGGCGGAACCGTGGCGGCGGTGGGGCCGGACGTCTCGTCGGAGCTGGTTGGCGTGCGAGTGGTCACGAGCACCGGCGGGTCGGGTGGCTATGCGGAGCGGGTCGCTGTGGATGCGGGTGCGATCTTCCGCGTGCCGGACGACGTTGTTCTGGACACGGCGGTGGCGCTACTGGCCGATGGTAGGACCGCCACCATGATGACCCGTGCCGTGGCGCTCAAGCCGGGTGAGCGGGTGCTGGTGGAGGCAGCGGCCGGCGGGGTGGGCAGTCTGATCGTGCAGCTCGCGAAGGCGGCTGGCGCGCGGGTGATCGCGGCCGTGGGTGGTCAGCGGAAGGTCGCGGTGGCGACGGAGCTTGGTGCCGAGGTCGCCGTCGACTACACCGACGAAGGCTGGCCGAAGCAGGTGCGTGACGCGGTCGGGGCGGTTGACGTGGTGTTCGACGGTGTCGGCGGCACGGTCGCGCGGACCGCCTTCGAGCTGCTTGACCCTGGCGGCCGAATGGTGAGCTTCGGGTTGGCGAGTGGGAGTTGGGCCGAGATCGGTGAGGAGGACGCCGCGGCGCGCGGGGTCACGTTGGTTCGTCCGTCGGCGACGCCGGAGGAGCTGCGTGCGTACACGGAAAGTGCCCTGAGCAAGGCAGCCGAGGGCCGGCTGCGGCCGATCATCGGGCAACGCTTCCCACTCGGGGAGGCCGCGGCAGCACACGCCGCGATCCAGACCCGCGCGACGGTGGGCAAGACGTTGTTGGTGACCCGATGAACGTCGGCATCACGCTACCGGCGATCGGAAGCCCTGGTGCTTTCGCCAAACATGTGGAGGAGGTGGGCCTGGAGTCGGTGTGGACGGGTGACCATCTGATCTCGGTCGCGCCGAAACTCGACAGCACACTGCTGCTCGCGCAGGCCGCCGCCACGACAAGTCGGCTTCGGCTCGGCTTCGGGGTGCTGATCCTCGCGCTGCGTCCGGTGGCGTGGGCGGCGAAGCAGATCACGACACTGCAGCTCCTGTCCGGCGATCGAGTACTGCTCGGTGTCGGCACCGGCGGTGTCGTGCACGGCGACGCGGCATGGCGCGCTGTGGGGATGCCGTTCGCCGAACGGGGGCCACGCACGTACGCGGCGCTGGCGGCGCTGCCCGACCTCGTCGCCGGCCGATCGACGCAGGTGGACGGCGAACAGATCACGCTGGCACCAGGCGGGACGATGCCGCCAGTGCTGATCGGCGGCGGGCTGCCCGCAATGCGCCGTGTGGTCCACCACGGCTACGGCTGGTACCCGGCGTTCCTGCCGCCGGCGACCCTCGCCGACGGGGTGCGCGAACTCACCGAGCGGGCCGGCCGAAAGCCGGCGGTGACCGCACAGGTGGCAATGGCGCTCGGCGACCTCCCGACCGAACAGGTCGACGCGCAGGTGCGAATGCTCACCGGCTACGGCATGACCGAGGAGTACGCGCGGCAGTCCATGCTCACGGGTGGGCCAGAGCAAGCAGGGGAACAGCTGGCGGCACTGTTCGCCGCGGGCGCGGACCGAGTGGTGGGCCTGCCTTTCGGCGGCGACAACCTCCAACAGGCAGAGCTGTTGGCCGAAGCCACAGAACACGCGAGGAGCTGATCGGCGGGGCGAGAGGTTGCGGAGAGCCAAATCGCTGGAAGCGACGATCGTCTGCCGGCACGATCGACTGGGGTCTACACACTCGCCATCACCCAAAAGTGTTTGATGCACCCGTTCACAATCGTGTGTCACAACCTTTCGCTATGGTGCGTGATTGGGCGAGCGACGCTGGGGTGCCCGAGAATCCTGCCGCCGACGAAATTTACGCCGGCAGGTTCAGCCGCGCCTGCTCTCCCACCCAACTTGGCGCGACTCCCTCTGATCGGAGAAACCCCTTGCCCCGCAAGGCCTTCACAGCAGTGATCATCACCGCGACAACCGTGGCTGGTTGCGCCGCACCACTGATCACGCATGACGGCCCCACTACAACGCCAACGTCCGCACAGCTAAGGGTTGTCACGTAACCCCGGATGCGCGACTGGCCGGTCGATAGTTGATCATGTTGTTGTGGTGCAGGTGATCACAGCGTCGAGGTCGGAATGGATTGCCCCGTTCACCGGGTTGGAACCAGGCCAGTTCCCCAAGCTGGTGCGGGTGGTAGCTGCGCGGGGTGGGGACGAGATCGCCGATGGCCGGCCAGGTCGGCAGTGGGCGTTGCCGCTGGCTGACCGGGTGCTGCTGGTCGCGGTGTACTGGCGGACGAACCTGACCATGCGCCAGAT
>NZ_DASUVO010000053.1:0-36551 GCF_036378875.1 Actinophytocola sp.
CTGGACCCTGAAACAGTGGCGAGTGGACAGACTCTTCTTCCTCGGCGACGCGGCACACATGACCCCACCGTTCCTGGCGCAGAGCATGTGCCAGGGCATCCGCGCCGACGCTCGTGCGAGGCGGTCCTAGCCCGACCGGACCACTACGTGTTCGGCGGCGCCCACTCGGCAGCGGGCGTCGGCGAGCTGCTCGACCATGCCCGCCGACAGCTGTCGAGTGGTGGGTCAGTGCGCGGTCAGTGCGCCGATCGTGTGTCGCAACTGGTCTCGGGGTGGGCCGACCGGGGGTGGGGGCGTGCGCATGAGGGTTGACCAGATGCGTTCGATGCGGTCGTGCAGGTCGGTGTCGGTGTCACTGTCCACGCTGGACTGGCCAGAAGGCGCGCGAGGGTCCGCCGGCAGACCTTCCCGTCGGGTCCATGGGCGTGCCGTTCGACCTCGGCGAGGCTGATGTGTGGCCATCGAGGACTGCCACCTGGCGCAGCCACCCGGTTACGTGCGGCGTGCGAACCGGCTCAGCCACGGCACCGGCCCTGGACGGAGTAGAAGACGGTCGACGAGGCGCGGAAGTCGGGATGTCCCATCACACTCCGCACCTCCGCGAGCTGCCGGTCGCTCATGCCCGCGGCGATGAACCGCTCCCTGGCGTGGATGGTGTGCAGAGCCTGCAACCGCAGGCCCGCGGACCCGGCGTGCCAGGGCTCGACGAACGACGTCACGTCCACACCGGACAGTCCGGCGTCGTGCATCGCCTGGGGCACCCGGCATGCCCACGTCCCGTCGGCGCCCGCCGCCGCCCACACGTCGGCCTTGGCCCGCAGGTACGTCTCGTAGATGGCCCGCGACCGGTCGTCCGGGGTCACCAACGGCGGCGTGTGGCTGGTGTCGACCTCGTCGATCTGCAGCACACCGCCGGGTTTGAGCGCACGCACGAGTCGCCGCAGCACGGCCTCCCGCTCCGGCAGCCAGCACAGCACGGTGCGGGCATGGATCAGGTCGAACGTGCTCTCCGGCAACGGATCCCGCGCGATGTCGTGCTGCGACACCGTCAGTCCCGGCGCGGCGGGGATCTGGCGGGTGTCGATGTCGGTGGCGAGCACGGACCCAGCCGGCGTCACCCGGCCGGCCAGCCACACGGCGATGCTGCCGCCGCCAGCGCCGACCTCGAGGCAGTGCCAACCCGCGCTGACGCCGGTGCCGCGCAGCCGGCTGACGGTGATCGGGTCGTACGCCTCGCGCCACAGCCGGTGCAGGTCGGCCGAGCGTCCGCTGCCGTTGTCGTACACGTACCCGGTTCTCGCCGGGGTCACCACCGTGGCCATGTCAGGTCCACCGCCTCATACCGGTTCCCTCCGTGATTGTGCGGAGCACAGATGTGGCACCCAGTCGCCGGCGTAGTCGTGCGCCATCAGCGGCCTCCCAGGAGGTTCACGGTCACCAGCGTCAGCACGGTGACCCGGTGGACCCACCCGCCGAGCCGGCGGGCACGCAGGATGTCGAGCCGGCGGAAGCCGAGGCGGTACTGGTTGGCACGCAACAGGATCGTGGGCAGCATGACGAGCGGGAACCAGCCAGGCGCACCGGCGAGCGGCGCGCACAGGATCAGCGCGAGCTCGGCGAGGGACACCAGACCGACGAAGACGGCGTTGCCCCGCGGCGAGGCCAGCGCGGCGACGGTCAGGCGGCCGACGGCCCGGTCCCCCTCCACGTCGTTGGTGTTCGAGTACACCCCGAACAGCAGCGGGCCGAGACCGAACAGAAGTGCCTGCACGACCACGAAACCGGGTGCGTGACCGGTGAGAAGGCCGTACGGGGCGAGGAACAGCGCCCACCCCAACGCCGCGACGTACACCTCCTGGAACCCGCGGTAGCTGACCTTGAGCCCCCACGAGTACTGCGGGTAGAACACGATGGTCACCACGATGACCACCAGTGTCCACATCGGCCGGTGCGGCGCCGCCACCACCGCGACGATCCACAGTAGAGCGCCGAGCGCGGCCGTCAGCACGGCGAACCGCACGACCTGCCGTTCGGTCAGGGTGCCGGCCAGCAACGGCTTGCGGTGCAACCGCCCGGCCTGCGCGTCGACGCCGTGGTTGGCCAGGTCGCTGCCGTCGTGGTAGCCGGTGCGGTCGTCGAGCGCGACCAGGGTCGCCATCAGCAGGACCTCCCCGACGAGGAAGGTCCCGAGCACCGTGAGGTGCTGGCCGTCCACCCGGGCCGCCGGGGCGAGCAGGCTCCAGACCACCAGGGCGCTGAGGTAGTAGTCGAAGATGTCGAGCTTGGCCAGCCGCGCATAGGCCCGCCACGAGGCCGTGGTGAGCGTCGCGGTCATGACTGGTCCAGGGAGACGAGCGCGGAAAAGGACCGGTCGCCGCCGTGGTACACCTCGCCACGTTCGACGATCGTCGCACCCGGCAGCATCGCCAGGTACTCCTCGAGGGTGCGCAGCCTCGCGTACCGGCCGACCGGGGCGGCGGCGTGGTCGTACTCGACCAGCACAAGGTGCGTGGCGGAGGCGGCGATGCGCCGGCAGGCCTCGGCGAGCCCCTCGTCGTCCAGCACGTGCATGAGCACCCACACGCAGACGGCCACGTCCATGGGCGGCCGGCACACGGGAAGCCGCTGCGCCGTGCACTGGTGAAACGTGACGTTGGCGAGCCCCGCACACGCGATCCGCGCCTCGACGAGCATCTCCTCGGTCATGTCGACGGCCAGGACCCGTTCGGCGAGGGCCGCGATCGTCGGCGTGAGCCGACCGATGCCGCACCCGACCTCCAGCGCGCCGCGCAGGGGTCGCCTGAGCCGGCACTCCACCGCGCGCAAGTGAGCGGCGAGCTGCCGCTCGGTCGCCACGGTGACCGCGGCGGCCAGCGCTTCCGGCTGGGACGCCCGCATCACGCGCGCGAGGCCGGCACGGCGAGCACGGCGTCGCCACTCGCGCTCGATCTCGTCGCTCGTCGGCTCGCCCCGGCGAGGCGCCGGGAGGACCGTTCGCTGTCCGAGTGGTTGCACGGGTTCGTTCCTCGCTGTTCAGGCCGTCGCGTTCGCGGTGGCGAACTCGACGACGGCGTCGGCGACGCGTTCGACCTCCGCGTCGGTCAGGTGCGGGTAGATCGGGATGGCGAGGGTGCGCACGCACTCGCCGCGGCGGTCACGACTGAGAAATGCGAGAAGAACGCCACCGCCAACACACCTCCCGGAGATCGGGCCAGAACGGCCACGTTGACTTTAGACACACTTCCCCCGCATCTCGCCCGCTCTTCGGTCGATCAACACGCAAGTTCACCCATTTCGGGAAACCCGCTCTGATCGGTTGACACTCCCCGGCCGGCGCGCAATTCTCCGGCGCGACGGAGTGGCCGGAAAGTGGCGACACGAGGAGGCTCATGCGATCGCTCACCGCCATGCGCCGGCTCGTGCCAGAACCGGTGGCAGCGTGAACCAACCCACGCATGTCCCACTGCTCGACGTCGAGCGAGAACTGTTGCTACGTCTGCTCCGCCTGCCCACCGCGGGTCCGCTGGAGACCGGCCAGGACAGCGCGCCACCCCGGCTGTGGGAAGCACAGCACGCCTATGCCGTCGCGGCGGCCAGGCTCGGCATGGCCGCCGTTCGCCACGGCCCGGCGAGCGCGGACTGGGCGTTGCGTGACGACGTGCCGCTCGCCGTCCGGCAGGCGGTCGGGGAGATACCCGGCTTCCTCCACTCCCAGCCAAGCCTCGTGCTCCGCCTCGGCCCCACACTGCGAACCGCGGCGACGGTCATGTTCAACGTGCACCTCGACACCGTGTCCGGAATGGAGCCGGTGACCTTCGACGGCACACGGTTCACCGGCCGCGGCGCGATCGACGCGAAAGGTCCCGCGGTCGCCCTGCTGGCCGGCATCCGCGCCGCGGCGGCCGCGGAGCCGTCGATCGGGCGCGACATCGGCGTGCTGATCCAGGCCGTGTCCGCTGAAGAGGGCGGGGCGATGGGCACGATCGGCACCAGACCCCTGGTCGAGGCCGGGTACTATGGCCGCCTCAACGTCTTCTGCGAGCCGACCGGCCTGCGTTACCTGCCGAGGGCCACGGCCGCGATGACCGCCTGCGTCCGGGTGCGCGGTGTCGACGCCGTCGACGACCGGCCGGAGGCCGGCCACAACGCCACCGTGCTGCTGGGTTTCCTCGCCCAGCACCTCGGGGTGGCACTCGCCGCGAGGACGGGCGAGCCACGACTGTGTGTCGCCGGACTCCACACCGGACGGATGCACAACCGGGTGTACGGGACCGGTGAGCTACTGCTGAACGTGGCCTACGACTCGCCAGAGTCCGGTGCGCGGCTGGAGTCGGCGGTCCACGCGGCCGTGGCGGAGGGGCTCGAAGTGTTCACCGCCCGGTTCGGCGCGACGAAGGAGTTCGCCCGCACGGCCGAGGACGCCGCCCACGTGACCACTGTGGACTGGCACAAGCGTGGGCTGCCGACGCTGACCGGATGCGACCAGTGGTGCGACGACCTGCTCGGCCGGGAGGCGGGCCTGGTGCGATGGCCCGACGACGAGCCGTCGTTCTCCTGTGACGCGATCTGGATGCACGGGCGGCCCAGTACGTCCACAGTGGTCTTCGGGCCGGGCCTGCTGGACCGCAACAACGCACACGCCCCCGGCGAATACGCCGACCTCGCCGACCTGGAGCGGTTTGCCGCCGCCGTCGCCAACATCCTCGTCGGGTTCGCCAGCACTCACGGTTACGGAAGCGGATGATGCGCGTCCTTAACGGAACCGAGCCCCACGAAGGGCGCCCTGCAGAATCCGTGGTGTGAACAAGGTGCTGGGCTGCTCGACCATCTGCGCGACCGGTAGAAGCGGCGGTAGACGGTGGCGTCGTTGGGAATCGAGTTGAGCAGGCGGGTGAAGTAGCGGCCGGCAAGCCCGGGGGCGGCGCCGGTCCAGCCCAGGTCCGAGCAGGGCGCCAGCTGCCACGGCATGCATAGGCCCCGCGCGGCGCTGCGTTGGAAGGCTCGACCAAGGCCGGTCAGGTCGGCGGTACGGCGACGTTTACTCAGCAAGCCGTCGAGGACGGTGGCCTGTATCGCCGCCACTGTCATGCCCTGTCCATGGAGCGGGTTGAAGCTACAGAGGACGTCGCCGATGGCGATCAGTCGCTCCGGCCGGTGGGACATCCGATGAAACGGCGTCCGGCGGTTGCCGAGGTTGACCACCCGGGTAGAGCTCGCCGGCCGGTTTCGCGTGCTCGGCGCACTCGGCAACCATCGGATTGTCCAGGCCCCGGAGGAACTCGAGGAAACCTTGCTCGTCGGTCGGCGTTCGCTCGCCGCCCGCGCCGATCGCGCAGATCAACCATCGCCGCGACTCGACGGCGAAGACCCCGTCACCGCGCCGCTGGTCGGGCGCGCGGGTGACCTGGACGTTGATCGTCCACTCGGGACTGTAGCCCGGTGGCATGTCGTAGAGGCGGGTGCGGCAGGCGGACCTCCGGTCATGCCGGTCACCCGAGCGCCGCTCTGGTCGAACCGAAGTCCGGCGAATCCGCCACCGACTACGACCGCGTCACACCAGGGTCGCGCCGTGTCGGCAGCGCTCGTGTCACGATGGCGGGGACGCGGGCCGAACCCGGAGCGCGGGCTCGGCCCGTGCGATTTCGGAGACGACATCGGTCAGTTGCGCGCGCCCCAACTCGACAGGAAGGCCGTGGCCTCGTCACGGCTCACCACGTTGTCGCGGTCCTTGTCCATCCGCTGGAACGTCTCGTCGATGACCTTGTCCGACAGACCAAAGGCCTTCTGGACCTTCTTGTACTCGTCCCTGCTGATGGTGCCGTCCTTGTCGGTGTCCATCAGTTCCCAGAGGGCATCGACGACCGGCTTGTTCCGTTGGAACGCGGTGGGATCTTCTGCCGTGCGGCGCTGCAGCGTAGCGACGTACTCCTCACGGCTGATCGCATCGTTCTTGTCGGTGTCAGATTCCTCCAGCAGTTGCCTGCCCCACGTCTTCAGAGCGGTGGTCAGCTTCTGGTGAATGGGCGATCCCGGCGCATGGCCGAACTTGGCGCACACACGGTCGGCGAGCAGGACGTAGTCCTCGGTCGTGACGCGGCCGTCGCCGTTCGTGTCGAGCGTCTTGAACTCGTCCTCGATAAGGCGCTGCTGTTCAGTGGTCAACATTTTTCGCGTACTCCTCGTCTCAGACTTTCTTGAGAATGCGGGCCATCGGGCCAGCGAACTCGATACTAGATGATGTCGCGTAAATGATCGGCGCGAGTTCTGCCTATCACCTCTTCGTGTCGTCTCGGTCGATTCTTTTGGGTGATTCCTCAATTCAGACGCATATTCGGGCGGTACAGGTCCAGCCAGTGGTAGAGGTCCAGTACGCGGTCCACCGCGTGCCGCGAGTCGCTCGGCAGCGTGAGGTCCCGTTCCGCGGTGGCGGTCAGCCAGTCGGGATCGACCAGGGTGAACACCGGGTGATCGGGCTCGGTCAGCAATTCCTTGACCTGTTGTTGGAGCGCGGTCGCGTAAACCGGATCCTGGGTGGACGGGTACGGGCTCTTTCGTCGCTCCAGCACCGACGCCGGGAGCAGGTCCGCGCACGCGTGCCGCAACAGACTCTTCTCCCGGCCGTCGAAATTCTTCATCGACCACGGCGCGTTGTAGACATATTCCACGAGCCGGTGGTCACAATAGGGCACACGCACCTCCAGGCCGACGGCCATCGATATTCGGTCCTTGCGGTCGAGCAACGTCCGCACGAACCGGGTCAGGTGCAGGTTGCACAGCAACCGCATGCGTCGCTCGATGGCGCCGCTGTTCGGCAGGTGTTCGACCGCTGCCGCCGCCGTCGCGTACTCGTCGGCCACGAACGTGTCGATGTCGAGCAGCGCGCGCACCTCCGGCCGGAACGGGGCCGCGCGTTCTCCGCCGAGAGGGCTGCGGAAGGCGAGCCATGGGAAGGTCGGCGTGTCGACCGTGACCGGGTCGTGCAGCCATGCGTAGCCGCCGAACACCTCGTCCGCCGACTCGCCGGAAAGCACCACGACGCGCTCTTCCCGGATCGTCCGGCAGAACAGGTACAGCGAGGTGTCCATCTCCCCGAACGTGTTGGGAAGGTCTCGGGCGGCGATCACGGTGCGGCGCAGCGTCGGATCGGCGAGCTCGTCCGGCCGGAACGCCACCGTGGAGTGGTCCGATCCGACGAGGCCGGCGACATGCCGCACATAGGGCGAGTCCGGGGTGCCCCACACGTTGTCGGCTTCGAAGCTCTCCTCCCGTCCGACGAAGTCGACCGAGTAGGTCCGCAGCCGCTCGCCCGACTCGGCCAGCCGACCCGAGGCGAGCGCGGTGATGGCGCTCGAGTCGAGTCCGCCGGACAGCAGGATGCCGAGCGGGACATCGGCCACCAGTTGACGTTGGACAGTGTCGGCCAGCATGTCCCGGACCGAGGCCACCGTCGCGGGCAGGTCGTCGAGGTGCTCCCTGACGGGCAGCGACCAGTAGGTGCGGGTCTGGATCCCCTCTGCCGTGACGGTGACGATCCCGCCCGGCAGGACCTCGCGCATGCCCCGCCACAGCGCCCAGCCCGGTGTCATGGTGAACGCGACGAGCTCACGCAGCCCCTCGGTGTCGACGATCGGGTCGATGTCCGGGTGGGCGAGGATCGCCTTGGGTTCGGAGCCGAACAGCACGCCGTGCGCGGTGGGTTGGTAGTAGAGCGGCTTGACACCGAGACGGTCACGGACCAGTGTCAGCCGGCGGTCACGCTCGTCCCAGACCGCGAACGCGAACATGCCGTTGAACCGCTCGGCAGCGGCGGCGCCCCACTCCAGGTAGGCGTGGAGCACGACCTCGGTGTCACTTCCGGTGCGGAAGTGGTGCCCGAACCCGGCAAGCCGGGCCCGCAGTTCGGCGAAGTTGTAGATCTCTCCGCTGTAGACCAGGACTATGGTGCCGGCCGGGGTCGTCAGCGTCATCGGTTGGGCGCCGCCCACGGGGTCGATGACCGCCAGTCGGCGATGTCCCACCGCGGCGTTCGGTCCTGTCCAGCGGCCCGTGTCGTCCGGTCCCCGGCTGGCCATCGTGCCGGTCATCCGGTCGACGATCTCCCCTCGGGCGCCGGGATCCCTGACATAGTCGACCCAACCGACAATGCCGCACATCAGCGGGCGGACACGATCGTGGCGGTGTAGTCCATCGGCAGCTCCGCGGTTCGTTCCACCGTCAGGCCGGCCTGGTCGAGCAGGGTGTGGAGCGTGGCCAGCGTGCGGTGCCCGCCGCCGACCATCATCAGCAGGTGCAGGTCCCACATCGCCGGCACCAGCGCACTGTCCTCGTCCACGAGGAAGCGGTCGAGGATGACCAGTCGCGCGTCCGGGGCGCCCATCGCCTGCCGGACGTCCTTGAGCAGAAGCGTGACAGCTTCGTCGGAATGCCCGGCGAAGACCCGGCTGAGCACGTACACGTCGCCACCGTGGGGAACGCCGTCGAACATGTCCGCACCGACGACGGCCACGCGCTGCGCCCCCCATTCGGCCCGCAGACCTTCCCGAACGGGCGCCACCACGTGCTCGCGGTCCAGCAGGGTGCCGCGCGAGCCGGGGGACGCCGCCAGGATGACCGAGAGCAGCTCCCCGGTCCCGCCCGCGATGTCGACCACGTGCTTACCGGAGAAGTCGAACACCTCAGGCACATAGTCGAAGAAACCGTTGCCCGCTTTCAGCGCCGACTGGAACCGATCCGACAGGTCCTTGTTCTGTCCCATGCCGGCGTAGAACGGCATACCGAAGGCCAGTTCGAAGCCGGAGCGCTGCGTCGTGATGGCCTCGAAGGCGTGTGCCCACGCAGCGTAGTACTCCTCGCCGTGCAGCAGGCACATGTCCCGCATCGAGCCGGGTTGGTCCGACAGGACGACGCTGACCGGTGTGTTCCGGTATCCGCTGGTCCCGTTGCCCTCGAACACCTTCATCGCCACCAGCAGCCGCATGAGGCGCTGCACCGCCACCTCGTCGGTACCGGCCGCCCGCGCCAACTCGCGGTCGGTCGTGTGGCCCGAGGCGATGTGGTCCGGCAGCCGGAGCTTGACCGCCGTGTACAGTGCCTGCGCCCGCCAGGCGCCGGTGATGTGCTCGGTCGCGGTCCGCACCGCGGCGAGGTCGATCTTCATACAGGGGCCTCCAGCCGGAATCAGGTGGGTATGCCACCGCGTTGGATGACGGGGACCTCGATACCGAGGGCCCTGAGCTGGTTGAACGGGTTCATGAATTCCCGCTGCGTCTCGATTCGACCGTTGTCCAACTGGAACGAGTGCAGGAAGTGGTTGCGGTAGAAGGAAGGGTCGTATCCGGGGTAAAGGATCTTCCCCTCACCATCGCACTCCGCCCAGAACCAGTTCGGGTCCTGGGTCTCGAAGACGTTGATGTTGAACCACCTCCAGTCCGGGAACATCCGGAGCGACCACTCGCCGTGTGCCCTCAACTTCTCGTGTCCTCTGGAGACGATCGGCTCCTCGGTGTCCGAGGTGTACAGGCCCGCGCTGCCGTCCTGAGTGAACAGGAGGTATCTGGTGAGCCGGTTCTCGCCGTACCTGCCGAGATAGTCCTCGACCACCGCCCGGTTCCGGCGACGCAACTCCTCTTCGGCCATCTCTCTCCTTCGTGGCGAACAAGAGCGTTTCCGCCGGCTTTGTACAGCGCGCCGGGGCTGGGCGTCCAGTGTCCAACTGGGAGGGTCAGCACGACGGCAGGTCGGTGATGATTCTCAGTTGGACGGTCAGCTGTGACGTGGCCCCGTCGAGTACGGTCGCCCCATGCGGGACTACGTGGTGGTCGACGTTTTCACCGACAGGCCGCTGGCCGGCAATCCGGTTGCGGTGTTCCCGGACGCCGCCGGGATGTCGGAGTCCCAGATGCGGTCCGTGGCCAGGGAGTTGAAGCTGTCCGAAACGGTGTTCGTGTTTCCGGCGCGCGGCGGAGGCGATGCCGAGGTCCGCATCTTCACGCCGGTCAACGAGTTGCCGTTCGCCGGCCACCCGACGCTGGGCACCGCGATCCTGCTCGGCCAGATGACGAACACGGACCGGGTGCTGCTGGAGACGGGCATGGGCATTGTTCCTTTCGACCTCCAGCACGGTGCGGGCGCCGCGTTCGGGGTCATGGCACAGCCGATCCCGAGATGGGAGCCGTACGACCGGGCCGAGGAGCTCCTCACCGCTCTCGGGCTGACAGCTTCGACGCTGCCTGTGGACGTCTACCGCAACGGGCCGCGCCATGTGTATGTCGGCGTGGACGATGTGGCCGCGTTGTCGGGGCTTCGACCGGACCATCGCGCGCTGGCCGAACTGCCGGACGTGGCCGTCAACTGCTTCGCCGGCGCGGGAGCCGCGTGGCGGATGAGGATGTTCTCCCCCGCGTACGGCGTGGTCGAGGACGCGGCCACGGGGTCAGCCGCCGGGCCGCTGGCCGTCCACCTCATCCGGTACGGCATGATCCGACTCGGCAGGCTGATCCGCATCGAGCAGGGTGTCGAGATGTCCCGGCGGTCGAGGATGTACACGCGGGTCGAGGGCGACCGTCGTGGCATCAGCCGAGTCCAGGTGGGCGGCAGTGCCGTGGTGGCGGCGCACGGGTCGATGCACGTGTGAGGACGGATCAAGGCTGCAACCGCCGGAAGGTCCATCCGTCGTCGAGTTGGTCGTAGCGCAGCCTGTGATGTAGCCGGTCCGAACTGGCCTGCCAGAACTCCACCTCGTGGCACACCAACTCGTAGCCGGCCCAGGTGTCCGGCCTGCGCAGGACCGTGCCGCATTCGGCCAGTTCCCTGGCACGGGCCCGCAGGATTCGCTCGTCCTCGAGCGGCTCGCCCTGCCGGGCGAGAAACGACATCGCCCGTGCCTCGGCGGGGCGGTCGAACCACAACGCGTCGCACTCGTGGTCGGGCAGCCGGACCGCCGGACCGCCGAGCACGATCTGCCGGCCGCACTCCCGCCAGTACAGCACCGCCGAAGCCCAGCCGGTGGTCGCGATGTCGTGTCCTTTCCTGCTGTTCGCATGCGTGGTGAAGACAAGGCCCCGGTCCGTGGTGCGGAGGGCCTGGACGGTGCGGTTGGACGCTCGACCGGCGCCGGACGCGGTGGCGAGCGCGAACGCTCCCGGTTCCCGGACCCCCAGGTCGACCGCGGCCTGGAACCAGGTGCGCAGCAGCACGATCGGATCCCCAGGCGGCTCGTCCAACGTCGACATCCGCTCAGCCACGGCCCCACCGGGCGCGGGGCGCACACTGTCCTGGAACCAGCGGGTCCTGGCTCGCCGGCACGCCCCCGACCGCCGCCTCGACCTCGAACCGCATCCGTTCGGTGGGTGGGTAGCCGATCAGCTCGGACGCGCGTTGCGGGGGAAGCTGGGGGGCGAGTTCCGCCGAGTCCTCCCACAGCGTGACGGCCCCCCAGCGGTTCGTCGCCCGGTCCGAGATCCAGAACTTCAGCCGCAGGCCGGGCACGTCCTCCCACGGCGCGATGCCTTCCTCACGCAGGTAGGTGCCCAGCGTGTCGATGGTCTGGCTGGAGGCGGCCAGGTCCCACCACACCACCGTTGCCATCATGATTCCAGTGCCTCCTTGATCCGAGTGGCGAAGATCCGCGGGCCGTTCTCGGTGAGAACCGACTCCGGGTGGAACTGCACAGACGCGAACCGCTTGCCCCGCAACGCGAAAACCTCTCCGGTAAGCGGATCCCGGCTGACGTCCACCGGGCCGATGTCCACCCGGCTGAAGCTGTCGTGCGGGCTGCGCGCGTGGAACGTGTTGTAGAACCCGACTCGCTCCAGGGAGCCGAAGAGGTCGATGGTGCGACGCACACCTTGCTGGGGTCGCTCACCACGGACCAGGTCCAGGCCGAGCTTGGCGCTGAGCACCTGGTGGCTGAGGCAGACCGCGAGGAACGGCTGCCCGGTGGCCAGCAGGTGCTCGATCATCCAGTGGAGCCGGCCGATCCTCGCATCGTCCAGGTCGCCGGGGTCACCAGGGCCTGGCCCCATGATGACGAAGTCACAGGCATCAGGCAGTTGCTCACCAAGTCGGGCCACCACCACCTGGCTGCCCAGTGCGCGCACCTGGGTCTCGATCATCGTCGTGAACGTGTCCTCGGCGTCCACCACCACGATCCGCAGCCCGCCCAGCTCGGGCGGTTGTTCGAACCGCGGCGAGGCACCGGCCAGCCAGAACCCTGACAGGCCCGTGTTGCGGTCAGCGAGCCTGGCGCGCACCACCGGATGACCGCGAAGCGGCTCGGCAGGTGGACAGGGCGCTGGGAACTCGGGCCGAGGACCGCGGGAACCCACCAACGCGTCGAGTAGCCCCGCCGCCTTCGCGCGTGTCTCGGCGGCCTCGGCGGCCGGATCCGAGTGACGGACGATGGTCGCGCCCACGCCGACCTCCAGGTGTCCCGCGCTGTCGATCTCCGCGGTTCGGATCATGATGGCGGAGTCGAGAACGGGCGCACCGCGTTCGTCGCCGCTGATCAGCGCCACCACCCCGCTGTAGTAACGGCGTCCGCGAGACTCGTGCCGCCGTATCACTCGGCACGCGTTCTCAATCGGGCTGCCGGTCACCGTGGGTGCGAACATCGTCTCGTGGAGGATCCGTCGCGGGTCCCGGTCCGAGCGGCCCTCGATGAGATATCCCGTGTGCGAGACGCGTCTCATCTCGTGCAGGTACGGTCCGGTCACGCGCGGCCCGGTCGGGCAGATCCGCGCCATCATCTTCAGCTCTTCGTCGACGACCATGTTCAGTTCGTCGGTTTCCTTGCCGCTGTCCAGGAATCTCAGCGTGCCCGTCAACGTGGGGCCGGTCGCCGGATACCGGTAGGTGCCGCTGATCGGGTTCATCACCGCGACCCCGGAGCGCAGACTCACATGGCGCTCGGGAGTCGCTCCGACGAACGTGCGTTCGCCGGTGTGCACGAGGAACGTCCAGTAGGAGCCGGCCTCACGCTGGCACAGGCGCTGGAAGATCGTCAACGCGTGACGGACGTCGAAGTCCACGATATCGGCACGAAGCGACCGCCTGATGACGAAGTTGGCACCTCGCCCCCGACCGATCTCTTCGGTGATGACACGCTCGACCGAGCACGCGTAGGCGTCGTCGTCCGGGTCGAAGCGCTGGTGTGCCAGTCTGGCCGGACAGAGGGGCAGGCGGAGGAGGACGTCGGCCACGGGCAGGGTGGCCTCGCCGGTCACGCGCAGGGCGATGAGGGGAGCACCGTCGTCGATGTGCTCGAAGCCGCGTTCGGCGAGCTGGCGGTAGGGCAGCAACAGCAACACCTGGTGACCTGACGTCGGCTTGTGCCCCGGTGTGTTGGCAAGCGTTTCGGGGATGGACAGCTCGCCGACCAGGATGTCGATGTGGTCCGGACCGGCCGATCCGGCGCGCAGGAGCAGTGCGAACGGGGGTGGTTGTGGTGCCAGCACGCGGTCCAGGACTTCCCACCCGCCCGTCATGGAAGGAACTCACCGGTCGAGATGACCGCAGCGCACTGTTCCGTCAGAAACCGCGTGGCGGCGCGGTGGTGGCCGGCCGAGAAGTCAGCGATGGCGTCGTCCACGACGAAGGGCTGGATGTCGTTCGAGAAGGCGTCTACGGCCGTCGCCTGCACCCCGATGTGCGCGTAGATCCCGCACACGATGAGTTGGTCGCGATCGTTGTCGCGCATCCTGTCCGCCAGGTCGGATCGGCAGAAGGCGCTGTAGCGCCACTTCGTGAACACCCAGTCGGATGGCGCCGGCTCCAACGGTGGCGCCACATCGCGATCGGCGGGACTGTCGGTCATGCCGTTCCCCCAGAAGTGGCGCAGCAAGCCACGTTGAGCAGTGGTCATGCGGCCCGGCTGTGTGGTGTACGCGACCGGTATCCCCGCCGCGCGGCACCGGTCGCGCAAGGCGGCGACGTTGTGCAGGAGCTGTTGTCGAACCACGTCCGGGAAGAACCTCAGGAAGAAGTGCTGCATGTCGTGCACCAGCAGCACGGCGCGTGCCGGGTCGACAGTCCATGTGACGACGTTCTGTGGCCGGTCGCCGGGCGGAAGGTCGTAGGGTTCGACCTCGGGAATGCTCACCATCGTCTCCTCATCGGCCAGGACAAGACAGCCGCGTACTCCGGGGGCGGCCGCGTGGTCACATCGAGCCGCCGACCTCCCGAGACAGGCGATTCGCCAGGGACTGCCAGAAGACGGCACAGTCAACCGCTATCTGCGCCACCGCGGGTCGGCAGTGCTCGGGCACGGTGTTCGCTATCGCGGACCAGTTGCCCCTGCTCGCGACGTGGGCATTGAACAGGCGGAGCAGCATTCGGCCGGCCTCGGTCAGTCGGAGTGAGGGATCCGCGCACAGGTTGCCGATGCCGACGTGCTGCCCGACCACCGCCTGTTGGGGCACGTCGACAGGGAGTGGGGCCGAAACGTCCTTGCGAAACAGGTCGGCGCGTATCACGCGCGCGGTCTCCGGCGAGATCCGCGCCTTCTTCGCCACCTGCCTCAGTGACAGGTTCGGATCGTCCATCAGGGCCTCGCGGGCGACGAGCTTGCGGCTCTCGATGTCCATCGGACGGATGCGTCCGTCCCGGCCGATCCGGACGTTCGCCCGGTGTTCGCCGTTCGCCCGCTGCCGCACCTCGCTCACCGTGTGCGGGGACAGCCCTGTCATCGAGGCGATCAGCCGGTCGGACCAGCAGGCGTACCAGGACACGACCCGGGCGGCGGCGGCCTTGCGATCGGCGAGGGACAGCGGCAGGCCCCCGTCGATGTTCATGCGTACCGCGAGCACGAACGCGGAACGCTGGTCGCCGTCGAAGAACCGGACCGGAATGGTCGCCTCGTCGCGCAACTCGGCCGCCCGCAGCCGGTGCCGGCCGTCGATGACCCATCGTGTCGCGCGCCGCACGATGATCGGGGGCAGTTCCGTTCCCACGCTCGCGAGCACCGCGACGTGGTCGACGTCCTCACCGGCGATTCGGGGCGAGCCGTTGACGTCGAGGGAGTCGATCGGCAACTGGTCGGCCGGTCCCTCCGCTGGCTCCGGCTCGACCGGAAACGAAATCCCACTTCCGATCGCAAGGTCATCGAACCATGAATTCGTCAACTGTCGCTCCGGGTTCTCGGACAACGGATCGCCAATTGCGGCAGCAGTATCCCTGATCCGCGCAACTCGACCGGTTGGCTCGGTCAACGTCTAAGCGTCGCGGCCCCTGGTTGCCAGCTTCACTATTGACCACGCCCGCCACGCCGGCCACCGCAGGCATAGGATCCACCCCTTCCAGTGATCGATTCGCGTCCGCGAAACTACTCTTCACACGTAACCCTGCGTACGCCCGACCCGAATGGGTGTACGACAACACGTTGAGGGCATTCGGACCGGCTTGTCCTGTTCACCCGGATGACGGGACACCGCCGCCGGGGGCGGATACCAGGCCCACCTCACCTGAAACCGGTGAAACGCGGAGTGTAGGCGCGAATTCCCCGATGGGTTGGGACGGACGCCCGCAATGGACAGAGCGCTTTCACCAATGGTAAGACCGTAGGCGGGGGCGCTGGACCGTACGGCCAAAACAAGGAGGCCTGCGTGAAAGTCGTCGACCGCGGGGACACCTACGTCCTCAACAACTGCGCAAAGTACCTGGCTCGTTCTTTCCGGGATCCTCGCCACGACTACGGCCAGTTTCCCGCGGACGATCCGAGAAATTTCATAGCCGAGAGCTGGCGATTTCCCGTCGTGGACGCCTGGGCCGACGGCTCGAATTTCGTGGCGAACTACGGGTTCAACTCGGTCACCTTCGTCTATCCCGTCTTCCCGGACCGGCCGACCCCGCAGTCGGTGTCCGTGATCGGGACGTTCTCCACGCTGTTCGAACCCGTCGAGCTGCGGCGGATCGCCGACGAACCGCTGTTCGCACTGACCGTCGTCCTGCCGAAGGCCCAGGTGCACACCTACCGGTTCATTGTGGACGGTGAGCCGGTGCTCGACCCGGTCAACCCGCAGCGTGTCGTGCTGGACAACGGGAAGACCTGGTCGCGGTTCTTCACCGACCTGTGTGTCGTCCCGGTCATCTTCGAGGACTGGGAACTGACGCTGCTCGGCCGCATGACCGAACGGATCCTGCCCTTCCACACGGAACTGGGACAGAACTTCCTGAGGCGCTACCACGACACGCTCACCAAGGCGGAGAAGGAGACCCAGTTCGCCAAGGCCTTCCGGCTCGACCAACCGGTCGGCGTGGTGAACTTCATCGACAAGCTGGTGGCCAAACAGGAGAACCACCGACTGGTGGACTACCGACTGTGCCTGGTGCAGATCGACAAGGTCGTGCGGTCCCGCTACCCGTTCGCGGAGCCGAGGGACATGCCGAACGAGGTGTACGACGACCTGTACGCCCAGATGGCCGGCAACGACGTGCCGGGGTGGGACTACAGCGCGTACGGCAACCCGGCGTTCTTCCTGAAGCTGCTGCGCCGCCACGCCTACGAGGGCGCGTTCTCACACCCCAAGTACGGCGGGAACGTGGGCGCCGTGGGTTGGGCGTACCTGGAGAGCCGCTACACCGACCCAGAAACGGGCACGACCCTCTTCGACTGGGAGCGGATCACCGAGCCGCCCCTCGGGACCAGTTTGGACTACCGCGGATGAGCACTCAGACCAACTTCGACGTCGTCATCATCGGCAGCGGGGCCGGCGGCGCCCCGATCGCGAACATCCTGGCGAAGGCCGGCAAGAGCGTGCTCGTGTTGGAGAAGGGTCCGCTCATCCAGCCGCAGTACCAGGATCCCACCGGGCTGTCCGGGTTCAAACGGGACGAGATGTTCTCGACCGGCCCGGAGAAGATCATCCACGTCCCTGGCGTGGCCAACGACGGGGAGTCCTACTACGGCAGCCACGTCGAGCCGGACGTCAACGACGAGCCGCACGTGTACCGGGACGTGAACGGCCAGGACAAGGCCACGATCGAGGGCTACACCGCCCAGGTCGTCGGCGGTGGCACCCAGCTCTACGGCGGGGTGTCGTTGCGGTTCACCCCGACGGACCTGCGGCTGGCGAGCTTCAACGCCGGCCGCACCGACCTGCGGGACGACCCGAACGGTGACGTCGAGCGCGAGTCGCGGGACTGGCCGATCAGCTACGACGAGCTCGAACCGTACTACTGCAAGGCCGAGGAACTCGTCGGTATCAACGGCACCCGCGAGAACCAGCTCAAGTGGGCGAGTGTGGACCACTACCAGCCGCCGCTGGATCCCAACCCGATCAGCAAGTTCGCGGCGGACGGGTTCGACGCGCTCGGCATGGCGCGCTACCGCACGCCGCTCGCGGTGATCACCCGCGACCACCCGCCGAGCGGCCGCACCGCGGGAGACTCGCGCACCGCGTTCGTCAACCGCTACGGGGATCCCCTCGGCTACAAGTCGAACACGTGGGTCTCCCTGCTCAGCCCCGTGAGCCAGCTGCCGAACTTCGAGCTGCGTCCAAACTGTACTGTGACGTCGCTGGAGTCCGACGGTGGCGCCAGGGTCACCAGGGTCAACTACATCAGCGCGGGCGGGGAGTCTCGCACTGTGACCGGTAACGCCGTCGTGGTGGCGTGCTCGGCCATCGAGTCGGTGCGCCTGCTGCTGCTCTCGGCCGAGGCGGACGGCAACTTCGGTGGCCGTATCAACGGCAACGGGCTGCTCGGGACCTACTTCCTGACCCACTGCTTCGGCGGTGGCCAGGCGATCGTCCCCGGACGGTTCGACAAGTCGATCTCGCTGGACTCGGACTGGGCCACGGACCACTGCGCGAGCGACGACTTCCTTCGCGAGTTCGGGCTGTGGGCAGGCGGCGCCATCTACAACAACACCTCCGACGAGGCACTGCCCCTCGCGCTGGGACGCACGCACGGCGCGCAGGACCTGGACACGATCTGGCAGGGCTTCATCAACGACACCTCGCTGATCGGCGAGCGCCTGATCTCCTATCTGGACACCAACGTGGGCAGCAGGCTGTCGCTGGCGTTCATGGCCAACCAGGTGCCGCAGCGGACCAACCGCATCCAGCTACACCCCACTGTCACCGACAAGTGGGGGCGCAAGGCGGCGCACATCCTCAAGGGCTGGCACAGCCACGACATCTACCTGATGAACACGCTGGCCGACCAGTGCGACCAGGTCCTGCGCAAGGGCGTCGGTCCGGAAGGGTCCGACTTCTCGCACGGCGCGATCTGGCAGGCGTCGAACGCGCCGGCGCGGATGGCCAACCACATCCTGGGTGGCGCGCGGTTCGGCACCGACCAGCAGGACTCGGTGCTCGACAAGGACTGCCGCGCATGGAACTTCGACAACCTCTACGTCACCGACGGGTCGTTCATGCCGAGTTCGGGCGGCGGCAACCCGACCCTCACCATCCAGGCCAACTCGTTCCGGGTGGCCGACATCCTGCTGGGGCGGGTGTGACATGAGAACCGAATTCAACGACATCTTCAACACACCTGAGAACAGCGTCTTCAAGGTGGTGTTCTTCCCGGACCGGGTCTATCACGCCTACTCGCTGAGCGCGACGCGCAGCCCGCGCTACCGCTACAACGTGCAGGAGGTCCGCAACGCCCTGGACATCTGCGTGATGAAGGGCGAGGTGTTCCTCGACGGCGCCTACTACAGCAACATCATCCGCATCGAGTACCGTGCCGGCCGGCTGATCGAGGGCATCCGCGAGAAGAACAGGTACCTCAAGGACCAGTTGCAGTGCTGGGTGAGGGTGTTGCCCGAGGATGCCGGCAACCAGGCCGAGGCCATCGTGCCGCTGCACTACGACCCGAGGATCGACGCCTACTACGTGGAGATCTGGGAGAACCTGGAACCACCGGTGGGCAGCAGTCACGACTTCACCGTGCTCCCCCTCATGGGCTACCAGAACGAGATCACGCGACTCTCGGAGTTCGTGCCGGCGTTGAAGGACCTCGACACGCTGAAGAAGGTCGAGCTGGCCTTCCGCGAGAACGCCGTGCAGATCCCGCGTGGGTACCACATCGGAGTGGACGACATCGTCTGGGACAACGCCTACATGCGTTCGCACGAGGTGCCCAACTCGCCGAACCCCAGCGACAGCGCGAACACCGTCAAGGACTCGAACTACGAGCTGACGTTCCAGCGCGACTTCCTCGTGGACGCCAACCAGGTCGAGCCGGTGCGCTACCGCAACCCGATGATGGACGAGGGCAACCCGGACACGTCCGACAACAACATCATCGAGATGCGCTGGCTGTTCCAGCGGGAGCTTGGCGGGTCGCTGGTCTTCTTCCACGAGGTCACCGTGCCCGCCGGCGCGGTGGAGGGCACCCACCAGCACATCGGCACCGAGGAGCTCTACTACATCGTGTCGGGCTCCGGTCTCGCCTACCTCGGTGAGGACGACATGCCGGGCACGGAGCAGTTCCCGACCGTGGAACGGTGGATCTACGGGTTGGGACCGCAGCCGTGCAAGGAGGTGCCGGTCTCCCCCGGTCACGTGATCTTCACGAAGAGCGGCGGCATCCACGGCATCCGGAACCCGGGCCCCGAGCCGCTGAAGTTCGTCGCATTCCTTTACCACACCGCCTGATGGGGAACCGCCGTGGAAATCGTGCATTCCGATGTGGTCATCGACGTCCAGCCCGGGACCACACCCACGTACAACGCCCGCAACCCGCTGCGCACGCTGTTGGACCACATGTCACAGGTGCGCCTCGCCGCGTCCCGTGAGGTCTATCTCGCCGAGCAGCTGCAGTACCTGTTCCCGATCGCGGACCTGACGCTGTACGGGCCTGCCGGACCCGACCACGGGATCCTGGACCCGACGGTCCAGGACAACAAGACCGACTTCCAGAAGCAGAACGTGGCAGGCTTCCACACCACCGACACGTTCCTGGTCCGGGGTGAGGCCGCGGTCGCGGACTGGACCGGACCGTTCCTGCGCATCTCCTACCGGGGCGGGCCGGACTCGGTGCTGTCCCAACGTGCCGGGCACGCCCTCGGTGCGCGGATCAAGGCGTTCGTCCGGGTCGGTGACCGGCCCGGACAGACGATCACCCTGCCGTACAACGAGATCACCGACCGGTACGAGGTGGAGCTGTGGGGCTACCCCGGCGACAACCTCGCTGACCGCCTGGACAGCCGCGGTCAGGAGGCGCTGCGGACCGGCGAGCTCCAGGTGCGCAGAGACCTCGTCCAGGGGTCCAAATCGGACTTCGACCGCGAGGGCCTCGACGGCAGGTACCTGACGGAGGTCGCGCCGGACAACACCATGCACCCGATACTGCCGCTGCATGTCGAGATCGCGTTCAGCGACGAGTCCGAGTCGGTGTGGGACTCGAACGACAGCGCCAACTACCACTACGAGTTCAACATGGTGGTCCGCGGCTGGGACAACTACCTCGGGGTCGGGCTCAGCCCCAACCCGCACGGCGGCGTCGGTTACCTCGAGTACCGCAACCTGCTGTCGAACTACGGCCGGTACGCCGGCTCCCGCGAGCTCGAACGCACCGTCATGCCGTGGGAGTTCGACGCCTTCGGCAACAAGGGAAACGTCAGCGTCGAGCCGTTCATGGCCGTGAACTACATGGACCTGCACATCGTGCTGCCCGAGTGCGGGATCGGCCTGCACCGGCACCGCGACAACCAGGAGATCTTCCTGATGCTGGACGGTACCGGCCTGATGGTGGTCGGCGACTGGTGCAAACTGGACAGTCGCGAGCGGTGCATGGAGGTCCGCACGCTGCGGGCCGGGCACTTCGCCATGCTGAAGGGCGGCAACCTGCACGGGTTGATGAACCCCAGCGACGAGAACCTCTCGCTGTTCATGTTCGGAGGGTACGACTAGTGGATCTCACCTCCGGCAAGCCGTTCCCGATGGGGGCCACACTGGACTCCCAGGGCACGAACTTCGCCGTCTACTCGACTTCTGCCGCGCCCGGTGCCATCCAACTGTGCCTGTTCGACGAGGCCGGGGGTGAGACCCAGATCCCCCTGACCGCTCGCACGGGCAACGTCTGGCACGTCCACGTGTCCGGTATCCGTGCCGGGCAACGGTACGGATACCGGATGTCCGGGCCGTGGGAGCCCGATGGCGGGCTGTGGGCCAACCCGGCCAAGCTGTTGCTGGACCCGTGGTCGAAGGCCATCGACGGGCGGTTCGACGCCGACGAGTCCGTCGTCACCCATGCCCCTGGCAACCGCGACGGGATCGACACCCGCGACTCGGCGCCGCACGTGCCGAGGTCCGTCGTGGTCGACCCGTCGTTCGACTGGCGCAACGACAAGCCGCTCGGGGTCCCGCTGTCGGACCTCGTGCTCTACGAGACCCATGTGCGCGGGCTGACGATGCGGCACCCACACGTGCCCGAGACCCAGCGCGGCACCTACGCCGGCCTCGCGTCACCCCCGGTCATCGACCACCTCACCGCGTTGGGAGTGAACGCGGTGGAGCTGATGCCGGTGCACCACTTCGTCCCGGAGATGCGGCTCCTGCAAGAGGGTCGCACCAACTACTGGGGCTACTCCAGCATCGGCTTCTTCGCCCCGCACGCGGCCTACTCGTCCAGCGGCAGCCGGGGTCAGCAGGTCAACGAGTTCAAGGCGATGGTGGCCGCGCTGCACGCCGCCGGGATCGAGGTGATCCTGGACGTGGTGTTCAACCACACCGCGGAAGGCACCTCCGACGGACCAACGCTCGCCTACCGCGGCCTGGACAACCCGACGTACTACCGGCTGGCCGCCGGCGACCCACGGTCCTACGTGGACTACACCGGCACCGGGAACACGCTCGACACCGGCGAGGCCGAGGTGCTCCGGATCATCGCCAGCAGCCTGCGCTACTGGGTCACCGACATGCACGTCGACGGTTTCCGGTTCGACCTCGCGTCGGCACTGGCCCGCGACACCGTGTCGGTGGACCGGGCGTCGTCCTTCCTGGACCTGTTGTACCAGGATCCGGCGCTGACCGACACCAAGCTGATCGCCGAGCCGTGGGACACCGGCGACGGCTACTTCCTCGGTCACTTCCCGCCGCCGTGGGGCGAGTGGAACGACCGCTACCGCGGTGGCGTTCGCGACTACTGGCGGGCGCAGACGAGCAGCGCGGAGCTGGCGACCCGGCTCGCGGGCTCGCGTGACGTGTTCCAGGCCAAGGACCTGACCCCGGACGCGTCGATCAACTACCTTGCCGCGCACGACGGCTTCACGCTCACCGACCTCGTCTCCTACAACGGAAAGCACAACGAGGCCAACGGTGAGGACAACCGCGACGGCAGCAACGACAACCGGTCGTGGAACTGTGGCGCCGAGGGACCGACGGACAACCAGGACATCGTCGCCCTACGCGCCCGCCAGCGCCGCAACTTCCTCGCCACCCTCCTGTTCTCCCAGGGCGTGCCCATGATCCTGGGCGGCGACGAGATCGGCCGCACCCAGCAGGGCAACAACAACGCCTACTGCCAGGACAACGAGATCTCCTGGTACGACTGGAACCTGGACCAGGAACGGCAGGAACTGCTCGAGTTCAGCAAGCTCGTGATCGGTCTGCGCAGGGCACACCCGGTGTTCCGGCGCCGTGTCTTCCTCACCGGCGAGGAGAACGACGCGGGACTCGGCAAGGACGTCGAGTGGTTCTCGGTGGACGGCACCCCGATGACCGACGAGCGGTGGGGCTCGGGCACGCTCACGGTCGGGATGTGGCTCAACGGCGCGGTTCTGCTCGACCCGATGACGTGCGACCCACAGCCCGACGACACGTTCCTGTTGCTGTGCAACGCGTGGTGGGAGCCGCAGCCGTTCTCCCTCCCGGACAGGCGCTACGGGGTGTCCTGGGTGCCGGTCGTCGACTCGGTCGAGCCCACCGGCGTCCCGGCCCGCCCGACGCCCGTCCTGCAGGCGGGCACCGGCTACACGCTGGCTCCGCGCAGCCTGCTCCTACTGCGCCGGACATCCTGAGCGCCAGCCCGATGAGGACGCCTTGCTCACGCCCAGCGTGAGTAAGGCGTCCTCCATCGCACCCCGCCGGGGCCCGTTGGCTGCGACAGGACTGCGACACGAGGTGGACGGCACCGGCACACGGGCGCACCACAGTCGGTGCCATGACGCGTGTTCAGCGGACCGACGACCCGCGACCGACAACCTGGCGCAAGGCGCACCTGCCCGCGTTGGACGGACTGCGGGGGATCGCGATCCTCGGTGTGCTGGTGTTCCACACCGGCTACCTGTCCGGCGGTTTCCTCGGGGTGGACCTGTTCTTCGCCCTGTCCGGCTACCTCATCACCGACCTGCTGTTACGGGAGATCGACACGACCGGCGGCGTGTCGCTGGTCGCCTTCTGGGGCAGGCGGATCCGGCGCCTGCTGCCCGCGCTGGCGACGATGCTCGCCGGTGTCGCCGTGCTCGTCTGGGCGGTGGCGCCGCCGGACGTGGTGCGGACGACGCTCGCGGACGGCCCGTGGGTGCAGCTGAACCTGGTCAACTGGCACCTGCTCGCGGAGTCGGCGAGCTACTGGGACCGGTTCGGGTCGGCCCGGGTGTTCGAGCACCTGTGGAGCATCGCGGTCGAGGAGCAGTTCTACCTGGTGTGGCCGGTGCTCCTGCTGGGCATCGCCCGGTGGGGGCACCGCGGGGTCGCGGTGGTCGCGGGCCTGGCTTCGGTCGGCTCGCTGGTCGGTATGGTCATGCTGGTCGACCCCGCGGATCCGACCAGGGTCTACACCGGCACCGACACGCGGGCGTTCTCGCTGTTGCTGGGCGCCGCGGTCGCGACCGGCCCGGTGCGTGCCGTGCTGGCCCGTGTGGTCGGTCGCTTCACCGGAGTCGTGCTGGCGTTGCTGGCGGTCGGCATGGGCACGGCGTGGGTGCTCGTCGACGGGGTGGCCTCGTCGTGGCTGTTCACCGGCGGGCTCTTCGCGCACTCGCTGGCCGCCGCGCTGCTGATCGGGCTGTGCGTGCTGGCACCGCACACCGTGGTCGCCACGGTTCTTGCCTGGCCACCGTTGCGCTGGTTGGGGCTGATCTCCTACAGCCTGTACCTGTGGCACTGGCCCGTGCTCGTGCTGTTCCCACCACAGTGGACGATCGTCGTGTCGATCGGCCTTGCCGTGCTGTCGAAGTTCCTGGTCGAGGACCCGATCCGGTTCCGTGCCACGTGGGCGCGGGGACGAGGTGGACTGTTCGCCTTCGCGGCCGTCATGATCGGCCTGGCCGTGCTGTGGCTGGCGTTGCCGGACCCGGCGCCACCCACGATCGACATCACCGAGCTCACCTGATCAGCGGGCAGGTCCGCTCCTTGTCCGATTCCGGCGTGTCCGAGGTGAAGCTCACCCGCACCCGCGTGGTCCTCGACCCGCCGCTCTGCACGTGGACGCCGAGCGCCGTGCACACGATCTGGTCGATGCCCAGCGGGGTCACCTCGTAGGTGGCAAGCGGCACCCGCAGCTGGATCAGGCCCGGCTCGGTGTCCACGAGGACCCGTGTCACGTCGGTCGACGTGATCTGTGTGCGCAGGTCCGACCCGCCGGGCCCGGACAGCAGCAGCGCCAGCGCCTCGGTGATCGTGCCGAGGCCGTCGGTTCCCCGCGGCTCTGGCGAAAGCTCGCCGCGTGCGTCGACGAAGTACAGCGTCACGCCTGGCGCGACGCCGGTCGGGGGCTCACCCTGGTCGGTCACCCCGGAGGGCTGGACGCCGCAGCCGGCGAGCAGTACCACCATCGCCGCCAGAAAGATCCGCTTCACACGCCCTCCCGTGGCAGGCGGAGCACGAACCGCGCACCGCCGCCGTCCGCATTGCCCGCGGTGAGGTCGCCGCCGTGCAGGCGGGCGTTCTCCAGCGCGATCGCCAGCCCGAGCCCACTGCCCGGGGTGCGGGTCCGCGCGGCGTCGGCCTTGTAGAAGCGATCGAACACGTGCGGCAACACGTGGCCGGGCAGGCCGGGCCCGCTGTCGGTGACCTCGACCCACACGTGCTCTCGGTCGGTCCGGACGCGCACGCGCACCGGCGGTTTCCCGTGCCGCAGCGCGTTGCCGACCAGGTTGGCCACGATGACGTCCAGCCTGCGCCGGTCCACTCGCAGCGTGATGTCGTTCGGTGCCACCAGTTCGACGCGGTCCAGCCAGCCCCTGGCGCGCAGGCAGTCCCGCACCGCACGGTCCACGTCGACCTCCTCCACGCGCGGTTGGGCGGTGCCGGCGTCGAAACGGGACACCTCCATGAGGTCCTCCACCAGTTGGACGAGCCGATGGGTCTCGGTGATCGCCATCCGCGCGGACTCCTTGGCATCCGGTGTCATCTGGTCCGTCGACGTCGCCAGCACCTCGACCACCGCCGTCAGCGTGCTCAGCGGGGTACGCAGCTCGTGGGAGACGTCGGCGGCGAACCTCCTGGCGTCGGCCTGCATCCGCCGCATCGACGCCATCGACGACTGCACCGACTCGGCCATCTCGTTGATGGTGACGGTCAGCTCGGCCAACTCGTCGGCACCCCGGGGCGGCGACCGCGCGTCCAGGTCTCCCGCGGCCAACCGACGCGCGGTGTCCCGGAGTGTGCGCACCGGACGCAGCACGCTGCGCGCGGCCAGCAACGCCAGCAGCAAAGCCGCCGGCAGCGCCAGTGCCGAGGTGACCACCGCGGACCTGGTGAGCCGGTCGAGCTGCTGCTCGACCCCGGTGAGGTCGCGCACGGCGTACACCTCGATGCCGGACGGCGTGCGCGTGCCGTCCAGCGCGGTGATCGTGACGGGGGTGCCGACCAGCAGCCACGGCCTGCCGTCAGCGGTGATCCGCTGCGTGACAAGCCGGTTCCTGGTGCGGACGGCGGTGCGGAACGCGTCGGTGACCAGGGCGACGCCGGCGCCGTCCGCGGATCGCAGGTCCCGGTAGGTCACCAGCGTGTTCGAGCCGACGGCCGCACGCAGCCGGTCGAGCGCGGTCTGGTCCGGCGGATAGGTCAGCTGGGGTGCGACCGCGGCGATCTGGCCGGCGATCGACTCGGTGAGCCGCTGCTCGGTGGACGTGACCAGCGCGGTGCTCGCCGAGCCTGCGCTCGACCAGGCCGCGGCGGCGGCGCCGAGCACCGTCACCAGCACGAAGGCGACCAGCAGCCGGGCACGCAGCCCGCGCGGCCACAGCCGCCTGTTCACAACGGTCCGAACCGGTAGCCGAACCCGCGCACCGTCTGCACGTACTCCGGGGTCGCCGGGTTGGTCTCGATCTTCGCCCGCAGCCGCTGCACGCAGTTGTCGACCAGTCGCGAGTCACCGAGATAGTCGTGCTCCCACACCTCTTCCAGCAGCTGCTGGCGGCTGAACACGCGGCCGGGCGCGCGGGACAGGGTGAGCAGCAGCCGCAGTTCGGTCGGAGTCAGCGTCACCGGCTCACCGTGCGCGGACACCGTCAGTGCCGTGGTGTCGATGCGCAGGTCGCGGTGCACCCGCACGCCGTCGGGTGCGCTGGTGCTGCGGCGCAGCACCGCGCGGATCCGCGCGTCGAGCACGGTGGGCCGCGCCGGCTTGACGACGTAGTCGTCCGCACCCGCCGCCAGGCCGTCCACGACGTCGAAGTCGTCGCCACGGGCGGTCAGCATGATCACCGGCAGCTCGCTGGTCGCCCGGATGCGGCGGCACACCTCGACCCCGTCGATGCCGGGCAGCATCAGGTCGAGCACCACCAGGTCCGGCGTGGTCGTCCGCAGCTCGCTCAGGCCCTCCTCACCGGTGTCCGCCGTGCGGACCTCGTGGCCGTGCCGGCTCAGCGCGAGCTGGAGCCCGCGCCGGACCAGCGGATCGTCCTCGATGAGCAGAATCGACGCCACCCGTCCAGTATCGACAAGATCGGCACGGCGTGGCGGTGGCGCCGGTTTCCTGCGACACGACCGCGACATGGCGGCGGAGGCACCGGGACACGGCGGCGGCACCGTCGAAGCCATGACCAAGACACGAAGTCTCGTCCTCGGCCTGTTCCTGCTGACCGCCGCCTGTTCGTCCGGTCAGTCCACCGGGACCGGACAACCCACCGGACGGGACCTGACCACGGTGCTCTTCCTCGGCGACTCCGTCGCGGCAGGCGAGGCGCTGCCGCTGGCCGCCGCGTTCGAGGCCAGTGGCGTCGAGTTCTCCTCCATCGCCTCCGACGGCGGCGGGAACGTCGTCGGCCCGTTCTCCGAGGAGAACTGGAAGAAGCTGCCGGAGCAGATCGCCGCCGCCGAGCCCTCCGTGGTCGTCTACCAGCTCACCACCTACGACTGGGGCACCGAGCAGGAGCAGCGGGCCGGCTACGACCGGCTGCTGGCCACGGTGACCGAGGCCGGCGCGAAACTGGTTTTCGTCACCTCACCGCCGATCAGGCCGGACGACTTCTACCGGCCGCACATGGCCGACCTGGAGCGCGCCCCGGACGTCGCCCGCGCGGTCGCGACCGGCTCCGGCGGCAAGGCGAACCTGCTCGACGCCGACGCGGTGTGGGGTGGCACCTATCAGCGGGACAGGGACGGCAAGGTCGACCGCAGCGCCGACGGCATCCACACCTGCCCGCAGGGAGCCGCGCGCTTCGCCAACTGGCTGCTCACCGAGCTGGCGAAGCTGTTCTCCGGCATCACTCCCGCCGAGCCGCGGTCCTGGGCGAACGCCGGCTGGTCCGCGGACGCCCACTTCAAGGGCTGCTGACCAAGTCCGCCCTGGTCACCTGGCACACTCCGGCGCGCAGCGGTGAGCTGCCGCTGATCGGGTCGCTCGGTCCCTGGCGCAGCACGGCGTTGAGGTTGGCGGTGTCCGGGCCGAACGGTGGGTAGCCGGGCAGGCCGAGCTCGGCGCAGGCCTGCCACCAGCCGTGCTGTCCGGAGACGACGCCGGGGTCGAGACCGGTGGTCAACGCGGCGCGTGCCCGGACGTTGCCGTGAGGTGTCTCGACCTGGACCCAGTCGCCCTGCGCGATGCCGCGGGCCCGTGCCGTTTCGGGGTGCAGCTCCACGTGCGGATCGGGTGCGCGGCCGCGCAGGCTGGGCAGGTTGCGGTGTTGGGTCTCGCAGAACCAGAGCGACTTCGCGCACGTCAGGATCAGCGGGAACCGCTCGCGGAGGTCCGGGCGGGACCGGGGGCTCAGGCTCGGTTCGGTGAACTCGGCCACCGGAGGGTAGCCGTGGTCGAGGAGGACCTCGGAGAACAGCTCGATCTTGCGGGACGGGGTCCCGAAGCCGCGTGGGCCGCCGTTGACCTGCTCGGCGAACTTGCGGTGCCGGGTCGTCAGCGGCAGACGCACCCCAGCAGGCTCGGCACGCAGCCGCTCGAGCGTCACCCCGCTCGGCGCGAGTTGGTGACGGAGTCCGGCGTCGACGTCCCCGTGCCAGAAGTGCTCACCCAGCCCGAGGCGGGTGGCGAGCGCGAAGATGATCGACACGTCCGACCGCGCCTCACCTCGCGGCGGCACGAGCGGGGCACGCAGCTGCACGAGCGACTGTGCCTCCTGGCTGATCTCGAAGCCGACCTTCAGTCCCTCGGTCTCGAACGCGCTCGTCACCGGCAGCACGATGTCGGCCTGCTCGGCCGTCGGGTTCATGAACAGGTCGGCGTGCACCATGAAGTCCAGCGACGCGAGCGCGTCGCGGCCGCGTTCGCTGTCGCCATGACCCATCACCAGGTTGGCGCCGAAGCACACCAGCGCCCTGGCGCGGTAGGGCCGGCCGTCGAGCGCCGCGGTGTAGAAGTCCTCGCCGGTGATGAACTCGAACCTGGCCGGCCCCAGCGGGCGGTCGGCCACTCCGATCGCCTTGGCTCGCTGTGCCGGGGTGAGCAGTTCGGCCCCGTCGACGGCGTTGGTCGGCACGGTCTCGAACAGCACGTTGCCGCCAGGGGTGTCGAAGCAGCCGGTCAGCGCGTAGAGCTGGTTGATCGCCCGGATGGTCTGGGTGGCGTTGCTGTGTTGTTCGAGACCGCTCCACGTGTAGTAGGCGACCGGCCGCGACTCCCAGAGCGTGCGTGCGGTGTCCGCGATGTCGGCGGCCGGCACGCCGGTGATCGCCTCGGCCACGTCCGGCGCCATCCGCCGGCACTGCTCGGCCACCAGATCGAACACCGGCCGGCACGTCACGGGGCCGGTCGCCGTCGCGACCTCGCACGTGCCGAACAGGTCGAGGCGTGCCTCGTCCACTGTGTACCGACCACGCGCCGGGTCGTAGGTGGTCGGTGCGGCGGCCATTTCGTCCCACCCGACGTAGTGGGCGGGGTCGCCGGCCGGCACCAGGTCGCTCGCACGCAGCAGGCGACGGGTGTCGGCTCGGACGAGTAGCGGCGCGTTGGTCCACCGCCGGACGAAGTCCCCGTCGAACCAGCCGTGCTCGATCATCACGTGCGTGAGCGCGAGTGCCAGGGCGGTGTCGGTGCCCGGCCGGACACGCAGCCAGTGGTCGGCCCGGCCGGCCAGTCCCGCCCGTCGGGGATCGATCACGACCAGGCGCGCGCCGCGGGCGTGCGCCGCGACCGTGCTGGTGGCGTGCGCGAGTCGTGACACCGACGGGTTGTAGCCCCAGAACAGGACGCAGCCGGCGTTGTCGAGGTCGGGCATGTACTCGCCGGGCACGGACGCCCCGTAGGTGTAGACCGAGGCCAGGTAGCGGCCCCAGCCACACAGTTCCATGTAGGCGCACAGGTTCGGGCTGCCGAACGCGCGACGCAGCCGGATCACCCAGTCGACCGAGTCCGATGTCGCCGACGTCGACGGGGAGGCCGCGCTGAAGACGACCGACTCGGGACCGTGCTCGTCGGCCAGCGCGCGGAGCCGGGTGGCGACCGTGTCCAGTGCCTCGTCCCACGTGATCCGCCGCCAGCCCGGGTCGGCGGCACCCTTGGGCGCGGTGCGCGCGAGTGGGTGGAGCAGCCGGTCCGCGTGTTTGACGAGCTCCGGCGCGGCCTTGCCCTTGACGCACAACGCACGGCCCGTCGGATGGGTCGGATCGGGATGGAGCGCGACGAGCTCACCATCAGCGACCGTCGCCATGGCGCCGCACCGGGACACGCACAGCGCGCAGAAGGTCGGTACCTGTGTTGTCTCGATCATCGCGTCCTCCATCCCGACCCAGGGGCAGGACGCCAGGACGAGCCGCTGGGGCACGACGAGCTCGTCCTGACGTGCTCAGGCGCAGGGTTGGGTGCTAGCTGGACGGTTGGGCGTAGCCCTTCAGCCCGCCGAAGTCGAGCAGGACGCAGGACTCGTCGCCGAGGGTCCACGCGTCGTGGCCCGGTGGGATGTGGAACGCGTCGCCTGGGCCGACCTCGCTCTCCTGACCGTCGTCCATGACGATCCTCATGCGACCGGACACCACGTACCCGATGTGGTTGACCTCGCAGCTGTTCGTGCCGGCGATCGGCTTGACGTCGTTCGACCAGCGCCAGCCCGGCTCGAACGTGCCGAGCCCTACCGGACCGCTGTCGAGGTTCACCAGGTCGGCGTGGCCGTGGTCCCGGAACGGACGGACCTCGTCAGGTGAGTGCAGGTTCTTGCTCTGTAGATCGCTCATGTGACACCCGCTTCAGTGTGAGCCCGGCGGCCCTCAACTCAGCTGCGCTGACACCGAGAACGTCACGGTATGTCACCAGCATCGGATCCCGATAGGACCATTCGGACTACGTCACGCGGCATCTGCCCAAGTGATCTTCGACTAATCACACGAATGGGTGGCTACTCACTGTTTGTTGGTTGCTTTCCGTAATCCACGGTCGAGAACTGCCGATGTTCCCCTCAACGTGTGTAGACCGTTTGGAGTAGCAACGTGACGCAAACAGATCAGCGGCCCTTCCGCAGGTCCCTCGCGGCGGCCTGCGCCGGCGCTCTACTACTGGTCGGCGCCCCGCACGCGGCCGCCACCAACTTCGGCACGCCCGCGGTCGCGTGGACGGGCGGTGGAGTGTCCGCCGGCGGTCAGTACTTCGCGAAGAGCGGCACGAACCTCACGCTGACGGTCAACACCGATGGGGATGCCAAGTGCGTCCACGTCGCGGGAGTGCCACTCCAGACCTCGCCCGTCGGTAAGGCGGCCTGGACCATCGCCGTCCCCACCCTGCCCGGGTCCACTGCGGACGGTTCGGTGACCCAGCAGGTCATTATCGGTGAGAACGACAACGGCAGCACATGCAAGAGCAAGACCGCCGAGCTGCCGGTCTCATATCTGCTGGACAACACCGGGCCGTCGGTGAGCCCCTTGCTGAGCCCGGCACCCAACGGCGCAGGCTGGAACAGCGGCACGGTGAACGTGTCCTGGACCGCGAACGACGGCACCGGCGTCGGCGGCGGCACCACCACCGGCATCACCACGGTGTCCACCGACACGGCCGGCCAAACGGTCACCGGTTTCGCGACAGACGCGCTCGGCAACCGAGGGCCGGAGTCGTCGGTCGTCGTCAGGCGTGACACGGTGAAGCCCACGATCAGCGGGACCCGCACCCCGGCGGCCAACGCGGCGGGCTGGCACAACACCGACGTGACCGTGGCCTTCACCTGCTCGGACGCGCTCGCGCAGATCAAGAGCTGCGTCGCGGCCGGCACGACGGGCGCGTCGAAGACTCTGACCGCGAACGGCGCGGGCCAGTCGGTCACCGGGACGGCCACCGACAACGCCGACAACGTCCAGACCACCTCGGTCAGTGGCATCAACATCGACAAGAACGCGCCGTCGGTCACCACGACGGCGACGCTGCCGAGCGGTGCGCCGTACGCGGCCGGCACCTGGACCAACCAGGACGTGGCCGTCGCCGTCGACTGCGCCGACCCGCTGTCCGGTGTGGACAGCTGCGCCGGTGACCGGGTGGTGGACACCGAGGGCGCCGACCAGTCCGTCACCGGTACCGGCAAGGACCGCGCGGGGAACACCGCATCGGCCGCGTTCGGCGACATCGACATCGACCGCACCGCCCCGGTCACGGGCGCGAGCGCCGACGGCGTGTGGCACAACACCGGCGTCACGGTCGACCTGACCGCGCACGACGCGCTGTCCGGTGTGGCCACCACCCGGTACACAGTGGACGATGGGCCGGTCGAGACCGGCACCAGCCTGACGATCGGCGCGGAGGGCACGCACACCCTGACGTACTGGAGCACCGACAACGCGGGCAACAGCGAGGCCAGCAAGACGGTCGAGGTGAAGATCGACCGGACCCCGCCGTCGATCGGCCACACGCTGTCGCCAGAGGCGAACGGCAACGGCTGGCACAACGGTGACGTCGACGTCACGTTCACGTGCGCGGACGGGACGGGCTCCGGCATCGCGAGCTGCGGCCCGAACACGACCGTCACCACCGAGGGACACGGCCAGACCGTCACCGGCACCGCCGTCGACAACGCCGGCAACACCTCCTCCGTGCCGGTCACGGTCAACGTCGACAAGACCGCGCCCACCGTGGGCACCTCCGTCACGAGCGCGGCGACCCGCAACGACGCCGGCTGGTACAACGAGGACGTCACCGTGACGTACGCGTGCGCCGACGAGAATGGCGGGTCCGGTGTGGACAGCTGCTCGGCACCGACCGTGCTCGGCGAGGGCGCGAACCAGTCCGCGACAGGCACCGCCGTCGACGCGGCGGGCAACTCGAGCCAGGCCGGCGTGCACGGTATCAACGTCGACAAGACAGCGCCCGTGCTGACCGGCACCCCGTCGGCCACCGGGTGGCAGAGCGACGACGTCGTGGTCACGTGGACCTGTGTGGACGCAGGCTCCGGTGTCGTCGAGTCCCCCGCACCGAGCACGGTGACCGGAGAGGGCGAGAACCTGTCCGCCTCCGCCACGTGCGTCGACCGGGCCGGCAACAGCGTCACCGCGACGGTGTCGGGAATCGCCATCGACCGGGCCGCGCCGAACACGACCGTGACCGTCGCCGAGCCGTTCGAGAGCCGTTGGTACGCCGACTCCGCCGAGGTCGAACTGTCCGGAGTGGACAGCCTGTCCGGTGTCGCCGACACCTTCTACGCCGTGGACGGCGGCACCCCGGTGGAGTACACGGGCACCTTCACCTTCGACGCGCCCGGAAAGCACACGCTGACGTTCTGGAGTGTCGACGTGGCCGGCAACGTCGAGGACGCGACCGGTAACGCCATCCAACTGTGGATCGACGACGCCGACCCCACGATCACGGGCGGCCGGTCGCCGGCGGCGAACGACTTCGGCTGGCACAACACTCCGGTCACGGTGACATTCGACTGTGCCGACACCCAGTCCGGGGTCGCCGGCTGCACCGCACCGGCGGTGCTGAACCAGGAAGGCGCCGACCAGCAGGTCAGCGGCAGTGTGACCGACGGCGTGGGCAAGGGCGCCAGCACGACCGTCAGCGACGTCGACATCGACCTGACCGCACCGACCCTGTCCGGCGCGCCGGTGGGCGACTCGCGCGGCGGTTGGTACAACGGCGACGTCACGATCGACTGGACGGCCGCGGACGGGTTGTCCGGTGTGGACCCGACAACCACACCCGAGGACAGCGTGCTCACCGGCGAGGGTCGCGACCTCGGCGCGGGTCCGTTCACCGTCAAGGACAAGGCGGGCAACGAAAGCGCGCATGCCGCGGTGTCCGGCATCCAGATCGACCGTCGGGGACCGGCCATCACCGGCAGGGCCACCACGTCGCCGAACGCGGCCGGCTGGTACTCGGGTGAGGTCGTCGTCGACTACGCCTGTGCCGACCCGGACCTCGCCGACGGCACCGCCGGTTCCGGCGTCGCCTCCTGCCCCTCCAGCACGACGCTGCGTGGCGACGGCGCGAGCCAGTCGGTGACCGGTGACGGTGCGACCGACATCGCGGGCAACGCGACCCCAGGAGTGCGAGTCGGTGGCATCTCCGTCGACGGCACCCCGCCGACGTCCACAAGCGACAACACCTGCACGCGGACCAACGGGTACTGCACGGGTGGCGCCGCGGACGTGGTCATCACGGCCACCGACCAGGCCGGACTGTCCGGCGTCGCCGAGCTGCACTACAGCGTGGACGGCGGCCCCGAGCAGATCGTCGCCGCGGCGACGGCCACCGTCCGGATCCCGCTCGACGGGAGCGGCGAGGGCACGGTGCGGTACTGGGCCGTCGACCGGGCGGGCAACGCCGAGCGACCCAACACCGCCGCGCTCAAGTGGGACAACATCGCGCCGACGGTCACCCACACCGTCAGCCCGGTGCCAGGCGCCGACGGGTGGAACAACACGGACGTCACGGTGCGCTTCGCCGCGACCGACGACGACCGGGGCTCCGGTGTCGAGCCGGGCTCCACGACTCCCGACGTCCTGGTCCAGGACGAGACCGCGGGTCGGGTGATCACCGGCTCGGCTCGGGACGTGGCCGGTAACGCCGGCACGGACTCGGTGGTGGTCAAGCTGGACCGGACCGCGCCGACCATCCGCGGCGAGGTGACGGGCGGCGCCCCCGGCGCGAACGGTTGGTACACCAGGCCGGTGACCGTCCACTTCAGCTGCTCCGACGGGCTGTCCGGCCTCCCGGCCACCACCTGCCCCGACGACGTGACACTGAGCGCCGACGGAGCAGACCAGTCCGTCACGCGCACGATCACCGACCGGGCCGGCAACGTCGCCTCGGTGACCGTCGGCGGCATCGCCATCGACCAGGAGATCCCGACCATCACGGCGGTCAGCGTGGCCGACCGGGCCGTCTACGACGAGACCGCGCCGGCGCCGACATGCTCGGCAACGGACGACGTGTCCGGCGTGGACAGCTGCGCGGTCACCGTCACCACCGTGGCGGTCGGCGAATACTCCTTCGTCGCCACCGCGCGGGACAAGGCCGGCAACTCGGTGTCCAAGTCCGGTCGGTACCGCGTCAACCTCTACCGGTTCGGCGGGTTCACGCAGCCGATCAACGACCCCGGCATCCAACCGGGCTCGACGACGAGCGTGTTCAAGGCGGGCAGCACGGTTCCGGTCAAGTTCCAGCTCAGGAACCTCGCCGGTGCCGTGGTCGCGGCCCGATCCTCGGCGCCGCAGTTCCTGACACCGGTGAAGGCGGGTGCCACCACGGCGCCGGTGAACGAGACGACCACCACCGAATCGTCCACCGTGGACGGTGCCTTCCGCTGGGACCCGGCGGCCGGCCAGTACATCTACAACTGGCAGACCAAGGGACTGACCGCCGGTTACTACTACCGGATCGGAGTCAGGCTCGACGACGGGCAGACGTTCTTCGTGTCCGTCGGCCTCAAGTAACACCGCGAGCACTCACCCTCGGCAGGCCGCACAGGTTTGCCGAGGGTGAGCCATGTGCGACGCTCCGAACATCCACAATGTACCGCGTGTGTCAGTCCCTGCCGGGTTGTCACCGCCGGAAACGACGAACAGTCCTTTCCCGACAACACATGGATGCGGGGGTGAAGGGGGTTTTGGGAAGAGAGGTTCGCGTATGCGTGCCAGAAGATTCTGTTACGCGGCCGTGGCGGCTGCGGCCGCTACCGTTTGCTCACTTGTGATTTCTCCCGGGGTCGCGCAAGGCCACTCCTCGTTCACCGTCATCGCGACGGGACTGGACAACCCGCGTGGTCTCGCGTTCGCGCCCAACGGGGCGCTCTACGTCGCTGAGGCCGGACGTGGTGGCGCTGGGCCGTGTTTCCCCGGACCGGAGGGTGGCGACACCTGCTTCGGCGCCTCCGGTGCGATCACGAAGATCTGGAAGCATCGGCAGTCCCGGGTGATCACCGGTCTACCCTCGCTTGCCGCACCCGACGGCGCCGACGCGGTCGGCCCGAGCGACGTGTCGTTCAGGAAGGGTTCCGACCGCGTGTACTTCACCGTCGGCCTCGGCGCCGACCCCGCGCTCCGGGCGCAGTTGCCCCCGCTCGGCCAGCAGGCATCCGGTTGGCTCCTTCGCGGGTCCCACCACGGGTCCTGGCGGCAGGTAGCGGACATCGCCGCGTACGAGGCGGTCGCCAACCCGGACGGTGGTTTGCCAGACAGCAACCCGAACTCCGTACTCGCCGTACGGAACGGGTGGGTCGTGGCGGACGCGGGCGGCAACTCACTGCTGCGCGTGTCGGCGCACGGAAAGATCACGACGCTCGCAGTGTTCCCCGACGTGCTCGTGGACGCGCCGCCGTTCCTTGGCCTGCCACCGGGCACCCAGATCCCGATGCAGGCCGTGCCGACCTCGGTGACGCTCGGGCCGGACGGGGCGTACTACGTCGGTCAGTTGACCGGCTTCCCGTTCCCACCTGGCGCGGCCAAGGTGTACCGGGTGGTGCCGGGTCAGGCGCCGACGGTGTACGCCGAGGGCTTCACCAACATCATCGACATCGGTTTCGACCACAGGGGCCGCCTGTTCGTGCTCGAGATCGCGCACAACGGCCTGCTGTCCGGTGACCCGACCGGAGCGCTGATCCGCGTGAAGTCGGGCGGTGGCCAGCGGATCGTGGCGAGCGCCGGGCTGACCAACCCGGGTGGTCTGGCGATCCGGCACGGGTTCGCGTTCGTGTCCAACTGCGGCACCTGCGCGGGCACCGGCGAGGTCGTCAGGATCCCGCTGCACTGATCACCGACACGACGCGGCCCTTGGTCAGCTGACCAAGGGCC
>NZ_DASUVO010000054.1:0-103370 GCF_036378875.1 Actinophytocola sp.
GGGGAAACGCCCGGTCCCATTCCGAACCCGGAAGCTAAGCCTGCCAGCGCCGATGGTACTGCACTCGACAGGGTGTGGGAGAGTAGGACACCGCCGGACATCCTTTCCAGACGGGCCCCGCAACAGCGGGGCCCGTTTTGGTTTTCACAGCTCCGGGTTCGATTCGACGGCTGGGAACGCGATCTCGAGCACGAGGCCGCCCTCCGGGCGTGCGTACGCGTTGAGCTTGGCGGAGTGCGCGGCCACGATGGCGCGGACGATCGACAGGCCGAGCCCGTGGTGAGCGTTGTCGGAAACCCGGTGCAGTCGTTGGAACGGCTCGAAGAGGCGCTGCACATCGTCGGGCGGGACGACAGGCCCGGTGTTCGCGATGACCAGCACCGACTGACCGGTGTCGAGACGTGTACTGATGTCGATCACGCCGTCCGGGACGTTGTAGTGGATCGCGTTGTCGCAGAGGTTCGCGATCAGCCGCGCGATCAGTGTCGGATCGCCGAGGAGCCATGCGGGCCGGACGTTGGCCTTGACCTGGAGCCGGTGACGGTCGAAGGTCGCGGTCCGATCCTGGATCGCCTGCTGGACGATCCCGGCGAGGTCGACCTTCTCCACCCGGTCGTGGCCGTGCTCGCTGCCGGCGAGGGTGAGCAGCGACTCCAGCAGCCGGCCGCGTTGCCGGTTGGCGGCGAGCAGACGCTCGAAGTTCGCCCGGAAGGCCTCCGCGGTCGCGTCGGGGTCGATGAGCGGTTCCTCGATCAGCGCGTGTTCGACGGTCAACGGCGTACGCAGCTCGTGAGCGGCGTTGGCGACGAAGCGTTTGTGGCCGTCGAGCGCGGACTCGAGGCGGGCGAGCAGGCCGTCGATGGTGTCGGCGAGGTCCTTGAACTCGTCACGTTGGCCCGCCACGGCCAGGCGCTCGTGGACGTTGGATCCGGAGATCTGCCGCAGGCTGACGGTCATCGCCTGCACCGGGCGCAGCATGCGCCCGGCGAACATCCAGCCCAGCGCCAGCGAGACCGGTGCCATGATCGCGAGCGCGATACCCGACACCAGCAGCATGTCGGCGCGGAAGTCGAGGTATGGCGCGATGATCGCACCCGGTCGGATGGATCGAATGGCCTCCTCATCCGGCGGTGCGGGAGCGTCGGCCGGCGGCAGGTCCCGGGCCAGCGCGGTGACGATCGCGAGCAGGATCATGCCGGACAGGACCGACATCACGCCGTAGAGCAGGGTGAAACGCAGCCGAAGCCGGTGAACGGGCGGCATGTCAGATCCGGTAACCGGCGCGGGGCACGGTCTCGATCAGCGGTGGATCGCCGAGCTTCGCCCGCAGCCGGTTGATCGTCGCCTTCACCGTGGTGGTGAACGGGTCGGCCGCCTCGTCCCAGACGCGATCGAGAAGCTCCTCGGCGGAGATCACCCGACCCTCGCCGGTGAGCAGGTATTCGAGCACGGCGAACTCCTTCGGGCTCAGCGGCAGCCGGGCGCCGGCGCGGGTCGCGATGCGTTGCGCCGGGTCGAGCCGCAGGTCGCCGTGGACCAGTATCGGCGGCGCCGCCTGGCGGGCGCGCCGGCCGACGGCACGGATCCTGGCCACGAGCTCGGCATACGCGAAAGGCTTCGGCAGGTAGTCGTCGGCTCCGAGACCGAGCCCCTCGACCCGCTCCGCGATCGTGCCCGACGCCGTCAGCATCAGCACCCGGCTGGACGCCTCCCGGGCGACCAGCGTGCGGCAGACGTCGTCACCGTGCACCACAGGCAGATCGCGGTCCAGGACGACGACGTCGTAGTCGACGACATCGGTGCGTTCCAGCGCGGCCGCGCCGTCGTAGGCGACATCGACGGCCATGCCCTCCCGGCGCAGCACCCGGGCCACCGAGTCGGCGAGTTCCGTCTGGTCCTCGACCACCAGCACCCTCATCCTCCGACGTTATCGGGATCGCGGTCACAGCGCGGTCACAACGACGCGGACCGTGCTGTGACCGCCCGCCTCCTACAACTGAATTCATGACATCGATCATCGAGACCGAAAGGCTCGGCAAGCGCTACGGCCGGACAACGGCGCTGACGGACTGCACCCTGCGCGTGCCGGCCGGGCGGATCGTCGGCCTGGTCGGGCCGAACGGCGCGGGGAAGTCCACTTTGCTCGGGCTGACCTGCGGCCTGACCGCGCCCACCACCGGAAGCATCGTCGTGCTGGGCAACCGGCCAGCCGCCGGTGCGACGCAACTCTCCAGAGTCGGTTTCGTCGCGCAGGACGCTCCGGTCTACTCCGGACTGTCGGTCGCCGACCACTTGAGACTGGGTGCCCGCCTGAACTCCCGTTGGGACATGTCCCTGGCGCAGCGGCGTATCCAGCGGCTCGGCCTCAACCCCGCGCAGAAGGCCGGGCGGCTCTCCGGCGGCCAGCGGGCCCAGCTCGCGCTCACCGTCGCGGCCGCCAAACGCGCCGAGCTGCTGATCCTCGACGAGCCGGTCGCGTCCCTCGACCCGTTGGCGCGCAGCGCGTTCCTGCGCGACCTGCTGGACTTCGTCGCCGAACTCGGGGTGAGCGTCGTGCTCTCCTCACATCTGCTCGGCGATCTGGAGCGGGTCTGCGACCACCTCATCGTGCTGGCCGCGTCGCGGGTCCAGCTCTCCGGCGACGTCGCGGACCTCCTCGCCGTCCACTACCGCATCACCGGCACGGCCGCGGTGCCGGCCGGCGCTGACGTCATCCACACCGACAACACCGCCCGCGAGGCCACCGTGATCGTCCGCAGCACCGACCCGATCCCGGGCGCGGACCACGCCGACCTCGAAGACGTCGGGCTCGCGTACATGACCCGTGCCGCCGAGGCGTCGGTCCGAATCCCTCTGGAGGCACAGCGATGATCTGGCTGACCTGGCGGCAGTTCCGTACACAGGCGGTGGTCGCGCTCGCTGCGCTCGCCGCGCTGGCGACCTACCTCGTCATCCTCGGCTACCAGATGCGGAACGCCTACGCCACCGACATCGTCGGCTGCCAGCCAGCCGACTGCGTCAGTGCCCGACGAGACTTCGCCGACGCGTACGAGGTACAGGTCGCGTTGATCGGCGCGCTGCTCATCGGCGTGCCTGCACTGATCGGGGCCTTCTGGGGCGCGCCGCTGATCACCCGTGAACTCGAGGAGAGGACCGATCGCCTGGTCTGGAACCAGAGCATCACCCGCGTCCGCTGGCTCGCGGTGAAGCTGGCGCTCCTCATCCTGATCAGCATGGCCGTCACCGGGCTCTACAGCCTGCTGCTGACGTGGAGCGCCAGCCGCTACGACGAGCTGGTCGGCGATCGGTTCGGCGCGCTGGCGTTCGCCTCGCGCAACATCGCCCCCATCGGGTACGCCGCGTTCGCGTTCCTCCTCGGCACGGTCATCGGGCTGCTCGTGCGCCGCACGCTGCCGGCCATGGCGCTCACCCTCGTCCTGTTCGCCGTGATCCAGGTCTTCATGCCCATCGCCCTCCGCCAGCACCTCATGACACCGGTCACCAGCACCGTGCAGCTCGACGAAGAGGCGATCGAACGCGCGGACTTCATGGGCTTCGACCAAAACGGTGCACGGCTCGACGGCTACACGATGCCCGGCGCGTGGTCACTGACGTCCACCAGCCGGGTGTTCAACGCGGACGGCACTCCGTACACCACGGAACAGACGGAACAGTGCCGGCAGAGTGACCGGCAGACGGCCATGGCGTGCACCGCTCGGCAGAACCTGCACTTCAGCTACACGTATCAACCCGCCGACCGCTATTGGCGGTTCCAGTGGATCGAGCTGTCGGCGTTCCTCGGGCTGGCCCTGTTGCTGACGGGGTTCGGGCTCTGGCGGATCCGCACCTACTCCAGCTGATCGCGTGACTCAGCGCAGTACAGCCGCCAGTAGATCGGCGCCCAGCGCCGTCAGATCGGGCAGGTTGAGGGTGTAGCGGACGTAGCGACCGTGGCGCAGGGACGTGAGCAGGCCCGCGCGGCGCAGGACAGCGAGGTGGCGGGAAACCTCCGGGGGTGACAGCTCCCACGCGTGGGCCAGCTCCCCGGTCGTGTGCGGGCCGCGGGCCAGGGTGCGCAGCAGCCGCAGCCGCACCGGATGCGCCAGTGCCTCCAGCCGTAGCGTGACCGTCTCCAGCGACACCGGCTCCGAAGGACTCACGGGGTACTGCACCACCGGCTGCCACCCGGGCGCGTGGACCACCACCAGGTGCGGGCTGCCGAAGACACTGGGGATGAAGGTGACCCCGGTGCCGTGGGCGGCGGTCGCCTTGTCCTGCAGCTTGTCCACGACGATGTGGTCGCCGTCCGGTGCCACGGTGATCGCGCCGGAGACCGATCCCAGTGCCGCCTCGATGCCCTGGCGCTTCAGCAGGTCGTTCTTCAGGCGCAGGTCGGTGGCGAGTTGTGCGGCGACGCCCGTCCAGGCGGCGACGAAGAACGCTTCAGCGCACTGTTCGAGGGTGTGGCGCACCCGCGCCCGCACGGCGGCCGGGTCCGCGAGCAGCCGTTCCGCGAAGGCCTCCTGCCGTGCGCCTCGGGCTTGCGCCAGGTCCAGGGCCCGCTCGCGCGCGGTCGCGTCGGTGAGCGGCGACCGCGTGGTGAGGTGGTCCCGGTTGCTGCCGCAGGTGGTGACGAGCGCGGCGGTCACATACGTCTCGTCGTCGATCCGGTCAACGTCGTCCAGCTCGTCGGCGAGGGTCTGCCGAGGCCGGGCAGGGATCAGGAAGTCGGCCTGCGAGGAACGCCAGAGGAACTCCGCCTCCCGCAACCGCTCGGCCAGCGTAGGAGCCAGTCCGGCCCAGACATCCCCGGCCCAGCCGGCGAGCTGCGGATGATGCCCGGGTTCGGCCAGCACGTGCAGCATCGCGGTCAGCTCGGCCAGCGGTGACGCGGCGAACCGCAGTCGCTCGGCCGGCAAGCCGCTGATGTCGATCCTCACACTCACCCCCTCAGCATCACAGGTACCTGCGTGACGACCGCGTCGGTTGACGGTGTCCGTCAACCGACGTGCCCAGCCTGGGGAGCCGGCCCCACCGTTGACGCCATGCCCACCAAGATCCGCCCCCGTGCCCTCGTCCGTGCCTCCGGAGGCCCTCGGTATGCCGTCGCGCTGGCCGTGGACGCGCTCGGCACCGGCCTGCTGCGGCCTTTTCTGCTGCTCTACGGGGTGACGGTGCTGAGGCTGTCCGCGCCGGCCACCGGCATCGCCATGACGGTCGGGATCGTCGTGGGTCTGGTGTGCATGCCCGCGGTGGGCCTTTGGCTGGACCGGGGCGCACGCAGCACGGTCGTGGCGGCGTCGATGCTGGTGCGCGTGCTGGGCGTGGCGCTGCTGCTGGCCACCCCTGCGGGGCACGTCTGGCTGTTCGCGACGGCGGCGCTCTTCCTCGGCATCGGCAACCAGGCGTGGCCGGCCGCCCACGCGGCACTCGTGGCCACGGTCGCCCACGGCAGGGAACGCGATGCCGCTCTCGCGGGTGGCCGCGCGCTGCGCAACGCCGGCCTGGGTGTGGGTGCGCTCGTCGCCACCGCATGCCTGGCGGGCGGCACCACCGCATTGCAGGCACTGGCGGCCGTCACCGGACTTGCCTATCTCGCCGCGGCGGCGTTGGCGTGGTCGGTCCACCTCCGCACGCATCCGGCCGCTACCCCGGTCAAGGACAGGGACGACGGGCCGGCCCCTCGGATGCGGGCGCTACTGGCCGCCAACGTGGTCTACGTCTTCTGCCTCAACGTCCCCGAAATCGCGCTCCCGCTGGTCCTGGTGACACAGTTGGACGCATCCCCGGTGTGGTCGGCGGCCATCTTCGTGGCCAACACGGTGCTGGTGGTCACCCTGCAGGTGCCGATCACGATCTTGATGGCGCGTTTCTCCCGGCGGACCGTGCTGGCTCTCGCCGGCGTGGTACTCGCCGCGTCCTACCTCGGCTTCCTCGCGGCCACCTCGCTGGGACATGGCTGGGGTGCGCCGGCCGTCGCCGCGGTGTCGGTGGTCTGCACCATCGGCGAGATCATCTATGCCGGCAGCGCCACCGCGCTCGTCACCGCCCTCGCCCCGGCACATGTCCTGGGACGCGCCCTCGCCCGCTTCGAGGTCTCCACAGGCTTCGGGCTCGCCGTCTCCCCGGCGGTCATCACCGCCCTCGCACCGCACGGCCCGGCCGCCCTCTGGGGCAGCCTGGCCGCAGCGACGCTCGTCTCCGCCTCCGCCGTCGCCACCGAGAAGGAACGTGGCAAGCAGCCAGTAGGCGCGTCTAGCTCATGTGGCGTCGTGGAACACGAGGCCGAGGGTGTGCCTGCGGCCGGACCGCACCGCTGACACCCCGTGCCGTACCGGGGAGGCTGACCAGCCGCGTGCCGAGCGGACGGGGCGGTCGCGGGTGGTGAACACCAGGCCGTGCCCTTGCGGGATCAGGGTCGCGGTTCCCCGTGACTGCGCGCGGGGACGCTGCTCGACCAGCAGGAACTCGCCGCCCGTGTGGTCGGCGCCCGGGTCGTTGAGGTTGATCACGACCTGGAGCGGGAACACCTTGTCGCCGTACAGGTCCCGGTGCAGCGCGTTCCAGCCGCCCTGCTCGTAGCGCAGCAGGATCGGTGTCGGTCGGGTCTGCCCAGCCTCGTGACAGATCGCGAGCCAGTCGTCCAGGGCGTCCGGCCACTCGGCGTCCCTGCCGAGTTTGGCGTACCAGTCCTGGGCGATCGGCAGCAGGCGCGGATACAGCGCCTGCCGCAGACGCCGCACCGGCTCGGGGAACGGCTCTGCGAAGTAGCGGTAGTCGCCGTTGTCGCCGAACCGGTGCCGCCGCAGGTTGACCGTCGCCCGGAACCGGTCCGGTTCGTCCCACAGCTCGATGATCTTCGCGCACTCGGAGGGGGTGAGTAGTGGCGGCAGCAGCAGCGCGCACCCGTAGTCGTTGACGTCGTCGGCCACGGTATCCCAGTCGGCTGCCGCGACCCGCTTGGCGAATCGGTCGGTGCTCACGACGCCCCCTCGCAGGCTCGGTGACGCCGCTCGCGGTCGCCCTGTGACATTGGTTCGCTCGCAAGCTCGCTCACGACGCCTCCAGGCTCAACAGGGTTCGCTTGGCGTCCTCGCCGCCGACGTAGCCACCGAACCCACCGTCCGAACGCACCACCCGGTGACACGGCACGACGACCGGCAGGGGGTTGGTCGCGCATGCGGTCCCCACCGCGCGGACCGCCTTCGGGCTGCCCGCGGCGGCCGCGACCTGCGCGTAGCTCTCCGTGCGGCCGTAGCCGATCTCCGGCAGGTGTGCCAGCACCGCGCGCCGGAACCCCCTGGACAGCCGGAAGTCCAGCGGCAGGTCGAACACCCGCCGGGTCCTGGCGAAGTACTCGTCCAGCTGGTGTGCCGCCGGATCCAGGCGCGCGGGGGCCAGCAGGATCCGCGAGCTGACCGCCTCGGCCAGCTTGGCAAGGACCGCGTCGTGGTCTTCCCGGTCGTAGGCGACTCGTACCAGCCCCTGCTCGGTCGCGGCCAGCAGCAGCGTCCCGACCGGGGTGTCGATCGTGCGGTAGGCCACGTCCAGCAGCCCGTTTCGCGCCGCGGCGACCGCGAGCCGCTCGCGCAGCCGGCGTGTCGTGTCCTCGTCGTGGACCGGCAGCGCGTCGAACAGGTGTCTGGCTTGGTCGTCGGACATGGTCATCATGGTGTCGTTCCTCCCACGCTCGTCGTGTGCGCATAGGTGGCCCGCAGGGACTTGATCCCGTCGGCGGCCGCTCTGCGCGCGGCGTCTGTGCTGCCCCCGGTGATCTCGGCGATCTCCTTGTACGGAAGACCGGCCACGTAGTGGTACGCCACGGCCGCACGTTGTTTGTCTGGCAGCTCGGCCAGCGCGTGCCACAGGTCCCCGTCCCACGCCTCGGGGCGTCTGGACGTGCTCGGCCGCTCCGGAACCTCTTCCACCGGAACAGCTCGTCGGGCCTGCGCACGGGTGATGTCGATGGCCTTGCGGTGCGCGATCGTGACCAGCCACGCCTCCACGTTCGCGTCGACCGGCAGGTCCGGATAGGCCTGCATCGCCGCGAGGAAGGTCTCCGACCAGGCGTCCTCGGCGTCCACCGGGCCCAGCACGGCCCGGCAGACCCGCAGGACCATCGGCCCGTACTCGTCCACGATCTGCTCGAAAGGTCTCACGATCACACCCCGTAGACGCCGCGGCAGGCCAGAACGTGAGATCGCCTGGCGAATCACCTTCCCCGCGGCAGCTGAACCGTGCAACCGGAGGTCGCTATTCGGCGATGGTGAGCACCTCGGGCTTGCGGCCCACCGCGGCGTAGATCACCTCTGCCTCGGGGTGGCTCCCCGTGGTGATCTCCGGGCGCCACCGTGGCGTCCAGACCACGCCCGGTTCGACGATCTCGGTGCCGATCATGAACGCCTGGATCTCCTCGCGGGTGCGGACGGCTGCCGGGGTGCTGCTCTGGTCGTACATCCGCCGAAGAGTTTGGAAGCGCTGCTGGCCGGTGCGTGCACCATGTGACAGCACGAGGAAGCTGCCTGGGGCCATGGCGTCGACATAGCCGGCCACGGCGTCGTACGGGTTGGCCTCTTCGGGGACGAAGTGCAGCACGGCGGCAAGGATCACGGCCATCGGTTGCGTGGGGTCGATCAGTTGTCGCACGGGCTCCGAGTCGAGCACAGCGTCCACGTCCACCAGATCCGCCAACACCGCACCGGCGTTGTCATTGTGCTTGAGCATCAGTTCGCAGTGGGCCACGGCGATCGGCTCGTTGTCGACGTAGACTACCCGGCACTCTGGCGCCAACCGTTGGGCGATCTCATGCACGTTGCCCACGGTGGGGATCCCCGAACCGAGGTCGAGGAACTGCCGAATGCCCTGCTCGACACAGAACCGCACCGCCCGCGCCAGGAACGCCCGGTTCTGCTGCAGTACCGACGCCGCTTCCGGCGCGTGTTCGAGCAACTTGTGCGCGAACACGCGGTCGATCTCGAAGTTCGACGCTCCGCCAAGCAGGTAGTCGTACACCCGGGCGGCATTCGGCCGCTGGAGATCGATATCCGCCGGCGCCCATCGTGGTAATTCCATCGACACGACACCGACCCTATGGCTTGGTGCCGCCTGAGGTCATGGCGGTGTCGGTATCACTCTGTTCGCGGGTTCACCCGGCAGTTGGTGTGGAGGTATCGGGCGGTGCCGTTCGTGAAGTCGTAGATCGCGACCGTCTGGGTGTCCTCCAACGAATCCGCGGGCGGCATCAGGAAATGTGTCTCGCTCACCGGGAGCAGCTCATAAATGATGCGGTCCGGTTTGTTGAGGAACTCCGCCTGCGTCGGGTCGATGACCAGGGTCAGGTACAGCTTTCCGCCTTCGGCCGACACCTCGTACCGTGCGCCGGGGCGCTCGTAGACGCCGACGTACCTGGACAGGTCGAGGTTCAGCGTCGGGTCCGGGGCGGGAAGGTCGGGGACGGTGACCATGCCGAGGTCGGTCAGGATCTCGTTGAACACGTTGCGGTAGAAGCTTTCCCTCGGCCCGCCGTTCGTCAGCATCGCGATGGCGGTGCTCGTGTCCGGCAGGAGCCGGAGCCGGGCGTTCTGGCCGATCGTGCTGCCGTCGGTCGCGTAGACGGTGTGGCCGTGCCAGTCACACACGATGAGGCCGAGCGCCCATTCCGGCCCGAACATGTACGGATCCGGTACGGGCACTCGCGAACGCGTCATCTCTCGAATGCTCTCGGCCGAGACGACGCGCTTTCCGTTCGGGGCCGTGCCTTCGTTGAGCAGCACGTGCGCCATCGCGAGCACCTCACGGGTCGTCGAGGTGATGTTGCCGCCAGGGCCGAAGACACGCGGCAGATAGTCCACCGGTGTGACGATCGGGCCCTCCTCCAGGGAACGGAGCAGGTGCCCGGTCGCCGCCCGGGTGTCGTCCACCTGCTCACGCCAGCTGTACGTGCTGGTCAGGCCCATCGGGTCGAAGAGGCGCTCCCGCATGACGTCGTCCCAGGGTTTGCCGTCGTGCACCTCCAGGATCCGCCCGAGAATGGCGTAACCCAGCGCCGCGCTGTAGCCGTGGGTGTGACCCAGCGGGAAGACCTGGGGCGCGCCGGCGATGTTCTCGACCATGCGCTCGTAGACGTCGTCGTCTTCACCCGGATCGCCGTGGGCTTCCTCGATACCGTTGGTGTGGTACAGCAGGTGACGAGGGGTGACCTTGGCGCTCACCTCGGGATCTGCCACCGTGAAGCCGGGCAGGTAGGTCCGTACCGGTTCGTCCAGCTCGACCTTCCCTTCGTCGACGAGCTGCATGAAGGCCAGCGCGGTCCACGTCTTGGTCATGGAACCGCACTGGTAGACGGTGTCCGTCGTCGTGGGTTCCCGTGTTTCCACGGATTTGACGCCGACCGCGGTCTCGGTGACCTCCCCGTCGTGGAGCACACCGATCGCGGCGCTCGGGATGCCGTACTCCGCAAGGAGTTCGGTGACCCGGGCTCGGATCCGTGGCACGTCGAGCGTCATCGGGGGAGACCGACCGCGTTCGCGGCGTCCGCTTCGAAGTACTCCGTCGTGGCGTAGGCGCCGGCGTGTGTCTCGAAGAAGTCCCGAACTCCCTCGATGGAGTCGTGGGTGATGATGTTCACCGCCTTGGCGCCGTCCTTGCTCGCGACCGCCACCTTCCACTTGGCGCCCTTGGGGAGCTTGGCGTGCGCCTTCTTCAGACCGCTCCAGAACTTGCCGTCGTCCGAGACGGTCGACACGGCCATCACGTGCATCATTGTTTTCCTCCCTTTCCGGATGGCGAAAAGCTACGTTGCGTTTAAGAAGTCGTCAACGCTTTTGCAGGCATCATTGCAACAGAAATGCGAATGAACGCAACTACCCCACCAGGTCGTTGCAATGTACTGTCGATGAACGCAAAGGAGGTGTGCCGATGCCAGGAGGCAGGCTGACCCATGAGGACCGTCAGCGAATCGAGGCGTGGCTGGCCGACGGTCTCGGGTACGCCGAGATCGCACGACGACTGGGCAGGCCGACGTCCACGATCAGCCGTGAGGTCGCGCGCAACGCCGCATCCGGTGACTATCTGGCCGACCGTGCACAGAAGGTCGCCGGTCACCGCGCCCGTCGCCGCAGGCCGACCCGTCCCGCCGAGCCGACGACCGACGAGGTGGTGCGCGGCTTCGTGGACCAGTTCGCGGCCCTGCTGGCCGCGACCGGCCTGCCCCGGATGACCGCACGGGTGTTCGTCTGCCTGCTCACCGCCGACACCAGCGGCCTGACGTCAGCCGACCTGGTGCGCCGACTACAGGTCAGCCCGGCGTCGGTATCCAAGTCCATCGGGTACCTCGAAGCCATGGAACTCGTGGCGCGCCAACCGGATCCCGGCGGGCGCCGCGAGCGGTACGTCATCGACGACGACGTCTGGCTCCGGGCGTGGCAGGCCGACACCGGCGCGCACGGCGAGATCGCGATCGCCGCACAGCGGGGCATCGAGATCTTCGGCGCCGAGACGACCGCCGGTGCCCGACTCGGCAAGATGGGCCAGTTCTTCGCCCGGCTCAGCGAGCAGATGAGCGGCAGCACCCTCACCGAGCCCGCCGTGTACGACGCACTGACGGTGCTCGCCGCCCTCGTGCACGCCGGCCGGCCGCTCACCCTGGACACGCTGGCCACCGCGCTCGACTGGCCCCGCGACCGCGTCATCGCCGCCCTTGACACGATCCGACGCCAGCCGGCGATCGCCGATCCCCTTGCCCTGCAAGCCATCAACCCCGAGGCCTACACCATCGCCACAAGGCCGGACCGCCTGAGCCCGGCACAACGCCAGGCACTCGAGCGGTGAGTCACGAGGTGTCGGCGCGGACCGGGTTGGACAGGGTGCCGATGCCGGTGATCTCGATCTCGACCACGTCGCCCGGGGTGATCGGGCAGGCCGAGTCGGTGCCCATCCACAGGACGTCCCCCGGGTGGAAGGTCACGTAGCGGGATGCCTCGACGAGGTGGTCCCACGGGTCGAAGATCATGTCGCCGGTGGCGAAACGCGCCCCCGCGACGCCGTTCACGCGCACCGTGGTGGTCTGGGCCAGTGGGTCGACGTCGGTCTCGATCCACGGTCCCATCGGTTTGAAGGTGTCGCTGTTCTTGCTGCGCCAGAAGGTGCGGTCGGCGTGCTGCCACTCCCGCGCGCTGACGTCGTTGCCGATCGTCCAGCCGAAGACCGACTCCTGGGCCTCGGCGCGGCTCGCGCGCCGCAACCGCCGACCGATGACGGCGACGACCTCTCCCTCCGCCTCCAACCGACCGGTGAGGTCGGGCGGGACGACGATGTCCGCGCCGCTGCCGACGAGCGCGTTGTTGGCCCGGTAGCCCACCTCTGGCCGTTCGGGAGCGGTCGCGTCGACGAACCCGCGGGCGCGGGCTCGCTCGAGGTGCGCCCGGTAGTTCAGCCCCACCGCGTAGAAGACGAACGGCAGCACCGGCGGGAGCAGTTCGACCGCGGTCAGCGGCACGGTGCCGGTCAGGACCGGAGTGCCCTCAATCGGCGAGCCGGACAGCAGATGGGCCGCCTCGTCCTCGACCCGGGCCCAGTGTGGCCGGCCGAGGTGACGGACCCGGGCGTAGCGCATCGACCCGGCAAGATCACAGGACGCGGTGGTCGAAGACGCGCTGGGTCTTCCGCTCGCTGCGGGGCAGCGAACCCGGCTCGACGATCTCCACCTCGATCCGCAGACCGATCTTGTCACGCAGACGCCGCTCCAACTCGCCGGCGACGCCGCGGTCGTCGGCCTCCACCCGGACGGTGAGGCTGTCGCGGCCACCGGCGTCCCGATCCACGTGCGCCTGGAACTCCGGTCCGACACCGGTCATCTCCGCGAGCACGGTGTCGACCTGCATTGGCAGGAAGATGACACCGCGCACCTTGATCTGGTCGTCGGACCGGCCCTGGATCCGGCCGATGCGCGGATATGGGCTGCCACAGGGACATGGCTCCGCGTACAGGTAGGTCAGGTCCCTGGTGCGGTACCGGATCAGCGGGGTGGCCTCCTTGTGGAGCGTGGTCACCACCAGCTCGCCCGGGGTGCCAGCGGGTACCGGCCCGAGCGTGTCCGGGTCGATGATCTCCGCGTGGAAGTGGTCGGTCCAGATGTGGATGCCGTCGTGGCGCTCGCACTCCACGCCGACGCCACCGCCCCACAGCTCGGTCAGCCCGTACAGGTCGAACGTTCGCACGCCGAGCAGCGACTCGATCCGCGCCCGGGTGGCCTCACCCCACCGTTCCGAGCCGGTGAGCGCGATGCGCAGTGCGAGTTCGGAACGCAGGTCGCGCTGCGCGACCAGTTCCCCGAGCAGCAGGGTGAACGACGAGGTCGCCCACAGCACGGTGCTGCGCAGCTCCCTCATCATCTCCAACTGCATCTCGGTGTTGCCCGGGCCGCTCGGCACGGCCATCGCGCCGAGCCTCTCGATGCCGGCCTGGAATCCCACGCCGGCCGCCCACAGCCCGTAACCCACCGCGATCTGCACCCGGTCGTCGGGCATCACCCCGGTGTACCGCAGGCACCTGGCGACCATCTCCGTCCAGTCCTCGACATCCCTGGCGGTGTACGCACAGATGGTGCGGCGCCCCGTGGTGCCGGTGGAGGCGTGCACCCGCACGACCCGCTCCTCGGGCACGGCGGCGTACTCCATCACCGGGGTCTCGCGAATCTCCTCCTTGGTGGTGAACGGCAGTCGGTACAGATCGCCAGGCTCGGCGACGTCCTGCGGTCGAACGCTCGCCTCGTCGAGCTTCTTGCGCAAGTAGGCCGATCCGGACGCGACCCGTTCCAGCATCGCGCGCAGAGCCGCGGGATCCACCTGTGCCGTCATGTGTTCACCATCCGGTCGTCGAGACAGTTGTTCTTCCAGAGCACTTTCCTACCGCACGATCAGTCGCCGACCCGGCCGGGCACCCCGTCGATCCACCTGTCGGCGTACCGGTCCGCCGCCGCCCGGTCCCGGAAACCGTAGGTCTTGAGCAGCCAACGGGTCCTTGCTCGTTCCGGATCGTTGATCTCGAGGTGCTCGCGGTTGTGCAGGCCATCCTGGTTCGCGAAGCTGAAAAGATCGCCCGTGCGGATGCGGTGCCGCACCTTTTCCGCTCGCACCAACGCGTTCTTCAAGGCGATGAGCGCGTCCTTCGCCTCGGCGGGAGCGTCCGGGGCCACCGTCGTGTGCGTGTCGACGTAGCGCACGCTGTGCTCGTCGTAGAAGATCGAATGGTTGTCGGAGACGGTGAGCGCCTGGTTCCTGTCTCTGGAGAGCACATCGAAAGGGGTGTAAAAATACGGTTGGCGCAGCGTGTGTCGTTCCTCCTCGCTGAGCATCGCGAGGAGGGCCGGACCGGACACGAAACCGGTGTAGGTGATCTCGGCGTCCGGGCACCGCATCCCGAGCAGGGTGATGAAGTCGGCGCGCACCGGATGGGCGGTCCGATCGTTGTGGAACGCCAACTCCCCGTCGCTGTAGCCGGTCTGCTTGCCGCGGTACCGGTTGATCGCGATGACGTCGATGAAGAAGTCCCCGTTGAACCGTGTCTGGTAGGACAGCAGCGGTGTGCCGACCAGGTGCCCGAACAAACAGAGGAACGACTCGGCGACGAATGTCGTCTTCTTGGCGTACTTGTCCGAGAGCGGGTCGTCCTGGTCCAGCAGCGGTATTTCCTGGTCCAGCGGGCAGTTGCGCAGCGCGTGTGCGAACGCGCTCCCGGACACGCGGTCCTTGCGAATCCGGTCGGTCACCTCGACCAGGGACGGCGACACCTTCCCGTCGTCGATCAACCCGGCGATCTCGTCGGAGAAGACGATCGGCTCCCGGTAGGGGTGCGCGCCCACGGTCATCAGCAGGCCACGCAACTCATCTCGTTCGTCGTCTGTGAAGGCATATGTCAGTTGCATACCAGCCTCCGGATGTCCAAACAATGCACATGGTTTAGCCGAACCGGGCGGACGCGATCAATGCGTCCAGGTGCACTAGCGGAGATCGTTACCTGCACTGCCGGCGCAGTGTAGACGCAAGATGGGACACCACGCCATGTTCCAGTCGGCGCACCAGCACACCAAACTCACGCTGATCGCGTCATAGGCGTTTTCTTTTGCCACAGATGAGGTTTCGCGCCAACATCACTATTGACTACGGGCTCTTGAGCACTGTTTGATGCTGCCCGGTCGCAGAGCGTTCACAGGCGGCGAAGCCTTCAGCCGGGAGGAACGGTTGCAGTGGCGGAAAAACGAAACCAGGCTTCACCCACCATGCCCACCACCGTCGAGGTGATCGACTGCACGCTGCGGGACGGTGAGCAGACACCGGGAGTCTGGTTCACCGTCGAGGAGAAGGTGCAGTTGGCGCGGCTCCTGGCGGACACCGGAATCGGGTTGCTGGACGCCGGTTTCCCCGGTGCGTCCGGCGCGGACCTCGAGGCGATGCAGGAGATGCGCCGGGCAGGCGTCGGCGCCCGGATCGGCGCGACCGCGCGTCCGCTGCGGCAGGATATCGCCGCGGCGGCCAAGGCACTGGCGCACGAGGTCTTCGTGTTCCTGCCCACCAGCGACCTCCGGCTGCGGGAAACCCTTGGCATCACCCGTGATCAGGCCGCTCACCTCATGCGCACCGGCGTGGACGAGGCAGTCGGGGAGGGCCTGGGGGTCAACGTGGTGTTCGAGGACGCCACCAGAGCGGACCCCGCGCACATGATCCGGCTCGCCGACGAGGTGTGCACACCCGGTGTCGTCTCCCGGCTGATCCTGGCCGACTCGGTCGGTTGCGCGCACCCGGGCGGCATGCGTGCTCTGGTGCGAATGCTGGCCGAGCGTCTTGACCCGACGATCGCGATCTGCACCCACGCGCACAACGACTATGGTCTGGCCACTGCCAACACGCTGGCGGCCGTGGAAGCCGGTGCTCGCGCGATCACCTGCACGGTGAACGGAATCGGCGAACGGGCCGGCAACGCCGACCTCGCCGAGTGCCTGGCCGCGCTGACCCACCTCTACGACGTGCACCACGGCGTCCGGGCCGACCTGTTACCTGAGCTGGCGCGCTTCGTCGAACGCACCAGTGGGATACACATGAGCGCCACCAAACCGGTCACCGGGTACAACGTCTACCGCCACGAGTCCGGCGTGCACGTCGACAGCATGCTCAAGGACAGTCGCAGCTACGAGGTGCTGTCGCCGAGGTGGACCGGTCGTGAGCGCAGTTACGTGCTGGGCAAGCACAGCGGCGCGTCGTTGGTGCGGCACATCCTCGGACAGACGAACCCGCCGTGCGAGGTCGACGACGACACCGCACGCCGGCTGGTGGACGTGGTGAAGCAGGCGGTCGAGAACAGGGACAAGGCCGAGCACGAGCGTGCCTACGCCGCGAAGGAGGCGTTCACCGCCTCCGCGCTGGCCGGCGTCTCACCGGAGTTCGTCCTCGCCGAGTACGACCGACTGTCCACGAACAGCGCATGAGCGGGCGGACGATCAGCGACAAGGTGATCGACGCGCACGCCCGCGACGGGGACGACACGACGCTCTACCGTCTGGTCGACGTCGACGCCGTGCTCGGTCCCGACGCCACGATCGCACTGCTCATCGACGACTTCGAGCGTCGCGGACTGTCCATTTGGGATCGTGACAGGGTGCTGCTGGCCAACGACCACTTCTCGCCGCCTGCGACGGCCGAGCGGGCGGACATCTCCAACCGGTTCCTCGCCTTCGCGCGGGGCCAGGGCATTCCCAACCTCATGCTGGACAGCGGGATCTCCCACCAGTTGCTGGTGGAGCACAGGCTGTGCCAGGCCGGTGGTCTCATCGTCGGCGCGGACAGCCACACCGTCATGGCAGGCGGCATCGGGGCGTGCGCGACCGGCATGGGCGCGACCGACATCCTGTTCACGTTGGCGACCGGGACCACGTGGATGCGCAAGCCGAACACCATCGCGGTCAGGTTCCACGGCACGCTGCCCGCGCAGTCCAGTGGGCGGGACGTCGTCCTGGCACTGCTCGCCCTTCTCGGGGAAAGTGGCGCGCAGTACCGTTGTCTGGAGTTCCACGACGAGTCCACGCCTGCCCTGTGCCAGGACGACCGGTTCGCCATTGCCAACATGGCCGTCGAGATCGGCGCCAAGTTCGGCGTCTTCGTCCCGGATCAGACCACTGTGGACTACTACGTGGCGAGGGACGGCGAACTGCTCGGCACCCTGGTCCGACCGGACGCCGATGCCGGGTACGAACGGGTGATCGACCTCGATCTGAGCGAGCTCGACGCGCGGGTCGCCAAGCCGTGGTCCCCGGCGAACGTGGTGCCGCTGAAGGATTTGGAACCCGTGCGGATCACCAGCGCCTTCCTCGGCTCCTGCGCGAGCGGCAGGCTGTCCGACATCGGGGTCGCCGCCGCCGAGCTGACCGACAGGAGGGTGCATCCCGACGTCCGCTTCGTGGTGATCCCGGCGTCGGTGGAGGTGTTCAAACAGGCGCTCCGGGCCGGTTACGTCGAGACCCTGATCGAAGCCGGCGCGATCGTCGAGCATTCCAGCTGTGGCGCGTGCGGGGGGATCGACAAAGGGGTGCTCGGCGCGGACGACGTGTGCGTGTCCAGCTCCAACCGCAACTTCCGGGGACGGATGGGCCACTGGCAAAGCCGAACATACCTGGCCAGCCCACGAACTGTGGCGCGCGCGGCGGTGCGCGGTGTGCTCGCACCGGACCTCTACCGTGACGTGGGAGACCAATGACCGAGATTATGGGCCGGGTCTGGCTGTTCGGCGACAACGTGAACACCGACGTCATCCATCCGCCCGCGTTCTACAGCCTGGACCCGGACAAGGTGCGGGCGGGACTGTTCCACGGCTACGACCCCGAGATGCAGCCCGCCATCGAACCGGGCGACGTGGTGGTCGCCGGGCGGAACTTCGGCTGCGGATCGAGCCGGGAGACCTCCATCCGCGCGCTCAGGCTCAACCACATCGGCGCGCTCGTCGCGGTCGACTTCGCCAGGATCTTCTTCCGCAACGCGACGAACAACGGCTTGCCCTGCCTCACCTTCGCGAACGCCGACGACATGACACGCCTGCACAAAGGGCAGCGGATCACCGTCGACCCCGACGCCGCCACCCTCCGCACCGAGGCGGGTGAGGAAATCCCGCTCACCCCGCCTGGCGACTTCATCCGCCGGATCTGGGCCGCCGACGGCCTGCTCAACCTGCTTCCTCAGGCCGGTTCGGCGCCCCAGCTGTGAACGAGAGCCTTCGTCAGACCATTCCCTGTGATGCGACGGTGTTCGGTTCGTGGAGGTCGGTGCGCAGGATGCCGTAGAGGGCCATGTCCCGTCGCTGGCCGCCGCGTAGCCGCGCGCCGCGGATCACCCCGTCTCGCCGGAACCCGGCCTTCTCCAGGGCACGTCGCCCGGCCTCGTCGTCGACGTCCACACCGGACTCGACCCGGTCCACGTCGGTGGTGGCGAACAGGTGCTCGACGAGCAACCGTTGCGCGGTGGTGCCCACCCCACGGCCGCGGGCGTCGGGAACCACGTCGGCCTCGATGTTCCAGGCCGCGCAGCCAAACGTGGTGCCATGGCCCACCGCGTGCCAGCTGACCAAACCGAGCAGGCTTCCGGTCGCGGCGTCGAGTACCGCTGCGCGGGACGTCGCTCGCGGCGCCTCGGGAGACATCCGGCCGTCCTGGTCGAGCGCGAAGGCGCGGTCGGATGCGGACGCGACCGCCCGGCCATCGCCGGGTCGGGCACGTGCGAGCACCACGCCATCCCGCTGTGCGAGAACCTCGCGCTCGCCGTCGATCGACTCCAGGTCGGAGCGCAACAGGCTGTACGACAACAGGTCTCGACTCTGGCCGCCCCGCCGCTCGATCCCGCGCACGAGGCCCTCGAGCCGGAAGCCGGCCCCTTCCAGCCCTCGCCGGGCAGGAGTGTTCTCCGGGTCCGTCACCGCCTGGATGCGATCCATCTCGGTGGTCGCGAACAGATGTCTGGCCAACAACAAACCCGCGCGGGAGCTCAGTCCACGACCACGGACGCCCGGCAGCATGTAGAAACCCTGGTTCCATCCGATGCCCGCGACCGTGACGATGTGGGGAACGGGGCGCCAACTCATCGTGCCGAGCAGCTCACCGGTCTCCAGAAGCATGAGCCCGGCCCAGAACCTGGGAACCTCCAGGGGAACGGGCCGATCGTCCGGATCGGGTTCGAAGGGGTCGACACACCGGGACCGGACGGACTCCCGTTCACCGTCGACCAGTTCGACGAGGGCGAGCACGTCGTCGCTGGCAAGGATCTTCCGGGCGGTCCCGGCGTCGACGTCGCTCGTCCCGTCGGCGTCCGGCCCAGACTGGGGAGTTTTCACTCTGGCACCACCACTTCGGTCTCCCGGGCTCGTGCTGTCGCATGCTAGTCCGAATCTGGTGTGGGGCAAGGACTCTCTCCCGAGCGACCAGGCCGCACGCGCCACCACCCGACCGCGGCCACCGTCCCCGCCAGAACGCCGAGCATGGCGAACACCGCGATCGCGGTCGACGGAGAGCTGTACTGGGCGACCACGCCGGCGAGCGCGGCACCAAGACCCTGGCTCCCGCGCACCATGGCGTTGGCCAACCCGTAGGCCTGACCCCGCCGTTCCGCCGGCACGGTTCGGGTGAACGTCGCGACGGCGATCGCGTCGTGCCCCGACAGCAACCCGCACAACGCGCACAGCGCGACCGTGATCCCCAGACCTGGAACCAGTCCGATGGGCAGCAACACCGCGCTGGTGGCCACGGCCAACGGGCCGAGCAGCACCAGCCGCCGTGAGGGCGGCACAAGGCGGGTGAGGAGCGCGGATCCGAGCGCGCTGCCCGCGGGGAGGGCGGCCAACAGCAAACCGATCGATGCCGTGCCGACCCCGATCTGCGCCGCGAGAGGAACCGCCAGCCCTTCTGGCACGGTGTAGAAGCCGGCGAGGCAGCCGAACGCCAGCAGGTACCGCAGTTTCCGGTCGCGCCATACCAGACCCGCCAGCGAGCGGAACGCCGTCAACAACGCTGGAGGCGCTCCTCCCGTCGTTTGTGGCGGGTGCGCGCCCAGCCCCCGCGCGACGAGCACAGCGGAGGCGAGGAACGTCGCCGAGTCGAGCAACAGTGCCCACTCCGGGCCCAACCACGCCACCAACGGTGCACCCACGGCGTATCCGCCGAGAATGCCGGCCTGTAGCGCGGTATAGACCAGCCCCATGCCAACCTCGTACCGGTCCCCGTGGAGGATCACCGGCATGATCGTTGCGCGGGCGGCCTTGTACGGCGCCCCGGCGAGCGGCACCGCGAACACCAGCACACCCAGCACCCACAGCGGCATCCCGGGCACCGCCATGACCGCCACCAGCCCGGCCCGCAACAGGTCGCACACGATCATCAGAGCGCGCCGCTGGAACCGGTCGGCCAACCCGGCGAGCAGCGGCCCGGCCACCAACTCGGGAAGCAGAGTGAGCGCGTAGCTCAACGCCGCCAACGCCGACGAACCAGTGCGGTCGAACACCAGCACCGCCAACGCCACCCGAGCCAACTGATCCCCGGCGATCGACACCACGTGCGTCGCGAACAAAACCCGGAACTCACCGACGGCGAACACATCCCGGTACCTGGCGGCACGCTCGCCGTCCCCAACCGCCGTTCGATCGCGCATCCGCACGAGTATGGCCTTCACCGGCCATACCCATCCACCCCTTGACAAACACGCCGGTTTCCCTGGCGCAGAACAGATCCTCGGCCGGGACTGGTCGCCGAGACAGGTTTTGTGTTCCTTGGGGGTGGACGCACTCGGTGACCTGCGGGTTTATTTGTCCGGCGGATGTGTCAGGCGCCGAACAATCAATTTCTAGTCAGTCATGTGGTGGCCAGGGCATGGTCAGTACGTTGGTCGGTCTCCGCTGGGCGGAACCGGTTGAGCGCGGTGAGGTGCTTGGCGCGCATCGCGTGGTCGCGGACGCCGAGGCCCTCGGTCGGGGCGAGGCACAGCACGCCGACCTTGCCCTGGTGCCGGTTGCGGTGCACCTCGTACGCGGCCTGGCCGACCTGGTCCATGGGGTACACAGTGGACAGCGTGGGGTGGATGGCGCCCTGCCGCACCAGGCGGTTGGCCTCCCACGCCTCGCGGTAGTTCGCGAAGTGCGATCCGACGATCCGCTTCAGGTTCATCCAGAGGTACCGGTTGTCGAACTGGTGCAGGTACCCGGACGTCGACGCGCACGTCACGATCGTGCCGCCTTTGCGGGTGACGAACACGCTTGCGCCGAACGTCTCCCGGCCCGGGTGTTCGAACACGATGTCCGGGTCGTCGCCGCCGGTCAGCTCGCGGATCCGTGCGCCGAAACGCTTCCACTCCTTCTGGTCCTGCGTGTGTTCGTCCTTCCAGAACCGGTAGTCTTCCGCGCTGCGGTCGATGATCAGCTCCGCGCCCATCTTCCGGCAGATCTCCGCCTTCCGCGGGCTGGACACCACGCACACCGGCACGGCACCGCCGTTGAGCGCGAACTGGGTCGCGTACGAGCCAAGCCCGCCGGAGGCACCCCAGATGAGCACCGTGTCGCCCTGTTTCATGTCCGCGCCGTTGCGGGACACGAGCTGCCGGTACGCCGTAGAGTTGACGAGGCCGGGGCTCGCGGCCTCCTCCCACGTGAGGTGGTCCGGCTTGGGCATGAGCTGGTTGGACTTGACCAGGGCCAGCTCGGCGAGGCCGCCGAAGTTCGTCTCGAAGCCCCAGATCCGCTGCTCGGGGTCCAGCATGGTGTCGTTGTGGCCGTCCGGGTTCTCCAGTTCGACGGACAGGCAGTGCGCGACCACCTCGTCGCCGGCCTTCCACCGGTGCACGCCCGGCCCGGTGCGCAGCACCACGCCGGAGAGGTCGGAGCCGACCACGTGGTAGGGCAGATCGTGGCGCTTGGCGAGCGGTGACGTCTTGCCGTAGCGGCGCAGGAAACCGAAGGTGGGCATCGGTTCGAAGATCGACGTCCACACGGTGTTGTAGTTGATGGCGCTCGCCATCACCGCGACCAGCGCCTCACCCGGGCCCAGCTCGGGTGTCGGCACCTCGTCGACGCACAGGGAACGCCGGGGGTCCTTGTCCTCGGTGGCCATGCCGGCGAACATGTCCACCTCGTCGGCGCGCACGGTCACCCCGCGATAGAAGTCGGGCACTTCGAGGTCGCCGACCGCGGCCAGGTCGTCGGCGAGAATCGCGTCGAGGATCTTCCGCACGGCTGCAACTCCTTGTCCTGTCAGGGGTTCGCTTGGCGCACCGGCACAGTCGGGACGCTACCCGAGAACTCGCGGGTCGGACGGTCACCAACGGCCGGACCCGGTGAGACTACCCACGTTGGTTATGGCTTCCGCCAAGTGTCGTGGGCGAACCTGACGAGGGTCGGACACATCCGCGCGCATGTGGGAGAAGGGCTGGAGATGCCATGCGGCAGCTCGAGGTGGCACTGATCGGCGCGGGACTGATAGCACGTTTACACCTGGACGCGTGGATCGGCGCCGGGGCCGCTGTCCGTGTGTACTCCGACGACGGCCGTGCCGCCGACATGGCACGCGAGTTCGGCGCCAGGGCGGTCGACTCCTTGGCCGAGGCGCTGGATGGCGCGAATGTCGTGGACATCTGCACCCCGACCGACAGTCATCACGAGATCGCCATGGCCGCGATCGCCGCCGGTGTGGGTGTGGTGTGCGAGAAACCGTTGGCGGCCACCGCCGAGGAGGCCGAGGAGATCGTCGCCGCGGCGGCGCGGGCCGGTGTGCGGCTGTATCCTGCCCACGACGTGCGTTTCGCCCCGCCGTACGCCCGACTCCACGAGCTGGTGGCGACCGGCGGCATCGGCGAGGGTGCGGTCGGACGGTTCTTCTTCTCCGCGTACCACCCTCGGCCCTGGACCGGGCACAAATCCGCCCGGTCGGGAGGAATCCTGACCGATCAGATGCTGCACGGCGTCGACCTGGCGTACTGGATCTTCGGGGACGTCGTGCGGGTGCACGCCTACTACCAGGGCGAGATCGCCACACCGGCTCCGGAGGGGGCCGTTGCGACCGGGACCGCCGTGCTCACCCATGCCAGTGGTGCGCTCAGCCAGGTCATCAGCCGGTGGACCGCCACGCCGAAACCTCCCGTTCGGGTGTCATTCCACGTCTCCGGTACCGGTGGGACCGTGTCCTACGACTCCGAGTGGCCCCAGGAAGTCCGGATCGCCGACGGTGAGGCCGGGAACTTCGGCTACGCGGGGGAATCGGTGTTCGTCACCGAAATGCGGGAGTTCGCCCAGGCCTTCGCGGGAGGGCCCGAACCGCGTCTTGGCGCGCGGGACGCGCTTGCCGCCGTCCGCATCACCCAGGCCGCGGCGGAGTCCGCGTGGACAGGGCGTGCCGTCGAACTGTCGGTGAAGGGAGCCGCATGAAGGTCGCCGTCCTGTCGTTCGCGCACGAGCGTGCCGAGACCTACGTCAGGCTGTTGCGTGACATGCCCGGCGTCGACCTGGTCACCGCGGATCCCGACGGTGCGGCGGGTGATCCGGTCCGGGGACGGGCGATGGCCGAGCGGCTCGGTGTGTCGTATGTGGACAGTTGGGACGAGGTGTTCGCGTCGGGCGTCGAAGGGGTGGTGGTCACTAGCGAGGTCGACCGGCGCCGTGAGCTGGTCGACCTCGCGGGCGAGGCGGAGGCGTTCGTGCTGTGCGAGCAGCCGCTGGCCACCAAGGAAGCGGACGTGAAAGCCATGGTGGACGCCTGTGACATCGGCGGGGTTCGCCTCACGGTCGCGTCCCCTGCCTGCTTCAGCGGGGCGTTCGCCGCTGTGCGCCAAGGGATCGCCGACGGTGTCGTCGGCACGCTGACGACAGTCCACGGGTCGTACCACAGCACCCCGTCGGGCCGGGGAGAGGTGGACGGCGGTGCGCTGGCCTCCAACGCGCCGTTCCTGCTCGACCTGGTGGACGCGGTGCTCGACGGGGAGCCCGCGGAACAGGTGTACGCACAGACGAACAATGTCCTCAGTGGACATCCGGGTGTCGAGAGCGCGGCACTGGTCACCGTGCGGTATTCGAGTGGGATGGTCGCGGCGATCGACTGCGGCTGGAGCCTGTCGCCGCCGAACGGACCGGCCGTGACCTTCGTCGGTGACCGGGCGAGCGTGGAGTACGACGCCTCTCCGCGACTGCTCGGCGGATACGACGCGGCCACCGGCACCGCACGGTGGGAGCCGGGTGGGGCCGACCCGTACGCGGTGATGTTGAAGGACTTCGTCTCCGCAGTCGACAATGGACAGTGGACCGGCCCCGACGGTGCGGCGGGGTTGCGTACGTTGCGGATCATCCAAGCGGCCTATGAGTCGGCACAGACCGGTCAGCCTGTCGATATCGGTTGATGGCGGCCCTACCAGCCTGAGGGATGTCGGGTGGTCGTGGCCCGTCTAGCTTGGTTTCAGAGCCAGTTGTTCGCGTCCGGCGGGAACGCCTGCCCGAGGGAGAAGGAATCGATGACCGACGCCATTTCTTTCGAGGTGCCGTGGGCGCGGACCGACAAGTTCGACCCTCCTTCGGTATTCGCGACGCTCCGCGAAGAACGCCCGCTCGCGAGGATGGTCTACCCGGACGGGCACGTCGGCTGGATCGTCTCCAGCTACGAGTTGGTGCGCGAGGTCCTCAGCGATCCGCGGTTCAGCCACAGCTGCGAGGTCGGTCACTTCCCGGTGACGCACCAGGGACAGGTGATCCCGACCCATCCGTTGATTCCCGGGATGTTCATCCACATGGATCCGCCCGAACACACCCGGTACCGCCGCCTGCTGACCGGTGAGTTCACTGTTCGCCGGACGAGCCGGCTGACGTCGCGTGTCGAGGCCGTTGCCGCAGAACAGCTCGACGTCATGCGTGAGCACGGCGCTCCCGCGGATCTGGTGGCGACCTTCGCCAAACCACTTGTCCTGCGGGTGTTGTCGGAGATGGTCGGCCTGCCCTACGGCGAACGTGACCGATACGTACACGCGGTTACCCTCCTGCACGACGCGGAGGCGGACCCGGCGGAGGCGGCCGCTGCCTACGGGCAGGCGCAGGAATTCTTCGGCGAGGTCATCGAGAGAAGGCGGAAGCAGCCCGAAGACGATCTCATCAGCGTCCTCGTCGCCGACGAGGAACTGACCGCGGAAGAGCTGTGCAACATCGTGACGCTGATGCTGTTCGCGGGCTACGAGACCACGGAGAGCGCGCTGGCCGTCGGTGTTTTCGCGCTGCTGCACCACAACGATCAACTGGCGGCCCTCCGGGCGGACCCCAGGAAACTCGACGCCGCGATCGAAGAGCTTCTTCGCTACCTCACCGTCAACCAGTACCACACCTACCGTACCGCGTTGGAGGACATCAAACTCAACGGTGAGGTGATCAGGAAAGGGGACAGTGTCACGGTGTCGCTTCCCGCGGCCAACCGTGACCCGGCGAAGTTCTCCTGCCCCGAGAAGCTGGACATCGATCGCGAGACGTCAGGTCACGTGGCGTTCGGCTTCGGCATCCACCAGTGCCTCGGCCAGAACCTGGCGCGCGTCGAGCTGCGTGCCGGTCTGTCCGCTCTCCTCCAGGCGTTCCCCGACCTCCGGTTGGCCGTCGCGGCCGACGAGGTGCCGCTGCGCCTGCAGGGGTCTGTCTTCGCGGTGGAGACGCTGCCCGTCTCCTGGTGAGCGTTCTTCCCACCGAGCCCCGAAAGGATCCGCGGTATGGTGCGCACCGACCTCATCAAGCCGTTGCCGGTCGCACTCCAGGAGAACGCGGCCCGCTTTCCCGACAAGGTGGCTTTCGAGGACGACCGGCGGGCGGTCACCTACACCGACCTCGAGGCGCGGACGCGCAGGCTGGCCGGGCACCTGGCGAGCCTCGGTGTTCTGCACGGCGACCGGGTCGCGATCTGCCTGCGCAACACGGTGTCCACTGTGGAGAGCTATCTCGCGATCGTGCGCGCGGGCGGCGTCGGGGTGCCGCTCAACCCCGCCTCGGCCCTCGCCGAGCTGGAGTACCTGCTGGCCGACAGCGGCGCCACGGTGGTCATCACCGATGCCACACAGGCCGAGCGGCTCGAGGCGGCCACCCTGCTGGTGACCGGCGACGCCCCGGCGGGAACCCATCCTTACGACGAACTCGCCGTCACCGAACCGGCCCAGCCCGCTCGCGACGACCTCGCCCTCGACGACGTGGCCTGGACGTTCTACACCTCGGGGACCACCGGCCGGCCCAAGGGCGTCCTGTCGACCCAGCGCAACTGCCTCTGGTCCGTGGCCTCGACCTATGTGCCGATTCCGGGACTGACGCACCAGGACCGGGTTCTCTGGCCGCTCCCGCTGTTCCACAGCCTTTCGCACATCGCGTGCGTTCTCTCCGTCACCGTGGTCGGGGCCACCGCGCGGATCATGGACGGGGCGTCCCCGGACGACGTGATGCGGACGCTCCGCGACGACGCGCCGACCTTCCTGGCCGGTGTGCCCACGACGTACCACCACCTGGTGAAGGCGGCCCGGCAGAACGGTTTCTCCGCACCCGGACTGCGGATCGGCCTGGTCGGGGGAGCGGTCCTCGGAGCCGGGTTGCGCCGGGAGTTCGAGGAGATCTTCCGCGTCCCGCTGGTCGACGCCTACGGCAGCACCGAGACGTGCGGGGCCATCACCATGAACCCGCCGGACGGTCCCCGGGTCGACGGGTCCTGTGGCCTGCCAGCGCCGGGAGTCGGGGTCCGCATCGTCAACCCCACCACCGGGATCGACGTTCCCGTCGGCGAGGAAGGGGAGGTGTGGGTCAGCGGGCCGAACGTCATGGCCGGCTACCACAACAGTCCGGACGCGACCGCCGAGGCGATGCGGGACGGCTGGTTCCGGACCGGCGACCTGGCCAGCTGTGACGACGCCGGCTACGTCACCATCCGCGGCCGGATCAAGGAACTCGTCATCCGCGGTGGGGAGAACATCCACCCCGCGGAAGTGGAGGCGGTCCTGCGCACCGTCCCCGGTGTCGCCGACGTGGCGGTGGCCGGCGCGCCCCACGACACGCTCGGCGAAGTGCCGGTCGCGTACGTGATCCCCGGTCCCTCCGGGTTCGACGTCCAGGCCCTGATCACTCGGTGCCGCGAGCAACTCTCCCCCTACAAGGTGCCCGAACAGGTCCACGAGGTCGCGACCATTCCCCGGACCGCGTCGGGCAAGATCCAGCGGCGTCTCCTGGCGGACCAGCCGAGCTGGCTGCGGTACGCGGCGAGCGGACACCACGACGCGCTGATGAGCGTGGAGTGGACGCCGGTGACCGCGCCGACGACGCGCTCGGCCGGGAGTTGGGTGGTGGTCGGTCCGGCGGCCGGACTCGTCACCGCTCTGCAAGCAACCGGTGTCACGGTGCGGCAGTACCAGGACCTCGCCGAGATGGCCGGCGCCGAGGCGGTTCCAGACGTGACCGTTCTCGTCGGGTCGGCCGGACCCGCGCGCGATCCGGTCGCCGCGGGACGGGACGACGCCCGTCTTCTGGAAGAGCACGTGCGCGTCTGGTCGGCACGACCGGAACTGGCGGCGTCCCGACTCGTCGTCCTCACCCGCGCCGCGGTCGCGACCCCCGCGGCGGACCTTCCACTCACCGCCGTCGAAGTCGAGGACACACCGCCCGACCCGGACATCCTGCTGGCCGCGGCCGCGTCGAACGAGCCGCGACTCACGGTGCGGTCGGGCGTACTGCTGGCGCCCCGGTTGGCCCGCCTGCCCGTGGTCGATGTGCCGCGGGCGGAATCGTGGCCGGGTGCCGCCGGCACGGTGGTGGTCACCGGAGCGGACACCCAGCACGGCGCGTGGTTGGCACACCATCTGGCGACTGTTCACAGGGCGAGCCTGCTGCTCGTCAATTCCCCCGGCGCCGAACCGGATTCCGTCGAGACGGGCACTGGCCGCGTGACCGCGGACGGGCGGAATCCGGAGCCGTTGCGAGCCGCGTTGGCCGGCCTCCGGCGTCCGGTGACCGCGGTGGTGCATGCCGCCGACGATCCCGAACTGGCGCTGCACCTCGATGAGATGACCGGGCCTGCCGCGTTCGTCGTGGTGTCCGATGTGGCCGGGTTGCCAGGAGCACCCGGTGCGACCATGAACGGGATCCTGACCGATGCCGTGCTGCGGGCCCGCCGAGTGCGGAACCTGCCCGGTGCTTTCGTCGGCTGGTCCCACGACACTGGCCGGCTGAGCGACCTGCTCACCGCGTTCGAGCACGCCATCACCACGAACCGTCCGTCGGTGCTGGCGATGCGGGCAGACGCACAGGAAAGTCTGTCTGAGCAGAGGGAGCCGGACGGTGCCGTCACCGCTGCCCTAAGTGACCGACTGTCCGGACTGGACGAACGCGCGCAGCTGGCACTACTGGAAGACCTGGTCCGGACGCAGGCCGCCGTCGTGCTGCGACAGCCGGGCCCCGAGTCGGTCCCGGCCGACCGCGCCTTCCGCGACCTGGGCTTCACCTCGATGGCCATCGTCGAACTGCGCAACCGGCTGACCGAAAGCACCGGGCTGCGGCTGCCCGCCACCGTCGTCTTCGACCACCCCACCCCGGTGGCGTTGGCGGCCTGTCTGCGTGCCGAGATCCTGGGCGTCACCCCGCCGGTCAACGAGCCGGCCATGGTGGCCGATCCCGATGAGCCGATCGCGATCGTGGGCATGGCCTGCCGGCTGCCTGGTGCGGTGGCGAGCCCGGAGGACCTGTGGAAGCTGGTGGCCGACGGAGTCGACGCCGTCGCCGAGTTTCCCGGCGACCGGGGCTGGGACCTTGACCGTCTGTTCGACCCGGACCCTGACCGTGCGGGCACCTCGTACACGAGTCAGGGCGGGTTCCTCGACGGAGCGGGACTGTTCGACGCGGGGTTCTTCGGGATCTCGCCGCGTGAGGCGCTCGCGATGGACCCGCAGCAGCGGTTGTTGCTGGAGACCTCGTGGGAGGCGCTGGAACGGGCGGGCGTCGACCCGCTCTCGTTGAAGGGCGCCGATGTCGGGGTGTTCTCCGGCTTGATGGGCCAGGGTTACGGGTCGGGTGCGGTCTCGCCGGAACTGGAAGGGTTCACGACCACCGGGTCGGCGTCCAGCGTGGCGTCGGGCCGAGTGTCCTATGTGTTTGGTTTCGAGGGTCCCTCGGTGACGGTGGACACGGCGTGTTCGTCGTCGCTGGTGGCGATGCACCTTGCGGCGCAGGCGTTGCGGTCGGGTGAGTGCTCGATGGCGCTGGCCGGCGGAGCGACCGTGATGGCCACGCCCGGGAGCTTTGTCGAGTTCTCCCGGCAGCGGGCACTCGCGCCCGACGGGAGATGCAAGGCGTTCTCGTCGACGGCCGACGGGACCGGCTGGGCCGAGGGCGCCGGCGTGGTCGTCCTGGAGCGACTGTCGGTCGCGCGGGAACGCGGACACCGGATTCTCGCGGTGTTGCGCGGTTCGGCGGTGAACTCCGACGGTGCGTCGAACGGTCTGACTGCGCCGAATGGTCTGTCACAGCAGCGGGTGATCCGCCGGGCGCTCGCCGCGGCGGGACTCACACCGTCCGATGTGGACGTGGTCGAGGCGCATGGCACCGGGACCGCTCTGGGCGATCCGATCGAGGCACAGGCGTTGCTGGCCACGTACGGACAAGGCAGAGAACGCCCGTTGTGGTTGGGGTCGTTGAAGTCCAACATCGGGCATGCGCAGGCGGCCGCGGGTGTGGCCGGCGTGATCAAGATGGTGCAGGCGCTACGGCACGGCGTCCTTCCGGCGACCTTGCACGTCGAAGAGCCGACGTCCGAAGTGGACTGGTCCGCCGGTGCGGTGGAGTTGCTGATCCGGGCCCGGGACTGGCCGCGCGGTGATCGACCGCGGCGAGCCGGGGTGTCGTCGTTCGGTGTCAGCGGGACGAACGCGCATGTGATCCTGGAGGAGGCGCCCGCCGAGGACATGGCGCCGACAGAGGCGTCAACCACCGGAGTGGTGCCCCTGGTCGTGTCGGCACGGAGTTCCGGGTCGCTGGCGGGGCAGGCCGGGCGGCTGGCCGCGTTGGTCGAGAACGACTCACTGGCCGGCGTGGCCGGGGCGTTGGTGTCGAGCCGGGCGGTGCTGGCGATGCGGGCCGTCGTGGTGGCGGGTTCTCGCGAGGAAGCACTGACCGGCCTTGGCGCACTGGCCCGTGGTGAGCACGTACCCGGTGTGGTGACCGGCAGCGCGGATGTGCCGGGCAAGATCGTGTGGGTGTTCCCGGGCCAGGGCACGCAGTGGGCCGGGATGGGCCGGGAACTACTCGAGTCGTCTCCGGTGTTCGCGATGCGGATCTCCGAGTGTGCTGCCGCGCTGGAGCCGTGGATCGACTGGTCTCTTGTGGACGTTCTGAACGGCGATGCGGAGCCCGAGCTGCTCGGCCGGGTCGATGTGCTGCAACCCGCCTGTTTCGCGGTGATGGTGGGATTGGCGGCGGTGTGGGCGTCGGTGGGCGTCGTGCCGGATGCTGTGGTGGGTCATTCGCAGGGTGAGATCGCGGCCGCGTGTGTGTCGGGTGCTCTGTCTCTTGAGGACGCCGCGAAGGTGGTGGCGTTGCGCAGTCAGGCCATCGCCGCGGAGTTGTCCGGGCGTGGCGGCATGGCCTCGGTCGCCCTCGGTGAGGGTGAGGTGGTCGCGCGGCTTTCGCCGTGGGCCGGTCGGGTCGAGGTGGCCGCGGTCAACGGGCCGTCCTCGGTGGTGATCGCGGGGGACGCGCAGGCGTTGGACGAGGCGCTGGAAGCGTTGTCCAGCAGTGGTGTTCGGGTTCGGCGGGTGGCGGTGGACTACGCCTCGCACACCCGGCATGTGGAGGACATCCGCGACACGCTCGCCGAGGCGCTCGCCGGGATCAGTGCGCAGGCACCGATGGTGCCGTTCTATTCCACCGTGATCGACGGTTGGGTGCGGGACGCCGGTGTCGTCGACGGCGGGTACTGGTATCGGAACCTGCGTCACCAGGTGGGTTTCGGCCCGGCCGTGGCCGCCCTGCAGGCGCAGGGGCATGGCGTGTTCGTCGAGGTGAGTGCGCATCCGGTGTTGGTGCAGCCCCTTTCCGAGATCACCGACGGTCTCGTTGTCGGGTCGTTGCGGCGGGACGACGGTGGTCCTCGGCGGCTGCTGACCTCGATGGCGGAGTTGTTCGTTCGGGGTGTCGGGGTGGACTGGGGCCTGCCCGCGCCGACCGCCCCGGTGGACCTGCCGACCTACGCCTTCGACCACCAGCACTACTGGCTCCAACCCGAGCCGGTGACCGACGCCGCGTCGCTGGGTCAGTCGGCGGCCGATCACCCGCTGCTCGGCGCGGTCGTCAGCCTGCCGAACTCAGCCGGATTCGTCGCGACGTCGAGGTGGTCGGTTCGGTCGTACCCCTGGCTCACGGACCCCGTCATGCCGAACGCGGCACTGGTCGAAACGGCCATCCGGCTCGGCGATCTGACCGGCACCCCCGTCCTCGACGAACTGACCGTCGACACACCCGTGGTGCTGCCCCGCGACATCCAGGCCATCATCGGCGAGCCCGGCGACACGCGACGGCGATCGGTGGACATCTACTCCCGCGCCGCGGACGCCCCTGTGGACGCGCCCTGGACACGCCACGCGCACGGCACGCTGGCTCCCGTCGCGACTGAAGCGGCACCCTCGAACGCCCAACCCGCCACCGAAGTCACCCTGGACGGTGCCGCACTCCGCGACGCCGACCGCTACGGGATGCACCCCGCCCTGCTCGACGCCGCCGTCCGCACGGTCATCCCCGACGACATGCTCCCGTCCGTCTGGAAAGGCGTGTCCCTGCTGGCATCGGGCGGCACCGCACTGCAGGTGCGACCCGAAGGCCCTGGGTTGCGACTGACCGACATGACGGGGCAACCCGTCATGACCGTCGACGCGGTCCTCGGCAGGCCGTTCACCGCAGAACCGGTGGGGTTGCCGCCCGATGCCCTGTTCCGCGTCGACTGGACCCCGCTGCCACTGCCCACAGTGGACCGCGTCATCGACATCGTGACCGTCGAGGACGTCGACACGACGGCGGCACCGGACGTCCTGCTGTACGAGGCCGTCCCCGGAGATCCCCGCGCGTCGGTCAACGCCGCGCTCGCGGTGATCCAGGACTGGCTCGCCGAACCAGCACTGGCGGACACCCGGCTCGCCGTCGTCACCGGAGACTGCGCCGAACCCGACGCGGCCGCGGTGTGGGGCCTGGTGCGCTCGGCGCAGTCGGAGCACCCCGACCGGATCGTGCTGGCGGACCTCGACGACCGGACCGCCCTACCCGTCGTTCTCCTGAGCGGCGAACCGCAGGTGCGGGTCCGCCACGGGCATGCGACGGTGCCGCGCCTGACACGGGTGTCGCCACCCGAACCGGGGCGTCCTCTCGACCCCGACGGCACCGTACTGATCACCGGCGGCACCGGAACCCTCGGCGCGACGACGGCACGGCACCTCGTCACCGCACACGGCATCCGCCATCTGCTCCTGGTCAGCCGTGGCGGCAGCGCCCCGGAACTCCACGCTGAACTCACCGCGATGGGCGCGTCCGTCACGATCACCGCCTGCGACACGGCTGATCGGGCCCAGCTCGAGGCTGTCCTGCGGGCCATCCCGGCCGAACACCCGCTCACCGCGGTGATCCACGCCGCCGGTGTCCTCGACGACGGGGTGCTCACCGAGCTGACCCCGGAACGGGTCGACACCGTGTTGCGGCCCAAGGTGGACGCCGCCCTGCACCTGGACGAACTGACCCGGGACACCGACCTCGCCGCGTTCGTGCTGTTCTCCTCGGCGGCGGGCGCGCTGGGCAACCCCGGGCAGGCCAACTACGCGGCGGCCAACGCATGTCTGGACGCGGTCGCGCACCAGCGCCACCGCCTCGGTCTGCCCGCCGTGTCCCTCGCCTGGGGCTACTGGGCGACGGTCAGCGCCATGACCCAGCACCTGGGCACCGCGGACCTGGCACGCACCAGGCGCACCGGCATGGTCGGCCTTTCCGCCACCGAGGGAACGGCGCTCCTGGACGCCGCCCTGACCGCCGACGACACGCTGGTGGCGGCGAAGTTCGACCTGCGCGCGACGGCGACCGCTGATCCGGTCCCACCGCTGCTGCGTGGTCTGGTCCCGGCCGCGCGACCCGTGGCCGGGACCCTCGCCTCGTCCGCGTCGCTCGCGAAGCGCCTCGCCGGCCTCGCCGACACCGAACAGACCGAGACCGTGCTCGACCTGGTGCGGAAGCACGCCGCCGAGGTGCTCGGACACACCACCACCGACGCCGTCCACCCCGGCCGGACCTTCAAGGAGGCCGGGTTCGACTCGCTGACCGCGGTGGAGTTGCGGAACCGGCTGGCCGCCGCGACCGGGCTCACCCTGTCCCCGGCGATGATCTTCGACTACCCGAAGCCCACCGCGCTCGCCGAGCACCTGCGCGTGAAGCTCCTCGGCGGCTCCACGCCACGCTCTGCCGAAACCAACCGACCGACAACCGACGAGCCCATCGCCATCGTGGCGATGGCGTGCCGCTTCCCCGCCGGCGTGCACAGCCCGGAGGACCTCTGGCGCGTCGTGGCCGACGGGGTCGACGCCGTCACCGAGTTCCCCACCGACCGCGGCTGGGACACCGACCGGCTCTACCACGCGGACCCCGACCACGAAGGCACCACCTACGTGCGGCACGGCGCCTTCCTCGACGACGCCGCCGGGTTCGACGCCGCCTTCTTCGGCATCTCACCGAACGAGGCCCTCGCCATGGACCCGCAGCAGCGGCTGCTGCTGGAGACGTCCTGGGAGGCGTTCGAACGCGCCGCGATCGACCCGACAACCCTCGCCGGACAGGACGTCGGCGTCTTCGTCGGCGTCAACAGCCACGACTACAGCATGCGGATGCAAGCGGCGTCCGGCGTCGAGGGCTTCCGCCTCACCGGCAGCTCCGGCAGCGTCATCTCCGGCCGCGTCGCCTACCACTTCGGCTTCGAAGGCCCCGCCATCACGGTCGACACGGCCTGCTCCTCCTCGCTGGTGGCACTGCACATGGCGACGCAGGCGCTCCAGCGCGGCGAGTGCACCATGGCGCTGGCCGGCGGCGTGATGGTGATGGGCACCGTCGAGACCTTCGTCGAGTTCTCCCGGCAGCGCGGGCTGGCGCCCGACGGCCGGTGCAAGGCGTTCGCCGACGGCGCGGACGGCACCGGCTGGTCCGAGGGCGTGGGCCTGCTGCTCGTGGAGCGGCTGTCGGACGCGCGCCGCCGCGGTCACCAGGTGCTGGCCGTGGTCCGCGGGTCGGCGGTGAACTCCGACGGCGCGTCGAACGGGCTCACCGCGCCGAACGGCCCGTCCCAGCAACGGGTGATCCGCAAGGCACTCACCGCCGCCGGGCTGTCCACATCGGACATCGACGCCGTGGAGGCGCACGGCACCGGCACGACCCTCGGCGACCCGATCGAGGCGGAGGCGCTCCTCGCGACCTACGGCCAGGGCCGGCCGGCGGACCAGCCGCTGTGGCTGGGGTCGGTGAAGTCGAACATCGGACACACGCAGGCGGCCGCGGGGGTCGCCGGCGTGATCAAGATGGTCATGGCGATGCGGCACGGCGTTCTCCCGCCGACACTGCACGTGGATCGGCCTTCGTCCAATGTGGACTGGTCGGCGGGTGTCGTGGCACTGCTGACCGAGGCCCGCGACTGGCCGGAGAACGGCAGGCCCCGCCGGGCCGGGGTGTCGTCCTTCGGCATTGGCGGCACCAACGCGCACGTCGTCCTCGAAGCGGTCCCAGAACAGCCGACGCCTCCTGGGCCCGAGCCGGCCGGTGTCCCCATCCCGGTACTCGTGTCCGGGCGGACGCCGGCCGGGTTGCGTGGCCAGGCCGGCGGTCTTGCCCGGTTCTTCCGCGAACGGCCCGACGTGCGCCACGCCGACGCCGCCCACGCGCTCGCCACCACACGGGCTCACCTCGACCACCGTGCCGTCGTCGTGGCGTCCGACAGGGAACAGCTCTGCGCGGACCTGTCCGCCGTCGAGCGCGGTGTGCCGAGTCCCGCGGTCGTGTCCGGCACCCCGGTCACGGGGAAGCTGGCCATCCTCTTCACCGGTCAGGGCAGTCAGTGGGCGGGCATGGGCCGCCAACTCGCCGAGACGTTCCCGGTCTTCCGCGACGCCTTTGCCGCCGCGTGCACGGCCGTGGAGGAGCACCTGCCCGGGGCATGCCCCCTGCGTGAGGTGGTGTTCGGATCCGATGGCGACCTGCTCGACCAGACCATGTACACGCAGGGCGCCTTGTTCGCGCTGGAAACCGCGCTGTTCCGGCTCTTCGAGTCCTGGGGCGTGCGACCCGATCTCCTCGCGGGCCACTCGATCGGGGAGATCACCGCCGCCCACGCTGCCGGCGTGCTCGATCTGCACGAGGCGGCCACGCTGGTCGCCGCACGAGGCCGGTTGATGCAGGATCTGCCCGAAGGCGGTGCGATGGTCGCGGTCCAGGCGACCGAGGCCGAGGTCGCGCCGCTGCTCGACCGGGCGGACGGCGTGGTCTGCGTCGCGGCGGTCAACGGGCCCGACTCGGTCGTGCTCTCCGGCGACGAGAACGCCGTGCTGGCCGTCGCGGGAGAGCTCGCGGGCCGTGGCCGCAAGACGCGGCGGTTGCCGGTCAGCCATGCCTTCCACTCGCCCCTCATGGCACCCATGCTCGACGAGTTCCGCGGCGTGGTGGCCGATTTGTCGTTCCAGCCGGGCGTTCTGCCCATCGTGTCCACGTTGACCGGCGCCCTCGCCGAGGACGGGCGGCTCGGCAGCCCCGACTACTGGGTCGACCAGGCACGGCACGCGGTCCGGTTCGGCGACGCCGTCACCGCGCTGCGTGACCAGGGCGCGACGACGTTCCTCGAGCTGGGCCCCGGCGGGGTCCTCGCCGCGATGGCGCTGGGCCAACAGGGACAGGGCTGTGTCGCCACGCTACGCAAGGACGGCACGGAGGCCCTCGACGTCCTGACCGCGCTCGCGGAGTTGCACGTGCGTGGTGTGGCCGTGGACTGGCCGGCCGTGCTCGACCGGCCGGTCGTGGCGGTCGGCGCCGAGCTGCCCACCTACGCGTTCCAGCACCAGCGGTACTGGGTCGACGCCGATGACGTCGTCGCGCGGGAACACGACGACCCGCTGAAGCCCGCCGACAGCCTGGCCGCCGAGCCGCGCTCGGTGATGGACCTGGTCATGGAGAGCGTCGCCGTCGTGCTCGGCCACCGCGAGTCGGACGGGATCGGCGAGGAGCAGTCCTTCAAGAGCCTCGGGTTCGACTCGTTGAGCGCGGTCAAGCTCCGCAACCGCCTGCAGGACTTCACCGGACTGAACCTGTCCAGCACCCTGGTATTCGACTACCCGACCCCCGCCATCCTCGCGGCCCATCTGCGGGCCGAGCTGCAGGGTGAGCGACCGGTGGTGGTCACCCCGACGGCGGCGCCGGTCTCCGACGAGCCGATCGCGATCGTCGCGATGAGCACCCGGCTACCCGGCGGCGTGGACAGTCCCGAGGAACTGTGGGATCTGGTGTTGGGGCAGCGGGACGCGGTGTCCGGTTTTCCTCTCGACCGCGGTTGGGACCTCGACGGGCTGTACCACCCGGACCCGGCCAACCCCGGCACGAGCTACACCCGCTCGGGTGGGTTCCTGTACGACGCCGCGCGGTTCGACGCCGGGCTCTTCGGGATCTCGCCTCGCGAGGCACTCGCCATGGACCCGCAGCAGCGGTTGTTGCTGGAGACCTCGTGGGAGGCGCTGGAGCGAGCGGGCATCGACCCGCTTTCCGTCAAGGGCAAGGACATCGGCGTCTTCACCGGGATCGTCCACCACGACTACGTGACCCGGCTCCGCCAGGTCCCCGACGACGTCCAGGGCTACCTCATGACCGGAACGGCGTCGAGCGTGGCGTCCGGCCGGGTGTCCTATGTGTTCGGTTTCGAGGGGCCCGCGGTCACGGTCGACACGGCGTGCTCGTCGTCCCTGGTGACGATGCACCTTGCCGCACAGGCGTTGCGGCAGGGCGAGTGCTCGATGGCACTGGCCGGCGGCGCCACCGTGATGGCCAGCCCGGACGCCTTCCTGGAGTTCTCCCGGCAGCGGGGCCTGTCCGCCGACGGACGCTGCAAGGCCTACGCGGACGGCGCGGACGGCACCGGCTGGGCCGAAGGCGTCGGCGTGGTGCTGCTGGAGCGTCTGTCGGTGGCGCGGGAGCGCGGGCACCCGGTGCTGGCGCTGCTGCGTGGTTCCGCGGTGAACCAGGACGGTGCCTCGAACGGGTTGACCGCGCCGAACGGCCCGTCACAGCAGCGGGTGATCCGTGGGGCGTTGGCGAGTGCCGGGCTGTCGCCGTCCGATGTGGACGTCGTGGAGGGGCACGGGACCGGGACCGCGTTGGGCGACCCGATCGAGGCGCAGGCGTTGCTCGCCACGTATGGGCAGGGCCGGGAACGCCCGTTGTGGTTGGGGTCGTTGAAGTCGAACATCGGACACACGCAGGCGGCCGCCGGGGTGGCCGGTGTGATCAAGATGGTGCAGGCGCTCCAGCACGAGACCCTGCCGGCGACACTGCACGCGGACACACCCACCACCCAGGTCGACTGGACCGCGGGTGCGGTGAAGCTGTTGATCCAGGCGCGGGAGTGGCCGCGTGCCGACCGTCCCCGCCGGGCCGCGGTGTCCTCGTTCGGGGCCAGTGGGACGAACGCGCACCTCATCCTGGAGGAGGCACCCGCCGAGGACTCGCCTGTCGGCACCGAGGCGCCCACCGGCATGACACCACTCGTGGTGACGGCGGGGACCGCGGGTGCGCTGGCCGGACAGGCCGGCCGGCTGGCGGTCTTCCTCGAGGGCGCCGGTGACGTGCCGCTGGCCGCTGTGGCCGGGGCACTGCTGTCGAGCCGGGCGACGCTAGGGCAGCGAGCCGTCGTCGTGGCGAGCACGCGCGAGGAGGCCCTGTCCGGGCTGAACGCGTTGGCACGCGGCGAGAACGCACCCGCTCTGGTGACCGGCAGCGTGGATGTGCCGGGCAAGAAGGTGTGGGTGTTCCCGGGCCAGGGCTCGCAGTGGGTCGGCATGGGCCGCGAGTTGCTGGACTCCTCTCCGGTGTTCGCCGAACGGATAGGGGAGTGTGCCGCCGCGTTGGCGCCCTGGGTTGACTGGTCCCTTGTGGACGTTCTGCGGGATGGGACCGGCCTGCTGGACCGGGTCGACGTGTTGCAGCCGGCCTGTTTCGCGGTGATGGTGGGTCTTGCCGCGGTGTGGTCGTCGGTCGGTGTGGTGCCGGACGCGGTCGTGGGTCATTCACAGGGTGAGATCGCGGCCGCGTGTGTGTCGGGCGCTCTGTCCCTTGAGGACGCCGCGAAGGTGGTTGCCCTGCGCAGCCAGGCCATCGCCGCGAAGCTGTCCGGCCGCGGTGGCATGGCCTCGGTCGCTCTCCCCGAGGACGACGTGACCGCCCGGTTGGTACCCTGGGCGGACCGGGTCGAGGTGGCCGCGGTCAACAGCCCCGCATCCGTGGTGATCGCCGGTGACGCCGAGGCGTTGGGCGAGGCGCTGGAAGCGTTGTCCGGTGACGGTGTTCGGGTGCGGCGGGTGGCGGTGGACTACGCCTCACACACCCGGCACGTGGAGGACATCCGCGACACGCTCGCCGAGGCGCTGGCGGGGATCACCGCCCAGGAGCCGGTGATTCCGTTCTACTCCACCATGCTCGGGGACTGGGTGCGGGACGCCGATGTCGTCGGCGGTGACTACTGGTACCGGAACCTGCGTCACCAGGTGGGTTTCGGTCCGGCCGTGGCCGCGCTGGTCGAGCAGGGGCACGGGGTCTTCGTCGAGGTGAGTGCGCATCCGGTGTTGGTGCAGCCGATTTCCGAGATCACTGACGGTCTCGTGGTGGGGTCGCTGCGGCGGGACGACGGCGGTCCTCGGCGGTTGCTGACCTCGATGGCGGAGCTGTTCGTCCGAGGTGTCGCGGTGGACTGGGGCCTGCCCGCACCGACCGCCCGCGTGAACCTGCCGACGTACGCCTTCGAACGCCGGCACTACTGGCTGCACGAGGCGGAAACGACCACCGAGGCCGCAGAGGGGGTCGACGCCGACTTCTGGACCGCGATCGAGCGGTCCGATGTGGACTCACTCGCCGAGCTGCTCGACATGGCGTCCGCCGACCAGCGCACGGCCCTGGACGCCGTCGTGCCCGTGCTGGCGGACTGGCGGGAGAAACGCCGCGAGCGGTCGACGGCGGAGAAGCTGCGCTACCACGTCACCTGGCAGCCGCTCGAACATGAAGCCGCCGGCGTGCCAGGCGGACGGTGGCTCGTCGTCGCGCCGTCCGGGCACCAGGACGCCGCTCTCCTCACCGAGCTGGCCGGACAGGGACTCGACATGGTCCTGCTGGAGGTCGGCGAGCGGGACCGCGCCAGGGAACGGCTCGCCGAACGGCTGACCGCGGTGCTGGCCGAGCACGACCTCACCGGCGTGCTGTCCCTGCTCGCCCTGGACCAGGAGACGCAGGAGCCGACCGCCGTCGCGGCGACGACACTCGCGCTCGTCCAGGCCCTGGGCGGCCGCAACGCCACCGCACCACTGTGGTGCGTGACCCGGGGCGCGGTGAACATCGGCATCCAGGACGCCCTCACCGCGCCTGCCCAGGCGGCACTGTGGGGTCTCGGCCGCGCCGTCGCACTGGAACGCCTCGACCGGTGGGGCGGCCTGGTCGACCTGCCCGCCACGAACGGCCCACGCACGGCCCAACAACTGCTCGGCGTACTGAGCGGCACCGGTGAGGACCAGCTCGCGATCCGGCGGTCGGGCGTCTACGGCCGGCGGCTGGTCCGCAAACCCGAGTCCACGAGCGAGGGTCGCTGGCAGCCCCGGGGCACGGTACTGGTGACCGGCGGCGCCGAGGGGCTCGGCCGGCACGCCGCGGTCTGGCTCGCACTCGCCGGCGCCGAACGGCTCATCGTCACCACCACCGCGACCGCACCCGCCGAGAGCGTGCCGGACCTGCGTGCCGAACTGGCCGAACTGGGCGTGGACACCGTGGTGGAGTCCTGCGCCGACGCCGACCGGGACACGGTCGAACGGCTGGTCACCGCGACGGACCCGGCGCGACCGCTCACGGCCGTGGTGCACGCCGCCGACATCACCCAGACCAGCTCCGTCGACGACACCGGCACGGCAGACCTCGCCGAGGTGTTCGCGGCCAAAGTGGACACCGCGCGCCGGCTGGACGGGCTGTTCGCGGACACCCCGCTCGACGCGTTCGTCGTCTTCTCCTCGATCGCCGGTGTCTGGGGTGGCGGCGGCCAGGGCCCGTCCGGCGCGGCGAACGCCGTCCTCGACGCGGTTGTCGAATGGCGCCGCGCCAGGGGTCTCAACGCGACGTCGATCGCCTGGGGCGCGCTGGACGAGATCGGCGTCGGCATGGACGAGGCCGCGCTCGCCCAGCTCCGCCGCCGCGGTGTCCTCCCCATGGCACCACGACTGGCGGTCACGGCGTTTGTGCAGGCGGTGCGGGCCAACGAGAAGTTCGTGACCGTGGCCGACATGGACTGGGGCGCCTTCATTCCCGCGTTCACCTCCGTCCGCCCCAGCCCGCTGTTCGCCGACCTGCCCGAGGCGAAGGCGGCACTGGCGGCATCGCAACCCGACACCGAGAACGGCGACACAACCGCGTCCCTCGCGGACTCCCTGAGAGCGGTGCCGGACAGCGAGCAGAACCGCATCCTGCTCCGGCTGGTCCGCGGCCACGCGTCGACAGTCCTCGGCCACAGCGGCGCCGAGGGCATCGGCCCGCGCCAGGCGTTCCAGGACGTCGGCTTCGACTCGCTGGCCGCCGTCAACCTTCGCAACAGCCTGCACGGGGCCACCGGGCTGCGGCTGCCGGCGACGCTGATCTTCGACTACCCCACCCCGGAGGCGCTGGTCGGCTACCTGCGTGCCGAGCTGCTCACGGAGGTCGACGACGACACCGACGGCCGGGAGGACGACCTGCGGCGGGTCCTCGCCTCCGTGCCGTTCGCCCGGTTCAAGGAGGCCGGCGTGCTGGACACCCTGCTCGGTCTGGCCGAGCAGGGCGCGGAGACGGACGGTGTGGCCCCGCCGGCCCCGAGGGAGCCCACCGCCGAGAACGACGTGGACCTGATCGACGGGCTCGACATCGCCGGCCTCGTGCGGCGAGCCCTGGGCAAGACGAGCTGAGAACGGATCGTGGAGGATGGTTATGTCGGCGCCAGACGAGCAGATCGTCCAGGCACTGCGTGCCTCGCTGAAGGAGAACGCCCGGCTTCAGCAGGAGAACAGCGCACTCGCCGCCGCGGCCGCGGAGCCCATCGCGATCGTCTCCATGGCCTGCCGGTACGCCGGCGGGATCCGCGGCCCGGAGGACCTGTGGCGCGTGGTGAGCGAGGGCGAGGACGTCTACACCGGCTTCCCCACCGACCGCGGCTGGGACATCGAGGGCCTCTACCACCCGGACCCCGACAACCCCGGCACGACCTACGTGCGTGAGGGCGCCTTCCTGCACGACGCGCCACAGTTCGACGCCGCGTTCTTCGGCATCTCGCCGCGTGAGGCCCTGGCGATGGACCCCCAGCAGCGGCAACTGCTCGAGGTGTCCTGGGAGACCTTCGAACGCGCCGGCATCGACCCCCACTCGGTGCGCGGCACGGACGTCGGCGTGTTCGCCGGGATCGTGCACCAGGACTACGCGCCCGACCTGTCCGGGTTCGAAGGGTTCATGAGCCTGGAGCGCGCGCTGGGCACCGCGGGCGGCATCGCCTCCGGCCGAGTCGCCTACACCCTGGGGCTCGAGGGCCCCGCGGTCACCGTCGACACCATGTGCTCCTCCTCGCTGGTGGCACTGCACCTCGCCGCGCAGGCGCTGCGCCGGGGCGAGTGCTCGATGGCGCTCGCGGGCGGCTCGACGGTGATGGCGACGCCGGGCGGGTTCGTCGGTTTCGCGCGCCAGCGGGCACTCGCGTTCAACGGCCGCTGCAAGTCCTACGCCGCCTGCGCCGACGGGTCCGGGTGGGCCGAGGGCGTCGGGGTTCTGTTGCTGGAAAAGCTGTCGGTCGCGCAGGAGCGCGGCCACCAGGTACTCGCCGTGATCCGTGGCAGCGCGGTGAACTCCGACGGCGCCTCCAACGGCCTGACCGCACCGAACGGGCCGGCGCAGCAGCGGGTGATCCGCAACGCCCTGGCCACCGCAGGACTCGAACCGTCCGATGTGGACGCGGTGGAGGGGCACGGCACGGGCACGGTGCTGGGTGACCCGATCGAGGCGCAGGCCCTGCTGGCCACCTACGGACAGGGCCGCGACCCGCAACGGCCGCTGTGGCTTGGTTCAGTGAAGTCCGTCATCGGGCACACGCAGGCGGCGTCCGGTGTGGCCGGTGTGATCAAGATGGTGCAGGCGCTGCGGCACGGTGTGCTGCCGGCGACCATGCACGTGGACGTGCCAACGCCCCAGGTGGACTGGACCGCCGGCGCGGTCTCGCTGCTGACCGAGGCTCGTGACTGGTCGGGCAACGGGCATCCGCGCCGGGCCGGGGTGTCCTCGTTCGGCGCGAGCGGGACGAACGCGCACCTGATCATCGAGGAGGCACCGGCCGGGCTTGCGGCCCACTCGCCGGCGAGCGGAGCGAGCCAATCAAACACCGTGCCGCTGGTGGTGTCCGCCGGTACCACCGCTTCCCTTGCGGCGCAGGCGGAACGGCTGGTCGCGTTCCTCGAGGGCGACGTGTCGCTGACGGATGCGGCCGGGGCGTTGGCGTCGGGCCGGGCCGTGCTGGACGAGCGTGCCGTGGTGGTGGCCGGCTCGCGCGAGGAGGCGCTGACCGGGCTGCGTGCCCTGGCTCGCGGCGAGAACGCGCCCGGCCTGCTGGCTGGTTCGGGTTCGCCCGGCAAGATCGTCTGGGTGTTCCCCGGGCAGGGAACGCAGTGGGTCGGGATGGGCCGGGAGTTGCTGGAGTCCTCGCCGGTGTTCGCCGAGCGGATCGCCGAGTGCGCCGCCGCGCTGGAGCGGTGGGTCGACTGGTCCCTTGTGGACGTGCTGCGTGGCGACACCGACCCCGAGTTGATGGCGCGGGTCGATGTGCTGCAGCCGGCCAGTTTCGCGGTGATGGTGGGGCTTGCCGCGGTGTGGTCCTCGGTCGGTGTGGTGCCGGACGCTGTGGTGGGTCACTCGCAGGGAGAGATCGCGGCCGCGTGTGTGGCGGGTGCACTGTCACTTGATGACGCGGCGCGGGTGGTCGCCTTGCGCAGTCAGGCGATCGCGGCGGAATTGTCCGGGCGCGGTGGCATGGCGTCCGTCGCCCTGAGCGAGGACGACGCGGTCGACCGGTTGACGCCGTGGGCCGGTCGGGTCGAGGTCGCGGCCGTGAACGGGCCGTCCTCGGTGGTGATCGCCGGGGACGCCGAGGCACTCGACGAGGCCATGGAGGTACTGGACGAGCAGGGTGTCCGCGTCCGGCGGGTGGCGGTGGACTACGCCTCGCACACCCGGCACGTGGCCGACATCCGCGACACGCTCGCCGAGGCGCTGGGCGGGATCAGTCCGCGTGCGCCGGAGGTGCCGTTCTACTCGACGGTCACCGGCGAGTGGATCCAGGACAACGACGCCGACGGTGGCTACTGGTACCGAAACCTGCGTCACCAGGTGCGCTTCGGGCCTGCGGTGACCGACCTGCTGGCACAGGGGCACAGCGTGTTCGTGGAGGTCAGCGCGCACCCGGTACTGGTGCAGCCGATCTCCGAGATCGTCGACGACATCGAGATGGATGCGGTGGTCGTCGGGTCGCTTCGGCGGGACGACGGCGGCCTCCGGCGGCTGTTCACCTCCATGGGCGAGCTGTTCGTCCGTGGCGTCACCGTCGACTGGACCAGAATGCTGCCGCCCGTCACCGGTTGCGTGGACCTGCCGACCTATGCGTTCGACCACCAGCACTACTGGCTCCGGCTCGGTGAGTCCGCCACCGACGCCGCGTCGCTGGGGCTGGTGGGGGCCGACCACCCGCTGCTGGGTGCGGTGGTGCCGCTGCCGCGGTCCGACGGCCTCGTGTTCACCTCACGGCTGTCGCTGCGGACGCACCCCTGGCTGGCCGACCACGCCATCGGCGGCGTCGTGCTCATCCCCGGCACGGTGTACGTCGACCTCGCGGTGCGCGCGGGTGACGAGTTCGGCCACGGTGTGCTGGAAGAGCTGGTGATCGAGGCGCCGCTCGTGCTGCCGGAGCACGGCGGGGTGCGCCTGCAGGTCGCCGTGGGTGGACCGGGGGAGACCGGCTCGCGCACGGTGGACGTGTACTCGTTGCGCGAGGACACCGGTGAGCACGTGTGGACGCGCCACGCCACCGGGCTCCTGTCGACCACACCACCGGCCCAGGACACGCGGTTCGACTTCGCCGCCTGGCCGCCGGCTGGTGCGCGGCCGGTCGACATCGAGGATTTCTACCCGGACCTGGTCGAACGCGGTTACGCGTACGGGCCGGCGTTCCAGGGACTGCGGGCCGTGTGGCGGCGCGGTGACGAGGTCTTCGCCGAGGTCGCCCTTCCCGACGAACACCGGGAGGACGCCGGGAAGTTCGGCATCCACCCCGCGCTGCTGGACGCCGCCCTCCACACCAACGCCTTCGCCAACCCGGACGACGACCGCAAGGTACTGCCGTTCGCGTGGAACGGGCTGCTGCTGCACGCCGCGGGCGCGTCGGCGCTGCGGGTGCGGGTCGCGCCGGCCGGCCCGGACGCACTGTCGTTCCAGGCCGCGGACGAGACCGGCGGCCTCGTGGTGACGATGGACTCGCTGGTGTCGCTGCCGGTGTCCGCCGAGCAGTTGGAAACCGCGGCCGCGGAGGAGAGCCGCGACGCGCTTTTCCGCGTGGAGTGGACCGAACTGCCGGCCGCAGAACAGGCCGAACCGTCGTGGGCGCCGGTCGCGACCCCCGACGACGTGGCCGCACTGACGCAGGGCACGGCCGTCCTGCACGCGGTCGGCGACGACGACGGGCCGCTCGCCCTGACCACACGCGTGCTCGCGGTCGTGCAGGCGTGGCTGACCGCGGACGGCCAGGACTCCCGTCTCGTCGTGCTGACCCGCGGTGCGGTGCCCGCCGACAGCCACGCCGACGGCGCGGTGAGCGACCCCGCGGGTGCGGCGGTCTGGGGACTGATCCGGGCCGCACAGGCCGAGAACCCGAACAGGATCGTCCTGATCGACACCGATGGCGCGGACCCGATGCTGGGCGCGGCACTGGCCAGCGGCGAACCGCAGCTCGCGGTGCGCGGCACCACACTGTCCGCACCACGGCTGGCCCGTGCCGGCGGCCACGCGCCCGAGACACCCGCCGTCTTCCGTCCAGAAGGGACAGTGCTCCTCACTGGCGGCACCGGCTCGCTGGGCGGTGTGGTCGCCCGGCACCTGGTGTCCCGGCACGGCGTGCGGCGCCTGGTGCTGGCCAGCCGTCGGGGTTCGGCCGTCGAGGGCGTGACGGACCTGGTGGCCGAACTCGCCGAGCAGGGCGCGGACGTGTCCGTGGTGGCCTGTGACGTGTCCGACCGCGACCAGACGGCCGTACTGCTCGCCGATCACCGCCCGACCGGTGTCGTACACCTGGCTGGCATCCTCGACGACGGCGTGATCGGGGCGTTGAACCCCGAGCGACTGGCCGGGGTGTTCGCGCCCAAGGTCGACGCGGTGCGGCACCTCGACGAGCTGACCCGCGGCATGGACCTCGACGCGTTCGTCGTGTTCTCCTCGGCCGCCGCGCTCATGGGCTCCGCCGGCCAGGGCAACTACGCGGCCGCGAACGCGTTCCTGGACGGGCTGATGGCGAGCCGCCGCGCGGCCGGTCTGCCGGGACTCTCGCTGGCGTGGGGTCTCTGGGAACAGAGCGCCGGCCTGACCGCGCACCTGCGCGCCACCGACCAGGCACGGATGAGCCGCGGCGGCGTGATGGCGATGACGCCGGCCGAGGGCCTGGACATCCTCGACATCGGCCTGCACGCGGACGAGGCGCTGCTGGTGCCGATCAAGCTGGACCTGAAGACGTTGCGCACCCAGGCCGCGGCCGGCGGCGAGGTGCCGCACCTGCTGCGCGGCCTGGTCCGCGTGGGCCGGCGCGTGGCGCGCGCCGCGGCCGGTGACGGCGGCGGGCTGGTCCGCAGGCTCGCCGGGCTGTCGCAGGACGAGCAGGAACGCGTCCTGCTGACCATCGTCCAGGGCGAGGCGGCCGGCGTGCTGGGCTACAGCGGGCCCGAGCTGGAGCAGGGCACGCGCGGGTTCAACGACATCGGGTTCGACTCCCTCACGGCGGTCGAGCTGCGCAACCGGCTGAGCGCGGCCACCGGCGTGAAGCTGCCCGCGACGCTGGTCTTCGACTATCCGACCCCGGTGGCGCTCGCCCGCCACCTGCGTGAGGAGCTCGGCGACCAGCTGGGTGCGGCCGGCGCCCCCGCCACGGTCGCCCCCGTCGCCGCCGATCCCGACGAACCGATCGCCATCGTGGGCATGTCCTGCCGGCTGCCGGGTGGCGTCACGGGGCCCGACGACCTGTGGCGCATGGTGTTCGAGGGCCGGGAGGGCATGTCGAGCTTCCCAACCGACCGCGGCTGGGACCTGGCTGACCTGTTCGACCCGGACCCCGACCGCCCCGGCACCTCGTACACCAGGCAGGGCGGATTCCTTCAGGGAGCCGGGCTTTTCGACGCCGGGTTCTTCGGCATCTCGCCGCGTGAGGCGCTCGCCATGGACCCGCAGCAGCGGCTGCTGCTGGAGGCGTCGTGGGAGGCGCTCGAACGGGCCGGCATCGACCCGACCGCGGCGCGGGGCGACAACATCGGCGTCTTCTCCGGCGTCTCCATCCACGACTACCTCGAGTCGCTGAGCAACATGCCCGCGGAGCTCGAAGGCTTCGTCACGACCGCCACGGCGGGCAGCGTGGCGTCGGGCCGGGTGTCCTATGTGTTCGGTTTCGAGGGTCCCGCCGTCACGGTGGACACGGCGTGTTCGTCGTCGCTGGTGGCGATTCACCTTGCGGCGCAGGCGTTGCGGCAGGGCGAGTGCTCGATGGCGCTCGCGGGCGGAGTCGCCGTGATGGGATCGCCCATCGGTGTGCTCGGTATGTCGCGGCAGCGGGGCCTCGCCGAGGACGGGCGGTGCAAGGCGTTCGCGGACGGCGCGGACGGCACCGTGCTGTCCGAGGGCGTCGGCATCGTGGTGCTGGAACGCCTTTCGGTCGCACGCGAGCGTGGGCACCGGGTGCTGGCGGTGGTCCGGGGCAGCGCGGTGAACCAGGACGGCGCATCGAACGGGTTGACCGCGCCGAACGGTCCGTCGCAGCAGCGGGTGATCCGCGGCGCGCTGGCCGGTGCGGGACTGGCACCGTCCGATGTGGACGTCGTGGAGGCGCACGGGACCGGGACGGCTCTTGGCGATCCCATCGAGGCGCAGGCGTTGCTGGCCACCTACGGGCGGGGTCGGGAGCAGCCGTTGTGGCTGGGGTCGTTGAAGTCGAACATCGGGCACACGCAGGCCGCCGCCGGTGTGGCGAGCGTGATCAAGATGGTGGAGGCGTTGCGGCACGGCGTCATGCCGCCCACCCTGCACGTGGAGAAGCCCACGGCTCAGGTCGATTGGTCGGCGGGGGCGGTGGAGCTGCTGACCGAGGCACGGGAGTGGGGGCGCAACGGCCGCCCGCGCCGGGCCGGCGTCTCGTCGTTCGGCATCAGCGGGACGAACGCGCACCTGATCCTTGAGGAGGCACCAGCCGAGGCCACTGCGGAGGAAGACGCGCCCGACGGCGTGGTGCCGGTGGTGGTGTCCGCGCGCAGCACCGGTTCCCTGGCGGGCCAGGCCGAGCGGCTGGCGGCGTTCCTCGACGGCGACGTCTCGCTGACGCGTGTGGCGGACGCCCTGCTGTCGACCCGCGCGGCGCTGGGTGACCGCGCCGTGGTGCTCGCGGACTCCCGTGAGGAGGCCATTGCCGGGCTCGGCGCGCTCGCCCGCGGTGAGAGCTCGACCGGCGTCGTGACCGGAAGCGTTGGCATGCCGGGGAAGCTGGTGTGGGTGTTCCCGGGCCAGGGCACGCAGTGGGCCGGCATGGGTCGGGAGCTGCTGGATTCCTCACCGGTCTTCGCCGAACGGATTTCCGAGTGCGCTGCCGCGTTGGCGCCGTTCGTCGACTGGTCCCTGGTGGACGTGCTGCGTGGCGACACCGACCCCGAGCTGATGGACCGGGTCGACGTGCTGCAGCCCGCAAGCTTCGCCGTGATGGTGGGACTGGCGGCGGTGTGGGCGTCGGTCGGTGTGGTTCCCGACGCGGTGCTGGGGCATTCGCAGGGGGAGATCGCCGCCGCCTGTGTGGCCGGTGCACTGTCTCTTTCCGACGCCGCCCGGGTGGTCGCCTTGCGCAGCCAGGCGATCGCGGCGGACCTGTCCGGCCGCGGCGGCATGGCTTCTGTTGCGCTGAGCGAGGAAGACGCGGTCGCACGGCTTGCGCCGTGGGCCGGCCGCGTCGAGGTTGCCGCGGTCAACGGGCCGTCCTCGGTGGTGATCGCGGGCGACGCCGAGGCACTGGCCGAGGCCGTGGCGGCACTCGCCGGTCGGCGGGTGGCGGTGGACTACGCGTCCCACACCCGGCACGTGGAGGACATCCGCGACCGCCTCGCCGAGGTCCTGGCCGGGATCACGGCGCAGGCCCCGATGGTGCCGTTCTACTCCACGGTGACCGGCGAGTGGATCTCCGACGCCGGTGTCGTGGATGGCGACTACTGGTACCGGAACCTGCGCCACCAGGTGCGGTTCGGTCCCGCCGTCGCGGACCTGCTCGGCCAGGGGCACGGCGTGTTCGTGGAGGTCAGCGCCCACCCCGTGCTGGTCCAGCCGATCACCGAGATCGTGGACGGCACCGAGATCGACGCCGTGGTGACCGGAACACTGCGGCGTGGCGACGGTGGCCGGCGGCGGCAGCTGACCTCGATGGCCGAGCTGTTCGTCCGGGGCGTCGCGCTCGACTGGAGCGGTGTGCTGCCGCCGGTGACCGGACGGGTCGAGCTGCCGACCTACGCCTTCGACCACCAGCACTACTGGCTCCACCCGGCCGCAGCGGTGGACGCGCCGGCACTGGGGTTGGCCGGCGCCGACCACCCGCTGCTGGGCGCGGTCGTGCCGCTGCCGCACTCGGAAGGCCTGGTGTTCACCGCACGCCTGTCGACGCGGTCGCAGCCGTGGCTGGCCGAGCACGTGATCGGCGGTGTCGTGGTCGTGCCGGGCGCTGGGCTGGCGGAGCTGGTCGTGCGTGCCGGCGACGAGGCCGGCTGCGGCGTGCTGGACGAGCTGGTGGTCGAGTCACCGCTCGTGGTGCCCGAACACGGTGGCGTGCGCGTGCAGGTCGCCGTGGGTGGGCCCGGTGACGACGGTTCGCGCACGGTCGACGTGTACTCCCTGCGCGACGGCGACGTGTGGACGCGGCATGCTACGGGACACCTGTCGGCCATGCCCGCGGAACCGCAGGAGTTCGACTTCGCCGAGTGGCCGCCGCCTGGTGCGCGGCCGGTCGAGATCGCGGACCTGTACGACGACCTGGCGGATCGCGGGTTCACCTTCGGCCCGACGTTCCAGGGCGTACGGGCGATGTGGCGGCGTGGCGACGAGGTGTTCGCCGAGGTCGCCCTGCCCGACGAGTCGGAGGCCGGCAGGTTCGGCATCCATCCCGCCCTCCTGGACGCGGCCCTGCACCCGGTCCTGCCGGACGCCGACGGGCAGCCGACGGACTGGCGCGGGCTGGCGCTGCACGCCGTTGGCGCGTCGGCGCTCCGCGTGCGGCTGGCGCCCGGCGACGCCGGCGTGTCGCTGGCCGCTGCGGACGAGACCGGTGGCCCGGTCGTGACCGTGGACTCGGTGGGTTTCCGTCCGCTGTCCGCGGAACAGTCCGCGGCCGTCGACTCGTTGTTCCAGGTGGACTGGACCGAACTGTCCCCAGTGGACGGATCGGAGCCGTCGTGGGTGACGGTGTCCACCGCGGACGACGTGGCCGCGCTGGCCGATGTGCCCTCGGCCGTGGTTCTGGAAGCCGTCGGCGGCGAGGGCTCGCCGCTGAGCCTGACGTCGCGGGTGTTGGTCGTCGTGCAGGCATGGCTCGCGGGTACAGCGGAGTCGCGGCTGGTGGTCGTGACCCGAGGTGCGGTGCCTGCCGGTGATGGTGCCGTGACCGATCCGGCCGCGGCGGCCGTGTGGGGTCTGGTTCGTGCCGCTCAGGCGGAGAACCCGGACCGGATCATCCTGCTGGACCTCGACGCGGGAGCGACGCCGCCACTTGGTGCGGTGCTGGCCTGCGGTGAGCCGCAGATCGCCGTGCGGGACAAGGCTTTCTTCGTGCCGCGCCTCGCCCGCGCGGAGTCCTCGGACCCGAGTGCCGTGTTCGGTCCGGAAGGGACGGTCCTGGTCTCGGGCGCGGGTGCGCTGGGCGGTCTGGTCGCCACGCGTCTGGTCGACCGCCACGGGGTGCGGCGCCTGGTGCTGGCCAGCAGGCGAGGCCGCGACGCCGAGGGCATGGACGACCTGGTCGCCCAGCTCACCGAGCAGGGCGCGGAGGTGTCCGTCGTCGCGTGTGACGTCTCCGATCGCGACCAGGTGGCCGCGCTGCTCGACCAGCACCGGCCGGCCGCTGTCGTGCACACGGCCGGTGTCATCGACGCCGGCGTGATCGAGACGGTCACCCCGGACCGGCTCGCCACGGTGTTCGCGCCGAAGGTGGACGCGGTCCGGCACCTCGACGAGCTGACCCGCGGCATGGACCTCGACGCGTTCGTCGTCTACTCCTCCGTCTCGGCCGTGTTCATGGGTGCTGGTAGCGGCAGCTACGCGGCCGCGAACGCGTTCCTGGACGGACTGATGGCGAACCGCCGCGCGGCGGGCCTGCCGGGGCTGTCCCTGGCGTGGGGCCTGTGGGACCAGACCACCGGCATGGCCGCCGGCACCGACGACCTCACCCGGGCCAGGATGAACCGGCGCGGCGGTCTGCGGCTGATGACGCAGGCCGAGGGAATGGACCTGTTCGACGCCGCGATCGGCACCGACCGTTCGCTGCTGGTGCCCGCGAAGCTCGACCTGCGTGTGGTGCGGGCCGACGTCGCGGTGGGCGGCGCGGTGCCGCACATGCTGCGTGGCCTCGTCCGGGCGGCCCGCCAACAGGCACACTCGGCCGGCGCGGGCGGCACGCGCGGCGGGCTGTCCGCGCGGCTGGCCGGGCTCACCCCGGCGGATCAGCTGACGCTGCTCCTGGACCTGGTGCGCGGCCAGGTCGCGGCCGTGCTGGGGCACGCCGACGCGGGCGCCGTCCGGGCGGACGCGGCCTTCCGGGACGCGGGGTTCGACTCGCTCACGTCCGTGGAGCTGCGCAACCGCCTGCGTGACGCGACCGGCTTGAAGCTGCCCGCGACACTCGTCTTCGACCACCCCAACCCGCAGGCCCTCGCCCGCTACCTGCGTGACGAACTCGGTGACGTGACGCCCACCTCGGTGACGCCGACGGTCGTCGTGGCCGACGCGGGGGAGCCGATCGCCATCGTCGGCATGGCATGCCGGCTGCCCGGCGGCGTGGCCGACCCGGACGACCTGTGGCGGCTGGTGGCCGAGCGCCGGGACGCGGTGTCCGGGTTCCCCACCGACCGGGGCTGGGACCTCGAGCGCCTGTTCGACCCCGACCCGGACCGCCCCGGCACCACCTACACCAACCAGGGCGGCTTCCTGCACGAAGCAGGCCTTTTCGACGCCGGTTTCTTCGGGATCTCACCGCGCGAGGCACTCGCGATGGACCCGCAGCAGCGGTTGCTGCTGGAGACCTCCTGGCAGGCACTGGAAGTCGCGGGCATCGACGCGACCGCGTTGAAGGGTGCCGACGTCGGCGTGTTCACCGGCGTCTTCGGCCAGGGCTACGTCGCGCCGGGCGCGAGCGTCGTCACGCCGGAACTGGAAGGCTTCGCCGGCACCGGCGGGTCGTCGAGCGTGGCGTCGGGCCGAGTGTCCTATGTGTTCGGTTTCGAGGGCCCCGCGGTCACGATCGACACCGCGTGCTCGTCCTCCCTCGTCGCCATGCACCTTGCCGCACAGGCGTTGCGGTCGGGTGAGTGCTCGATGGCACTTGCCGGCGGCGCGACGGTCATGGCGAACCCCGGCGCGTTCGTGGAGTTCTCCCGGCAGCGGGGCCTCGCGGTCGACGGGCGCTGCAAGGCGTTCGCCGCCGCGGCCGACGGCACCGGCTGGGCCGAGGGCGTCGGCGTGCTCGTCCTCGAACGGCTGTCGGTGGCACAGGAGCGCGGCCACCGGATCCTGGCCGTGCTGCGTGGTTCCGCGGTGAACCAGGACGGCGCGTCCAACGGGCTGACCGCGCCGAACGGTCCATCACAGCAGCGCGTGATCCGCCGGGCACTGGCCAACGCAGGGCTGTCGACGTCCGATGTGGACGTGGTCGAGGCCCACGGCACCGGGACGTCGCTCGGTGACCCCATCGAGGCGCAGGCGCTGCTCGCCACCTACGGGCAGGACCGGGACCGTCCACTGTGGCTCGGCTCGCTGAAGTCCAACATCGGCCACGCGCAGGCCGCCGCCGGCGTGGCGAGCGTGATCAAGATGGTCAAGTCCCTCGAACACGGCGTCCTTCCTGCGACGCTGCACGTCGACGCGCCCACCCCGGAGGTGGACTGGTCCGCTGGCGCGGTCGAGCTGCTGACCGAGGCCCGGGACTGGCCGCGCAACGGTCACCCGCGCCGGGCCGGTGTGTCCGCGTTCGGCGTCAGCGGGACGAACGCGCACCTGATCCTGGAAGAGGCGCCACCGCAGGACGTGACACCGGACCCGGTCGACGCCGCGGCTGTGCTCCCGGTCGTGGTGTCCGCGCGGAGCACCGCCGCGCTGGCGGGACAGGCCGGCCAGCTGGCCGAGTTCCTCGGCGACTCTCCCGGCGGCCAGGTGCCGCTCGCGACCGTGGCCGGAGCCCTGGTGTCCGGCCGCGCCGCGCTGACCGAGCGGGCGGTGGTGGTCGCCGGCACCCGCGACGAGGCGATGGCAGGGCTGACGGCGTTGGCCCGCAACGAGACCGCGGCCGGTGTGGTCACCGGTCGTGCCGGAGAACCCGGGAAGGTCGTGTGGGTGTTCCCCGGCCAGGGTTCGCAGTGGGTCGGCATGGGCCGTGAGCTGCTGGATTCCTCGCCGGTGTTCGCCGAGCGGATCGCCGAGTGCGCTGCCGCGCTGGATCGCTGGGTGGACTGGTCGCTTCGCGACGTGCTGCGTGGCGACACCGACCTGCTGGATCGGGTGGACGTGGTGCAACCAGCCAGCTTCGCCATGATGGTGGGGCTCGCCGCCGTGTGGCGGTCGTGCGGGCTGCGGCCCGACGCCGTCATCGGTCACTCCCAGGGTGAGATCGCCGCGGCCTGCGTGGCCGGTGCACTGTCCCTTGAGGACGCGATCCGGGTGGTGGCGTTGCGCAGCCAGGCCATCGCCACGGACCTCGCCGGGCGCGGTGGCATGGCGTCGGCGGCCCTGAGCGAGGACGACGCGACCGTGCTGCTGTCGCCGTGGGCGGACCGGGTGCGGGTGGCCGCGGTCAACAGCCCCACGTCGGTGGTGGTCGCCGGTGAGGCGTCCGCGCTGGCCGAGGCCCTGGACGCACTGGAAGGCCACGGCGTTCGGGTGCGGCGGGTGGCCGTGGACTACGGGTCGCACACCAACCAGGTCGAGGACATCGAGGACCAGCTGGCCGAAACGCTGGTCGGCATCTCGGCACAGGCACCCGCGATCCCGTTCTACTCGACGGTGACCGGCGAATGGATCTCCGACGCCGGGACCGTGGACGGCGACTACTGGTACCGGAACCTGCGCGAGCAGGTGCGGTTCGGGCCGGCCGTGACCGACCTGCTCGGCCAGGGGTACGGCGTGTTCGTGGAGCTGAGCCCGCATCCGGTGCTCGCGCAGCCGATCAGCGAGATCGTGGACGGCACCGGTGCCGACGCGCTGGTAGCCGGATCCCTGCGCCGCGACGACGGCGGTCTCCGGCGCCTGCTGACGTCGATGGCCGAGCTGTACGTGCGGGGCGTCGCACTCGACTGGCGCGGTGTGCTGCCGGCCGTCCCGGCGGGGCGGGTGGCCCTGCCCACGTACGCCTTCGACCACAAGCACTACTGGCTCCGGCCCGCCGAGTCGGCCACCGACGCGACCTCGCTCGGGCAGGCGGGCGCCGACCATCCGCTGCTGGGCGCGGTCGTGCAGCTGCCACAGTCCGACGGGCTCGTGTTCACCTCGCGCCTGTCGGTGCGGTCGCAGCCGTGGCTGGCCGACCACGCCGTCGGCGGTGTCGTGATCCTGCCCGGCTCCGGGCTGGTGGAGCTGGCCGTGCGGGCCGGTGACGAGGCCGGCTGCACGGTCCTCGACGAGCTGGTGATCGAGGCGCCGCTCGTCGTGCCCGCGCAGGGCGGCGTTCGCGTCCAGGTCGCGCTGAGCGGACCGGGCGAGCACGGCGCACGCACGGTCGAGGTGTACTCCCAGCGCGACGGCGGCACGTGGACGCGGCACGCCACCGGCATGGTGTCGTCCGGACCGAGCGCCGGCGCCGGGTTCGACTTCGCGGCATGGCCGCCTGCTGGCGCGGCGCGGGTCGACATCGAGGACTTCTACCCCGGCCTGGCCGAGCGCGGTTACGCGTACGGGCCCGCGTTCCAGGGGCTGCGGGCGGTGTGGCGGCGCGGCGACGAGGTGTTCGCCGAGGTCGCGCTGCCCGACGACCTGCGCGGGGACGCGGGCGGGTTCGGTGTCCATCCGGCGTTGCTCGACGCCGCTCTGCAGGCCGCCACGTTCGGTGGCACGGCGGAGACCGGCGAACGGATGCTGGCCTTCGCGTGGAACGGCCTGGTGCTGCACGCCGCGGGTGCTTCGGCGTTGCGGGTTCGGCTCGCGCCTGCCGGCCAGGACGCGCTGTCCGTCGAGGCCGCTGACGAGACCGGCGGGCCGGTCCTGACCATGGACTCGCTGGTGTCCCGGCCGGTCTCCGCCGAGCAGCTTGGGGCGGCGATGGAGGTCCGCGACTCCGCGTACCGGGTGGCGTGGACCGAGCTGCCCACGGCCGCGGTCGCCGACGTGCCGGCGTGGGTGGAGATCGTCACCGCCGACGACGTGCCGGCGCTGACCGGTGGCGCACCTCTCGTCGCCGTCATGGCGGCGACCGGTGACGACGGTGCCGGCGAGATGGCCGCCCGGGTACTGGAGGTCCTGCGGGCGTGGCTGGCCGAGCCCTCGCTCGAGGAGTCGCGGCTCGTCGTGACGACCCGCGGCGCGGTGCCCGCCGGTGGCGACCACACGGTGACCGACCCGGTGGCGGCGGCGGTCTGGGGTCTTGTCCGGTCCGCACAGGCCGAGCACCCGGACCGGTTCGTCCTGCTGGATCTCGACCCGGCCACCGACGCCGGAGCCGTCCTCGGCACGGTGCTGGCCACCGCTGAGCCACAGCTCGCCGTTCGCGGCACCACCTTCTCCGTGCCACGGCTCACCCGAGCCACCGGTCCGGCCGCGGCAGCGCCCGTCGCTTTCGGTCCACAAGGGACAGTGTTGGTCTCGGGTGCTGGCTCGCTGGGTGCCCTGGTGGCTCGGCATCTGGTTGCCCGGCACGATGTGCGGAGCCTGGTGCTCGCCAGCAGGCGGGGCCCGACCGCCGACGGCGTGGACGAACTGGTCGCCGAACTCACCGGGCATGGCGCGGCGGTGTCCGTCGTGACCTGTGACGTGTCCGATCGGGACCAGGTGGCCGCGTTGCTCGACGAGCACCGGCCCTCCGCCGTCGTGCACACGGCAGGCGTCTTCGACGACGCGGTGATCGAGGCGCTGACCCGGGAGCAGTTGACCCGGGTGTTCGCGCCCAAGATCGACGCGGTGCGGCACCTCGACGAGCTGACCCGCGACATGGAGCTGGACGCGTTCGTCGTGTTCTCGTCCGTCGCGGGCGTGCTCGGCGGCGGTGGCCAGGGCAACTACGCGGCGGCGAACGCCTTCCTGGACGCGGCGATGGCACGTCGCCGGGCCGCGGGGCTGCCGGGACTGTCGCTGGCGTGGGGTCTGTGGGAGCGGAGCCTCGGCATGGCCGCCCACCTCAGCACCGTCGATCACGCGCGGGCGAGCCGCGGCGGCGTCCTCGAGATGACCGCGGCCGAGGGCCTGGACCAGTTCGACCTCGGGCTGCGGATGGGCGAGTCGCTGCTGGTGCCGATCAAGCTGGACCTGGCGGCGCTGCGGGCGGCCGGTGGCAGGGTCCCGTCCCTGCTCCGCGGTCTGGTCCGGACGGGCCGGCAGCAGGCGCGGACGGCGGCCGCACCGGGCACCGGCCTGGTCGACCGGCTCGCCGGGCTCGTTCCCGAGGACCAGGAGGCGCTGCTCGTCGACCTGGTGCGCGGTCAGGTCGCGGTCGTGCTCGGGTACTCCGGGCCGGAGGACGTGCGCGCCGACACGGCGTTCTCCGACGCCGGGTTCGACTCGCTGACGTCCGTGGAGCTGCGGAACAGGCTGCGTGACGTGACCGGGTCGAAGCTGCCCGCGACGCTGGTCTTCGACTACCCGACACCTCTGGTGGTCGCCCGCTACCTGCGTACGCGGCTGCTCCCGGACGGTGCCGCGACGGACGTCCCCGTGCCCGAGATGCGCGTCGTGGACGACTTCGACGAGCGGTCGATCGCCGAGATGGACGTCGACGACCTCGTGCAACTGGCTTTCAGCGATGAGTGATTGGGGCGGTTGATGACTGCGTCGTACGAAAAGGTCGTCGAAGCGCTGCGGAAGTCGCTGGACGAGGTCGGCACGCTGAGGAAGCGGAACCGCCAGCTGCTCGACGCGTCGCGTGAGCCGATCGCGATCGTCGGGATGGCCTGCCGGCTGCCGGGTGGCGTCGCGGGCCCGGCGGACCTGTGGCGGCTGGTGTCCGAGGGCGGGGACGCGGTGTCGGCGTTCCCCGCCGACCGCGGCTGGGACCTCGAGTCCCTGTTCGACCCCGACCCGGACCGGTCCGGCACCTCGTACGTCAGCCAGGGCGGGTTCGTCCACGACGCCGGGCTGTTCGACGCGGGGTTCTTCGGGATCTCGCCGCGTGAGGCACTGGCGATGGACCCGCAGCAGCGGCTGCTGCTGGAGACCTCCTGGGAGGCACTGGAAGGCGCCGGCGTCGACCCGATGTCGTTGAAGGGCGCCGATGTCGGCGTGTTCACCGGTGTGGCCGGCCAGGGCTACGCGGACGGCGCGGTCGGGCCGGAGATGGAGAGCTTCGCGGGCACCGGGATCGCCGGCAGTGTCGCGTCCGGCCGGGTGTCCTATGTGTTCGGATTCGAGGGGCCCGCGGTCACGATCGACACGGCCTGCTCGTCGTCGCTCGTGGCGATTCACCTTGCGGCGCAGGCGTTGCGTCAGGGTGACTGCTCGATGGCGCTCGCCGGCGGGGCGATGGTCATGTCGAGCCCCAACTCCTTCATCGTGTTCTCCCGCCAGCGCGGCCTGGCCGCGGACGGCCGCTGCAAGGCGTTCGCCGACAACGCGGACGGGATGGGGCTGTCCGAAGGCGTCGGTGTCGTGGTGCTGGAGCGGTTGTCGGTGGCACGCGAGCGTGGGCACCGGATCCTGGCGGTGTTGCGTGGTTCCGCCGTGAACCAGGACGGCGCGTCGAACGGCTTGACAGCACCGAACGGTCCGTCGCAGCAACGGGTGATCCGTGCCGCGCTGGCCAACGCCGGACTGTCCACGTCCGATGTGGACGTCGTGGAGGCCCATGGCACGGGCACGGCTCTTGGCGATCCCATCGAGGCACAGGCATTGCTGGCCACCTACGGGCAGGGCCGGGAGCGTCCGCTGTGGTTGGGTTCGGTGAAGTCGAACATCGGACACGCGCAGGCCGCCGCCGGTGTGGCGAGCGTGATCAAGATGGTGGAGGCGTTGCGGCACGGCGTCATGCCACCCACGTTGCACGCCGACGAGCCCACCACTCAGGTGGACTGGACCGAAGGCGCGGTGTCACTACTGACCGAGGCCCGTGAGTGGCCGCGCGATGGGCATCCGCGCCGGGCCGGGGTGTCCTCGTTCGGGGTCAGCGGGACGAACGCGCACCTGATCATCGAGGAGGCTCCCGCCTCGGCGGAAGTTCCGGTCCCGCCGGAGGAGCCGGCCGTGTTTCCGTTCGTGGTTTCCGCGCGCACCAACGGTTCGGTGGCCGGGCAGGCCGGTCGGCTGGCGGCGTTGCTCGAGAGTGACGTGCCGTTGGTGACCGTGGCCGGTGCGCTGGTGTCGGGCCGGGCGGTGTTCGACGAGCGTGCCGTGGTCGTCGCGGGCTCCCGTGACGAGGCGCGGGCCGGACTGGAAGCCCTGGCGCGCGGCGAGGACACCGCCGGTGTGGTGACAGGCCGCGCGGGTGCGCCGGGCAGGATCGTGTGGGTGTTCCCCGGCCAGGGGACACAGTGGGTCGGGATGGGCCGGGAGCTGCTGGAGTCCTCGCCGGTGTTCGCCGAGCGGATCGCCGAATGCGCGGCCGCGCTGGAGCCGTGGGTCGACTGGTCCCTTGTGGACGTTCTTCGTGGTGAGGCTGAGCTGGACCGGGTCGACCTGCTCCAGCCCGCTTGTTTCGCGGTGATGGTGGGTCTCGCCGCGGTGTGGGAGTCGGTGGGGGTGCGGCCGGATGCCGTGCTCGGCCACTCCCAGGGAGAGATCGCCGCCGCGTGTGTGTCGGGTGCGCTGTCCCTTGAGGATGCCGCCCGGGTCGTTGCCCTGCGCAGCCAGGCCATCGCCAAGGAGCTGTCCGGCCGTGGCGGCATGGCCTCCGTCGCGCTGGCCGAGGACGACGCGGTCGACCGGTTGACGCCGTGGGCGGGCCGGGTCGAGGTGGCGGCCGTGAACGGTCCTTCCTCTGTGGTGATCGCCGGTGATGCCGAGGCACTGGATGAGGCACTGGAAGCGTTGTCCGCCAACGGTGTTCGCGTGCGTCGGGTCGCGGTGGACTACGCGTCCCACACCCGGCACGTCGAAGACATTCGCGACACGCTCGCCGACGCTCTGGCGGGCATCACCGCGCAGGCGCCGGCCATCCCGTTCTACTCCACCGTCACCGGTGGCTGGGTGAAGGAAGCCGGTGTGCTGGACGGCGAGTACTGGTACCGGAACCTGCGCGGCCAGGTGCGGTTCGGTCCCGCGGTAGCGGACCTCGTGGGGCACGGCCATGGGGTCTTCGTCGAGGTGAGCGCGCACCCGGTGTCGGTGCAGCCCATCTCCGAGATCGTCGACGACGCGGTGGTGGTCGGGTCGTTGCGGCGGGACGACGGTGGTCCGCGCCGGTTGCTGACCTCCATGGCGGAGCTGTTCGTCCGTGGCGTCGCCGTGGACTGGGGCCTGCCCGCCACTCGGGCGGACCTGCCGACCTACGCGTTCGACCGCCAGCACTACTGGCTCCAGCCAGCCGCACAGACCGACGCCGCGGCACTGGGACAGGCAACGGCCGACCATCCGCTGCTCGGTGCGGTGGTGTCGTTGCCGCGGTCCGACGGGCTGGTGTTCACCACGCGGCTGTCGGTGCGGTCGCACCCCTGGCTGGCCGACCACGCGATCGGTGGGACGGTGCTCTTTCCCGGCACCGGGCTGGTGGAACTGGTCGTGCGGGCCGGGGACGAGGCCGGGTGCCCGGTGATCGACGAACTCGTGACCGAGGCGCCGCTGGTGGTGCCCCAGCACAGCGGAGTCCGCGTGCAGGTCACCGTGAGCGGGCCCGACGACACCGGGTCACGCACCGTGGACGTGTACTCCCAACGCGACGGTGACCTGTGGACACGGCACGCCACCGGCACGCTGTCCGCGAAACCCCGGAACGGTGCCGATGTCGACCTCACCACCTGGCCGCCGCCCGGCGCAGACCGGGTCGACGTCGAGAACCTCTACCCCGACCTGGCCGAGCGCGGGTACGCGTACGGGCCCGCGTTCCAGGGGGTGCGGGCGGTGTGGCGGCGCGACACGGAAGTCTTCGCCGAGGTCGCCCTGCCCGACGAACTGCGTGGCGACGCCGCCGGTTTCGGTATCCACCCAGCCTTGCTGGACGCGGCCATCCAGACCGGGACGATCGCAGCGGCCGCGGCGGGTGCGGAGTCCGAGCGGTCGGTCATGCCGTTCTCCTGGAACGGGCTGGCACTGCACGCCGTTGGCGCGTCGGCGCTGCGGGTGCGGGTCGCACCGGCCGGCCAGGACGCGCTGTCGATCCAGGCCGCCGACCAGACCGGCGGCCCCGTCCTGACGATGGACTCGCTGGTGTTGCGGCCGGTGTCCACCGAACAGCTGGACACCACGCATGCCGAGTCCCTGTTCCGGGTCGACTGGACCGAACTGTCCCCAGTGGAGGGACCGGAGCCGTCGTGGGTGGCGGTGTCCACCGCTGACGACGTGGCCGCCCTGACCGACGTGCCCGCCGTGGCGGTGCTGGAGGCGGTCGGCGACGGCGACGCGCTGGCCGTGACATCGCGGGTCCTGGCGGTCGTGCAAGCGTGGCTGACGGTGCCTGAACTGGAGGAGTCACGGCTGGTGGTGACCACCCGGGGTGCGGTGCCTGCCGGCGACGGCGTGGTGACCGACTCCGCCGCGTCGGCCGTGTGGGGTCTGGTGCGTGCCGCTCAGTCCGAGAACCCGGATCGGATCGTCCTGGCCGACCTCGATCCCGCCGTCGGCGACGGACCGGAAGCGGTGCTGGGTGCCGTGCTGGCGAGCGGTGAGCCGCAGGTCGCGGTCCGCGGGACGACCCTGACCGTGCCGCGTCTCGCCCGTGTCGCCCATGAGTCGGGCTCGTCTGTCGTGTTCGGTCCGGACACGACGGTGCTGATCTCAGGCGGCGGGTCGTTGGGTGGTCTCGCGGCTCGCCACCTGGTCACTCGGCACGGTGTGCGGCGCCTGGTGCTCGCCAGTCGCCGGGGCCGCGACGCCGACGGTGTGGCGGAACTGGTCGCCGAGCTAGCCGAGCGGGGCGCGGAGGTGGCCGTGACGGCCTGCGACCTGTCCGACCGGGACCAGGTCGCTGCCCTGCTGGCGGAGCATCGCCCGACCGCCGTCGTGCACACGGCGGGTGCGTTCGACGCCGGCGTGATCGGTGCGCTGACACAGGACAAGCTGGCCGGGGTGTTCGCGCCGAAGGTCGACGCGGTGCGACACCTCGACGAGCTGACCCGTGACCTCGATCTCGACGCGTTCGTCGTGTACTCGTCCGCCTCGTCGATCTTCATGGGCGCGGGCAGCGGCGGATACGCGGCCGCGAACGCGTACCTGGACGGGTTGATGGCTCAGCGCAGGGCGGCGGGCCTGCCCGGGGTGTCGTTGGCCTGGGGACCGTGGCAGCAGGTCACCGGCATGGCGGACACCATCGACGACCTCACCCTGGCGCGGATGAGCCGGCGTGAGGGACGCGGCGGAGTCCTGGGGCTCGGGTCCGAGGACGGCATGGACCTGTTCGACGCCGCTCTGGCGTCCGTGCAGGCGCTGCTGGTGCCGGTCAAGCTGGACCTGCGTGAGGTGCGCGCCGACGCGGCGACCGGCGGCGTTCCGCACCTGCTGCGCGGCCTCGTCCGAGTGGGCAGGCAGTCGGTACGGGCGGCATCCGGCGAGGACGGTGGGCTGGTACGCCGGCTGGCCGGGCTCACTCCGGCCAACCAGGAAGCCGTGCTCCTGGATCTGGTCCGAGGACAGGTCGCGGTCGTGCTGGGGCACGCCGGTGGCAGTGCGATCCGGGCGGACGCGGCGTTCAAGGACGCCGGGTTCGACTCGTTGACGTCGGTGGAGCTACGCAACCGGCTGCGTGAGGCGACCGGGTTGAAGCTGCCAGCCACGGTGGTGTTCGACCATCCGAACCCGCAGGCCCTCGCCCGCCACCTGCGCGACGAGCTCGCCGTCGACGAGGTGTCCGCCACCGATTCGGTGCTGGCCGGGCTCGCCGGTCTGGAGGCGGCCATCGAGGCGACGGCCGCCGACGTCACGGCGCGGGACCGGATCACCGTGCGCCTGCGGGAACTGCTGCAGGCGGCGGAGACGGCCGGCAGCGATCCGGGCGACGACGAGGACCTCGACACCGCCAGCGACGAGGAGCTGTTCGCGCTCGTCGACCGCTTCAACTGACACCGACATCTCCTGGGAGCTTTCAGTGGCTGACGAGACGCAACTCCGCGATTACCTCAAGAGGGCCATCGCCGACGCTCGCGACGCCCGCAAGCAGCTGCGCGAGGTCGTGGACCACGCGAAGGAGCCGATCGCCATCGTCTCCATGGCGTGCCGGTACCCGGGGGGTGTGTCCTCGCCAGAGGATCTGTGGCAGCTGGTGGCCGACGGAGTCGACGCCGTCGCCGGGTTCCCCACCGACCGCGGCTGGGATCTGGCGGGCATGTTCGACCCGGATCCCGACCGTGCGGGCACCTCGTACACGAGCCAGGGCGGGTTCCTCGACGGGGCGGGACTGTTCGACGCGGGGCTCTTCGGGATCTCGCCGCGTGAGGCCCTCACCATGGATCCGCAGCAGCGGTTGCTGCTGGAGACGTCATGGGAGGCGGTGGAACGCGCCGGCGTCGACCCGATGTCGTTGAAAGGCGCCGATGTCGGGGTGTTCTCCGGGTTGTCCGCCACGGGCTACGGAGCCGGTGGCGGAGTGGTCCCGCCGGAGATGGAGGGACTCGCTGGCACGGGAGCGGCGGCGTGCATCGCGTCGGGTCGAGTGTCCTATGTGCTCGGGCTGGAGGGTCCGGCGGTGACGATCGACACGGGGTGCTCGTCGTCGCTCGTGGCGATCCACCTTGCCGCGCAGGCGCTGCGGTCCGGCGAGTGCTCGATGGCGTTGGCCGGTGGCGCGATGGTGATGGCGACCCCCGGCGCCTTTCGGACGTTCTCCCGGCAGCGAGCGCTGGCCGAGGACGGTCGTTGCAAGGCATACGCGGACGGCGCGGACGGGACAGGGCTGGCCGAGGGCGTCGGTGTCGTGGTGCTGGAGCGGTTGTCGGTGGCGCACGAGCGTGGGCACCGGGTGCTGGCGGTGATTCGTGGCAGTGCGGTGAACCAGGATGGTGCGTCCAACGGCCTGACCGCGCCGAACGGCCCGGCGCAGCAGCGCGTGATCCGCGGCGCGCTGGCCAACGCCGGCCTTTCTCCGTCCGATGTGGACGTGGTCGAGGGGCACGGCACCGGTACCGCGCTGGGTGATCCTATCGAGGCGCAGGCATTGCTGGCCACCTACGGCCAAGGCCGGGATCAGCCGTTGTGGCTGGGGTCGTTGAAGTCGAACATCGGTCACACACAGGCCGCCGCGGGTGTGGGCGGCGTGATCAAGATGGTGCAGGCGTTGCGGCACGGCGTGCTGCCCCCCACGTTGCATGCGCAGGTACCCACGCCTGAGGTGGACTGGTCGGCGGGTGCCGTCCAACTGCTGACGGAGGCGCGGGAATGGCCGCGCGACGGTCGTCCGCGCCGGGCCGGGGTCTCCTCGTTCGGGATCAGCGGAACGAACGCGCACCTGATCCTGGAAGAGGTGCCCGAGGAGCCCGTGACCGCCGAGGAGGCGGTGCCCAAGGGTGTGCTGCCGCTGGTGGTGTCGGCACGCAGCACGGCGTCCCTGGTGGGGCAGGCGGATCGGCTGGCCGCCTACATCGAGAACGCCGGTGCCGAGGTGCCGCTCGCGGAGGTGGCCGGTGCGTTGGTGTCGGGCCGGGCGGTGCTGGACAAGCGTGCCGTGGTCGTGGCGGACGGCCGGGACGAGGCGATCGCCGGACTGAGGGAGATCGCGGAGAGTGCGGAGCGATCATCGGGCACAGTCGCCGCCGGCAGAGGCGTGGTGGGCGACGGGATCCGCGATGGCGGCGTGGTGTTCGTGTTCCCCGGCCAGGGCACCCAGTGGGTCGGGATGGGCCAGCGGCTTCTCGAGGAGTCGCCCGTGTTCGCGGCCCGGATGGCTGAGTGCGACGAGGCGATCGCGGCACTGACGGGCTGGTCGGTGCTCGAGGTCCTGGGCAGCGAGGAGGGCCTGGATCGCATCGAGGTCCTGCAGCCTGCGCTGTTCTCGGTGATGGTGTCGCTGGCCGCGGTGTGGGAGTCCTTTGGTATCCGCCCCGACGCGGTGGTGGGCCATTCGCAGGGCGAGATCGTGGCCGCACACGTGGCGGGTGTCCTGAGCTTGACGGATGCCGTGCGTGTCGCGGTGTTGCGCAGCGACCTGTTCGCCCGGCGGCTGGTGGGCCATGGCGCGATCGCGTCCGTGGCGTTGTCCGCCGACGCGGCCCGGGAGCGGCTCCACGGCTATCCGGAGCTGAGTATCGCCGGGCGTAACGGTCCTGGGGCGTGCACCGTGTCGGGGGAGACCTCGGCGCTGCGACGGTTCATGGACGAGTGTGAGGCCGCCGGCGTGCGGGCACGTGTGGTGCCCAGCACCGTTGCCTCCCATGGCGTCCAGGTCGAGCCGCTACGGGACGAGCTACTCGGCTTGCTCAAGGACGTGCGGCCAAAGCCGGGCACGGTGCCGTTCTACTCCACCGTCAAACCCGGCGTTCTCGACGGCGAGCGGCTGGACGCGACGTACTGGTACGACAACTGCCGGCAGATGGTGGATCTGCACGGCGCGGTCGACGCGCTCCTGGGCGACGGGCACCGGTTCTTCGTCGAGGTCAGCTCACACCCGGTGATGGTGCAGCCGATCAGCGAGATCGTGGACGACGCCGGCGTGGACGCCGCGGTGGGCGGGTCGTTGCGGCGTCAGGACGGTGGCCTGCGGCGGCTGCTGACGTCGATGGCGGAGCTGTTCGTGCGGGGTGTCGCGGTGGACTGGCGCGGTGTGCTGCCGACCGTCCCACCCGGACGGGTCGCCCTGCCGACGTACGCGTTCGACCACGAGCACTTCTGGCTGCAGCCCGCTCCGGCGGACACCGACGCCGCGTCGCTGGGGCAGGCGGCGGCCGATCATCCGATGCTGGGTGCGGTGGTGTCGTTGCCGCCGTCCGACGGGCTGGTGTTCACGTCCCGGCTGTCGGTGCGGTCGCATCCGTGGCTGGCCGATCACGCGATCGGTGGTGTCGTGACCGTTCCCGGCAGCGGGCTGGTCGAGCTGGCCGTGCGTGCCGGTGACGAGGCCGGCTGCTCGGTCCTCGACGAACTGGCGGTCGAGGCACCGCTCTCGGTACCAGAGAACGGCGTGCGGGTGCAGGTCGTGCTGGGTGGACCGGGCGAGCGCGGCTCACGCACCGTGGAGGTGTACTCCCTGCGTGACGGCGACGCGGAGGTGTGGACCCGGCATGCCACCGGCGTGCTGTCGGCCGCGCCGGCGACGCTGGGAACGGGATTCGACTTCGCTTCGTGGCCGCCGCCGGGTGCGCAGCAGGTCGAGATGGACCCCGGCCTGTTCTACGACGACCTGGCCGAGCGCGGGTTCGGTTACGGGCCGGCGTTCCAGGGCGTGCGGGCGGTGTGGCGGCGCGGTGACGGTGATAACGCTGAGGTCTTCGCCGAGGTCGCCCTGCCCGAGGAGCTGCGGGAGGACGCCGGCGGGTTCGGCGTTCACCCGGCGTTGCTGGACGCGGCCCTGCATTCGACCATGCTGAACGCCGAAGGCGACCTGGACGAACAGGAGCCGCGCCAACCGCGTGACTGGAGCGGGCTGGTGCTGCACGCGGCGGGTGCCTCGGTGCTGCGGGTGCGGCTGGCACCCAGCGGGCCTGGCGCCGTGTCGCTGGAAGCGGCGGACGGGGTCGGCGGTCCGGTGGTGTCGGTGGACTCGGTCGTGTTCTCGGCGGTGTCCGCCGAGCAGCTGGGTACCGCGGCGGTCGAGAACCGCGACTCGTTGTTCCGGGTGGAGTGGCCCGAGCTTTCCCTTGCCCCAGCCGCATCTTCGCCATCCTGGGTGTCGGTGGCCACCGCTGACGACGTTGCGGCCCTGGCCGATGGCGTGCCCGAGGCGGCGATGCTGGAGGCCATCGGCGGTGCGGACGCCCCGCTGGACGTGACATCACGGGTGCTGGCGGCCGTCCAGGCCTGGCTGGCGACGGCCGGGCTGGAGGATTCGCGGCTCGTGGTCGTGACCCGCGGCGCGGTGCCCGCCGGCGACGGTGCGGTGACCGATCCGGCCGCCGCGGCGGTGTGGGGTCTGGTGCGTGCCGCCCAGTCCGAGAACCCCGACCGGATCGTCCTGCTGGACCTCGACCCGGCTTCCGATGACGCTGCGGAATCCGTGTTGGGCGCGGTGCTGGCGAGCGGCGAGCCGCAGATCGCGGTGCGCGGGAAGACCTTCGCCGTCCCGCGTCTTGCCCGCGCAGGCGACCAGCCCTCGCACGCGCCCGCGGTGTTCAGTCCGGAAGGGACGGTTCTCGTCTCGGGCGCGGGAGTGTTGGGCGCTCTGGTCGCCCGGCATCTGGTCAGTCACCACGGAGTGCGGCACCTGGTGCTCGCGAGCCGGCGGGGTCCGGACGCCGAGGGCATGGCGGACCTGGTCGCCGAGCTCACCGAGCAGGGAGCGGCGGTGTCCGCGGTGTCCTGTGACCTGTCCGACCGGGACCAGGTGGCGGCACTGCTCGCCACACACCAGCCGACGAGTGTCGTGCACACGGCGGGTGCGTTGGACGACGGCGTGATACAGGCATTGACGCCAGAGCGGTTGGCCACCGTGTTCGCGCCGAAGGTCGACGCCGTACGACACCTCGACGAGCTGACCCGCGGCATGGACCTCGACGCGTTCGTCGTGTTCTCGTCCGCCTCAGGCGTGTTGGGGTCCGCCGGTCAGGGCAACTACGCGGCAGCGAACGCGTTCCTGGACGTGTTGATGGCGAACCGGCGGGCGGCAGGACTCCCGGGACTCTCGCTGGCTTGGGGGCTGTGGGAGCTGGCCACGGACATGATCGCTCATCTCGGCGGTGTCGACCGGGCGCGGATGAGCCGTGGTGGTGTGCTGGCGATCACGGCGACGGAAGGCATGGACCTGCTCGACGCCGCGCTGGGCCTCGACGAGGCGCTGCTCGTGCCGGTCAAGCTGGACCTGCGTGAGGTGCGGGCCGGCGCGAAGTCCGGTGGTGCGGTCCCGCACATGCTGCGCGGACTGGTTCGCGTGGGGCGGCAGCAGGCGCGGGGGGCGGCCGGCGGTGACAGTGGGCTGGTCCGTCGACTGGCCGGGCTGGCCGCGGCCGAGCAGGAGGCGCTGCTCCTGGACCTCGTTCGTGATCAGGCGGCGGTCGTGCTCGGGCACGACGGGTCCGGAGGTGTGCGGGCGGAGATGGCGTTCAAGGACGTCGGGTTCGACTCGTTGACGTCGGTGGAACTCCGCAACAGGTTGCGTGAGGGAACCGGTTTGCGGCTTCCCGCCACGCTGGTCTTCGACTATCCCACCCCGCAGGTCCTCGCCCGCCACCTGCGCACCGAGCTCGGTGTCAGCGAGGACGCGCTTTCCCTCGTGCAGGCCAAGATCGAGGCCGTCGAGTCGTTGATCAGCGGTCTTCGCCTCGACGAGTCCATGAAATCCAGCATCACGCTTCGCCTTCAGGGTCTGGTGGCCAGGTGCAACGGAGTTCTTGAACAGGCGGACGTCTCCACGGCGGCGGAGCAGCTGGAATCCGCCTCCGCCGACGAGGTCCTCGACTTCATCGACGAGGAGCTCGGGCTCGTCTGACACACCGTCGAGGCTTTCGACAAACCTTCGTGAGGATTGTGAAGAATGGCTACGGACGAGAAACTCCTCAAGTACCTCAAGCGCGTCACGGCCGAGTTGCACAGCCTGCGCAAGCAGGGCTCGGGACACGCTGACGAGCCGCTCGCCATCGTGGGGATGGCGTGCCGGTTGCCGGGCGGGGCGTCCTCGCCGGAGGACTTGTGGACGTTGGTGGCCGACGGGGTCGACGCGCTCACCGAGTTTCCCACCGACCGTGGCTGGGACCTGGACGGTCTGTTCGATCCGGACCCCGACCATCCTGGCACGACGTATGCCAGCCAGGGTGGATTCCTTCAGGGGGCTGGGCTTTTCGACGCCGGCCTCTTCGGTATCTCGCCGCGTGAGGCGGTGATGATGGACCCGCAGCAGCGGTTGCTGCTGGAGACCTCGTGGGAGGCGCTGGAGGACGCGGGCGTCGACCCGTTCTCGTTGAAGGGCACCGATGTCGGGGTGTTCTCCGGACTCTTCACCCAGGGCTACGGGACCGGTGCCAATGTGGTCCCGCCGGAGTTGGAGGGCTACGCGGGCACGGGCGGGGCGTCGAGTGTTGCGTCGGGTCGGGTGTCCTATGTGTTCGGTTTCGAGGGTCCCGCGGTGACGGTGGACACGGCGTGTTCGTCGTCGCTGGTGGCGATTCATCTTGCCGCGCAGGCGTTGCGGACCGGCGAGTGCTCGATGGCGCTTGCCGGTGGCGCGACGGTGATGCCGACCCCCGGCACCTTCGTGGCCTACTCCCGGCAGCGGGTCATGGCGCCTGACGGACGGAGCAAGGCGTTCTCCTCGACGGCGGACGGCACCGGTTGGGCCGAGGGTGTCGGCGTGTTGGTGCTGGAACGGTTGTCGATGGCGCGGGAGCGCGGACACCGAGTCCTGGCCGTGTTGCGTGGCAGCGCGGTGAACCAGGATGGCGCGTCGAACGGGTTGACCGCGCCGAACGGTCCGTCGCAGCAGCGGGTGATCCGCAGGGCGCTGGCCGGTGCCGGGTTGGTTCCGTCCGATGTGGACATGGTGGAGGCACACGGCACCGGAACCGCCCTGGGTGACCCGATCGAGGCCCAGGCGTTGCTGGCCACCTACGGGCAGGGCCGGGATCCGGAACGGCCGTTGTGGCTGGGCTCGGTGAAGTCCAACGTCGGGCACACACAGGCGGCCGCGGGTGTGGTCGGTGTGATCAAGATCGTGCAGGCGCTCCGGCACGGCGTCATGCCACCCACCCTGCACGTCGAAGAACCCACCCCGCAGGTGGACTGGTCGGCCGGTGCGGTCTCGCTGCTGACCGAGGCACGGGAGTGGCCGAGGAACGGTCGTCCACGCAGGGCGGGGGTGTCCGCGTTCGGGATCAGTGGGACGAACGCGCACCTGATCCTCGAGGAGGCGCCACAGGAGGAGCCGATCTCCGAGGAGCCGGCGCTCGTCGGTGCTGCACCGCTGGTCGTGTCGGCGGGAAGCCCCGGTTCCCTGGCGGCTCAGGCAGAACGGCTGGGGTCGCTTCTCTCCTCCGGCGCCGGCGAGGTGTCGTTGGCGCGGGTCGCCGGGGCGTTGACGTCTCACCGTGCGGTGCTCGGTCAGCGTGCCGTGGTGGTGGCGGAGGACAGCGCGGAGGCGCTCGCCGGGTTGGCCGCACTGGCTCGAGGAGAGCACGCGCCCGGTGTGGTGACCGGCAGTGCGGGAGCGCCGGGCAAGACCGTGTGGGTGTTCCCGGGCCAGGGCTCGCAGCGGATCGGGATGGGCCGAGAGCTGTACGAGCGGTATCCGGTGTTCGCGGAGGCGTTCGACGAGGCATGTGCGCACCTGGACGCGTTCCTGGCCGGGTGGGTCGACCATTCGGTGCGGGACGTGGTGTTGGGCGAGGTGGCCGGTGGTGCGGAGCTCCTGGACCTGACGGTGTTCACGCAGGCGGGGCTGTTCGCGGTGGAGAGCGCTCTGTTCCGGCTGGTGGAGTCGTGGGGCGTGCGGCCGGATGTGGTGATCGGGCATTCGGTCGGCGAGATCACCGCCGCGTACGCGGCGGGTGTGTTGTCCTCGCAGGACGCGGCGCGGGTGGTCGCGGCCCGGGGCCGGCTGATGCAGGCGTTGCCGCCTGGCGGGGCGATGGTCGCGGTGGCGGCAGGTGAGGACGAGGTCGCCGAACTGCTGGGTGAGGGCGTGGAGCTCGCGGCGGTCAACGGCCCGGCCGCCGTGGTGCTCTCGGGCGATCACGACGCGGTCCTCGCGGCGGCTGACCGGTTGCGGGAGCGGGGACACAAGACGAAGCGGCTGGCGGTCTCACACGCCTTCCACTCCTCCCGGATGGAGCCGATGCTCGCCGAGTTCGCCGCCGAGCTGAGCGACGTGACGTGGCGACGGCCGACGATCCCCGTGATCTCCAACGTGACGGGGAACCTGGCCGAACCCGGTGAGTTGGCCGACCCGCGGTACTGGGCCGACCATGTGCGGCGGCCGGTCCGGTTCGCCCAGGGCATCGCGGCCGCGGTGGCGCACGGCGGCGGCACGTTGTTCGTGGAGCTGGGTCCCGGCGCGGCCCTGACCGGCCTTGTCGAGGAAGGCTCCGCTGCCGGGGTGACCTGTGTCGCGGCCCTGCGCGACGACCGCTCGGAAGAAAGGACCGTGCTGGCCACGGTCGCCGAGCTGTTCGTGCGCGGCGTGTCCGTTGACTGGAGCGCCGTGCTGCCAGCTTTGCCGGGCTGGGTGGACCTGCCGACCTACGCCTTCGACCACCAGCACTTCTGGCTCAACGCCACCGGCAGGGCGACCGACGTGACGTCGCTCGGGCAGTCGGCGGCCGACCATCCGCTGCTGGGCGCGGTGGTGCGGCTGCCACACTCCGACGGGCTGGTGTTCACGTCGCGCCTGTCGGCCAGGACGCACCCCTGGCTCGCCGACCACGCCATCGGCGGGGTCGTGCTCGTCGCCGGCACCGGTCTGGTGGAGCTGGCCGTGCGTGCCGGCGACGAGGCCGGGTGCCCGGTGCTCGAGGAACTCGTGATCGAGGCGCCGCTCGTCGTGCCCGAGGACGGCGGCGTGCGGGTGCAGGTCGCGGTGGGTGCGCCGGGGGAGACCGGCTCACGCACCGTGGACGTGTACTCCCTGCGTGAGGACCAGGCCGACAGCGACGAGGTGTGGACGCGGCACGCCACCGGGACCCTGACGGCGACACCGCCGGCGCGGGGCTCGGGCTACGACTTCACCGCCTGGCCGCCACCCGGTGCTCAGCGGGTCGACATCGCGGACTTCTACCCCGAGCTGGCCGAGCGCGGCTACGCGTACGGACCGGTGTTCCAGGGCCTGCGCGCGGTGTGGCGGCGCGGTGACGAGGTCTTCGCCGAGGTCGCCCTGCCCGACGAACACCGGGAGGACGCCGGCGGGTTCGGCCTCCACCCCGCACTGCTGGACGCCGGGCTGCACGCCGGCATGCTCGGCGTCGCGGCCACGCCCGAGGAGGAACTCGGGCAGCCGGCGCTGCCGTTCGCGTGGAACGGGCTGGTGCTGCACGCCGCCGGCGCCGCGGCACTGCGGGTGCGCCTGGTGATCGGCGGACCCACCACCGTGTCACTGGAGGCGTCGGACGAGACCGGCGGCCTCGTGGTGACGGTGGACTCGCTGGTGTCCCGCCCGGTGTCCACCGAGCAGCTCGACGCCGCGCCGACCCGTGACGCGTTGTTCCGGGTGGACTGGACCGAACTGCCGGCGACTCACGAGGAATCGGCGCCGTTGTGGATGCCAGTGGCGACCGCCGATGACGTGACGGCGCTGGTCTACGGGCTCGGGGTGTTCGAGGCTGTCGGCGGCGCGGACACCGCGCTGGACGTGACGTCGCGGGCGCTCGCCGTTGTGCAGGCATACCTCGCGGGTGCCGTGGAGTCGCGGCTCGTGGTCGTGACCCGGGGCGCGGTGCCTGCCGGCGATGGTGTGGTGAGTGACCCGGCCGCGGCCGCCGTGTGGGGCTTGGTGCGTTCCGCTCAGGCCGAGAACCCGGACCGGATCGTGCTGCTTGACCTCGATCCGGAGTCCAGTGTGGACACCGTGCTGGGTTCGGTGCTGGCGAGCGGCGAGCCGCAGGTCGCCGTCCGGGGCACCGCGCTGTCAGCGCCTCGGCTTGCCCGGGTCAAGCCCCCGGCCTCGCCTCCTCGGTTCGGTCCGGAAGGGACGGTTCTGGTCTCGGGTGCTGGATCGCTGGGCGCTCTGGTGGCCCGGCACCTGGTGGCCCGCCACGGTGTTCGGCGGCTGGTGCTCGCCAGCAGGCGGGGACAGGGCATGGACGACGTGGTCGCCGCGCTCAACGAGCAGGGCACGGAGGTCTCGGTCGTGGCGTGCGACCTGTCCGATCGGGACCAGGTCGCGGCGCTGCTCGCCGCGCACCGGCCGACGAGTGTCGTGCACACGGCGGGGGTGCTGGACGACGGCGTGATCGAGGCGCTGACCCCGGAACGACTGGCGACCGTGTTCGCGCCCAAGGTCGACGCTGTGCGGCACCTCGACGAGCTGACCCGCGAGATGGACCTCGACGCCTTCGTCGTGTTCTCGGCAGGGGCGGGGGTGTTCGGGTCCGCAGGCCAGGGCAACTACGCCGCCGCCAACGCCTACCTGGACGCGCTGATCGCGAACCGTCGAGCGGCGGGCCTGCCGGGAACGTCGCTCGCCTGGGGCATGTGGCAGCAGACCGATGGCATGACCGCGAAGCTCGGCGACGCGGACCAGGCGCGGGCGAGCCGTGGCGGCGTTCTGGCGATCGCGCCCGCCGAGGGCATGGACCTGTTCGACGCCGCCGTGGCGGCGGATCGGGCACTCATGGTGCCGGTCAAGCTGGACCTGCGCGGGATCGGTGCCGCGGCACGCAAGGAGGTCCCGCACCTGCTGCGCGGCCTGGTGCGCGCGGGTCGGCAGCAGGCACGGGCGGCGTCCGCGAGTGACAGCGGGCTGGTGCGCCGGCTGGCCGGGCTCGCCGCGGCCGAGCAGGAGACGCTGCTGCTGGACCTCGTGCGCGGGCAGGTCGCGGTCGTGCTCGGCCACACCGGGTCGGAGGGCGTCCGCGCGGACACGGTGTTCTCCGACGCAGGGTTCGACTCGCTGACGTCGGTGGAGCTGCGCAACCGGCTCCGGGAGACGACCGGCCTGAAACTACCCGCGACCCTGGTGTTCGACTATCCGACACCACTGGCACTCGCCCGCTACCTGCGCGACGAGTTGGGTGACACGGTGGCCGGCACGCCCGCCGCGCCGGTGGTGTCCACGCGTGCGGACGAACCGATCGCGATCGTCGGCATGGCGTGCCGCCTGCCTGGCGGCGTCGCGGATCCCGACGACCTGTGGCGCCTGGTGTTCGAGGGCCGCGAGGGGTTGTCCCCCTTCCCCGACGACCGCGGCTGGGACCTGGACGGCCTGTTCGACGCCGACCCCGATCGCTCGGGCACCTCGTACACCAGCCAAGGCGGTTTCCTGCCCGGGGCGGGGCTGTTCGACGCGGGGTTCTTCGGGATCTCGCCGCGTGAGGCGCTCGCGATGGACCCGCAGCAGCGGTTGCTGCTGGAGGCCTCGTGGGAGGCGCTGGAACGCGTCGGCATCGACCCCTCCTCGTTGAAGGGCACCGATGTCGGCGTGTTCGCCGGAGTGTCCAACCAGGGCTACGGGATGGGTGTGCCCCCATCGGAGCTGGAGGGCTACGCGAGCACGGCGGCGGCGTCGAGTGTGGCGTCCGGTCGGGTGTCCTATGTGTTCGGTTTCGAGGGTCCGGCGGTCACGATCGACACGGCCTGTTCCTCCTCGCTGGTCGCGATGCACCTGGCCGGGCAGGCGCTACGGCAGGGCGAGTGCTCGATGGCGCTGGCCGGTGGCGTGACGGTGATGGGCACGCCAGGCACCTTCGTGGAGTTCTCGCGGCAGCGTGGCCTGGCCGGGGACGGTCGGTGCAAGGCGTACGCGAACGGCGCGGACGGCACGGGGTGGGCCGAGGGCGTCGGGATCGTCGTGCTGGAGCGGTTGTCGGTGGCGCGGGAGCGTGGGCACCGGATTCTCGCGGTGCTGCGTGGTTCCGCGGTGAACTCCGACGGCGCCTCCAACGGTCTGACGGCGCCGAACGGTCCGTCGCAGCAGCGGGTGATCCGCAGGGCCCTGGCCGGCGCGGGTCTCTCTCCGTCCGATGTGGACGTCGTGGAGGGTCATGGCACCGGTACGGCTCTGGGTGATCCCATCGAGGCGCAGGCGTTGTTGGCGACCTACGGGCAGGGCCGGGAACGCCCGTTGTGGTTGGGGGCGCTGAAATCCAACATCGGCCACACCCAGTCGGCCGCGGGCGTGGCGAGCGTGATCAAGATGGTGCAGGCGCTGCGGCACGGCGTCATGCCACCCACCCTGCACGTCGACGCGCCCACGACCCAGGTGGACTGGTCGGCCGGTGCGGTCGAGCTGCTGACCGAGGCCCGGGAGTGGCCGCGCAACGGCCATCCGCGCCGGGCTGGGGTGTCCTCGTTCGGGATCAGCGGGACGAACGCACACCTGATCATCGAGGAAGCGCCTCTGGACGAGGCGCGGCCGGTCCCCGGCGAGACGCCGGCCGACGGTGTGGTGCCGTTGGTGGTGTCGGCGCGGAGCGCGGGTTCGTTGGCGGGACAAGCAGGTCGGTTGGCGGCGTTCGTCGAAGGGGACGTGTCGCTGACGGGTGTGGCCGGCGCGCTGGCATCCGGCCGGGCCGTGCTCGGTGAGCGTGCCGTGGTCGTGGCGGGATCGCGTGACGAGGCCATGGCCGGGCTGAAGGCGCTGGCGCGCGGCGAGGACGCACCCGGTCTGGTGACCGGCAGGATGCCTGCTTCGGGTCCGCCGGGGAAGCTGGTGTGGGTGTTCCCGGGCCAGGGTACGCAGTGGGTCGGGATGGGCCGGGAGCTGCTGGACACATCCGCGGTGTTCGCTGAGCGGATCGCCGAATGTGCTGCCGCGCTGGAGCCGTGGGTCGAATGGTCTCTCGAGGACGTTCTGAGTGGCGATGCTGAGCACGAGCTGCTCGACCGGGTCGATGTGCTCCAGCCCGCCTGTTTCGCGGTGATGGTGGGGTTGGCGGCGGTGTGGGCGTCGGTCGGTGTGGTTCCGGACGCGGTGCTCGGACACTCGCAGGGAGAGATCGCTGCGGCATGTGTGGCTGGTGCTCTGTCTCTTGAGGACGCCGCCAGGGTGGTTGCGTTGCGCAGTCAGGCGATCGCGGCGGAGCTGTCCGGGCGCGGTGGTATGGCTTCTGTCGCGCTTGCCGAGGACGACGTGCTCGCGCGGTTGGCCGGGCCCGTTGAGGTGGCGGCGGTGAACGGTCCGACCTCGTGCGTGATCGCCGGTGATGCCGAGGCGCTAGACGAGGCGCTGGAAGCGTTGTCCGGCGACGGTGTTCGGGTACGGCGGGTGGCGGTGGACTACGCCTCGCACACCCGGCACGTCGAGGACATCGAGGACACGCTCGCCGAAGCACTCGCGGGGATCACCGCTCGGGCACCGGCCATTCCCTTCTACTCCACCGTGACCGGCGAGTGGATCCAGGACCCGGGTGTCGTCGACGGCGACTACTGGTACCGGAACCTGCGCAACCAGGTGCGGTTCGGACCGGCGGTCGGGGAGCTGGTCGACCAAGGCTACGGCGTGTTCGTGGAGGTGAGTGCGCACCCGGTGCTGGCGCAGCCCCTCTCCGAGATCACCGACAGCCTGGTGGTCGGGTCGCTGCGGAGGGACGACGGCGGCCTCCGTCGGCTGCTCACCTCCATGAGCGAGCTGTTCGTCCGCGGTGTCGCGGTGGACTGGACCGGTGTCCTGCCCGCCCCGGCAGAGCGGGTGGACCTCCCGACCTACGCCTTCGACCACCGGCACTACTGGCTCCACACACCAGAGTCGGCCACCGACGCCGTCTCGCTGGGACTGGCCGGCGCCGACCACCCGATGCTCGGTGCGGTCGTGCGACTGCCGTGGTCCGACGGCCTCGTGTTCACCTCACGGCTCTCCCTGAGGTCCCACCCCTGGCTGGCCGACCACGCCGTCCGGGGCGTCGTCATCGTCCCCGGCACCGGGTTGGTCGAACTGGCCGTGCGGGCCGGGGACGAAGCCGGGTGCTCGGTTCTCGACGAGCTCGTGATCGAGGCGCCGCTGGTGGTGCCCCGGCGTGGCGGGGTCCGTGTCCAGGTCGCACTGGGCGGACCCGACGAGCACGGCGCACGCACCGTCGACGTGTACTCCCAGCGCGAAGACGCCGGCGACGAGGACACGTGGACCCGGCACGCCACCGGCATGCTCGCGGCTCAGCGGGGTCGCGGCGGCGCCGGGTTCGACTTCACCGCGTGGCCGCCGCCCGGCGCGCAGCCGGTCGACATCAGCTACGAACCGCTCGCTCGGGTCGGGTACGAATACGGGTCCACCTTCCAGGCCGTGCGGGCCGTGTGGCGGCGCGGGAGCGACGACAACGCTGAGATCTTCGCCGAGGTCGCTCTGCCCGAGGACGCGCGCGAGGAAGCGGGCAGGTTCGGCATCCACCCGGCGTTGCTGGACGCGGCCCTCCACTCGACCATCCTGATCGCGGCGGCCGATGGCGAACCGGACGGGCAGGAACTCTCGTTGCCGTTCGCGTGGAACGGACTGCGGTTGCACGCGGCCGGCGCCGCGGTGCTGCGGGTGCGTGTCGCGCGACCCGCGCCCGACGCGATGTCACTCGAGGCCGTGGACGAGGCAGGCGGTCTCGTCGTGACCATGGACTCGCTGGTGGGCAGGCCGGTGACCAACGAACAGCTGGCAACGGCGTCGGGCACCGGGCGCGTCGACTCGCTGTACCGGGTGGACTGGACCGCGCTGCCCACGGCCGAGGAAGAGCCCGCGCCGTCGTGGGTGCCGGTGGCCGACGCCGAACAGGTGGCGACCCTGGCCGACGACGTCCTGTCTGGTCTGCGGGCCGCCCCGGCGGCAGCGGTCCTGGACGCCGTCGGCACCGACGTGTTGGGCCTGACCACCCACGTGCTGGACGCGCTCCAGTGCTGGCTCGCCGGCGGCGGGCTGGAGGAGTCGCGGCTGGTGGTCGCCACGCGAGGTGCGGTGCCCGCCGGTGACGGCACGGTGACCGACCCCGCGGGCGCGGCGGTGTGGGGCCTGGTTCGTGCCGCCCAGGCCGAGAACCCCGGCCGGATCGTGCTGATCGACCTCGACCCGGCTACCCGCGACGGAGCCGAACCGGTGCTGGGTTCGGTGCTCGCCAGCGGCGAACCGCAGGTCGCCGTCCGCGGCACGGCGCTGTCCGTGCCCCGGCTCACCCGTGCCACCGGCGGCGTGCCGACGGTGTTCGGTCCAGAAGGGACGGTCCTGGTCACCGGCGGCACCGGCTCGCTGGGTGGTCTCGTCGCCCGGCATCTGGTCACCCGGCACGGCGTGCGGCGCCTGGTGTTGGCCAGCAGGCGAGGCCCGGCCGCCGACGGCGCGCGGGAACTGGTCGCCGACCTCACCGGACTAGGCGCGTTGGTGTCGGTCGTGGCCTGTGACATGTCCGACCGCGACCAGGTTGCGGCGCTGCTCGACGAGCACCCGGTGACCGGTGTCGTGCACACGGCCGGTGTCTCGGACGCCGGGGTGATCGGCACGGTGACACCGGACCGGCTGGCGGAGGTGTTCGCGCCGAAGGTGGACGCGGTCCGGCATCTGGACGAGCTGACCCGCGGCACGAACCTGGACGCGTTCGTCGTCTACTCCTCGGTTTCGGGCGTGTTCATGGGTGCTGGCAGCGGCAGCTACGCGGCCGCGAACGCGTTCCTGGACGGGCTGATGGCGAACCGCCGGGCGGCCGGTCTTCCGGGGCTGTCGCTGGCGTGGGGCCTGTGGGAGCAGAACACCGGCATGGCGGCCGGCACCGACGACCTCGCCCGGTCCCGGATGAACCGGCGCGGAGGACTGCTGCCGATGACGGCGGTGGAAGGCATGGAACTGTTCGACGCCGCCGTCGGGTCCGGGCACGCGATGGTGGTGCCCGCCAAACTGGACCTGCGTGGAGTGCGTGCCGGCGCCGAGGTGCCGCACATGTTGCGTGGCCTGGTTCGGGTAGGCCGGCAACTGGCACACACCGCGGGCACCGGCGACGAGCGCGGCCTGTCCGACCGGCTGGCCGGACTGCCCGCCGACGAACAGGCGAAGATCCTGCTCGACCTCGTGCGGACACAGGTGGCCGCCGTTCTGGGTTACAGCGCGACCCACCACATCGACGCGGACCAGGGGCTGTTCGAGATCGGCTTCGACTCGCTCACCGCCATCGAACTGCGCAACCGGCTCCGTGACATCACCGAACGGAAGATCGCGCCCAATCTCGTCTTCGCCTACCCGACACCGGAAATGCTCGCCACCCACCTGCACGAGCTGATGTGCGGCGAACAGGCCCCAGTACCGGTCTCCGTCTGAAAGAGGGTGTGACGTGTTCGATGTGGACGACTACCTCCGGCGGATCGGCTGCGCGGGAGAGACCGGTGTGGACATCGCGACATTGCGGAAACTGCAGAGAAACCACCTCATGGCGATTCCCTACAGCAGCCTCGCCTACGACCTCGCCGACGGTGTGCACATCGTCGACCTCGACGACGACGCCAGCTTCGAGACGAGCGTCGTCGACGGGCGCGGCGGCGCCTGCTACCACCTGAACCGGCTGTTCCATCGGCTCCTCCAGGAGTTGGGTTATGACGTCACGTTGCTGGCCGGCAGCACCGCGGAAGGCCAGGCGTTCGGGACCGACATCGAGCACATGTTCAACCGTGTCCGCCTCGACGGCGAGGACTGGCTCGTGGACGTCGGCTACCCGGGCCCGACCTACGTCGAGCCGTTGCTGGTCGCCGACACGGTGCAGTCCCAGCACGGGAGCCAGTTCCGGCTGGTCGACCACGAGAACGGCTTCGCGCTGCAACGCAGGGGACCGGCCACCCGCTGGGGCCTCATCTACACCTTCACGACGAAACCCCGCCAGTGGAGCGACTGGAAGGAACTGGAGGACAACTTCCGGGAGATCCTCGCGGACCCGGAACGGGACGACACCCAGGAAATCCTGTGCGGCCGGGCGGTCGAGAACGGTCAGGTCCTCATGAGACAGCGCCGGTATCTCACCGTCCGGAACGGCCGCGAGCAGGTGCGCACGATCACCGACGACGACGAGCATCGGATGCTGCTGTCCCGCATCCTCTCCGGCGACCTCGGCTGAGCCCGCGCTCGGTCGGAACCAGAAGGGAAACGATGGAGAACGAGAACCGTCTGTTCAGGTGGTTCGCCGAGCTCTACCGGGCCGGGTACGAGGGGCACGTCCGGTTCATGTGCGCCTTCTACGGCGGCGAACCGGCGGCGAAGGCCGAGGAGATCGAGGAACTGGAGCACACCTACCGCAACTCGCCGGACACCACGGAGAGGACGCCGTGAGCACGGCGGTTCCGGTGCGCCTCGGGGATCGTTCCTACGACGTGCTCGTCGGGCCGGGAGTACGCACGTCGCTCGCCGAGGTGATTCGACGGCTGGGCGCCAGACGGGCGGTCGTCGTGTCGGCCCGCCCGAAGGAATGGGTGCCCGACACGGGTGTGGACACCCTGCTGCTGCCCGCCAGGGACGGCGAGCAGGACAAGACAATGTCCACAGTGGAGGCACTGTGCGGTGAGTTCGTGCGGTTCGGGCTCACCAGGTCGGACGTCGTCGTTTCCTGCGGCGGCGGGACGACCACCGACGTGGTCGGCCTGGCGGCCGCGCTGTACCACCGGGGTGTTGCCGTGATCCACCTGCCCACGTCGCTGCTCGCCCAGGTGGACGCGAGCGTCGGCGGGAAGACGGCGGTGAACCTGCCGGCGGGCAAGAACCTGGTGGGCGCGTTCTGGCAGCCCAGCGCGGTGCTGTGCGACACGGACTACCTGTCGACCCTGCCACGGCGGGAACTGCTGAACGGACTCGGCGAGATCGCCCGCTGTCACTTCATCGGCGCGCCGGACCTGCGCGGGTTGTCGCTCCCGGAGCAGATCGCCGCCAGCGTGACGCTCAAGGCGGGCATCGTGGCGGTGGACGAACGCGACTCCGGTATGCGGCACCTGCTCAACTACGGCCACACGCTGGGCCACGCGCTCGAGATCGCGACCGACTTCGCGCTGCGCCATGGTGAGGCGGTCGCCATCGGCACAATCTTCGCTGGCCGGCTCGCCGGTGCACTTGGCCGCATCGATCAGTCCAGAGTGGACGAACATGTGGATGTCGTCCGCCACTACGGGCTGCCCATCGCCCTGCCCGCCGGCGTCGACCCCGCGGTCCTCGTCCGTCAGATGCACCGGGACAAGAAGGCGATCACCGGACTCGGCTTCGTCCTGGACGGGCCCGCTGGTGCGGAGCTGGTGAGCGACGTGCCGGAGGACGTCGTCGCGCGCGTCCTCGACGAGATGCCGCGTGCGCGCCTGGACGAGCTCGTCGGAGCCGCCACGATGGATGTGGCCCTGATATGAGGCGGTTCCTGCCCCGGCCGGCCGACACCGTGGACCGTTCCCGGTCAGTGGACCGGTTCTTGGCCCGCAGGCTCAACGAGGCGCTGGCGCGGCCCGCCGCACAGCAGCCCTGCTGGCCGGACCCGGAGCAGGCGCGCGCTGTCACCAGGCAGCTGCACCACGCGGACCCGATCGTGACGCCGGACGAGACGGTTCGACTGTCCGACCGGCTCGCGTCGGTCGCCCGCGGCGAGGCGTTCCTGCTGCAGGGCGGCGACTGTGCCGAGACCTTCGCTGACAACACAGAGCCGCACCTGCGGGCCAACCTGCGGATCCTGCTGCGCATGGCCGACGTGCTCGCGCACGCGTCCGGCATGCCGGTGGTCAAGGTCGGGCGCATGGCCGGGCAGTACGCCAAACCCCGGTCCAACATCGTCGACGGGCTGGGGCTGCCGGTCTACCGTGGCGACATCGTCAACTCCGCGGAACGCACCCCCGCCGCCAGGACGCCCGACCCGCACCGGATGCCGCGTGCCCACGCCAACGCGGCCGGCGCGATGGACCTGGTCCGAAAGCTCTGTGCCGGTGAGGTCTACGTCAGCCACGAGATGCTCCTGTTGGACTACGAGCGGACCGTGCTGTGGGTGGACGCCGGCGGCCCGGAGCCCCGGTTGTCGAGCGGCCTGGCGCACTTTCTGTGGATCGGCGACCGCACCCGTCAGCTCGACGGGGCACATGTCGCGTTCGCGGAGCTGTTGTCCAACCCGATCGGCCTGAAGATCGGTCCTGGCGTGACCCCGGAGCAGGCCGTCGAGTACGTGCGGCGCCTCGACCCGCACGGCACACCGGGAAGGCTGACGCTGGTGAGCCGCATGGGGCACGGCCTCGTCCGCCACCTCCTTCCGCCGATCGTCGAGAAGGTCAACGCCTCCGGGCACGAGGTGGTCTGGCAGTGCGACCCGATGCACGGCAATACCCGGCCGTCGGGAAACGGGTTCAAGACCCGCCACTTCGACCACGTGGTCGACGAGATCGCCGGTTTCTTCGAGGTGCACCGGCGGCTCGGCACGCACCCCGGCGGCATCCACATCGAGATGACCGGCGAGGACGTGACGGAATGCCTCGGCGGTGCCGCCGGCATCACCGAGGCGGACCTGCCCGCCCGCTACCGGACCGCCTGCGACCCCCGCCTCAACACCGACCAGTCGATCGAACTGGCCCATGTCGTCGCGGAACTGTTGACATGAATGACATCCCGCGCATCAGTGGCACCACTCGCCTGTACGTCGTCCTCGGCGACCCCGTGACACAGGTGCAGTCGCCTGCGCTGATGAACCCGCTCTTCACACGGCTGGGCATCGACGCCGTGCTGGTTCCCGTGCACGCCAAGCCGGAACACCTCGAACGGATCGTCGGCGGGTTGCGGTGCGTCGGCAATGTCGACGGCATCTTCGTCACGGTGCCCCACAAGGCGGCCGTCGTCGGGCTCGCCGACCGGTGCAGCCCCATGGTGGAGATCACCGGAAGTGCCAACGCGCTGCGGCGGGAGGCCGACGGCGGCTGGTACGCGGAGAACTTCGACGGCCTTGGCTTCGTGACCGGCCTCGTGGCTGCCGGCCACGACCCGAAAGGCAGGCGGATCGCACTCGTCGGCGCGGGCGGCGCGGGAAGTGCCATCGCGGCCGCGCTGCTGGCGGCCGGCGCCGACCGGCTGTCCGTGTGTGACCAGGACACCGTGAAGCTGAACGGGCTTCGTGCGCGCCTCGACGCGCACTGGCCAGGTCGCACGGTCACCGCGGCGCAGCCGCACCTGGACGGCGCCGACATCGTCGTGAACGCCACCCCACTCGGGCTGAACCCGGACGATCCGTTGCCATTCCGGCCGGAGGCACTGTCACCGGGCAGCGTGGTGGCCGACATCATCATGAAACCCCGCGAAACCCGACTTCTCCTGCAAGCGGCGGTACTCGGCCACTGTGTCCACTATGGAATACACATGCTCGACGGACAACTGGACTCGTACCGCGCGTTCTTCGGCCTGGGTGACGACTACCAGATCGAGGGATGTGACGTTTCCGGCGCGGACATACCGTGAAGTGGGAGGCCGTCGCCGTCCCATTCCGTCTTTTCTCAGTCGGACCAACGTGGAGATTCGGAGAGACATGAACGCGCGACAGGCACCAGAGTTTCCCCGCTGGCCGCAGTACGACACGTCCGAAAGGGACGGTCTGATCCGCGCGCTGGAGCAGGGGCAGTGGTGGCGCATGGGTGGGGACGAGGTGAACTCGTTCGAGCGTGAGTTCGCCGACCACCACGGCGCCGAGCACGCGCTCGCGGTCACCAACGGCACCCACGCGTTGGAGCTCGCCCTCCAGTGCATGGGCGTCGGGCCGGGCACCGAGGTGATCGTGCCGGCCTTCACCTTCATCTCCTCCTCCCAGGCGGCCCAACGGCTCGGCGCCGTCGCGGTCCCGGTCGACGTCCACCCGGACACCTACAACATCGACGTGGCCGCGGCCGCCGACGCCATCACCCCGCGCACCAAGGTGATCATGCCGGTGCACATGGCCGGGCTCATGGCGGACATGGACGCGCTCGCGAAGCTCTCCGCCGACGCCGGTGTGGCGGTTCTCCAGGACGCCGCGCACGCGCACGGTGCGCGCTGGCAGGGCAAGCGCGTCGGCGAGCTGGGCACCGTCGCGACGTTCAGCTTCCAGAACGGCAAGCTGATGACCGCTGGCGAGGGCGGCGCCGTGACGTTCCCCGACACGGAGATGTACGAGACGGCGTTCCTGCGCCACAGCTGCGGCCGGCCTCGCGACGACCGCCGTTACCTCCACCAGATCGCCGGTTCCAACCTGCGGCTCAACGAGTTCTCCGCGTCCGTGCTGCGGGCACAACTGCGCCGCCTCGACGAGCAGATCGCGCTCCGCGACGAGCGATGGACCCTGTTGTCCCAGCTGCTCGGGGCCATCGACGGCGTCGTCCCGCAGAGCGGTGACGTGCGTGTCGACCGCCGGTCGCACTACATGGCGATGTTCCGCATCCCCGGGATCACCGAGGAGCGGCGCAACGCCCTCGTCGACCGACTCGTCGACGCCGGCCTGCCCGCGTTCGCCGCGTTCCGCGCGATCTACCGCACCAAGGCCTTCTGGGAGATCGGCGCGCCCGACGAGACCCAGGACGCGATCGCGAAGCGCTGCCCCAACACCGACGCCATCAGCCAGGACTGCGTCTGGCTGCACCACCGGCTACTGCTGGCGGGGGAGCAGGAGATGCACGCCACCGCGGAAATCATCGCCGACGGCGTGGCCGCCGCATGACCGTCCGGGTTGCCCTGGTGGGGCTTGGCTGGGCGGGGCGGGAGCTGTGGTTACCCCTGTTGCGTGAGCACGCCGACTTCGCGGTGGTCGCCGCCGTCGACGCCGACCCGGCCTCGCGTGCGGCGTTCCGGGAGGCGACGGGCATCCCCGTGCACGCGGCGGTGGACGCGCTCACCCCCCGAACCGTCGACCTGGCCGTGGTGGCCGTGCCCAACTACCTGCACGCCGAGGTGGCCGGGGCTCTGCTCGCCACCGGGATCTCCGTCTTCCTGGAGAAACCGGTGTGCCTGACCGCCGCCGAGGCCGACACGCTCGCGGCGGCCGAACGCAGCGGCGGGATGCTGCTGGCCGGTAGCGCCGCCCGGTACCGCGGCGACGTCGCCGCGTTGCGGCGGATCCTCCCGGAGCTGGGCGACATCCGGCACGTCGACCTCGGCTGGGTCCGGGCCCGCGGTGTGCCGAGGGCCGGCGGCTGGTTCACCCAGCGCGACAAGGCCGGTGGGGGAGCGCTGTTCGACCTCGGGTGGCACCTGCTCGATACCCTCGCGTTCCTGCTCGGCCCCGTCCGCTTCCCGCAGGTGATCGGCGTGACGTCGGACGACTTCGTCAATGTCGGCGCCTGGCGCGCGGCGTGGCGGCAGGACGAACCCGGCGCGGACGCCGCCGACGTGGAGGACACGGCCCGCGGGTTCCTGGTGCGCGACGACGGCGTCTCGGTCTCCGTGCGGGCCAGCTGGGCGTCCCACGCGGCACGGGACGTGTCGTCGATCCTGGTCGAGGGCAGCGCCGGCACCGCGGAACTGCGGTGCACGTTCGGTTTCAGCCCCAACCGGGAGCCCGAGCCTGTGCTGACGGTGACCCGCGAGGGCACCACCACCCGGCTGCGGGTGCCGGCCGAGCCGATCGGCGTCGAGTACACCCGACAGCTGGACGGCCTCGCGGCGATGCTGGCCGACCCGGACAACCGTGGCAGGGCCATCGCCGAGGCCCGCCCGATCGTCCGCATGATCGAGAACTTCTACGCGTCGGCCCGCTCGGCGCGTGCCCGCCGCGCGGTGCCCGCCTACCAGTAGAGAGGTGCCCATGGCAGTCCCGAGCGTCGAACGGCCGGACACGCTCGCGCCGGTCAGACACGCCGTCATCTTCGACCTGGACGGGGTCGTCGTCGACAGCTTCGCGGTGATGGGTGAGGCCTTCGCCGTCGCCTACGCCGAAGTCGTCGGCGACGGGCCCGCGCCGTTCGAGGAGTACCGGCGGCACATGGGGCGCTACTTCCCGGACATCATGCGGATCATGGGCCTACCGCTGGAGATGGAGGAGCCGTTCGTCCGCGAGAGCTACCGGCTCGCGCCCAAGGTGCCGGTCTTCGACGGCATCGTCGAGCTGCTCGTGACGCTGCGGGTGCGCGGCCTGCGGCTCGCGATCGCCACCGGCAAGACCGGGTCGAGGGCGCGCTCCCTGCTCGACGAGCTTGGTCTGCTCCCGTTCTTCGAGCACGTGATCGGCTCCGACGAGGTCGCCAGGCCCAAGCCGGCCCCGGACATCGTGCGGCATGCGTTGGATCTGCTGGACGTGCCGGCCGAGCAGGCCGTCATGGTCGGCGACGCCCCGACCGACCTGGCCAGCGCCCAGGGCGCCGGCGTCGCCTCGGCCGCCGCGCTGTGGGCGCCACCCGACGACGTCGACGAGCTGCTTGCCGCCGGCCCCGACGTGGTGCTGCGCCGTCCGGCCGACCTCCTCGCGCTCTGCCCGACCGTGCCCGTCCACTGACGCGCGTGTCGCACTACCTCGGCATCGACATCGGTGGCACCAAGGTCGCCCTTCGGGTCGAGACCGACGCCGGGTGCGTCGACGAGGCCACGTTCGAATGGGCGCCGCGGCACAGCGCCGCCCGCGATCTCGCCCAACTCGCCGACCACGTGGCCGAGCTGCGCACGAGGCTCGGTGCGCCGCTTCGCTCGGTGGGTGTCGCGATGCCCGGCACGGTCGGACCGGATGGCCGGATCACCGCATGGCCCAGCAGGCCGGAGTGGGCCGGGACCGACCTGGACGGTTCGCTGCGTGCGCTGTTCGGCGAATCGGCCGTCGCCTGGGCGGACGACGGCGACCTCGGCGCGCTCGCCGAGGCCAGGGACTCGGGCTGCGACGATCTGCTCTACGTCGGTGTGGGCACCGGCGTCGGCGGCGGTCTCGTCCTGAACGGCACGCCGTGCCCCGGGCTCTACCGCGGCTCCTTCGAGATCGGGCACGTGGTCGTCGAGCTGGACGGCACGCTCTGCGTGTGCGGTCGGCAGGGCTGCCTCCAGGCGATCGCCTCCGGACCGGCCACATTGGACCGTGCGGCTCTTCTGCGCGGAGCGGCCGTCACGTTCGACGACCTTCGGCGTGCACTGCGCCACGAGCAGCCGTGGGCCGTGAGCGCGGTCGACCGGACGGCCCGGGCGCTGGCCGCCGCGGTGACCGGGGTGCGGGAGCTCGTCCATCCGAAGCGCGCGGTGATCGGCGGCGGTTTCGCGGCTGGCATCCCGGAGATCGTCGGGTGGGTGTCGGAGCACCTCGCCGAGCTGGCCCGTCCTGGTCAACCGCCACTGCTGGCGGAACCGGCCGCGCTGGGCGGCCTTTCGTCGTTGCGTGGCGCGGTGTCGCTCGCCCGCCTGATCGCGTCGTGACCAGTACCCGTCAGCCGGCGGCCAACCGGTCCCGCAGGTCGTCGACCAGTTCCTTGGCGCTCCCGGGATCGTTCGCGGCGCCGTAGACGTGGTAGTCCGGCCGGACGAGCAGGGACGTGGCGCCGAACCGTGCCAGGTAAGGCAGATAGACGTCATCAGTGTCCACAACGCCGTCCTCGGTGCTGCCGGGTGGTCGCAGTCGCACCACATGGGTGCCGAGTCCGGCGAGGAATGCCAGCCGGTCCTCGTCGAGTGTGGTGTGCGGGTCGTCGGTGGTCAGCAGCACGAAACCACGGCCGACGACGTCGTCGAACAGCCCGGTGTCGTCGTGCGAGCGCACCCGTCCCTGCGGCACGACCGCGCCGGCGGGTGGCCGCCGGTGCAGCAACCCGGTGGTGAGTGGTTTCGCCGGTTCCGGCCGGGTGGGCGGTTTGCCGCGGCGGTTGGCCAGCACCGTCGCGTCCCGTTCCTCGGCGGCCACCGGGTCCGTCACGCAGATCACCCGTCCCAACTGGACAGACGCCAGGATCGACTCCCTGGCCTGCGTGCGGCGCTCCTCGCCATAACTGTCCATAATAGACTCCGTGGCCAGTCCCCGGAATGTCAGGTCGAGCTTCCACGCCAGGTTGACGACGTCCCGGATGCCGGAGCACATACCCTGCCCGGCGAAGGGCGGCATGAGGTGCGCCGCGTCGCCGGCCAGCAGGACGTGGCCGACCCGCCACCGGTCGGCCCACCTGGCCTGGAAGATGTACGTGGTGCTGCGCAACAGGTTCGCGGTGTCCGGGGTGACCCCGAACGGCGCCAGCAGCCGCCACGCCGTCTCGTCCCGGTTCAGCTCGGCGGTGCTCTCGCCCGGGAGCCGCATGAACTCCCAGCGCCGTCGCCCGGGACCGCTGCCCACCAGCGTCGTCGGCCTCGCCGGATCGCAGACCTGCACGTTGGTGGGGACGAACTCGCGCGGCTCGCGCGGCTCGACGTCGCAGAGCAGCCACTCGTAGGAGAACCCGAGGTCGGTGACGGGAACGTCGAGGTGGTCGCGGACGAAGCTGTTGGCGCCGTCGCACCCCACGACCCATCGCGCGGAGAACACGCGTGTCATGTCGTCGTCGGTGGTCGCGGTCACCCGTACCCGCTCGTCGGTGTCCTCGATGCGCACGACCTCGTGCCCACGCAGCACCGTGATGCCAGGAAGTTCCGCCGCCCTGGCCGCGAGCAACTCCTCCAGCGCCGGCTGGTGCATCGTGTTCGCGTCCGGCCAGCCATAAGGGCCGGCCGTGGTGAACTCGATGTCCAGCAGTGCCTCGCCGGCGGCGGTCTGCCACTGGTATCCGTTGGCGGGCACGGTGATCCCGGCCAGTTCCGGCCCGATCCCGGTGGCGGCCAGCAGCCGCGCCGTCTCGCCGTCGAAACTGGTCGCCCGAGGCAACCGGTACGGCCGGGCACGGCGTTCGAGCACGAACACCCGCCAGCCGCACTGGGCGAGCAGAACCGACAGGGTGGCGCCGACCGGCCCGTTGCCGACGACGACGATGTCAGCGTCCGTCACGGAGAAACCGTCCCTACCAGGTGACAGGCAGCTCGATCATGCCCTGGATGGCGATACCCGGCTTGAAGGGAACGTCCTCGGGCGCGGCCGCGAGACGCAGGTCGGGCAGCCGCTCGAAAAGGCTGTGCAGAGCGATGCGCAGTATGACGCGAGCCAGGTTCTGCCCGAGGCACTGGTGGATGCCGAACCCGAACGCGATGTGGTTCTGGGTGGCGCGGTGCCAGTCAAGGGAGTCCGGCCGTTCGCGGACGTCCTCGTCGCGGTTGATCACGGACGTCAGGAAGATGATGCCGTCGTCCTTGCGGATGGTGATGTCCGCGATCTCGATGTCCGCCGTGGCCACCCGCGTGAAGCCGTCGGTGATGGACAGGTACCGCAACAGTTCCTCGACGACGGCCGGCCACAGCGACGGGTCCGCCCGAACCTCGGCGAGCCGCTCGGGGTGGCGCAGCAGCGTGAAGATGCCGAGCGAGAGCATGCTGGCCGTGGTCTCGTGGCCCGCGGCCAGGATCACCATCGCCAGGTCGACCAGGTCGCCGCGGTCCACCTTGCCATCGGGGGCCGCGACGAGGTCGCCGAACAGCCCCTCGCCGAGCCTGTGCTGGTTCTCCCCGACCAGGTCGAGCATGTACGCCCGGAGTTCTCCCCATGACTCGGCCGGGTTCTGGCCGGACAGCATCCTGGTCGTTCGTTCCTCGAAGAAGTCGTGGTCGTCGTACGGCACGCCCAGCAGGTGGCACATCACCATGGAGGGCAGCGGCTGCGCGAACGCGCCGACCAGCTCCGCGGGAGCGCCCTTCTCGACCACCGCGTCGAGCACCCGCTCGGCGATCTCCTGGATGTGCGGGCGAAGGGAGTTGATCCGGCGGTGCGTGAAACTGGGGATCAGCATCCCGCGCTGGACCTTGTGCACCGGGTCGTCGACTCCCACCAGCGGCGGGGTCAGGCGGTTGCGGATGCTGGCGGCCGCGGCGCTCGTCACGGGGAACGCCGGGTTCCTGCGATCGGTGGAGAGCCGGGAGTCGACCAGCAACCGGCGAGCCTCGGCATGGCCGGTGATCGCCCAGACCTCGCGCCCGTCCCACAGCTTGAGGCGGGAGATCGGGCCGTCCTCGGTCACCGCCCGGTAGCCCTCCGGCGGCTGATGAGGACAGGTCCGATCCTGAGGAAAGGTTCTCGGTTCCACGGTTGAAAACGGTAGGGAACGGAAGGCCGGGTGGGCATCCCTCGCTCTGATAGCGCCGACAACGTCTACCAGCCTGAAGGATGCCCGAGCGATCATGCTTGTCCTAGCGTGCGGAAGGTGACTGTTGACGCCTACCTGAGGCAACCCCACCTCGCCGGTGACACGATCACCTTCGTCGCCGAGGACTGCGTGTGGCTGGCCTCGTTGGACGACGCGCTCGGGGGCACCGCGACGGCGCGGCGCGTCGTCGGCGACGGCGTTCAGGACGGCGCACGTCCCTCGTTGCCCCGGCTGAACCCGTCGGCGACCCGGATCGCGTGGACGTCGGTGGTGGGCGGCAACACGGTTCTGCTGCGTGGCGGGGCGCGCGAGGTCTGGTACACCGATCTCGACGGCGGCCAACCCGAGCAGCTGACGTACTGGGCCGACCGGAACACCGGGACCTGCGGTTGGCTTTCCGACACGGAGGTGCTGGTCCGGTCCGGCTACGGCCACGCGGCCGACCGGCGCGCCTGGATGTTCGCCGTTCCCGTCGCGGGGCCGCCGCGTGAGCTGCCGTGCGCGCCCGCCGCGGACCTCGCGGTGCGCGGCGACGGTGCCCAACTTCTTGGCACCATGACCGTTTTCGAGCCCGCCTACTGGAAGCGCTATCGAGGTGGTTGCGCCGGCAGGGTGTGGTACTCGCCGGACGGTGACACCTTCGAGCCGGTGCTGCGGTCGCTCGACGGGAACGTGACCAACCCGGTGTGGGCCGGCTCTCGGATTGCGTTCCTCTCCGACCACGAGGGAGTCGGCGCCCTGTACTCCGCGGCGGTCGACGGTTCGGACCTGCGCCGGCACGGCGACCTGGGCCCGTTCTACGCGCGCAACGCAACATCTGATGGCACCCGCGTGGTCTACGAACAGGCCGGCCGACTTCTCCTGCTTGCCCCGGGTGACGATCAGCCGGTGCAACTGCGTATCCGGCTGGCCGATCCCGGCCGGGGCCGGCTGCCGCGCACCTGGTTCGGCGCGCGGGCGACGGGCGGCTTCGTGCTCGACCCGACGGGGAGGCAACTCGTCGCCGAGGTGCGCGGCACGCTGCACCTGCTGCCGGCGGCGGGTGGCGAACCCCGTGTGGTGTTCGACGTTCCGGGGGCGCGGGCGCGGCTCCCCGTCGCCACCGCCGACGCCACGACCGTCGTCTGCGTCAGCGACCGGGGCGGCGAAGAAGGGATCGACGTCCTGGCCCAGGACGGTTCCCCAGCAAGGCGGCTGGCTCACGGAAAGCTGGGCCGGGCCAGAGAGCTGGTCGTCGCACCCGACGCACGTACCGCCGCGATCGCCACCGATTCGCGGCTGCTGACCGTGGACCTGGCCACCGGCGCGCTGACCGAACTGGTCGCGACCGACCACGGTCCCTGCACGGGCCTCACCTTCTCGCGCGGCTCCGACCTCCTCGCCTGGGCGCAGCCGTGGATGTCCCGTGGCCGCAGCCAGATCCGGCTCGCCCGGCTGGCGGACGGCAATGTCGTGGATGTCACCCGCGGTCAGTTCGACGACCGTTCACCGGTCTTCACCCTGGACGGGAGATACCTCGCCTTCCTGTCCGGGAGCACGCTCGACCCGACGGGCCCGGCACTCAACGGGCAGCTGCAGCAAATGGGTTTCGCTCCGGGTGTGCGGCCACATCTGGTACCGCTCGACGGGCGGTCGGCCTCGCCGTTCGACGCGAGCTACGGCGGCTGGCTGGAGGAGGACCTGTCGCCGGTCGACGAGACCGGCGGCGAGACGCGGCCGGTGGACCTCGACGGCCTGCCCGGTCGTGTGGTGCCCTTTCCGGTCGAGGCGGGAGCCTACGAGTCCCTGGTCGCGATCGAGGGCGGCGTGGCCTGGTTGGACCGGCCCTCCGGTGGGCTGCTCGGCGAGGCCGCCAGGCATGCGCCCGGACCCGCCCCGATGCCGAGGCTGGTGGGCTACCTGCTCACCGACGCGAGCCGCCCGACGCTGCTGGCGAAGGCGCTCGGCGCCTACACGGTCGCCTCGAACGGCGGCCACCTGGCCTATCGGGCCGGCGGCGCCGTGCACATCAGGCCCACCGGCGACGCCGGGACCGAACACGTCGTGGACCTGGACGCGATCCAGGTGGAGGCGGACCCGTCGACCGAGTGGCGGCAGATGTTCGACGAGTCCTGGCGGCTGATGCGGGACCGGTACTGGCGCGCGGACATCGACGGCGTCGACTGGCCGGCGATCGGCGCGCGGTACCGGCAGCTGCTGGACCGGGTCGGCTGCGCCCACGACCTGTTCGACGTCATCATGGAGATGCACGGCGAGCTGAGCGTGTCGCACGTCGGCGTGTTCTTCCTTGGCGGCCAAGGAAAGCCCGCGCCGCCGCCGGGCTACCTCGGCGCGGATCTCGTTGCCACGGCGGAGGGCGGTTGGCGGATCGACCGGCTGCTGAGCGGTGACATCTCCTCGAGCATGCACCGCACACCGCTGGCCGGACCCGGCATGACGGCACGTCCCGGGGACGTCGTCAGCGCCGTGGACGGTGTGCCCGTCGACCCGGACCGCGGACCGATGCCGCAGCTCGCGGGAAAGGCCGGTCAACAGGTCAAGCTGACACTGCGCCGGGACGGTGCCGAGTTCGGCCTCGTCGTCGTGCCGACGCCACACGAGCCACGGCTGCGTCACCACGACCTGACAGTGCGCCGCCGCGCCAGGGTGGCCGCGCGAACCGACGGGCGCGTCGGATACCTGCGGATCATCGACATGGTGGCCACCGGATGGGCGGACCTCAACCGCGATCTGAGCGTGGAGCTCGAGCGGACCGGGCTGATCCTGGACCTGCGGGGCAACCACGGCGGTGATCTCCATCCCCTCCTTGACCTGCTCACCCGGCGGGTCACGGGTTGGCACCAGCCGCGGTTCGCCGAGCCGTACACCTGGCCGTACGACACGGTGCGCGGTCCGGTGGCGGTGCTCATCGACGAGTTCTCCACCTGTGGCCCGGAAAACCTCGTCGTGTCGCTGCGGGTGCGGGGTGCCGCGACGCTCGTGGGCCGCCGGACGCACGGCTCGATGACCGGCTCGATCCCACCCGACCAGGCGCTGCTGGACGGTTCGCGGGTCTCCCAGCCGACGGTGTCGAAATGGTGGGACGGGCCCGGCTGGCTGGACAACCACGGCGTGACGCCCGACATCGAGGTGGACATCGCGCCTCAGGACTGGGTCGCGGGACGCGATCCGCAGCTCGACACGGCGATCGACGTCGTCCTCGACGGACTGCGACGCGAAGGCTTTCCCACACCGCCGGATCCCGCCCCGCCGACCGGCGGTGGTGGTGTTCCGCGATGAGTCCTCGGCCGGTGAACCTCTCTATTGTCGCGTCATGACGTCACCCACCGAAACCTCTCCGCCACCCTCGGTGCTGTCCCTGCTGCGTCCCCGGTTGGGTCCCTACCGCCGGTTGGTCATCGCGATCGTGGTGCTCCAGGCCGGGCAGGCGCTGGCGATGCTGTATCTGCCGACGCTCAACGCCGACGTGGTCGACTTCGGTGTGCTCACCGGCAACACCGGCTACGTCCTCGGACATGGTGGGATCATGCTGGCGGCCACGCTGGCACAGGTCGGGTGCACTGCCGTCGCGGTGTATCTGGGTGCGCGGGTCGCGATGGGACTGGGTGCGGACCTGCGGGCCGCGCTGTTCGACCGGGTGTCGGGCTTCTCCGGCCGGGAGATGGGCCGGTTCGGCGCCTCGTCGTTGCTGACCCGCAGCACCAACGACGTCCAGCAGGTGCAGTTGCTGGTGTTCACCGTGCTGACCCTGCTGCTGACCTCGCCGTTCCTGGCGACCGGCGGGATCGTGCTGGCCATGCGGCAGGACGTGACGTCCTCGCTGGCGCTGCTGGTGGCGGTGCCGGTCATGGTGGTGACGATCTGGGTGCTCGTCAGGCAGATGGTGCCGGCGTCACAGCTGCTGCAACGGTTTGTGGACGTGGTCAACCGGGTGATGCGCGAGCAGATCACCGGTATCCGCGTGATCCGGGCGTTCGTCCGCGACACGCACGAGCGGCGCCGGTTCGCCGAGGCGAACACCGACCTGATGGCGGTGGGCATCCGACTGGGCCGGGTGCAGGCGTACTTCGGCGCCGCGTCGCTGGTGGTCTCCAACCTGGCGTCGATCGCGGTGCTGGCGATCGGTGGGCCCAGGATCGTGGCAGGCGAGCTCCGGCTGGGCGCGCTGATCGCGTTCCTGACCTATCTGACCCTGATCCTGGGCGCGGTCACGGCGGCGACCGGTGTGTTCATGCTGACGCCACGGGCCAGGGTCAGCGCCGGCCGAATCGCCGAGGTGCTGGACACGGAGCCGGGTGTGGGTGAGCCTGCCGCGCCCACCCGCGTCGAGAACTGGCGGGGGAACCTGGAGGTCGCCGACGTCACGTTCGGCTATCCGGGTGCCGAGTACCCCGCCCTGCGCCGAGTGAGCCTGTCCGCCCGCCCCGGCCGGACCACCGCGATCATCGGCTCGACCGGCAGCGGCAAGACGACCCTGGTCAATCTCATCGCCCGGCTGCTGGACGTCGACGACGGCGCGGTGCGCATCGACGGCGCCGACGTGCGGGACCTGGTGCGGCGCGACGTGACCGAACAGGTCGGGCTGGTGCCCCAGCGCGCCTACCTGTTCGCCGGAACCGTCGCCGACAACCTGCGCTACGGCGACCCGTCCGCCGTCGACGAGCGGTTGTGGCACGCGCTGGAGGTCGCCCAGGCCGCCGAGTTCGTCCGCGCCATGCCCGACGGGCTGGACACGGTGATCGGGCAGGGCGGCGGCACGGTGTCCGGCGGTCAGCGGCAGCGGCTGGCGATCGCCAGGGTCCTGCTGGCGCGGCCGCGGATCTACCTTTTCGACGACGCCTTCTCCGCGCTGGACAACGCCACCGAGGTGGCGTTGCGCGCCGCGCTGGCCACCGAGATCGCCGGCGCCACCCAGGTGATCGTCGCTCAGCGGGTGTCCACCATTCGCACCGCGGAGACGATCGTGGTGCTCGAGGCCGGCGTGGTCGAGGCCGTCGGCACCCATGAGGAGCTGCTGGCCACCAGTCCCACCTACGCGCAGATCGTCGACTCGCAGGTGCCGGCCTGATGAGCGCACCACAGGCTCCCGCGCCCTCGGTCAGTTTCCGTGACACCGCACTGCGACTGCTCGGCATGATGCGCCAGGACTGGGCGCGGATCGCCGTCATGGTCGTCCTGGGCATCGTCGGCACCGGCGCCTTGGTGACGATTCCGCAGCTGCTCGGGCGTGCCACCGACGTCATCGTGAACGGTATCCGCCAGGGCGGCGTCGATTTCGGTGCGGTCAGCCGGTTCCTGGTGCTGGCCGGCGTGCTGACCGCGGTGTTCGCGGTGTCCACGGTCGTCCGGGGGCGGCTGACCACCACCGTGGTGCAACGGATGGCGTTCCGGCTGCGTGAACGCACCGACCTGGTGCTGTCCCGGCTGTCACTGTCCTATTTCGACACTCGACCCCGCGGTGATCTGCTGTCCCGCACCACCAACGACATCGACAACGTCGCGCAGTCCGTGCAGCAGACGGCCAACCAGATCCTGGCCTCGGTGTTCATGTTCATCGGCTCGCTGGTGATGATGCTGCGCATCTCGCTGCTGCTGACCGCGGTCGCGGTGGTCATCATCCCGGTGACCGTGTGGACCGCCAAGGTGATCGGCCGCCGCGCCAAACCCCAGTTCGCCCGCCAGTGGAAGGCCACCGGAGCGCTCAGCGGTCACCTGGAGGACGTCTACACCGGGCACGACCTGGTCACCTCGTTCGGGCGCTGGGGCCAGGCACGGCAGACCTTCACCGCGCACAACGACGAGCTGCGCACGACCGCCGCCGCCGCCCAGTTCCGCTCCGGGCTGATGGCGCCGGCACTGACCTTCCTCGGCAACCTCGGCTACGTGCTGGTCGCGGTGGTCGGCGGGTTGCGTGTCGCGGCCGGCGCACTGTCCATCGGCGACATCCAGGCGTTCCTCCAGTACGTCCTGCGGTTCAACCAGCCGATCACGCTGTTCGCGACGATGGCCGGTCAGATACAGTCCGCGATCGCCTCGGCCGAACGGGTCTTCGAACTGCACGACGCCGACCCGCAGCGGCCCGACCCGGCCCAACCGCGACGCCAGGACACCGTCACCGGCAAGGTCGTCTTCACCGACGTGTCCTTCCGCTACAAGCCCGACCAACCCGTGATCGACCACCTGTCCCTCACTGTCCAACCGGGACAGACCGTGGCGATCGTCGGACCCACCGGCGCCGGCAAGACCACCCTGGTCAACCTGCTGCTGCGGTTCTACGACGCGGACACCGGCACGATCACCCTCGACGGTGTGGACATCGCCGACATGGCCCGCGACGACCTGCGTCGCCGGATCGGCATGGTGCTCCAGGACACCTGGCTGTGCGAAGGCACCATCGCCGACAACATCGCCTACGGCCGACCGGACGCCACCCGCGAGCAGATCGTCGCCGCCGCGACCGCCGTGCACGCCGACCGTCTGATCCGCACCCTGCCCGACGGCTACGACACCGTCCTCGACGGCGAGGGCGGCGGCCTCTCGGCAGGGGAACGCCAGCTGGTCACCATCGCCAGGGCGTTCCTCGTCGAACCCGCCATCCTGGTGCTCGACGAGGCGACCAGCGCGGTGGACACCCGCACCGAGATGCTCGTCCAGCAGGGCCTGGCCGCCCTGCGCCATGGGCGAACCAGTTTCGTCATCGCCCACCGCCTGTCCACCATCCGCGACGCCGACCTGATCCTGGTCATGGAGGCCGGCCGCATCGTCGAACAGGGCACCCACACCGAGCTGCTCGAGGCCGGCGGCGTCTACGCCCGCCTCCACGCCGCCCAGTTCGTCGCGAGCCCGATGGCGTGAGACGAAACCGGATCCGGGTGCCCGGGCAAGGAGTAACCATCGATGAACGACATCGCGCGTACCCCGTCCGGCATCCCGGTCCGGGCCGTCTACGGACCGGCGGACCGGGCGTCCGATCCGCCGGAGCCGGGCACTTTTCCTTTCACGCGCGGTAACTTCGCCGGCGGCTACCGGAAGAAGCCGTGGACGATCCGGCAGTACTCCGGTTTCGGCACGGCCGAGGAGTCGAACCGGCGGTACCGCTACCTGCTGGACCAGGGCGGCACGGGCCTGTCGGTCGCGCTCGACCTGCCCACCCAGTGCGGCTACGACTCCGACGATCCGGAGGTGAGCGAGGAGGTCGGCCGGGTCGGGGTCGCGGTGGACACGCTCGCCGACGCGGAGATCCTGTTCGCTGGCATCCCACTGGATGCGATCAGCACCAGCTTCACGATCAACGGCACGGCCGCGATCCTGCTGGCGTTCTACGTCGCCGCCGCCGAGCGTGCGGGCGTGCCCCGGGAGAAGCTGACCGGCACCATCCAGAACGACATTCTCAAGGAGTACGCCTCCCGTGGCACCTGGATCTGGCCGCCGGAGCCGTCGCTGCGGCTGATCGCCGACACCATCGAGTTCTGCGCGGCCGAGGTGCCGAGGTTCAACGCGATCTCCGTGGCGGGCGCGCATTTCCGGGACGCCGGGGCGAACGCGGTGCAGGAGATGGCTTTCACACTCGCGGACGGGGTCACCTACTGCGACACCGTGGTGGAGCGCGGCAGGCTGACGATCGACGAGTTCGCTCCGCAGGTCTCGTTCTTCTTCTACACCCACGGCGACTTCTTCGAGGAGATCGCCAAGTACCGGGCGGGCCGGCGGCGCTGGGCGACGATCGTCCGCGAGCGGTACGGCGCGAAGACCGACAAGGCGGCGATGTTCCGCTTCGGCTGCGTCGCCGGCGGGGCCTCGCTGTACGCGCCGCAGGCGAGGAACAACGTCGTCCGCGTGGCCTACGAGGCGATGGCGTCCGTGCTCGGCGGCGTGCAGTCGATGTTCACCGCCGCCTGGGACGAGCCGTTCGCCCTGCCCAGCGAGGAGTCGGCGACGCTCGCCCTGCGGACACAGCAGATCCTCGCGCACGAGACCGGGGTGGCTCGTGTCGTCGACCCGCTCGGCGGCTCCTACTTCGTCGAGGCGCTCACCGACGCGACCGAGGAACGCATCGTCGAGATCATGGCCGACCTCGACGCGCACGGCGGGATGGTCCACGCCATCGAGGACGGCTACCTCCAGGGACTGATCGCCGACGAGGCGTACCGGCTGCACCAGGCCGTCGAGGCGGGTACGCGCCCGGTGGTCGGGGTCAACCGGTTCGCCTCGGCCGAGGAACCGCCCGAGATCACGACCTACGAGCTCGACGCCGAGGGCCGGGAACTACAGCTGAAGCGGCTGGCGCGCGTGAAGGCGGAACGCGACGCCACGGCCGTGCGCACCAGTCTCGACGCGCTGTCGCGAACCGCGGAGGGCACTGGAAACCTGATGGCACCACTGATCGACTGCGCTAACGCCTACTGCACCCTCGGTGAGATGGTGGCCGCGCTCAAGCAGGTCTGGGGCGAGTTCCGACAGCCGGTGGTGTACTGATGCCGACCCGTGTCCTGATCGCCAAGCCCGGTCTCGACGGCCACGACCGCGGCGCGAAGATCGTCGCCCGCGCGCTGCGCGACGCCGGTTTCGAGGTGATCTTCACCGGGATCCGCCAGCGGGTCGAGGACATCGTGGCGGCGGCGCTGCAGGAGGACGTCGCCGTGGTCGGCCTGAGCATCCTTTCCGGCGCGCACCTGTCGTTGACCACCCGCACCGTCGACGGGCTGCGTGCCGCCGAAGCCGGGGACATCGCCGTGGTCGTCGGTGGCACGATCCCGCCGGGGGACGTGCGTCTGCTCGAGGAAGCGGGCGCGGCGGCGGTCTTCCCGACCGGCACGGCGCTGGACGTGCTCGTGACGGAGATCGGCAAGCTGACCGGAGAGCCGAGGTGAACGCCGGTCCGCTCGCGGGCATCCGCGTGCTCGAGGTGGGGCACATCCTCGCGGGCCCCTACGCCACGATGCTGCTGGCCGACCTTGGCGCCGAGGTCATCAAGGTCGAGCCGCCGACCGGGGATCTCTCGCGGCAGGTCAGCGACGCCTATTTCGCCAGTATCAACCGGAACAAGCGCAGCGTCTGCCTGGACCTGCGGACCGAGGACGGTCGGCGGCGCCTGGGCGGTCTGGTGGCCGAGTCGCACGCGTTGCTGGTCAACCTGAAGCCGTCCGTGATCCACCGCTTCGGCCTCACCTACGACTCGCTGCGGCGGTGGAACGAGCGGATCGTGTGTGTCGCGATCACCGGCTACGGACTGGACGCTGGCGACGAGCCCGCCTTCGACTACGTCGTCCAGGCCGCCACCGGGGTCGCCGCGCTCACCGGCGATCCCGACGGACCGCCGACCCTGCCCGGGTACTCGGCGGCCGACAACTCCGCAGGGCTGGCTGCCGCGCTCGGCCTGCTGGCACAGATCGTCTCCGGTCGGGGCGGCCAGGTCGAGGTGTCGTTGCGGGACGTGATGCTGTCCCAGCTCAACTACCGGGCCTCGGCCTACCTCAACGAGGGCACCGAACCGCGCCGGTTGCCGTTCGGCGCGCACTCGTTCTACGTGCCCGCCCAGCTCTTCCCGACCGCCGAGGGACATCTGGCGCTGTTCGTCACGCACGACGGTTTCTGGAAGTCCTTCGCCACCGAGGCGGGCATCGACGGTTTCGAGACGATGACCGAACGCGTCGCGCGGCGGGACGAGGTACTCGCCGTGGTGACCAAGGCCCTCGCCGCCGACACCGCCGAATCCTGGGAGTCCCGGCTGCGCCCACTGGGCGTCGCGGCCGCGGCGGTGCGAACACTGCCCGAGGCACTGGCCGCGGCGCCCGGGACCATCGTGACCGCCGGGGACTTCCGGCTGATCGGCAGCCCGGTCCGGATCACCGGCTACGAGCCCGGCCACCGTCCGCCGCCAAGGCTGGGGGAACACCAGGCCCGCCTGGAGTAATTGCGTCGACACCCGTTACGAACTGGGGAAAACTCCCCGCGATGCCGCAACGAACTGACACGCCTCCCACGTGGGACGAGCGTGCGCAACTGGCCACCTTCCTCGACTACGCGCGCGACACCGCACGAGCCAAGTGCGAGGGCGTGTCCGCCGAAGACGCCCGCAAGGCCCCGCTCCCGACTTCACCGCTGATGACGTTGTGCGGGCTGATCAGCCATCTGCGGTGGGTCGAGTTCTACTGGTTCCAAGTGATGTTCCTGGGCGAGGAGCAAGTGGGGCCGCTCGCCGGGGCAACCGACGACGACCCCGACCCGGAGATGCGGACTGCCGTCGACATCCCGTTGCCCCAGCTGCTCGCCGAGTACGAGGAGCAGAGTGCCCGCTACCGTCGCCTGGTGTTCGACCACGACCTGGACTCAACAGCCAAGCGTCCCATCAGGGACGGCCGCCACGTCGACCTGCGCTGGGTGGTCCTCCACCTCATCGAGGAGACGTCCCGCCACAACGGCCACCTCGACGTCGTACGTGAGCTCGTCGACGGGCAGACCGGCACCTGAGACCTGATCCGCACCGGCTACAGCGGGATGTTGCCGTGTTTGCGGGGGAGCGGGAGATCTCGCTTGCCGCGTAGGCTCTTCAGCCCGGTGGCCACGTACTCCCTGGTGCGTGAGGGCGGGATGACGGCGTCGACGTAGCCGTGTTCGGCGGCCAGATACGGCGTGAGGAGGGTCTCCTCGTACTCCCTGGCCAGCTTGGCGCGAAGCGCTTCCACGTCATCACCCTGGCGGGCCGCGTCGGCGATCGCCCTGCGGTACAGCACGTCGGTCGCGTTGGTGGCGCCCATGACCGCGATCTGTGCGGTGGGCCACGCGAAGTTGAGGTCGGCACCGAGGTGCTTGGACCCCATGACGTCGTAGGCGCCGCCGTACGCCTTGCGGATCACGACGGTGACCAGTGGGACCGACGCCTCGGCGTAGGCGTAGATGAGTTTGGCGCCGCGCCGGATGATGCCGTTCCACTCCTGCTCGGTGCCGGGCAGGAAGCCCGGCACGTCGACGAAGGTCAGCACCGGGACGTTGAACGCGTCGCAGGTGCGCACGAACCTGGCGGCCTTCTCCGACGCGTTGATGTCGAGGCACCCGGCCAGCCGCAACGGCTGGTTGGCCACGACACCGACGCTCTGTCCCTCGATCCGGGCGAAGCCGACGATGACGTTCGGCGCGTACAGCTCCTGCACCTCGTCCAGATCGCCGTCGTCGACCACCGCGTGCAGCACGTCTCGCATGTCGTACGGCTGGGTCGCCAGGTCCGGGATCAGCGTGTCGAGGTCGGCGGCGCCCGAGGGCACGACACCGGGCGCGTACGTGGGCGGTTCGGCCAGGTTGTTGGGCGGCAGGTACGACAGCAGCTGCTGCACGTAGCCGATCGCGTCCTCCTCGCTGGCGGCGAGATAGTGGGCGTTGCCCGACCGTGCGTTGTTGGTCTGGCCGCCGCTCAGCTCCTCCATGCCCACCTGTTCCCCGGTGGCGCCGCGGATGACGTCCGGACCGGTGAGGAACATGTGCGAGTTGCCGTCGACCATGACGACGAAGTCGGTCAGCGCGGGGGAGTAGCAGGCGCCGCCGGCACACGAACCGAGGATGAGCGAGATCTGCGGCACGATCCCCGACGAACGCACGTTGCGGCGGAAGATCTCGCCGTAGATCGCCTGGGCGACAACGCCTTCCTGCAGCCGGCCACCGGCGCCGTCGTTGATGCCCACGATGGGCCGGCCGGTCCGCACCGCCAGGTCCATGACCTTGACGATCTTGCTGCCGTGCGTCTCGCCGAGCGAACCGCCGAACACGCTGGCGTCCTGGCTGTAGACGCAGACCGACCGCCCGTCCACGTCGCCGTAGCCGGTCACGACGCCGTCGCCCAGTGGCCGGTTGCGGTCAAGTCCGAAGTTCGCCGACCGGTGCCGGACGAGCGCGTCGAGCTCCACGAACGAGCCGGGGTCGAGCAGCAGCTCGATGCGTTCCCGCGCGGTCAGCCGGCCGCGGGGATGCTGGCGCTCGGCCGCCCGGGCGGAGCCGTGCGCGACGGCCTCCTCGGTACGACGATGCAGCTCCTTGAGCCGGTCGGCAGTAGTGGCGGGCGCGGGAAAACTATGGACAGGTCTGGATTCGACGTCGGTCATGTGGGAATCCGCATCGAGCTGAGCTCCTGCCGGAGAATCTCGAGCACGTGGTCGCGCTGGTCGACGAGGAAGAAGTGACCTCCAGGCAGGACCTGGAGGTCGGTGGGTCCGGTGGTGTGCTCCGCCCACGCGCGGGCTTCGTCCAGGGACACCCGGGGGTCGTTGTCGCCGGTGAGCACCGTGATCGGGCAGTCGAGTCCGCGGTCGGGATCGTGGCGATACGTCTCGACGGCCCGGTAGTCGCCGCGGACCGCCGGCAGGATCATCTCCAGCACCTCGGGGTCGGCCAGCATCGCCGCGTCGACGCCGCCGAGCGTCCGCAGCTCGGACACGAGCTCGGCGTCGGACGCCTGGTGCACCCGCTCGGCACGGTCGCGGGACGGGGCCCGACGACCAGACGCGAAGAGCCGCGTGGGTGCCGGCATCCCGGCGTCGGTCATCCGCAACGCCACCTCGTAGCCGATGACCGCGCCCATGCTGTGCCCGAACAGTGCCAGGGGACGGTCGTCCAGGTGGCGCAGCGCGTCGAGGATCTGGTCCGCCAGGTCTGCGATGTCGTCGACCACCGGCTCGTCGCGTCGGTCCTGGCGGCCCGGGTACTGGACCGCCAGGACCTCGGCTGCGGGGGCGAGCGACTTGGCCACCGGGAAGAAGAAGCTCGCCGACCCGCCGGCGTGCGGCAGGCACACGAGGCGGGCGGGCGCGTGCGGTGCCGGGTGAAACCGGCGTACCCACTTCTCCACGTGCTCCGCGGCTGACGGTCCCGACGTCACGACGCCGGGACGAGCCGCACCGGGAGGTCCTTGGTCCGGGTGAACCCGGGTCGCAGGATCCACGGGACCTCTTCGCGCGGCACCGCGAGGGACAGGTTCGGGAACCGGGTGAACAGGCCGGAAAGCGCCACCTCCGCCTCCAGGTAGGCGACGTGCTGACCCAGGCAGCGGTGGATGCCCTTGCCGAACCCGAGGTGGCTCTCGCTGCCAACGGCCAGCCGGTCGACGATCAGCTTCTCCGGCTCGGGGAACTTGCGCGGGTCGCTGTTCGCGCCCATGATCATCGGCAGGACGGGCATCCCCCTCGGGATCATCACGCCGCCCAGCTCGATGTCCTCCGTGGCGAACCGCGGTTGCCCGAACTGGATCGGGCCGAGGCGCTGCAGCTCACGCACGGCCTGCGGCCACAGCGACGGGTCCGCGTGCAGCCGCGCGAGCTGGTCCGGGTGCTCGAGCAGGGCGAGCACCGAGTTCCCGATCAGGTACGTCGTCGTCTGGTGCCCTGCCGTCACCAGGCTGAACAGAACCCCGACCAGCTCGTCGTCGGTGACGATGTCCGGGTTCTTCGTCTGTGCCTGGACGAGCGCGGTGACCAGGTCGTCCTTCGGCTCGGCGCGTCGGCGTTCGATCATCGCCCGCGCGGCGGCGAGGGTCTTGCGCACCTCGGTCGGGAGCCGCTCGCCGTCCAGCGTCGCCATCGCGTCGCTCCAGGAACGCCATTGCGGGCGGTCCTCCTCGTCGACGCCGACCAACTCGCAGATGACGGTCACCGGCAGCGGGTAGCAGAACGTGTCGACGAGGTCGATCGGCGAACCGTCCTTGGTGGCCTCGGCCAGCTCGTCGAGCAGCTTCGCGGTGATCTCCTCGACCCTGGGCCGGAACTTGCTCACCCGGTGGTTGGTGAGCGCGTAGGAGACCAGCTTGCGCAGCCGGGAGTGGTCGTCGCCGTCGGAGGCGTTGATGAGGTTCTTCAGCCAGGGGATCAGGTCCTCCGGCACGTCCAGGTGCTTGAACACGCCGATCCGGATGTCCTCGTCGAGATCGTCCGTCAGCGGGTTGGTGAGGAACCTCGGGTCGGTGAGGACCTGCTTCACGTGTTCGTAGCGGGCGGCCATGAACATGGGCGGCCCGCCCATGAAGCCGCCGATCTGCAACGTCGGTGCCTCGCGCACCCGCCCGTGCGCCCCCCACGGGTCAGCGACCACTTCTGGTGCGAACAGGTCCACCGGTTCGGCCGAGGTATCGGCGGCGGTGGTGGTCATGGGCCTCTCCCTATTCGAGTCGAAAAGCGTGCGATCCACTGACCAGGGGCCCCGGGCGCGCCGCGGCCCCGTTTCCCAACGTTAGGAAAGGGATGGCCGGCTGCCATCCCTCAACCTGATAGGACTGGGGCACACGGCCCGCTGACCACGCCGAACGTCACGGAAATCCGATATTCAGATTCGCATTCGCATCATCGCGGACGTACAACGCATATCCACGCATTGTCAACCCGCCGTCGGTGTTGAAAGAAATGAAAACCGACATTCCGTCGAAGCTGGCATGAACC
>NZ_DASUVO010000055.1:0-15018 GCF_036378875.1 Actinophytocola sp.
GGGAGACAGCTACCGCCTCAAAGACCGCGACCTCGGCCGAGTCCCACCAGCCACCAAGACCAACAACTAAAGATCAACCACCACCAAAGGGGGTCCGCGTTCATCCGCCGCCCGAGGGTCAAAATTCGCGCGCCGTTGACAACTGGGTCACCGGGTGATCATGGTGGCGGACGCCAACGCCGCACGCCGCGACGAGGACCACAACGCGACGCTCCACACGATCTACCGCAGCTTCGGCGACGTCCGCCCCACGGACGACCTGCTCGCGCTCATCCCAGCGTGAACATGTGCGTGTGAACCGGTGCGTGTGAACCGGTGCGTGTGAACCTGTCCCCAGCGGGGCTGTGGACAACCACCTCGACTGTGGATAACTCGGGCTCCACGCGGTCCGCGGTCGGCACCACTATAGGCACCACTGTCGGTGCCCTGCCGTAGCGTTGAACCGGGGGCCGGAGGCCACACCCCTGCACGCCGCTTGAGTGCCTGCAGGGCGCGTGTGGCGGCCCGAATTCCTTGTGAGGCTTAGGGCTTGTGGCCGAGAGCGGATCGCGGCGGCCCCTACTCGAGGCGCTGCCGGGGGCGGCCTCCGGCCCCCGGTCTCCAGCCTACGGCAGGGCACCGACAAGATCGCCGGTCCACAGTGCAGGCTGTGGACAACCTGAGCTGCTGTGGATAACTCTGTGGATGCTGCCGTGGATAAGCAGCGTCGGTGCATAAGCAGAGGCCGTGCATAAGCAGAGGCCGCGCCTGCCGGGTTCGGCGGGCGCGGCCTCCGTGTATCTAGCCGTTCACATCAGACCAGACTCGATCAGGCCGTCTCGGCCCCTTCGTCACCAGACGAGGTGGCCATGTTGACTGGCGGGGCGTCCGGGACGTTGGCCGGCTTGGGCTCACCACGGAACGTGAACTTCGCGTTCTCCGTGGGCGAGGTCTCCTCGCCGTCCCAGCCCTCGACGTCGACGATGATGATCTGGCCCGGCTGGATCTCGCCGAACAGGATCTTCTCCGACAGCTGGTCCTCGATCTCGCGCTGGATGGTCCTGCGCAGTGGCCGGGCGCCCAGCACCTTGTCGAAGCCGCGGGTGGCCAGCAGCTTCTTCGCGGCCGGGGTCAGCTCGATGGCCATGTCCTTGTTCTTCAGCTGCGCCTCGACGCGGGTGATCATCAGGTCCACCATCTTGACGATCTGCTCTTCGGTGAGCTGGTGGAACACGATGATGTCGTCGATACGGTTGAGGAACTCCGGCCGGAAGTGCTTCTTCAGCTCGTCGTCGACGCGCTGCTTCATCCGGTCGTAGGTCTGGCCCTCGCCACCTGCCGAGAAGCCCAGGTTGACGGCCTTCGAGATGTCCTGCGTGCCCAGGTTCGACGTGAAGATGATGACCGTGTTCTTGAAGTCGACCGTGCGGCCCTGACCGTCGGTCAGGCGACCGTCCTCCAGCACCTGCAGGAGCGTGTTGTAGATCTCCTGGTGCGCCTTCTCGATCTCGTCGAACAGGACCACCGAGAACGGCTTGCGCCGCACCTTCTCCGTCAGCTGGCCGCCCTCCTCGTAGCCCACGTAGCCCGGAGGGGCACCGAAGAGCCGCGAGGCGGTGTAGCGGTCGTGGAACTCGCCCATGTCGATCTGGATCAGGGCGTCGTCCTCGCCGAACAGGAAGTTCGCCAGCGCCTTGGACAGCTCGGTCTTACCGACACCGGACGGGCCGGCGAAGATGAACGAGCCGGACGGCCGGCGCGGGTCCTTCAGGCCGGCGCGGGTGCGGCGGATGGCCTGCGACACGGCCTTGACCGCGTCCTCCTGGCCGATGATCCGCTTGTGCAGCTCGTCCTCCATGCGGAGCAGACGTGTGGTCTCCTCCTCGGTGAGCTTGAACACGGGGATACCGGTCCAGTTGGCCAGGACCTCGGCGATCTGCTCGTCGTCCACCTCGGCGACGACGTCCAGGTCACCGTCCTTCCACTGCTTCTCCCGCTCCGCCTTCTGGCCGAGCAGCGTCTTCTCCTTGTCGCGGAGCTTGGCGGCGCGCTCGAAGTCCTGAGCGTCTATCGCGCTCTCCTTCTCGCGGCGCACCTCAGCGATCTTCTCGTCGAACTCACGCAGGTCCGGCGGCGCGGTCATGCGGCGGATCCGCATGCGGGCGCCGGCCTCGTCGATCAGGTCGATCGCCTTGTCCGGCAGGAACCGGTCGTTGATGTACCGGTCGGCGAGGGTGGCGGCGGCCACCAGCGCCGGGTCGGTGATCGTGACGCGGTGGTGCGCCTCGTACCGGTCCCGCAGGCCCTTGAGGATCTCGATCGTGTGCTCGAGCGTCGGCTCGCCGACCTGGATCGGCTGGAAGCGGCGCTCCAGCGCGGGGTCCTTCTCGACGTACTTGCGGTACTCGTCGAGCGTGGTCGCGCCGATGGTCTGCAGCTCACCGCGGGCGAGCATCGGCTTGAGGATCGACGCCGCGTCGATCGCGCCCTCGGCCGCACCCGCACCGACGAGAGTGTGGATCTCGTCGATGAACAGGATGATGTCGCCGCGCGTGCGGAGCTCCTTGAGCACCTTCTTGAGGCGCTCCTCGAAGTCACCGCGGTAGCGCGAGCCGGCGACCAGGGAGCCGAGGTCCAGCGTGTAGAGCTGCTTGTCCTTCAGCGTCTCCGGGACCTCGCCCTTGACGACCATCTGCGCGAGACCCTCGACGACGGCCGTCTTGCCGACGCCGGGCTCGCCGATGAGCACGGGGTTGTTCTTGGTGCGGCGGGACAGCACCTGCATGACCCGCTCGATCTCCTTGGCCCGCCCGATGACCGGGTCGAGCTTGCCCTCCCGCGCGGACGCGGTGAGGTTGCGACCGAACTGGTCGAGCACCAGCGAGGAGGACGGGGTGCCCTCGCCGCGGCCGCCGGTCTCCGCGGGCTCCTTGCCCTGGTAACCGGACAGCAGCTGCAGCACCTGCTGGCGTACGCGGTTGAGGTCGGCGCCGAGCTTCACGAGGACCTGGGCGGCGACGCCCTCACCCTCGCGGATCAACCCGAGAAGGATGTGCTCGGTGCCGATGTAGTTGTGTCCGAGCTGCAACGCTTCCCGCAGCGAGAGCTCGAGGACCTTCTTGGCCCGTGGGGTGAAGGGGATGTGCCCGCTCGGCGCGTGCTGACCCTGGCCGATGATCTCCTCGACCTGCTGCCGCACGCCCTCGAGGGCAATTCCCAGTGACTCGAGCGCCTTGGCGGCGACACCCTCACCCTCGTGGATCAAGCCCAGGAGGATGTGCTCGGTGCCGATGTAGTTGTGGTTGAGCATCCTGGCCTCTTCCTGGGCCAGGACAACCACCCGCCTCGCGCGGTCGGTGAACCTCTCAAACATCTGCACTCCTGACTGCTGCGCCGGCGGCCCTTAACCCCACCACACCTGGGTGGGGTTCAGCACCGTGAAGACCACTGTAGTCGTCCAGCCTGTCGCTCTCAGTACCACTTGCGGCTATCCGTGAGCTTCCTAGAGAACAACGTGCGGCATCGGGGTTGGATTCCGCTACCCGGCGGTGTCCGCTGAGCGCGAACAGCCCATCCGCCCGGCTCGTGATGATCAAGCGGACCGACCGAGCGCACTCGGGTGGACCAGCGCAAAGCCTAACGGTTGGTGACCGTCGCGGCCGCGTGGAACCTCTCCACTGGACTGCTCCGCCGACCGGGTGAAGCACACGGAACCACGGTCCGCACCCATCGCGTCGAGTCAACGAATCGGGCCGCCGCCGTGTTCCCGGCAGGTCACGTTCTGCAACAGTCGACCAGGACCACAGCCGGGCTCGATCGCGGTACAAGTTGACCGCTTTTGTGATCGGCTAGTCACCGCTGCCCGCGGCCAGCGCGTCGCCGAGCGGGGTGCGGCGGTAGAGGACCGAGCGGCCCGCGCGGGCACGGGTCGCCAGTCCCGCGTTGCGTAGTACCGCCAGGTGGTCGCCGACCGCGCCAGGAGCGAGCGACAGTGTCTTGGCCAGTTGGGTCGTGCTCGCCGGGTCCGACAGCGCCACCAGCAGCCGCGCCCTCGTCCGGCCCAGCAACGACGCCAGCGCGTCCGGCGGCGCGCCCTCTCCCGGCTCCCACAGCGCGGCCGTGCCACGCGCCGGGTACACGAGCGTCTTCGGCCATGGCGGATCCGTGTACGCGCCGATGTTCGGCCACACGAACACCGACGGCACGAGCAGCATCCCGGCGCCCTCCAGGGGATATGTGCCGTCGTGTCTCCCGGCGAGCTCGATGACGCCGTCGTGCCAGCGCAGGCGTTTGTGCAGGCCGACGAACGCCGCGCTCCAGCCGCCGCCGCTCAGCAGCGCGCCACGGTGGACCACGTCGCGTTCCAGGACCGCACGCAGCGTCGGCCAGTCGGCCGCCACCAGCTCGTGCCACGCCGCCGCCATCGCGTCGGCCACGATCGAGGTCACCGCCGGGTCCCGCAGCACGGCCAGCACCTGCCCGTCGGTGGTGGGCCTGCGGGACAGGCACTGGTCGATCTCGTGGCGGGCCTGCGCGAGAGGGGTGTCCCGAATGGCCGCCAGATCGTCCTCGATCGTCTGCGTCATGCTGGCCGGCGGAGGCACGATGAACGCGGGGCCGTGGCGGTCGCTGTGCAGCGCGACCACCGCGTTCAGCGCCGTCTCCGCCCGCAGCCGTTCGAACGACGGCCTGGCACGGGCCGCCCACGGGGCCGGCAGCCGACCGAAGGCGAGCTTGCGGAGCATGTTCTCCAGCTCCGTGATCGGCGACAGGGCGAAACGGCTGTTCAGCAGGTCGTCCCGGCCAGCGACGAATCTCAGCACCTTACGTCCACCAACGAAACAATAGTCGCCGCACGACCCGGCCGGTGAATCTTGGGCCGTGTCAGAACGAGCCACATTCCGTCAGGTCCTCGCCGTGCCGATCTTCCGGACGGTGTTCCTCACCCGCGCGCTCGCCGTCGGCGCCGACACACTGCGCACGGTCGCGCTGTCCGTGCTTGTGTTCACCGTGACCGGTTCGGCGTTGCTGGGTGCGCTGACCTTCGGCGTCTCGTTCCTCCCGCAGTTCTTCGGCGGTCTGCTGCTCGGCGCGCTGCCTGACCTGTTCCGGCCACGGCTGCTGCTCGTCACCGGGTACACGCTCGAGGCCGTGGCCGCCGTCCTGCTCGCGGTCGGCCTTCCGGTGTGGGCGAGCCTGCTGCTGGTGGCCGGCATCGGCTGCCTCTCCCCGGTGTTCAACGGCACCTCGGGCCGGCTGACCGCGGACGCGCTGTCCGGCGACGCGTTCGTCGTCGGCCGCGGGTTGTTCCAGCTCGCCACCTCGGCCGCACAGGTCATGGGGCTGGCGGGCGGCGGGCTCGCGGTCGCGGCGGTCGGGCCGCACACCGCGCTGCTGATCACCGCGGCTGGCCACGCCGTCGCCGCGATCTGGGCACGCGTCACGCTCCCCGACCTGCCAGCACCAGGTCGGGAGACCGAGCACTCACTGGTGCGGCGGAGTTTGCTCGGAGCGGGTGAACTGCTCGGCGACCGCACGATCCGGCGCCTGTTGCTCGTGAACTGGTTGCCGGCCGGGTTCGTGATCGGCGGTGAGAGCCTGCTGATCCCCTACGCCACGCTGCACGGCTTTCCTGACGGCGCGGCCGGCGTGGTCCTCGCGTTCGTCCCGGTCGGCATGTTCGTCGGCAACCTGGCGCTGACGCGGGCGCTGACGCAACGGGGACGGGAGCGGGCCGTCGCACCGCTGGTCGTGGTGCTCGGACTGCCGCTGTTGGCGTTCCCGTTCGGGGTCGGTCCCGTGGTGGCCGGCGTGCTGATGGCGGTCCTGGGCTGCGGGTTCGCCTACGGGCTGGGGCTGCAGCAGCCGTTCAAGGACGCGCTGCCGGACGACTCGCGCGGGCAGGCGTTCGGGCTGCTGTCCACCGGGCTGATGACGTGCCAGGGCCTCGGGCCACTGCTGTTCGGCACGCTGACGGAGGTCATGCCGGTCGGTGTGGTGATGGCGCTCGCCGGAGTGGCGACGATGGCGACCGCCGGACTCGCGATCGCGGTGCGATCCGGCGTTGCCGCGGAAACGCCGGTACCCGGCTAATCGGGGAACCGGCGTTTTCCATCGAGAAACTTTCAGGCCTGCGCGTTGTACGCCTCGGCGACTTCCTTCGGGATTCGACCGCGATCGGAGATGTTCATGCCCTGCTTGCGTGCCCACTCACGCATTGCCTGGTTCTGTTCCCGATCGGCGGATGCGGTGCGTGGAGCACGACCGACGGGCGCTCGGCCGGTCCGCTTACGGCCGCCGGCACGGCGAGCATGCTCGACGTATTCGGCGAGCGCGTCCCGCAACCGCTCCGCATTGTCCTCGGAGAGGTCGATCTCGTAGAACGCGCCATCCAAACCGAACTCGACGGTCTCCTCCGCCTCGGAACCATCGAGGTCGTCGACCAGGCTAACCGTGACCTTCTGCGCCATGTGCGCCCTCCTCAGGTTTGCATCACGGGGGACCGGTGAACGTGCTCACGCACGATATAGGAATACTCCCACTAACCAGCTTAACGCAAATCCGTGATTAGGTTAGCGGATCCCCCGTCGCGAGTAGGGCTCATTCTGGTCGCACGAGCGGAAAGAGGATCGTCTCGCGTATGCCCAGACCGGTGAGTGCCATGAGCAACCGGTCGATCCCCATTCCGACTCCACCACTGGGTGGCATTCCGTACTCGAGCGCGCGCAAGAAGTCCTCGTCCAGACGCATCGCCTCGTCGTCACCGGTGGCCCGCAACGCCGACTGTTCGACGAGCCGCTGACGTTCCACGACCGGGTCGACAAGCTCGGAATATCCGGTAGCGAGCTCGAATCCCCGGACATAGAGATCCCATTTCTCGGCGACGCCGGGGATGCTCCGGTGCTGGCGGGTGAGCGGCGAGGTCTCGACCGGGAAGTCGCGCACGAACGTCGGCTCGTGCAGCTTGTCCCCGACGAGGTGCTCCCACAGCTCCTCGATCAGCTTGCCGTGCGTGAGCTTGGGGTCCACCTCGAGTCCGTGCGCGGCCGCGTACTTGTGCAGCAGGTCAGCGGGGCTCTGCGGGGTGACCTCCGTGCCGAGCGCCGTCGACAGCGACTCGTACATGGACAGGTTGGTCCATTCGCCGGACAGGTCGTACTCCGTGCCGTCCGCGAGGGTCACGACCTGGGTGCCGAACGCGGCCTCCGCCGCCTCCTGGACCAGTTCGCGAGTCAACACGGCCATCGTGTCGTAAGTCTCGTAGGCGGCGTAGAACTCGAGCATCGCGAACTCGGGTGAATGGGACGAGTCGCTGCCCTCGTTGCGGAAGTTGCGGTTGATCTCGAAGACCTTCTCGATACCGCCGACGACACAGCGCTTCAGGAACAGCTCGGGCGCGATACGGAGGAAGAGATCCATGCTCATCGCGTTCGAGTGTGTGACGAATGGACGCGCACTGGCACCGCCGTGCACGGTCTGCAGCATCGGGGTCTCGACCTCGAGGAAACCGCGCCGGTGGAAACTGTCCCGCAAAGAACGGACCACACCCGCGCGGGTGCGCACCGTTTCCCGCGCCTGCGGGCGCAGGATCAGGTCCACATACCGCTGCCGAATGCGGGTTTCCTCGTTGAGGTCCTTGTGCGCGACCGGCAGGGGCCGCAGCGCCTTGGCCGCGATTCGCCACTCGTCGGCCAGAACGGAGAGCTCTCCGCGACGGGAGGTGATTACCTCACCGTGGATGAAAACGTGATCACCGATGTCGACGATGCTCTTCCAGTCCGAAAGCGACGTCTCGCCGACCTTGTTCAGGCTGAGCATCGCCTGCAGTTCGGTGCCGTCCCCTTCCTGGAGGGTCGCGAAACAGAGCTTGCCCGTATTGCGTAGAAAGATGATCCGGCCAGTGACGCCCACCACATCTTCGGTGGCGGTGTCCGCCGGGAGATCCGAATACGCCTCGCGAATCTGCCCGAGAGAGTGCGTCCTCGGCAGTTCAACGGGATATGGTTCGACCCCGTCGGCAAGGAGCCGCGCCCGCTTCTCGCGACGGACCCGAAGCTGCTCAGGAAGGTCGTCAGGCTGCGGTTCTTGCGTTTCGTCGGTCACGGTAGAACAGGGTACGGTTGCTGGCTGGCCTCGCGATATCGGGTTAGTTTGCTCTCGTGGATCTCCATCAGACACGAGCGAGTTCGTTCGGTGCGCGAGCGTCCGACTACGCGGAGCACCGGCCGAACTATCCCGCGGACGGCGTGCGGTGGGCGCTCGGCGCGGCGACCAGACCGGTCGAGGACGTGCTCGACCTGGCGGCGGGCACCGGGAAACTCACCGAGGGCCTGCTCCCGCTCGGGCTCGCCGTGACCGCCGTGGAACCCGACTCGGCCATGCGCACCGAGCTGACCAGGGCGTTTCCACAGGTCAGGACATTGGCTGGACGGGCGGAGGAGATTCCGCTGCCTGCCGGTTCGGTCGACGCCGTCCTCGTCGGGCAGGCGTTCCACTGGTTCGACCGCGCGAAGGCACTCGACGAGATCGCGCGTGTTCTGAGGCCGGGCGGCGCGGTCGGCGCACTGTGGAACGGCGAGGACAACGACGTCGAGTGGGTGGCCGAGCTCATGGCGGTGTCGGGGACCAGCGCGAACCGCGTCGCGCCGGAAGAGCTGCGGCTGCCGGCACACCCGCTGTTCACCGAGTTCGAAGAGGCGTCCTACCCGCACACGCACCGGCGGACGATCGACTCGCTGGCCGAGACTTTCGGCACGCACTCGCGGATGCTGGTGATCCCCCCGGCCGAGCGGGAGGCGGTGCTGGCCAAGGTCCGCGAGTACCTGGCCGGTCGGCCGGAAACGTCCAGCGGGGAGTTCGACATGCCACTGGTGACGAAAGTGGTCCGCGCCACACGGCATTGACCCTGGCGTTGACGGCAGGGTTCTTTCCTGGTGGCCATGAACGACAAGGTTGTGGTGGTCACCGGGGCGGGCTCGGGCAGCGGTCGGGCGACGGCGCGGGCGTTCGCCGCACAGGGCGCCAAGGTGGTGCTGGTCGGGCGGCGGCTGGCGGAAACGGGCGTGGGTGAGCCGCTGGCCGAGGACGTCGCGGAGGCCGACCGGATCGTCGAGTTCGTACAGTCGCGATACGGGCGGCTCGACGTGCTGGTGAACAACGCGGCGAGCATGCGCGGCGGTCCACTCGGCACGGTCACGTCCACGGACGTCGTCGCGCCGATTTTGCTGACGCAGGCCGCGCTGCCACTGCTCAAGGAGTCCCGCGGTGTCGTGGTGAACGTGAGCACCGCCATCGGACAGCGCGGATGGGACATGAGACCGACTCGCGGCAGCGCTGGAGGACATCGCGTCCATCGAGAACGGACTCTCCCAATCGGACGCGATCGCCCTCTGACCAGCGGCGCCTGGCCCGCTCAGTGTCTCGAAAGACGCGCTCGGGACATCGCCATTGTCGTGAACGACGCGCTGAGGACGTTCAACGCCATGAGAGCGTCTTTCGGGACAGCGCTGATGGCACGAGCACGCCGTTCGCAGTGCGATGAACTCGCGGCACCTTTGAGACGACGCCGAGCCCCAGATCTCTCCAGGCAGACGGTCTGGGTTGCGCGCCCACTGGCGGCCGATGTCTCGAGGGTGTCCTTGGACGCTGAACGTCCCGAGGGTTGCCGCCATGGAACCGGCCTTGGTCGAGGCGGTGCGAGGAAGGAATCTTTCCTCGCACCGCCACCGGCTCGAACTGCCCGCGAAGCGGGCTTCGCCCGCCCCGGCCATGCGTGAGAACAGCGAGCAAGATCCCCGGTGAATAGCGTTGCGAAGGGCGTCCTCGAGGACAGACCCGGGCCCACATTCGAACGAGTGTCGGCGTTCCAGATGCCCGAAGGGCACCTTCAGGACGTTCAGCTCAGCGTCTCGAAGGGCACTCATGGGACACCGACTCCGCAGGCCAAGCGACCCCAAATGCCCTCAAGGACACTTCAGATATCGCCGAGCAACCGGCTGCGGACGCACCATTCAACACAACACCGCTCCGGGATGATGGACCACACAGAGCACCAAGCCCCCGCGCGCGAAGAGCCCTTGATCATCGTCCTCGCGCGCGTTGCCCAACCCCCACCCGATCCCGGGGGCGTCCCGCCGTGCCAGTCTACCGGTAGGGGGTGACAGAGACCGTGATGTCGATCTTGTCTGTGGACAACTGGGGCGGTTGTGGACAACTGGTCGCTTGGCGATCTTGGGCGGCCGGGACTGTCGGTCTCGCGTCGTAGGCTGGGTATCGGGGGCCGGAGGCCAAAGCCGGGTCAGCGGGTGTTTCGTTCGAAGACCAGGCGTAGGCCCAGCAGCGTGAGGTCTGGGCGGTGGTCGGTGATCGTCTCCGAGTCGTCGACCACCAGTGGGGCGAGGCCGCCGGTTGCCATGACGGTCACCTCGCCGGGGTGGGACGTGCGGTGCAGCTCGTCGATGATGCGGCGTACCAGGCCGTCGACCTGGGCGGTGAAGCCGTACATGATGCCGGACTGCAGGCACTCGACCGTGTTCTTGCCGATCACCGACTTCGGCCGGACCAGCTCGACCTTCCGCAGGGCCGCCGCCCTGGCCGCCAGTGCGTCCACCGAGATCTCGATGCCGGGGGCGAACACGCCGCCAAGGAACTCGCCGCGTGCGGAGATCACGTCGATGTTGGTCGACGTGCCGAAGTCGACCACCACGCACGCCGTCTCGTGGAGGTGGTGCGCGGCCAGGGTGTTGATCACCCGGTCGGCGCCGACCTCCTTCGGGTTGTCCACCAGGAGCGGGACGCCGGTGCGCACGCCCGGCTCGACGATCACGCGGGGCACCGTTCCGTAGTACCGGCCGAGCATCACGCGCAGCTCCCGCAGCACCGCCGGCACCGTGGACAACGCCGACACACCCGTGACCGCGTCGGCGTGCTCGCCGAGAAGCCCGCGCATGGTCAGCGCGAGCTCGTCGGCGGTCATCTGCGGATCCGTCCGCATCCGCCAGTCGTGCACGAGCTCCGAACCGGCGTACAGCCCCAGCGCGATGTTCGTGTTGCCGACGTCGATCGTGAGGAGCACTCAGCTCTCCGACTGCAGCAAGGCGTCCAGCATCGCGGCGTCGATGGTCTCTGCCGGGGAGGCGTGCACGGGGACGTCGCCACGGGTCAGGCCGTAGCCGTCCGGCACGTGCGCGGGCACCGAGCCGCGGTCGACGATCGTGTTGGTCTCGTCCACGAACACGACCCTCGGCCGGTACGCCGCCGCCTCGGCGGTGTCCATCATGCCGTAGGAAATGAGGATCACGACGTCGCCGGGATGCACCAGGTGCGCCGCGGCGCCGTTGATGCCGACCACGCCGCTTCCCCGCTCGCCCGCGATCACGTACGTCTCGAGCCGCGCGCCGTTGGTGACGTCGACGATCGACACCTGCTCACCCGCGAGCAGGTCCGCCGCCTCCATCAGCACCGGGTCGACGGTCACCGAGCCGACGTAGTGCAGGTCGGCCTGTGTGACGGTCGCTCGGTGGATCTTGGACTTCAGCAACGTGCGGAACATGTCATTCCCCCTCGTCCAGGATCACCTGGATGTTGTCGATCAACCGCGTCGAGCCCACCCGCGCGGCCACCAGCAACCGGGCCTCCCCACGCGAAGGCGCCGGCCCGAGATCGGTGCCACGCAGCTCCAGGTAGTCGAGCTCGACCAGTGGCTCCTTGTCGAGCACGGCCCGCGCCGACTCCAGCACGACCTCCGCACCGCCGGCGCTGACCCGTGCGCCGGCAGCGAGTGCAGCCGACAGTGTGACGGCCGCCGTGCGCTGGTCGTCATCCAGGTAGGCGTTCCGGGAGGACCGGGCGAGGCCGTCGGTGTCCCGCGCCACCGGCACCCCGATGATCTTCACGTCGTGGTTGAGGTCGCGTACCAGCTTCTTGATCAGCGTGAGCTGCTGGTAGTCCTTCTCCCCGAACACCGCGTAGTCCGGCCGGATGATGTTGAACAGCTTCGCGACCACCGTCAGCACACCGGCGAAGTGACCAGGCCGGAAGGCGCCCTCCAGCTCGCGGCCGAGAGGGCCGGGGTCGACCGTCACCTCGGACCCGGTCGGGTACATGTCCTCGCGCGACGGCGTGAACAGCAGCTCGACGCGCTCGTCCCGGCACACCCCGAGGTCCTCTTCGAGCGGGCGCGGGTAGCGGTCGAAATCCTCGTTCGGCCCGAACTGCAGCGGGTTGACGAAGATCGACGCGGTGAGCACTGTGCCGGGCAGCCGGCGGGCGGTGCGCATCAGCTGGCGGTGACCGTCGTGCAGCGCGCCCATCGTGGGCACCAGCGCGATCTTGCGGCCGACCGCCCTGAGAGCACGCGCGGTGGCCATCATGTCGTCAAGTCCACTGTGGACGTGGAGCTGGCCGGGGGTGAACCTCGGCGTCATGAGCGATCCTCTCCGGCGCCGCGCTTGATCGCGGCGAAGACGTCCGGGGCCAGGTCGGCTCGCAGGAGCCCGTTCTCCTCGGCCCGCTCCGCGGTGCGCGCGGCGAGCGCGCGGTAGGTGGGCAGCATGTCGGGGGCGTGGTCGGCCAGCACCCGCAGGTGGGCGAGCACGGTGCCGACGTCGCCGCGCGCGACCGGGCCGGTGAGCGCGCGGTCGCCGTGACGCAACGCGTTGTCCAGCGCGGCGGACAGCAGCGGGCCAAGCATCCGCTCCGGGTCGCCGACACCCGCCTTGCTGAGCAGCTCGGCCGCCTCGGCGACCAGCGTGACCAGGTGGTTCGCGCCGTGGGCCAGCGCCGTGTGGTACAGCGGCCTGGCGGCGTCCGGCACGCGGACCGGCTCGGCGCCCATCTCCACGACCAGTGCCTCGCCGACGCTCCACCCCGCCTCGTCGCCGTCGCCGGCCGTGACGCCGAAACAGCAGGTGACCAGGCGTTCGAGATCCTCGGCGCGGCCGGTGAACGTCATCACCGGGTGCAGTGCGATCGGCAGCGCGCCGTGCTCGACGGCCGGCGCGAGCACGTCGATGCCGTGGGCGCCGCAGGTGTGGACAACAATCTGCCCGGGTCGCAATGCGTCGGCGGCGGCGAGCCCGCGGACCATGCCAGGAAGCGCGTCATCGGGCAAGGCGAGCAACACGAGGTCGGCGCGGCGCACCACCTCGTCGGGCGGGAGAAGCGGCACGTCCGGCAGGAGGTCTTCCGCTCGCTGAACGGACTCCTTGGACACCCCGGACGCGGCGACCACCGTGTGGCCGGCACGGCTGAGTGCCGCCCCGAGCACCGCACCGACGCGGCCGGCGGAAACCACACCGACGGCAAGGCGCGCGGGCCGGTTCATGCCGCCCCCTCACAAGCTCGACTCACGCCGCCTCCTCTCCTTACGGAAGCGTAACTTCACCGGGCCTTCGGCTGCCGCTCCGGTAGAGCTGCCTTCGTCACATGCAACACGTCGATCAGCCTGGCCTCTCGCTCGGCCGCGTCGCCGCCGGCGAGCCCGAGGCGAACCGCGTGCCAGAGGAAGGCGAGCTCGGTGACCGCGGCCTGGTAGGCGCCGACGGCACGCGCCGCCTGCCGACCCCGCTTGCGCCCGGCCGCCACCCGCCACCGCCGACGCGCGGTGAGGGTGACGAGGCGGCGCACGTTGGCCGGGTCGACCCAGCCGCGGTCCACCATCTCGGGCAGCGCGCTGGCGACGATCCGCTGCTCCCGGCGCCGGTGCCAGCTGACCAGCATCACTCCCGCGAAGAAGATCGGCACCATGACCAGGAAGTACACGTTCAGGAACGTCTGCGGTGTGCCGAGCGTCGCGGCCGCGTTCCACAACGCGTGGAGCAGCACGGCGGTGACGTACCCGCCGATCGGCGCGAGAACGCGGACGTAGCGGCTGGACGTGCGTACCGCGATGCCCGCCCCGATACCGATCATGGCCGTGAACAAGGGATGCGTGAACGGCGACAGGACCCCGCGAAGGATGAACGCCGTGACGACCCCGCCGGTGCCGGTGTCCCCGAACCCGTGCTCGGCGAAGGCGCGACCGAAGTAGTAGATGTTCTCGGTGAAGGCGAACCCGGCCGCCACGAACCCCGCGTAGACGACGCCGTCGATCACACCGTCGAACTCGTGCCGAAGGAAGTACAGGATCCCCAGCACGAACGCGCCTTTGACGGCCTCCTCGAACAGGGGCGCGGAGACGACGGCACTGATCTTGTCGCCGTGCCCGTGCCCGAGAAGCGCGTCCCCGACGGCCTCCGCGGTGTTGTTGATCAGCAGCGCGGTGATGGCCGCGACGCTCGCCCCCCACCCGAACGCCAGCCACAACATGCGGGCGGGCTCCGGCTCCCAGCGGTCGATCCACAGCAACGCAGCCACGATCGAGCCGACGGGCACGAGCGCGGCGACGATCCCGACCAACTCCGCGACGAGCCCGACCTTGGCGGTGGAGATCGCGAGCAACGCGAGCCCACAGCCGGCGAGCAGCATCAACCCGGCGACCGGCAGGAGGACTGTTTGCCGTCGCGGGGTATGCCTTTGCGGCGGCGGGACAGGATGCACTGGGACACCCTACGGTGTGATCGCTTGGCACAGCACGGGTTGCCCCGATGGTGGATGGGCGTGGCCTCCGGCCCCCGGTTCCACGCTACGGCACGGCACTGACACTTTCCGCCACGCCGACCTCCCCTGTGGACAACCGCGCTCCCTGTGGACAATCCGGCCAAGACGGCCCTTCGCGAAGCCTCGACTGTCGGTGCCCACCGGTAGCGTGGAACCGGGGGCCCCCGGCGCACGAATGGGACTTTCGCTCAGGTGGAGCGGGTGAATCCATCCACGGTTGCCACGTGGGGAGCCGAAACTGTCGGTGGCTACCGGTAGCGTGGATTCGGGGGCCGGAGGCCGTTCCCGCCGGAGGCCGTTCCCGCCGGAGGCCGTTCCCGCCGCAGGCCGTTCCCGCCGCAGGCCGTTCCCGCCGCAGGCCGTTCCCGCCGCAGGCCGTTCCCGCCGCAGGCCGTTCCCGCCGCAGGCCGTTCCCGCCGCAGGCCGTTCCCGCCGCAGGCC
>NZ_DASUVO010000056.1:0-47267 GCF_036378875.1 Actinophytocola sp.
CGTGGTGCAGGGCTTCGCCAAAGTCTTGTTTCTCCGGCGAGTGATCTTGGTTGCGCCGCCCGGCGGTGGCCGATGTATCGAGGGTGCCCTTGAGGACGTTGACCGTCCTGAGAGTGCCCTTCAGGACATCCGGGAACCGACCCTGGCCGAGACGGTGCGCAGAAGGGGCCTTGCTCACGCTGGGCGTTAGGAAGGACGTCATCCTCGTACTCGGCTCCGCCCGCCCTGACGCGCCGCGAGAACCGCCGAGCAACACCCCTGCGGTGCTCGTCCCGAAGGGCGGGTTCGGGACAGCCTCATATCCGAACAAGCCGTTCATGATCAACGCCAACACAGATGGTTGCGTAGGCATCCCCCACCCAATACCCGGGGGGGCCACTCCGAGGCCATCGTACCAAGCGACACAGACAAAAGCCCTGGTCGCGGGGGCCTGTGGACAACTTTCGGTGGCGAGTGCGAGCGAATGGGACACTCGTGCACCTGAGACCGAGGGCCTTCAGGGCAGCGAGGAAACCATCGGACCCTAGCCGGAGAGCGGGGCTCCTGCCGGTGCCGTTTCCACCGCGGCTTCCACCGTGCCGATGCGGGCCACGCTTGCCACGAGCACGTCGCCCGCGTTGGTTTCCGCGACCGAGGCCAGTGGGGCGGCCACCACGATCTCTCCTGGGCGGAGCGGGTCGCCGGACGCGGCCAGTTCGTGTGCCAGAGCAGCGATCGAGGCCGCCGGGTGGCCGAGGCTTGCCGCACCAGCCGCGGTTGCCGCCACCTCGCCGCCCCGTTCGAGGACGACGCCCACGAGGCGCAGGTCGGTGGCCGGCAGTGGGACCGGGCTGCCGATCACGTGCCGGTCACCGGCCACCAGGGCCGGGCACACCGCCGTGGTCGCGGCCAGCACGTCCCACACTGTCGGGCCGCGCACCTCCGCGCCCAGGACGAACGCGATGGTCGCGGCCGCCGGGCCGGCCGGCAGTGTGCCGATGTTCAGGCGTGCCGCGCTCATTCGACCACCCGCACAGTCACCGCTCCCAACTCGTCGAACTCCGCGCGGAACACGTCGCCGGGCGTCATGGGGACGGCCGCGTGCAGTGCGCCGGTCATGATCAGGTGGCCGGGTTCCAGTGTGACACCCAGCTCGCCCAACGTGTTCGCCAGCCACGCCACCACCAGCAACGGATCACCGAGGGCGGCCGCGCCGGCGCCGGTGTCCACGATGGAACCGTTGCGGGTCAGGACCATGCCGACCATCTTCGGATCCACATCGGACAGTGGGACCAGCCTGCCCGAGGTCGCGACCGAGCCGTTCGAGGCCAGGTCCGCGACCGTGTCGGCCAGGCCGATTCGCCAGTCCTCGATGCGGGAGTCCACGATCTCGACCGCCGCCGCCACGCCTGCGACAGCGCGGGCGGCGTCCAGCAGGCTCACGCCCGGGCCGCGTAGGGGCTCGCTCAGCACGAAGCCGATCTCCGCCTCGAGCTTCGGCTGGATGAAGCGGCTCGCCGGGACCGCCGCGCCGGACGGGTACACCGTGGACTCCAGCACCGGGCCGTAGTCCGGGGAGTCCATGCCGATCAGCCGCTGCATGGGCTTGGACGTGAGACCGACCTTGTAGCCCACGATCCGGTCGCCGTCGGCCAGCAGCAGCTTCACCAGCTCCTGCTGGATCGCGTAGCCCTCCTCGGCGCCGAGGCCTGCGCCGAACGGCGGGATCGGGACGCGCGTGCGGCGCGCCTCGTACAGGGCCCTGGCCGTGACCTGCGGATCCATCTCACCTTCCCGGGTCGGGCGAGCAGTGATCACCCCATCGTTGTCGGCGCGCTCGCCGGGGGCAATGCTCAGATCTCGTCGACGTGGGTGATGTTCGCCCTGTCCGCCGGGTCGTCGCTTGGTTCACCGGCGAACCAGCCGTCCAGGATCTCGGTCAGCAGCGGGGCGCTGGTCAGGCGAAGCGACAGGGCCAGCACGTTCGCGTCGTTCCAACGGCGGGCGCCGCGGGCCGTCTCGGCGTCGGCACACAACGCCGCCCGCACGCCCGGCACCTTGTTCGCCGCGATCGACGCGCCCGTGCCCGTCCAACAGCAGACAATGGCCTGGTCTGCCTGGCCGTCCGCCACCGCGCGGGCGGCCGCCTCGCTCGCCCACGCCCAGTCGGGGCGTTCCTCGGGGTTGAGCGCACCGTGCAGCACCGGCTCGTGGCCGCGCGTGCGCAGCTCGTCCACGACGGCCTCTGCGACCCCCACCAACTCGTCAGCGGCGACAGCGATCCTCATACCGAATGAGGCTAGAGGGGGCGGAACATGATGTGCAGGCCCACGTAGCCCTTCGTCGCGTGGTTGAACCCCTCCGGCAGCGTGGCCACGATCTCGAAGCCCAGTGACTGCCAGAGCTTCACCGCCTGCGTGTTCGTCTCGACGACGGCGTTGAACTGCATGGCGCGGAAGCCGTCCGCCCGGGCCTGGTCGAGCACGTACTCGCCGAGTGCCCTGCCCACACCCTTGCCGCTGTGTTGCGGCGCGACCATGAAGCTCGCGTTGGCGATGTGCGCGGCGGGGCCGCGGTGGTTCGGGCCCATCTTCGCCGTGCCGAGAACCGTGTCGCCGTCGACCGCGACGAGTGTGCGGTTCGGTAGGGCCTCGGCCATCCAGATGGCGCGGGCCGACTCCTCCGTCTCGTCCCTCGCCCAGGTGTAGGTCTCCCCCGCACGCACGATGTCCCGCAGGAACGGCCAGATCTGTGGCCAGTCACTGGGGACGGCGTCCCTGATCTCCATGACTCGCAGGGTAGTCGGGGGTGACACGATCGGGCGTTACCGACGAGTTGGCTTCACTGCCACGGTTGAGCGGGTCCACTGTGGAGACATGATGTTCACCCGGCTCAGCGGGGTGCTGCTGGCCGTCGCGCTCCCATTCGCGGTAACCGGTGTGGCCAGCGCGCGCCCAGACACCGCGCTGACGCTCACGGTCGTCTCGTCCGAAGGGTGGGCGGCAGCCGTCCAGCTCTTCTGCGACCCACCCCGCGGCCCCCATCCGAACGCACGGCGTGCCTGCGCGGAAATCCATCTGGCACAAGGGGATTTCGATTCGCTGCCCGGTTCGCGGCCGATGATCTGCACCATGCAGTACGTCCCCGTGGTCGCGACCGCGGAGGGCACCTGGCGGGGCGTGCCCGTCGACTGGGAACGCGAGTTCGGCAACCCCTGCACGATGCGTAACGAGACCGGCAGGGTCTTCGCCTTCTGACCTCCCGACGGTCAGGTGACGGGGATGATCCGTGCGTCCAGGAGCTGACCGTCCTCGATGTCCAGTTCGCCGATCGTGCCGTGTGGCTGGCGGCGACGGTCCGTCGGAGAGCCGGGGTTGAAGATCCGGAGACCGGCGCCCGTGACGTCCATGGGGATGTGCGAGTGGCCGAACACGACCAGATCGACATCCGGGAAGCGCCTGCGCATGCGCGCCGGCCGGCCGTCGGCCTGACCGCTGTCGTGGATCATGCCGATCTTGAGCCCGGCCAGGTCCAGTTCGAGCATCTCCGGAGCACCCCACGCCACGACGTCCGGCCCGTCGTTGTTGCCCGCGACGACGTGGACCGGGGCGAACTCCGCCAGCTCGTCCAGCACACTCGGCACACAGACGTCACCGGCGTGCAGGATCACGTCGGCGTCCCTGAGGTGCTCCGCCACCGCCGGAGGACACGCCTTCCACCTGCGGGGCGCATGCGTGTCGGACAGCACGACGACTCTCAGTTTCACGAGACGCTCTAGTCCAGGAGGACCGGCAGGTCTTCCAGGCCGTAGACGATGGAGACCTTTCGGTAGGTGAGTTCCTCGGCCGGGGTTGCCAGTCGCATCTTCGGGAAGCGGCGGAGCAGGGCCGGGTAGGCCGCTCGGAGTTCCATGCGAGCCAGTTCGGCGCCGATACAGCGGTGTACGCCGTAGCCGAAGGCCAGATGGGACGTCGGGGTTCGGTGCGGGTCCACCTTTTCCAGGCCGGGACCGAGGACCGGGTCGCGGTCGGCGCCGGACAAGGAGACGATCACCACGTCGCCCTTGTTGATCCGCACGCCGCCGACCTCGGTGTCCTCGCGGGCGAACCGCGGGAAGGCGACCTGTACGACCGTGAGGTAGCGCAGGACCTCCTCCACGAAGCCGTGGACTGCGGAGTCGTCGTCGTGGATCAGCTTGAAGGTGTCCTCGTCCTGCAGCAGCACCAGCGCGCCGAGTGCCAGCATGCTGGCTGTCGTCTCGAAACCGCCGGTCAGGACTCCGTCTGCCAGGCCGGCCAGTTCCTGGTCGCTGACGTCGTCGCCGTGTTCCTTGATGATCATGCCGAGCAGGCCGTCGCCCGGTTCGGCACGTTGCTGCTTGACCACCTGGGTCAGGTAGGCCAGGGACTCCGAGATGGCGCCGAACGATGCCGTAGCGCCGCTGAACAGGTCGAAGCGGGCCATCGCCAGGCGCTGGAAGTCGTCGCGGTCGTCGTACGGGACGCCGAGCAGCTCGCAGATCACCAGGCTCGGGATCGGCAGACCGAAGTGTTTGACCAGGTCGACGGGGCCGTCGACCGCGGCCATCTCGTCGAGTTGCTGTTCGATGATCGCCTTGATGCCGGGCGTCAGTCGGGACAGCCTGCGCATCGTGAACTCGGGTGTCAGCAGCTTGCGCAGCTTGGTGTGCTCCGGCGGGTCCGCGAAACCGAGACCGCCGGGGCTGTGGCTGGCGGACGCACCGTGCTCGCCGACCAGGTTCGCGAAGTCGTTGCTGTAGCCCTTGACGTCACCGAGGACGGTCTTGGCTTCCTCGTACCCCGTGACGAGCCACACGTTCACCGCGAACGGGATGGGGAGCTTGCTGACCGGCGCCTGTTCGCGCAGCTCGCCGAGCTCCGGGATCGGGTCGAGACCGTCCCTCTTGAGCGGCATCAGTGCCTTGTCCGGCAGCAACGCCATCCTCGAAAGGTCGAACCCCTTCTTCGACGCACGGTTCAGGTACCAGCGTGCTGCCCAGGTCATGATCCTCGAACGCATGCTCACCATGACCGAACCCCCTTACTTGATTCGCGTCGCGAGAGTAGCCGCCCGCATCGCGGTGTGACCGGTACGGCCCCCACTGGTAAAGAGACCGTCACCTTGGGTTTTGGGTTGCTTGCCCACCGGTTTGACGCCATCGGCGACCGGTGTGAGAGGCAGCCCACTGTGAGCACGAGGAGTTGCGACGTCGTCACGTGTACTCTTTTCACAAGATTATGAAATTTGTGACGAACGGAGATGGTGATGGCCGGGGTCCGCTTCACCGAGGACCAGTCCACGAACCTCGCCACCCTTTACGGGCGTGCGATCGACGCCAGGGCCGAGCATCCCGTGCTCGGTGACCCGACCGCGGAGGACGCGGTCGCGCGAATCGACTACGACTTCACCAAGTTCAAGGTCAGAAAGGCGCACGCGTTCGGGATCGCCGCCCGGGGCAAGGTGTTCGACGCCGTGGTTCGGGACTTCATCGCGGCACACGAGGAGTGCACGGTCGTGCATCTCGGGGCCGGGATGGACGGTCGGGTGTTCCGAGTCGACCCACCCGCGACCGTTCGGTGGTTCGACATCGACTTTCCCGAGGTCATCGACCTGCGTCGGCAGGTATATCCCGAGCGGGCCAACACGACCATGATCGGTGCGTCCGTGACGGATCCCAGCTGGCTCGAGGACGTGCCCCGCGGCCGACCGGCGATCGTCGTCGCGGAAGGCCTCACCATGTACCTCGATCCCACCGACGGTCGCGAGCTCTTTCGCCGTGTCGTCGCGCACTTCTCGTCCGGAGAGGTGTTCTTCGACGCGTACAGCAAGCTCGGCGTCCGGTCACAGAAGACGAACGCGATCGTCCGGCGGGCGAAGGCCACCCTGCGCTGGGGGATCGACGACCCGACCGAGCTGGCGGAGGTCGGCTTGACGCCCGTGTCATGCCAGACCGCCGAGGCCTTCGTGCCGAAGGAGGACTGGCCGCGACTACCCGCGTTCCAGCGGACGGTCTACCGCGCGATGCTGCGGGTGCCGGTCCTGCGGAACATGGGGAAGTTGCTGCGGTACAGGTTCGGGTCATGAACACGACGGTATGCCCACGAAGCTGACGGCGGTATGCGGGAAACCTCAGGTTTTACCCTGAGGTTTTCCGCAGTAGGTACTCCCGCTCCGGCAGGCTGAACGTCCGCTTCGCCGCCCTTCGGTAGTGCTCCCTGGCCTGCTCGTGCTCGCCGGCCAGGTCCAGGAGGTGCGCGCGAACCGCGTCCAGCCGGTAGTGCCCCGCGATCCGCTTGTCCCCGTTCAGCGACCCCAGCAGTTCGAGGCCCGCCTTCGGCCCGTGGACCATGGCGGTGGCGATCGCGCGGTTCAGGGTCACCATCGGGTTCGGGGCCATGCGGTCCAGCAGCTTGTACAGGACCAGGATCTGCGGCCAGTCCGTCTGCTCCGTGCTCGGCGCCTCGTCGTGGATGGCGGCGATCGCGGCCTGCAGCTGGTACGGCCCCGGAGGGGACACCGCGAGAGCGTGGCTGACCAGCGCCACGCCTTCCTCGATCCGGCCACGGTCCCAACGCGAGCGGTCCTGTTCGGCGAGCGGCACCAGCGCACCGTCCGATGTGGTGCGGGTGGCCCGGCGGGCATCGGTGAGCAGCATCAACGCGAGCAGGCCGGTGACCTCGCCGTCGTCAGGACGCAGTGCGTGGACCTCGCGGGTCAGGCGGATCGCCTCCGCGGTCAGCTCGACCCGCTGCAGGTCGGGGCCCGAGGTGGTGTTGTAGCCCTCGTTGAAGATCAGGTACAGCACGTGCAGCACGGCCGGCAGCCGCTCCGGGCCGTCGGGGAAGCCGAGCCCCTTGATCTTCTGCTTCCCTCGGCTGATCCGTTGGGCCATCGTGGACTCCGGCACCAGGAACGCGTTCGCGATCTCCGCCGTGGTCAGGCCGCCGACGGCCCGCAGCGTCAGCGCGACCTGTGACGGTTCGGACAGCTCCGGGTGGCAGCACAGGAACAGCAGCTTCAGCGTGTCGTCGACGTGCCTGCTCAGGTCCTCGTCTGGCGACGGCTCGGTCGCCACCGTCAGCTCGCGCTGGCGGCGGGCCGCCTCGCTGCGCCACTGGTCGGTCAGCCGGCGGCCCGCGACGGTGACCAGCCAGCCCGCGGGTTCGTTCGGCACGCCCTGTTCCGGCCACTGGACCGACGCCGCGAGGAGCGCCTCCTGGACGGCGTCCTCGCAGGCGTCGAACTGCCCGTGCCGGCGGACGAGCGTGCCGAGGACCCGCGGCGCCAGCCGGCGCAGCAGGTCCTCGATCTCGCTAGCTCCGCTCACAGATCGGCGCCCGCCGAGAACATCACTGGACGGATCTCGATGGACAGGCCCTTGATCTTGGCGTCCGGGATGAGCTTGGCGAGCTCGACCGCCCGCTCCTGGCTCTCGCAGTCGATCAGGTAGAAGCCGCCCATGAACTCCTTGGCCTCGAGGAACGGGCCATCGGTCACGGCCGGGGCACCGCCGGTGCCGCGGACGACCTTCGTGTTGGCCGGGTCGGCGAGTGCCTGTGTGAGGATGAACTCGCCGGAGTCCTGAATGGACTTCATGAAGTCCCCGTGCCCGTTCCCGACCTCGTTGCGCTCCTCCTCGGTGAGCGCGTCGAGAACGGCGGGGTTGACCTGCATGATCAGGAGGTACTTCATGGTGTTGCTCCTCGTGTCGAGCACCCGTCCGGGCGCGGTTCGACAGGGAGTCGGAGCCGCCGGACGGGTTCTCGACATCTGCCGGCAAGAAATCTAGGCGAACATGCGACGGGTCTGGGAGGGCGCGTGCTCTCCCAGACCCGTTCGTGGTGTGTCGCTCAGCAGCCCCAGTTGCCGGAGACCGCGATGACCGTGTCCATCGCACGGACCGTCTTCGGGCCGACAATTCCGCTGGCCTTGATTCCGGCACGCTTCTGGAAATCGCGCACGATCTTCTGCAGTTCCGGGCCATAGACGTCGCCGGAATTCGTTGGCATCTCGGTCAGGTACGGGTGAATTCGGAAGAGCATGTGGGTGAGCATGGAAACCTTCATCTCGTTTCGCTCACCAGGCCGCAGGGAGAAGACCTCGATCGAGCCAGGGGCCCCGCCCGTGCTCGACGGTGGCTTCGTTGCGACGAGCGCGTGCCAGGTCTTCGGGCCGACGATGCCGCTGTCCTTGATGTGGTTCTTGCGCTGGAAGTCCTTGACCGCACGCAGCGTCTCGCTCGCGTAGGTGCCGGTCCCCCGCAGGTAGGTGTAGCCCTCCGTGCGCAGCGCGAGCTGGAGCGCGAGCACGTGCTTGCCCTTGTCGCCGTGTCTGACCTGCGGCAGGCTGGCGGCGAGCGCGGCGGAGGGGGTCTGTGCGTCGTACGCGCACGCGACGGCGGTCTCCGGTGCCGCGAAGTTGACGGCGACGGTCATTCCGCCGGTGAAAATCGCGAGCACGGCAGCAGAAAGCAAAAGCTTCTTCATGGTTTTTCTATCTCCCCAGTTTAAGATCCGCACCGGATCCTTTCGACAGAAGAGACGGGCACCGATGGACCAGGTTGGTCACGAGCCAGTAACGAAAATCGGGGGAATGGGGAGCGGTTCGCCAAAGATTGGCGCGAACACGAGAGGCGAGCGCTCTCCGCGAGCACTCGCCTCCGATGCGTGAGCCGGCAAGGGGACTCGAACCCCAAACCTGCTGTTTACAAGACAGCTGCTCTGCCAATTGAGCTATGCCGGCATGCCCCGCAGGGCCGACCTCATCCTAGAGCACGGTCACTCGAGGCGACGCCGAGTCGGTCGCAGGGGGCCGGCCAGGCGTGGGCCGGACAGGCGGCGCTCCAGGCGGCCGAGGCCGTGGCGGACCGGTTGTGCCAGGTACTCGCCCAGCACCACGCCTGCGGCGAGGGCCAGCGCGACTGACGTGGCCACCATCAGTGTCGACAGTCCCGTGTACCTGCGTTCCACGGCCAGTTCGAACAGCGCGCGGTAAATGGTCAGGCCCGGCAGCAGCGGCACCATCCCGCACACCGCGATGACCAGGGGCGGGATGGCGAGCCTGCGGGAGATCACCCCGCCGGCGAAGCCGATCACGGTCGCCGCCACCGCCGAGGCCGTTGTCTGTCCGATGCCGGCCAGTACGAGCGCGCTGAACCCGGCCGCGCCGACGCCGCCCGCGATGCCGGCCACCACCACGGACCGGGGTGTCGCGTAGCTCGCCAGTGCGAAGCACGCCGCCGCAGCCGCGCCAGCAGCCGTTTGCAGCGGTAATCGCAGCAGTGACGAGGACAGTTGGACGGCCGGCACCGACGGCAGGCCGAGCTTGACCCCGATGTTCAGTGCCAGGACCACGCCCGCGATGAGGCCCGCGGTCATCAGCGACACCTCGACGATGCGGCCCGCCGCCGTGACGTTGTAGCCGGTGATGGCGTCCTGGACGAGCGACACGAACGACAGGCCGGACAGCAGCACGGTGATCGCGGCCGCCACCATGGTCGTCGGTGTGATCGACGATGGCAGGACGCCCGATCCGACGATCGCCACCGCGCAGCCCGTGGCCAGCGCGCCGCCGACAGCCTGTTGGAAGAAGAACGGCAGTGCTCTGCGGTTGAGCAGCCGGCCGACCCGGTCGATGAGTGCGGTGATCAACGCCGCGGACACCGCGACCAGTGCGTCGCCCCCGATGAGGACGGCGACCGCCGCGGCCATGCCGGCGTAGGCGAGGGTGGCGAACCAGCGCGGGTACGGGTGCGGCGCGTTCGTGATCCGGTCCAGTTCGGCGTGCGCGTCGTGTGCGGTGACCCGGTTCCGGGTGATGGTCCGGACCAGACGCTCCACCAGCGCAAGGCGGGTGTAGTCGAGACCGCGCGAGCGGACCACCCGCACGGCGGTCACGGGCGGCAGGTCGACACCGCGCTGGCAGGTGACCGTGATCGAGGTGAAGATCACATCCACCTCGCAGTGCGGCATGCCGTAGGCGCCGGCGACCGCGATGATCGTGGCGGTCACGTCGGAGGCGCCGGCGCCGGAGGCCATCTGGACCTCGCCGATCCGCAACGCGAGGTCGAGGACGAAGTGGACGGTCGACTCCGCCGGCAGCGCCGGCCCCTGCATTCCTTGCGTCGGCGGGTCGAGACGCTCCCACCGTTCCCGTTTGCGCCACACGGACCCGAAGCTAACCCGGGGCTACCGTGGCGGCATGACGGACTCCTCGAGGTCGGTGAAGATCGACCGCGTGTCGGCTGGCAGGTACGTGGTGAGCAACGAGCGGGGTGGCACGCTGCCGGTCGGCGGTGACGACTTCACCCCGGTCGAACTGCTCCTCGCCGCGATCGGCACCTGCACGGCCATCGACACGGACACGGTGACCAGCAGGCGCGCCGAGCCGACCGGGTTCACGATCACGGTGAGCGGCGACAAGGTGTCGGACAAGGAAAACGGAAACCGGATGACGAACCTGTCGGTGACCTTCGACGTGACGTTCCCCGAGGGCCCGGCCGGCGACGAGGCACGGACGCTGCTGCCGAGGACCGTGAAGCTCTCCCATGACCGGCTGTGCACGGTGAGTCGCACAGTGGAGCTGGGAACGCCGGTAAATACAACTATCGCGTGAAACTGCGTGTGAAACTTCGTTCCGGCGGGTGACGCGCGTGCTTAGCGTTAGCGCTTATGACCGGCACGAAGGTGCTCAAACCACTGGCGGCCTCGTTCGCCCTCACGAAGTCGGCGGGCGGGCTGACCGTGTACTGGAGCGGCGAGTGGCGCGACAGGCACGGGCTGTCTCCGGTCTTCGTGAACCTGCTCGCGCCACGGCTCGCCTCGCGCGCCGTGGCGCGGTTCGAGTTCAAGCACCGCAACGAGAACGGCTACGAGACCACCCGCTCCGAGGTGATCGCCAGCACGGCCGGGTACGAGCCGGCCACGCACGTGGAAATCGAGACCGCCCGCCCGCTGTGGGCGGTCCGGGTGATCTTCCGCCGGGACGACGCACCCGGCTGGTGCACCAAGTGGATCTACAATCCGTACTTCTGACGTAATGCGTGTGTTACCACGCACTTCTCGTCACCCATGCCCGCAAGTTGTTGACTAGTCTCAGAAGCCGACTCGTATCGAGGAGGCACGCTCGGCGTGAGCACCGAGATCAGCAACAGCGGCGGGGCAGACTTCATCGTGGTGGCCAACCGGCTACCGGTCGATCTGGAGCGGCTGCCCGACGGCACGGAGCGCTGGAAGCACAGCCCCGGCGGGCTCGTCAGCGCGCTCGCACCGTTCCTCCAACGCAACAGCGGCGCGTGGGTCGGCTGGCCCGGCGTCGCCGACGTCGAGGTGGACAAGTTCGCCGAGGACGGCATCTGGTTACACCCGGTCAGCCTGACCGCCGACGAGGTCCGGCTCTACTACGAGGGTTTCTCCAACGGCACGCTCTGGCCGCTCTACCACGACGTCGTCGCGCCGCCGGTGTTCGACCGCGCATGGTGGAACTCGTACGTCAAGGTCAACAAGCGGTTCGCCGACGCGGTCGCCACGATCGCGGCCGACGGTGCGGTCGTGTGGGTGCAGGACTACCAGCTGCAACTAGTGCCGGCGATGCTCCGGGAGCAGCGCCCCGACCTGCGCATCGGTTTCTTCCTCCACATCCCGTTCCCGCCGACCGAGCTGTTCATGCAGCTGCCGTGGCGCGCGGAGATCATCCGCGGGCTGCTCGGCGCGGACCTCGTCGGCTTCCACCGGCCCGGCGGCGCGCAGAACTACCTGTGGCTGGCGCGCCGGCTGATCGGTCTCGAGCCGAGCCGCGGCGCGGTCGGCGTCCGGACCAGGCCGGGTGTGGTGCAGGTCGGCGACCGCAGTGTCCGGGTCGGCGCGTTCCCCATCTCGATCGAAGCCAGTGGTCTGGACAGCATGGCCCGCAGCCGGGAGGTCACCCAGCGGGCCAGGCAGATCCGTGCCGACCTCGGCAACCCACGCAAGATCATCCTGGGCGTCGACCGGCTGGACTACACCAAGGGCATCGACGTCCGCCTGTACGCGCTGCAGGAGCTGCTGACGGAGGGCCGGATCGACCCGACCGAGGTCGTGATGGTGCAGCTCGCCACGCCGAGCCGCGAACGGGTCGAGCACTACCAGCGGATGCGGGCCGACATCGAGCAGGTCGTGAGCCGCATCAACGGCGAGTTCGGCCGGGTCGGCCACCCCGTCGTCCATTATCTGCACCAGTCGGTCGACCGGAAGGAACTCTCCGCGTTCTTCTCGGCCGCGGACGTCATGCTCGTCACACCGGTCCGGGACGGCATGAACCTCGTCTGCAAGGAGTACGTGGCATGCCGGCACGATCTCGGTGGCGCACTGGTCCTGTCCGAGTTCGCGGGCGCGGCCGCGGAGCTGACCAGCGCGTTCCTGGTCAACCCGCACGACCTCGACGGCGTCAAGAACGCCATGCAGGCCGCTCTGGAGGTGGATCCCGCCGAGGGCAGGCGACGGATGCGTGCGCTTCGCCGCCAGGTGCTCACACACGATGTCGATCGTTGGGCCAGGTCCTTCCTGGACGCCCTGCAGCCCCAAGCGGAGCAAGTGACCTGAGAAGGCCACGCGGACTCCAGCTCCTTCACGGACGCTACAGTTCGGCTCTGCCACGGTGTGCCAGCCTTGGAAAGCCGCACACAACCCCGCTGCCAGAGAGTCGAAGACGACCGTGACCATGACCGCTGAGGCGCTGCCCGCTGAGCTGCGCAGGGCCATCGTCCAGATCGCGCGCACCCCGCGTCTCCTGGTTGCCTGCGACTACGACGGCACGCTCGCGCCGATCGTAGAGAACCCGGACCAGGCTCGCCCGATGACCGAGTCGGTCGGGGCGCTGCGTTCACTTGCCGCACTGCACGAGACCACCACCGCCGTGATCTCCGGGCGCGCCCTGCGCGACCTGGCGACCCTGTCCCGGTTGCCCGCCGAGGTGCACCTGGTCGGGAGCCACGGCTCGGAGTTCGACATCGGCTTCGTGCACGCCCTGGACGCGCAGGCCCGAGATCTGCACCGCCGTCTGGAGTCGGCGCTGGAGGAGATCACCTCGGACACCGTCGGTGTCCAGCTGGAGATCAAACCGGCCAGCATCGCCGTCCACACCCGCCGAGCCGAACCCGACGTCGCGGAACGCGTCAACGACGCCGTCCGCTCGGGGCCCTGCACCTGGGATGGGGTGCAGGTCACCGAGGGCAAGGCGGTCATCGAGCTGGCCGTGGTGCAGACCGACAAGGGGCACGCGCTCGACACGCTGCGCCACAACGTCGGCGCGACCGCCGCGGTGTTCATCGGCGACGACGTCACCGACGAGAAGGCCTTCGCCCGCCTGTCCGGCCCGGACCTGGGGGTCAAGGTCGGCGACGGCGAGACCCTCGCGGGCTTCCGCGTCGCCGAACCCGTCCAGGTCGGCATGGTGCTGGCGTTCCTGCTGGAGGAGCGCCGCAACTGGCTGTACGGCGAGCAGGCCCCGCCGATCGAGCGGTTAACCATGCTGGCGAGCGAACGGTCGGTCGCGCTGCTGACCCCGGACGCCCGCCTGACCTGGCTCTGCCACCCCGAGCCGGACTCGGCCGCCGTCTTCGCCGACCTGCTCGGCGGCCCGTCCGCCGGGAACTTCTCGATCACGCCGGAACGCGGTGGTCTGCCGCTCGGGCAGCGCTACCTGCCGGGCACCATGACCGTCGAGACGCGCTGGTCGGGCCTGCTGGTCACCGACTACCTCGACCACTACAGCACCCAGCACCGCACCGACCTGGTCCGGGTGATCTCGGGCACCGCGCCCGCCGTGGTCGAGTTCGCGCCGCGCCCGGAGTTCGCGCAGGTCCAGGTCCGCCTGGTGGCGTCGGCGGAAGGGCTGCGGGTGCACGGCACCTCCGACCCGGTGACGTTGCGTGCCCCCGGCGTCGAGTGGGAGATCACCTCCGACGGCATGCACGACACGGCACGCGCGGTCATCTGCCCGACGCCGGACGCGCCGATCGTGCTGGAGCTGCGGTGCGGCACCAACTCGCTCGACGCCCACGAGCTGTCGGAACCGGAGCGCGCCGCGCGCGCGGCCCGGTACTGGACCGAGTGGCTCGACGGCCTCATGCTGCCGGCAGTCGAGAAGGAGCTGGTCGCGCGGTCCGCGCTGACGCTGCGCGGCCTGTGCCACAGTGAGACCGGCGCGATCATGGCCGCGGCCACGACGTCGCTGCCGGAGGAGATCGGCGGCATCCGCAACTGGGACTACCGCTACTGCTGGCTGCGGGACGGCGCGATGACCGCGAAGTCGCTGGTCTCCGTCGGCTCGATCGTCGAGGCGGAGAAGTTCCTCGGCTGGCTGCACGGCGTGCTGACCACGCTGCCCGGCCCCGAGCTGCTGCACCCGCTGTACACGATCCACGGCACCACGCTGCCCGCCGAGGCCGTGATCGACACCCTGCCCGGGTACGCCGGCTCGCGTCCGGTGCGTGTCGGCAACCTGGCGAACCAGCAGGTCCAGCTGGACGTGTTCGGGCCGGTCGTCGACCTCGTCGCCGCCCTGTCCGAGGCACGCGGCAAGCTCACCGACGACGACTGGCGGATGGTGTGCGCGATGGCCGAGGCCGTGGCGCGCCGCTGGCACGAGCCGGACCACGGCATCTGGGAGGAGCGGCACCGGCCACGCCACCACGTGTACTCGAAGGTCATGTGCTGGCTCACGATCGACCGCGCGATCAAGCTCGCCGAGCAGTACGGCCGGGAGATCGAGTCGTCGTGGCCCGAGCTGCGGGACACCATCGCGGCGGACGTGCTGACCAAGGGCTGGAACGACGAGGTCCAGTCGTACACCACCGCCTACGACGGCACCGACCTGGACGCGGCCACCCTGCTGATCGGCATGGTCGGCCTGCTCGACCCCAGCGACGAGCGGTTCCAGAAGACGGTGACCGCGACCGAGGCGGAGCTGCGCAGCGGGTCGACCGTGTACCGCTACCACCGCGACGACGGCCTGCCCGGCGACGAGGGCGGCTTCCACCTGTGCGCGGCCTGGATGATCGAGGCGTACCTGCTGACCGGCCGGCGCACCGAGGCGGAGGACCTGTTCGCGCAGATCGTCGACGCCGCGGGCCCGACCGGGTTGCTGCCGGAGGAGTACGACCCGATCGCCGAACGGTCGCTGGGCAACCACCCTCAGGCGTACTCACACCTCGGCCTGATCAGGTGCGCTCAGCTGCTTTCCAGGTGAAACGCTTGAATGCCTCCCCAGCCATGAATGAGGCATTCCGGACATGAACGCGGAACAGGTCATCGGACAACACGAGTTGTGTGGATGACCCATCGAGAGCCGGCCGTCGAGCCGCTGCCCGCCGACAAGGACCGCCCGTATCTGGGCGGTCCCGAGCCGGCAGTGGAGTTCGGCCGGCTTTTCGACGTCTACGCCCAACCGCTCCACCGCTACCTCGCTCGCCGGGTGGGCACGGAGACCGCGGACGACCTGGTCAGCGAGACATTCCTCGTCGCGCTGAACCAGCGGCACACCTACGACCCGCACCGCGGCGCGGTGCGGTCGTGGCTGTACGGCATCGCCACCAACCTGCTGCGCCGCCAGTACCGCCAGGAGCTGCGGGCACTGCAGGCGACAGCCCGGTCGGCCGGGCACGCCCCCGGTGAGGAGGCCAGCCACGAGGCGCGGGTCGCGGACCGGCTCGACGCCGCGGCGATGGCGGCCCAGCTGGCCGGCGCGCTCGCCGAGCTGTCCGAAGGCGATCGGGACGTGTTACTACTCACGTCGTGGGCCGGCTTCGACTCGAACGAGGTGGCCGACGCGCTGAACATTCCCGTGGGCACCGTGCGGTCGCGGCTGCACCGGGTACGCAAGTGGCTGCGTGCCCACGCCCCGAGGGGGTACGGCAATGTCTAGCCACGAGGACAACGTCCGGGCCGTGTGGTCGGACGACGAGTTGGACCGGGCGCTGGCCGCGCTCCAGCCGGTGCCGGAGCCGAACAAGCACGCCCTCGACCGGATACGGGCTGATCTGCTGGTCGCGGCGGGTGCGCGGATGCCGGTCGGGGAACCGACCAGGTCGTGGCGGCGGTGGAGCTGGTGGCTCGCGGCGGTCGGCACCGTGGTCGCGGTCATGGCGAGCGTGCTGATCGTGCAGACGGTGCAGTTCGGCGACGAGACAACCGACGCGGCGGCCGGGCAGCTGTACCGGGCGGCGGACCGGATCACCGCCGTCGACGTGCCGCTGGGGCCAGGGCAGTACCGCTACGTCGCCACCCACGCGTGGTGGATGAACACCTTCGACGAGGACTACGCGTACCTGGCGGAGAACGTCGAGGAGGTCTGGATTCCGGCCGACCAGACGCAGGAGTGGCTGTGGCGGCGGGACGTGACCGGCGCCCGCAAGTGGCTGGTCGGCTCCGAGACGAAAGCCAAGGCCGAGGGCATCCCGCTCGACGAGCCGGACTGGCCGGAAGGCGAGTGGCGCGCGCCGTGCGGTGACTGGTACGCCACCGAGGCAGGCCGCAAGCCCTGCACGGCCGAGGGCAACTGGCAGAGCCCGGACACCGCGTTCCTCTCGACCCTGCCCCGTGACCCCGCCGAGCTGTACGACCGGCTCCGGACCGACACCGCAGGCCAGGGCAACGACGCCGACCTGGAGATGGTCGTGTACGTGGCGGACGTGCTGCGGACCGGGCGCGTGCCGGCCGACCTGCGTGCCTCGCTGTACCGGGTGCTCGCCAAGGTGCCCGGCCTCGAGATCACCGACCGGGTCGCGAACGTGGACGGCCACAAGGGCACCGCGTTCGGCATCAGCGCGGCGGGCTTCCGCCACGACGTGATCATCGACCCGGTGACGGGCCAGTTCATCGGCGAACGCGAGATCACCGAGGACGACCTCGATGGCATCCCCGCCGGCACCGTGACCGAGTACACGTCGGTGGCCACGACCGTGGTCGCCGGCATGGGGGTCAGGCCGTCTGGCTGATCCGCTCCATCATGTCCAGCGCGGTGCCCAGGTCGGGGCACACGCGGGCCCGCACGCCCTCCGGCACCTCGCAGTCCGGCGGGATCAGGGCCCGCACGAACCCCAGCCGGGCCGCCTCGGCCAGCCGGGACTTCACGCCGTGCACGCGCCGGACCTCCCCGGCCAGCCCCACCTCGCCGAGAACCACGACGTCGGCGGGTAAGGCGGTTCCTCGCGCCGCCGAGGCCACCGCGAGCGTCAGCGCCAGGTCCGCCGCCGGTTCGTGGATGCGCATGCCGCCGACCGTGGCCGCGAACACGTCCTGGTCGGACAGCCGGACACCGCCGCGCCGCTCCAGCACGGCCAGCGCCATCGCCACCCTGGAGGAGTCCAGGCCGGACACCGCCCGCCGCGGCGAGGGGAGCGGTGACTTCGACACGAGTGCCTGGACCTCCCCCACCAGCGGCCGCTTACCTTCCACCATCACCGTGACGGCCGTCCCGGGCACGCCGGTGTCCCGCCGGTTCAGGAACAGGCCGGACGGGTCCGCGACGCCTCGGATGCCGTCGTCGACCAGCTCGAAGCACCCCACCTCGTCGGCCGGGCCGAAGCGGTTCTTCACACCCCGCACCAGGCGCAGCGTGGAGTGCCGGTCGCCTTCGAAGTGCAGCACCACGTCCACCAGGTGTTCCAGGACCCGTGGACCGGCAATGGAACCGTCCTTGGTCACGTGACCGACCAGCACGACAGGGAGCCCGCGTTCCTTGGCAAGTGCCACCAACGCGGCCGTCACCGCCCGGACCTGCGTCACGCCGCCCGCGGTGCCGTCCACGGCCGTCGTGGACAGGGTCTGCACCGAGTCGACCACCAGCAGCCCTGGGTCGACCTGGTCGACGTGCCCGAGGATGGCCGAGATGTCGCTCTCGGCCGCGAGGTACATGGCGTCGTGCACGTTGCCGGTGCGCTCGGCCCGCAGCCGCACCTGCCCGGCCGACTCCTCCCCCGTGACGTACAACGCGGGCGACGAGTCCCCGTCCCGCGCGGCCCAGCGGTACGTGACCTCCAGCAGCAACGTCGACTTGCCAACGCCCGGCTCACCGGCCAGCAGCACCACCGCGCCCGGCACCAGGCCGCCGCCCAACACCCGGTCCAGCTCGGGCACACCCGTCTGCCGTGCCCTGGCCGACTCGACGTCCACGTCGCCGATGCGTCGTGCCGGCGCGCTCGGCGCACCGGCCACGATCTTGGCCAGCGCCGCGTTGGGGACACCTACCTCTTCTAAGGTTCCCCACGCCTGGCACTCGGGACAGCGGCCGTACCACTTGGCCGACTCGTTGCCGCACTCGGCGCAGCGGTACCCGGGTCTCGTTCGCGCGTTCTTCGCCACGCGGTCAACCTAGAGGTCACCACCGACAAAAGCGTCGACGGCACTCTCCGCTCGACTAATGGCCTTCGGCCTCGCCTGCGTCGCGGTCCTCGGCCCGTGCCGTGGACGGTGCGGCGACGGGCAGGTTGACCGTGATCTCGCCGGCGTCGGCGAACTCGAATGTCACCGGCACCTGCTTGCCGAACGGGAGGTCCCCGGTCAGACCGGTGATGACCAGACTGATCTTGCCGATCGCGTCCGGCGGCAGCTCGGTGAGCGTGGCCGAGACCGACGGCGCCGAGGACGTGGTACCCGGGGCACTGGTGCCCGTCGTGGTCGACGGCGAGCTGGTCGCCGACCCCGTGGTCGTGGTGGTGGTCGTGGTCTCCTCGGAGGAGGTCGCCGACGGGTTGTCGTCGGGCAGGACGACGTGGAGCGAGGTGCGGGCGGGGATCCGCGCGTCGCCGATGATCTCCACCTGGCCTGCCGGGCTGGTCACGCCGACGAGCTCGTCGTCGGCGCCGCCGACGTTGACGATCGTGAACACCAGCGGCGCGTCCTCGCCGGCGAGGTACGCCTCGCCGTTCTCCGGGAACGCGACCTGCACGTTCCGCAGCATGATGTCGCCGACCTGGCCCATGCTGCCGTTGACCGCTGGCTCCATCTCGGCCGTCTGCGCGACCTGGCCGGCGCCGCAGCCGACGATCCCGAGCAGTGCGGACAGACCGATCGCCGCCGCGGGCACGAGCTTGCGCAGCGGTCGGGTCGTCTGGCTCACCATCGCGGTCCTTCCTCGGGCATGCCTTGGCTCACGCGAAGAGTAGCGGGACGCCCGCCGAGCACGTGCGAGTGGTCAACCCCGCTACCCAACCGTCCAATTCGGACAAGGAAATTGATGTTGAACTGTTGTCCGGCAAATGTCGACATGCACGCGGATAACCACTTTGTCAACCCCGCGACCGAACTCGCGCGTGGCCGCTGACCTGCGGCAACTGACCCCGGGTCCATTACGGCACCAGCGCGCCTCGTGTTAGGATGGACCCAGCGAAAGGGGCAGAGGACACATGGTTTTCAAGGTCGGAGAGACCGTCGTCTACCCGCACCACGGTGCCGCACTCATCGAAGCCATCGAGACCCGTGTGATCAAGGGCGAGGAGAAGAAGTACCTCGTCCTTAAGGTCGCGCAGGGTGACCTTACGGTACGCGTTCCCGCCGACAACGCTGAGATCGTCGGAGTTCGGGACGTCGTGGGCCAGGAGGGTCTCAACCGAGTCTTCGATGTTCTGCGTGCTCCTCACACCGAGGAGCCGACCAACTGGTCGAGAAGGTACAAGGCCAACCTCGAGAAGCTCGCCTCGGGCGACGTGAACAAGGTGGCCGAAGTGGTGCGCGACCTCTGGCGGCGCGAGAAGGATCGCGGTTTGTCCGCCGGCGAGAAGCGGATGCTCGCCAAGGCGCGGCAGATCCTGGTCAGTGAGCTTGCACTGGCAGAAGGCACCGACGAGGGCAAGGCCGAGGTCATCCTCGACGAGGTCCTCGCCACGGCGTCGGTCTGAGCGCCCGAGCAGAGAACAACGAGATAACTGGTCCGCTGTGACGGTCGCGGTCGTCCCCGCTGCGGGGCGGGGTGAGCGCCTCGGTGCAGGCGGGCCTAAAGCCATGGTGTCGCTACATGGCTTGCCTTTGATCACACATGCCGTGCGTGGCCTGCTGGATGCGGGCTGCGTGCGGCATGTTGTCGTTGCGGCCCCTCCCGACCACGTGCGGCAGGTGTCGGCGGCCCTCGCCTCCTTCTCCTCGGTGACGGTGGTCACGGGCGGGGACGATCGTGCCGCGTCCATCGGGTTGGCGCTCGACGCCGCGCTCGCGCGGGTCCCCGACGCCAGAATCGTGCTCGTGCACGACGTCGACAGAGCGCTCACCCCATCCAGCCTCGTCCGTTCGGTCGCCGACGCGGTGGCTGCCGGCAATTCCGCCGTCGTTCCGGTGTTGCCGGTCACGGACACGGTCAAACGTGTCGACGCGACCGGGACGGTGCTCGACACCCCCGACCGGACCGGACTGCGCACCATCCAGTCCCCCCAGGGCTTCGACGTGGAGGTACTGCGCCGCTCCGGCGCGGAGTTGGGGAAGGTCGACGTGCCCGTGCACACCGTGCCGGGCGACGTCGCCGCTATGAAGATCACCACACCGTTCGACCTGACAGTTGCCGAGGCGGTGCTGGCACGGTGACGGCACCGAGGGTTGGCATCGGCACCGACGTGCACCCCATCGAGCCCGGCAGGGAGTGCTGGATCGCGGGTCTGCTGTGGGACGGCGTCGACGGCTGCGCCGGTCATTCCGACGGGGACGTCGCCGCGCACGCCCTGTGCGACGCCCTGCTGTCCGCTGCCGGCCTCGGTGACCTCGGTGAGGTCTTCGGCACCGGCGACCCGCGTTGGTCCGGCGCGCACGGGGTGGAGTTGCTCGCCGAGGTCCGCGGGCGCGTCGAGGCGGCCGGCTACCGGCTCGGCAACGCGGTCGTGCAGGTCATCGGCAACGCACCCAAGATCAGCAAGCGGCGCGACGAAGCACAGAAGGTGCTGTCATCGGCCGCCGGCGGCGACGTTTCGGTGTCCGGCACTACGACGGACGGACTCGGGTTGACTGGGCGAGGAGAGGGCATCGCGGCGGTTGCCACCGCGTGCCTACTGCCACGCGGCTAGTCTTCTACCACTGGGTCCTCTCCTGAAAGTAGCGAAGCCGTGAGCCTCCACCTGTTCGACACCGCGAGCCGGAGTGTGCGGGAGTTCCATCCCGTACGCAGCGGAACGGCGTCGATCTACGTGTGTGGGCCCACGCCGCAGGGACCGCCACACATAGGGCACATGCGAAGCGCCCTGAACTACGACGTGCTGCGTCGCTGGCTCACCCACCACGGCCTGGCGGTCACGCTTGTGCGCAACGTCACGGACGTGGACGACAAGATCCTGCGCAAGGCCGACGAGCACGACCAGCCGTGGTGGGCGTGGTCGGCGCGGTACGAGCGCGAGTTCGAGGCCGCCTACGAGACGCTCGGCTGCCTGCCGGCGTCGATCGCGCCCCGCGCGACCGGGCACGTCACGCAGATGGTCGAGCTGATGCAGCGGCTCATCGACGGCGGCCACGCGTACGCCGCGGCAGGGGACGTGTACTTCGACGTCCGGTCGTGGCCGAAGTACGGCGAGCTGTCCGGGCAGCGCCTCGACGAGGTGCAGCAGGGCGAGTCGGCGGCCGAGGGCAAGAAGGACCCGCGTGACTTCACGCTGTGGAAGGGCGCGCGGCCGGGTGAGCCGTCGTGGCCAACGCCATGGGGTCCCGGCCGGCCGGGCTGGCACCTGGAGTGCTCGGCGATGGCGCTGACCTACCTCGGCGACGAGTTCGACATCCACGGCGGCGGGCACGACCTGGTGTTCCCGCACCACGAGAACGAGCTGGCGCAGTCACGGGCGGCCGGCGACCCGTTCGCGCGGTTCTGGATGCACAACGGGCTCGTCGGGATAGCCGGCGAGAAGATGGCGAAGTCGCTCGGCAACGTCGTGTCGATCCCGTCGTTGACCGAGAAGTACCGGCCGCAGGAGCTGCGCTACCACCTGGTGGCGCCGCACTACCGGTCGACGATCGAGTTCTCCTCCTCGGCGCTGGACGAGTCCGTGCGGGCCTACGAGCGGATCGAGTCGTTCGTGCAGCGGGTCGGCGCGCGGGTGGCCGCGGTGCCGCTCGGTTCGTCCGTTGGCGCGGAGTTCACCGCCGCGCTCGACGACGACCTTGGCACCCCGGCGGCACTCGCCGCGGTGCACAACACCGTGCGGCAGGGCTTCACGGCGCTCGACGGCGGCGACGACCATGGCGCGCTGGCCGCGGCGAGCACGGTGCGCGCGCAGCTGGACGTGCTCGGCCTGGACCCACTGGCCTGGCCGAACTCCACAGAGGACTCGGCGGCCAGAACCGCACTGGGCGCGCTGGTGTCCGAACTGCTGGAGCAACGGCAGCAGGCCCGCGCCGCCCGTGACTTCGCGACCGCCGATGCGGTACGCAACCGCCTGCTGGCAGCGGGCATCGCCGTCGAGGACACCCCCGACGGTCCACATTGGACGTTGACGGACGGATAGGCAGTTGGCAGGCAACTCCAGGCGCAAGGGCGCCATACGCAAGCCTGGGTCGAAGAAGGGCGCGGTCGTCGGTTCCGGCGGCCAGAAGTCCAAGGGTTTGGAAGGCAAGGGCCCGACCCCGCGCGCGAGCATTCGTCCGGGGCACCCGGCGCAGCGCCGGGCAGCGGCCGCGAACAAGGCTCAGCAGCAGCGCCGCGCGGCGAAGGACAAGCCGACGGCGGAGCTGGTCGCAGGCCGCAACCCGGTGGTGGAGTGCCTGCGCGCGACGGTGCCGACGACCGCGCTGTACGTGCAGCTGGGCGTGGACGCGGACGATCGGGTGACCGAGGCGGTCCGACTGGCGGCCGACCGGGGCATCTCGGTGCTGGAGGTCAGCAAGCCGGAGCTCGACCGCCTGACGGGCGGGGCGCTGCACCAGGGGCTGGCGCTGCAGATGCCGCCGTTCGAGTACGCACACCCGGACGAGCTGTTGGAGGTGGCACGGGACTCGACGGAACCGCCGCTGCTGGTGGCGCTGGACGGCGTGACGGACCCGAGGAACCTGGGGGCCGTGATCCGCTCCGCTGTCGCGTTCGGCGCCAACGGGGTGCTGCTGCCGCAACGTCGGTCGGCGGGCGTGACCGCGGTGGCGTGGCGGACGTCGGCGGGCACCGCGGCGAAGATCCCGGTGGCGGTGGCGACAAACCTGACACGCGTGCTGCGCCAGTACGCGGCTGAGGGTCTGATGATCGTTGGTCTGGACGCCGACGGTTCCATCACGGTCGACGACCTGTCACTGGCCACGTCCCCGCTGGTCGTGGTGGTCGGCTCGGAGGGCCGGGGGCTTTCCCGCCTGGTCCGCGAGTCGTGTGACGAGACGGTGTCCATTCCGATGGCGGCGGGCGTGGAGTCGTTGAACGCTTCGGTCGCCGCGGGCGTGGTATTGGCGGAGGTGTCGCGACGTCGACGGGTGGCCGGCCGAACGTAGTAGCTCGGTCGCTGGTCGGGGGAGGTCAGTGTGTCGTTCGCCAGCCCGTTGTTCCTGTGGTATTTCCTGCCGCTGGTGCTGGGCGCGGTGCTGTTGGCGCCCAGGCACTGGCGAAACACCATCATCGCGGTCTCGTCCCTGATCTTCTACGCGGCGGGCGCCGGCGCCACCACGCTGTTGCTGCTGGCCACCATGGCGGTCAACTACATCGCCGGCCAGTCACTGGAACCGGACGAGTGGGCACTGGCCCGGCGCCGCAAGCGGGCCGTGCTGATCTCGGTGATCTGCGTCAACGTGGGTTCGCTGGTGGTGTGGAAGTACTTCGGCTTCCTCACCATGCAACTGAACGGCTTCGCCCAGCTTTTCGGCGGCGATTTCCCGATCACGCACCTGGTACTGCCGATCGGCATCTCGTTCTACACGTTCCACAACATTTCGTATGTAGTGGACATTTATCGTGGCGAGCGTCCCGCGCTGCGTAACCCGGTGTCGTTCGTGACCTACATTTCGATGTTCCCGCAACTGGTGGCCGGCCCGATCGTCCGTTACCGCGAAATCGCGGACCAGCTACCGCAGGAACGCACCCACCGCCTGGACGACATCGCGGCCGGTTTCCCCCGTTTCGCGCTGGGCCTGTGCAAGAAGGTCATCATCGCGGACTCGCTGAGCCCGCTGGTCGACGCGTGCTTCGCCACCCCCGGTGACGAGATGACGTTCGCCATCGCGTGGCTGGGCGCGTTGACGTACACGCTGCAGCTGTATTTCGACTTCTCGGGCTATTCCGACATGGCCATCGGCCTCGGTCGGATGCTGGGTTTCCGCCTACCGGAAAACTTCGCCCGCCCGTACTCGTCGGTGACGGTGACGGAGTTCTGGCGCCGCTGGCACATGTCGTTGTCCCGCTGGTTCCGGGACTACGTGTACATCCCACTCGGCGGCAACCGCCACGGCGCGGCGAAAACCCACCGAAACCTCATCATCGTGTTCGTGCTGACCGGTTTCTGGCACGGCGCGAACTGGACCTACCTGGTGTGGGGCCTGTACCACGGCGCATTGCTCATCATCGAACGCGGCTTCCACCTGGACGAGTCACCGCAGGCGGCGGGTCGCCGCACAGCCCGCCGAGCCCTGACGCTGGGCCTGGTCATCGTGGGCTGGGTGTTCTTCCGCTCCGCCGACCTGCCGCAGGCCCTCACGATGATCGGGCACATGCTGCTCCCCGACTTCACGGGTCTGACCGATGTCGTGGACCTGGCTTTCACCAACCAGCGCTTGATAATCCTGCTGTGCGCGCTGGTCATCGTGTTCCTCCCCGCCCACCCGGTGACCGGACCGCTGCTGGAGTCCTCGCGCAGCAAACCCGCCACCGTCCTGCGGGTCACGGTAATGACAGCAGGCCTGCTGTACGCGGCAATCCTGGTGGCGACGGGCACCTTCAGCCCGTTCCTGTACTACCAATTCTGATACATCGATGATCACGTCGTGAATACAATGTAACGCCCCGTGTCAGCCGAATGATACATACCGTGATGATGTACTGTCCGAATCCGCTGGGTGGGCCGCTCCTGGGGAGGAACGTTGGACGAGGAACTGGCCGCTGTCGCCGCGGGTTACTTCGCTGATGCTTGCGAACGCAGCGGGCATTCGTTGTCGCCCACCCCGAGCTCACGTTGTCGCTGTCGCACACTCGCCGACCGCCTTGAAAACGAGTGGCACGCTCGCCTGGAGGCGGAAACTTTCGATATTCCGATGATTCACGCGAGGTTCGCACCGGGCGCGGATGTCCTGCCAAGCGCGGAGTGGCATCCCGCGGCACTCTTTCGCGATTTTTCCAACGAGATCTTGTCGCCTCCGTGGCTTGGCACGAACACCCGAAAGAGAGAGGTAAGACTGACTCTTTCCCTTGCTCGACTCGGGGAACTCGGCATACCTCCCGATGCGATGGTCAGGGTTGGATTCGAACGTCGACTGAGGTCGGCCATCAAGCATCATGTGATGAGCGCGATCAGCACCGGGGACCTCCAGCCAGTCGCACTTCGGCCCTGGCTGAACCTTGTCGCGGAAACCGTTGATGCGCCGGCGGTCGACACCGATGACGGCGCGAAGCACTTTGCCATGTTCCATGCCTTTGAGGGCGGTGCGCTCGCGGAGCGGATACGGAGCTGGACGAGCACCGCTCCGATCGAATGCCTTCTTTCCTGGTCGTACACCGAAGAGAAGGACGCTGATCTTCGCGAGGAAGACGTCAACATCCGGGGTGGCCATGAAGCCATTCACTGGCTGGTGGACCGATTTACCCACACCGACTACGACGACTGGTATCGGGCATCGTTGTACTGGGAACTGAGGTTCGCGGCCAACCCGGAAGCGACCGCCAGTGAGGCAGGGCTTCCACTTTCCCTGCTCAACCAGCGACCATTACACACTGGTCTGCTGATTGAGTCCATCGTTTCCAGAGCCTCTTATGCGCTGGATCATGAGCTGCTCATTGGAAACGTGTCGGGCGAAGAACTGTCGTCCTACGTGGTGACGCTGCTGCGCAACGGCGCCGTGGACCAGGCCGTGGTGGTTCTGCGGTCCGTGCTGGACAAGGCCCCAGGGCTGTGGTCGGAGCGATCCATGCTCGGGTTCTGCCTCATTCCGAAGGATCCCGAGGGCGCACTGGAGCAAATCAACAGGTGTGCTCAGGAGGTCGGCGGAGGTACCGCTTTACTCCTCGCCAACCGGGCGTCCGCTTTCATGCGGCTGAAGCAGACGGACCGGGCCCAGAATGTCCTACGAAACGTGCGCAAACTCGGCGACACACAAACGTACATCCTGTGGAACCCCGCGGACCTGGTCCATGAAGGAGACCATGCGTCCGTCAGGATTGATTGGTACCCGCTTCGCGAGTGGGTGGAGGAGGCAACCAGTCACATGGTTGGCCACGCTGGACCTACGCGCTCACGTCCGTCGTAGCCGCCTCCTCCAGAGCCTGACGTATGGCTGCCCGAATCCAGTGAATGGGAGCCATGAGATGCAACTCGTCAGTTGGCGAGGGCTGGAGCTCCGCATTCTTCATGTAGAAGTCGCGGGCACGATCATCGCGCGCGTGGATCAAGAACGCCCGTACGCCGACACTCTCGGAGAGCATCACCGCTCGTTGCAAGGCATCCGCGAAGAGCGCGGACCCGACACCCCGGTCCTGGTACTGCCAGTCAACGGCAAGACGTGCCAGGAGTATGCACGGGACGTCCGTCGGAGGGGAATCGCCGGCGACACCGCCCGGCACCTTCAGCTTGCTGACACCGGCGACCGCGATGGCGTAGTAGCCGACCACCTGCCTGTCCGGTGTCGCGGTCACGTACGTCACCGCGTTGTTCGCCTTCTGGTTGACCCAGGCGTACTTGGCTATCCAGTCGTCGAGTTCGTCCACTCCACTACTGAATCCACGGACCCGATCAGTTCTCTCGAGTTTCCGCGGCCGACAAAGAGTTTCACTCTCGACGCCAGCGTCACCGGTCATCATCGTGATCCGCGAAAGGGCTCGGCTTGGAGAACAACCGCGCCATCTTCGGCATCGCGGGCACCGGCTCGTCCAGGAGTCGCTGGAACTCCTTCCACCGTTCGTCGTCGAGTATGAACCATCGACGGTCAGCGAGAACGCGCTCCGCTTGGGTAACGGCGGAGTCGAGTATGAAGTCGGTGACCGAACGGTCAGTCGCGGCCGCCGCCTGGCGGAGCAGCTGTTCCTGTCTCGTGGTTGCCCTCAGGTTGATCCTCCCTTCTCGTAGCGCTCGCTGCGTGCCCTCCTTGGCAGCCATGCCCGTCTCCTTAGATTCGTACGTACATGGTACATACGTTTGCGGCCTTCGTATGTTGCCACGAACGAGCGTCAGCACGACCTTCGTTACTGAACCGTTACTAACATCGGTGTAGTTTCAATCGCTCGTTTCCGCAGGTAAAGGCCCTGAGCCGAGTCAGGGCGGCGCGAGTTTCACTCGGTCGGGCGACCCTCGGCGCACTCCACGCCGGCCTCTACGGGAGGACGTTCTGGCATGCAGACTCGCCGGCATGAAATCAGGACGGCTCGGCTGATCCTGCTCAACGGGCCGCCCGGGTGTGGTAAGTCCACTGTGGCCCGTCGGTATGTCGACGAGCATCCCTTGGCGCTCAACCTCGACATCGACCATGTGCGTGGCCTGATCGGCCGCTGGCGCGACGATCCGCACACCGCGGGGTTGCTCGCACGGGAGATCGCGCTCGCCGCCGCGCGTGTTCATCTGGTGGCCGGTCATGACGTGGTGGTCCCGCAGTTCCTCGGCCGGCTGACGTTCATCGAACAGCTGGAGCGGCTCGCCGGCGACGTGGTGGCCGCGTTCCACGAGGTCGTGTTGTTGGACAGCAAGGAGAACACGCTGCGGCGATTCACCGAACGCAGTCGACTGGCGGTCGAGCCGGGGCACGTCGACGCGCAGGAGTTGCTTGATCGCAGCGGTGGGCTCGCGGAGTTGTCAGCGATGTACGACCGGTTGGTCTCGATCGTCGGGACGCGGCCGGGAGCGCGGGTTGTCCCTGTCGTGGAAGGCGATGTGGACCTGACCTACGCCGAGGTCGTGCGTGCGCTCGGGTAGGTCAGTGCAGGAAGAGCAGCACCTGCAGTTCGCCGATCAGTGCGCCGATCGCCGCGCCTACCGCGATCAGTTTCCACTCGTCCTGGCGGAAGGCCGGGCGAAGCAGGCCCTCGTACTCGGTTCGGGTCAGGCGGCGCATCTTGGTGGTGATCGTGTCGCGGATGTCCAGTGCCTCGGTGGCGTAGCGTTCCGCGGTCAGCATTGTCGTTGGGAGATAACGGATTGCTCGGTCGGCCGCGGTCTTCTTCAGTGCGGTGAAGCGGGGTGCGCCGACCAGGGAGCGGGCCAGGCCTGCCTGGTCCTCGATCTCCTGCTCCACCGTTTCGCGGATCAGACTGTGGACCCGGTCCGCTCGTGGTCCGTTCAGTACCCCCGCCACCAGGTTCGGGACCGTCATCACCTCCCGCGCCACCACTTCCGCGTACTGCTTGGCCACCTCATCCCTTCGGCGTTGGAAGACGCCCTGCAGCGGGAACAACCCGAGGATCTTGCGGCGTTCGCGGGGGAAGAACACGAGCTTGATCGCCAGCCAGTCGGTGAACCAGCCGATCGCGGCACCGAACACCGGCATCACCCAGGTGGCCTTCGTCAGTGCCCACACCACTGTCTGCACCAGACCGAGAACCAGTCCGAAGTAGACACCGCACCGCGCGATGAACGCCATCTCCGGGCGGGAGATGTCACGGATCAGCTTCAGCAGCAGGCGCTTGTCGCGGTGTAGCGCGCTGACCGCCACCTCCTTGACGTCCAGTACATCGTGGACGTTGCCGGCCAGCTCGGCCATGATTCGGGCCACCAGGTCGGGGATGCCCGCCTGCACCCGCTTGATCACCATCTCCTGGCCCAGCGGCGGCAGCGCGTCCCACAGGCCGTGGCGGGACATGACGTCGCGGGTCAGTTCGTCCGCCGCCAGCAGCAGCGGTAGCTCCAGTTCCTTCGCCAGGCGTGCGGGGTCCAGGCGCTGGAAGATCTCACGTGGATCGACGAGCTTGGCGGTCAGCAGGTCCGCCGCCACCGCGATCATGCGTGCCGAGTTGCGCGGAACGACGCCCTGCCAACCCAGGTACGGCGGTATCCCCACGAAGGTCAGCGGGCGGAACATCATCTCGATGGCGGCCCGCTTCGTCAGGTAGCCGATGACCGCGGCGATCAGCGGCATCGACAGGTACACCAGCACCTGGTGGAGAACCGTCATGGCAGCAGGGCGTTCAGCCGCTCGGCGTTCCGGCTACCCGGCGCGGCGTGGAACACCAGGTTTTCCCAGTCGCGGCGCAGGCCACGCACGCGCCGGAACCCGCCGGCCTTGATACCGACGTCCTTGGGGCTCACCTGCTCCCGTCGTGCGCGCAGGAACTCGCCGAGTGCGTTCACGGGACATCACGGTAGCCCTGCCACTCCCAGGAACAGTCCGAGACATGGCGGCCGAGGACCTCGTTCTAGGCGACGCCGCCGCGGAGCTGAACGGCATCGGGTAGCGAGGTCGTCGACGCGGACCGGCCCCGCACCAGGCTGATCGTCCAGCACACCAGGTAGATCAGGAACGAGATGGCCGTGACGAACGCGCTCACCGGCGCGCCTGGTGCGAGCGACAGGATGAACCCGCCGAGTGCCGCTGTCTCCGCGAACACCACCGCGAGCACCGTGGCGCGCAGCGGGCTCGCCGTCACGCGGGCCGCCGCGGCGGCCGGGGTGATCATCAACGCCAGCACCAGCAGCGCGCCGACCGTCTGCACACCCAGCGCCGTCGCGATCCCGACCAGCACCGCGAACACCACGGACAGGCCGCCGACCGGGACGCCGCGGGCCTTCGCCACGTCCGGGTCGACCGACGCGAACAGCAGCGGCCGATAGATCACCAGCAGTACCAGCAGAACCGCGATCCCCGAGCCCGCCAACAACGCGATCGACGCGAAGTCGACACCGACGATCTGTCCGACCAGCAGGCCGAACTTGTTCGACGCGCGGCCCGGGTAGAACCACAGCAGCAGCACGCCGACGCCGAGCCCGAACGACAGCACCGCGCCGATCACCGAGTCGTGCTCGGAGCTGCGCCGGGACAGCAGGCCCAGCACGAGCGCCGCGACGATCGCACCCGCGAGCGCGCCGTGGCCCACGTCCATGCCCAGCAGCAGGGCCGCCGCGCCACCGGTGAACGACAGCTCGCTGGTGCCGTGCACCGCGAACGCCATGTTGCGGCTCACGATCAACGGCCCGAGCACGCCGGCCAGCAACCCGAGAATCGCCGCCGCGATCAGCGCGGCCTGGACGTAGGGCAGCGAGAACAGCCGGCCGTACAGGTCCCAGTCGAAGAGCTTGTCCATCTAGGCAGGCTCCTCGTGCAGGTGGTGGTGGGTCTGGTCCTCGCAGAGGCCGCTCTGCGCGCCGACCACGTGGATCTGGCCACGCACCCGCACCACGTCGATCTTGGCCCGGTACAGCTCGGACAGCGTCTCGGAGTTCATCACCTCGTCCGGCCTGCCGATCCGGAAGCGGCCGTCCACCAGGTACAGCACCCGGTCGACGAGCGGCAGCACCGGGTTGATCTCGTGCGTCACGAACAACACCGCGGTGTCCGCGGCCCTGCGACGCTCGTCGATCAGCGTGCTCACCACCTGCTGGTTCGCGAGGTCCAGCGACAGCAGCGGCTCGTCGCACAGCAACACCTCGGGGTCGCTGACCAGGGCCTGCGCCACCCGCAGCCGCTGCTGCTCCCCGCCGGAGAGCTGGGAAACGGGCGCCTTCGCGAACGCCGACGCGCCGACGGCGGCCAGTGCCTGGTCCACCCGCTGCCGACGCTCGCGGATCCGCGACAGGCCGGTCCCCCACCGGTGCCCGTCGAGCCCCAGGCCGACGAGGTCGCGGCCCCGCAGCGGCGCGTCGATCGCGCGCTGTTGCGGGATGTAGCCGATGCGCTGGTTGCCGCGGCCCGGCGTTTCGCCGACGATCCGGGCAGTGCCCGACGACAGCGAGGTCAGGCCGAGCAGGATCCGCAGCAGGCTCGTCTTGCCCGATCCGTTCGGGCCCAGCACGGCGATGAACTCGCCGCTTTCGATGTCCAGGTTGAGACCGGACCACAGGACTCGGTCGCCGTAACCGAGTGTCGCGTCCCGAAGGGACACCGCCGGAACAGTCACGACACCGCGCCCGCCAAGCCGTCGATCTCGTCGGTCATCCACTCAACGTAGTCGGTCACACCCTGTGGCAGCGTCTCACTCACGTTCACCACCGGCACGTCGGCCTTCCCCGCGGCGTCGGTCAGCTGCTTGGTCACCGACGTCTCCGTCTGGTCGTTGTTGACCAGCGCGACGACCTGCTTGTTCATGATCAGGTCGCTGGTGTCCGCGAGGGCGGCGACGGGCGGGTCGGTCTCCTCCTCGATCGCCTCGGAGAACGCAGGCGGGGTCACGTCGGTGAGGCCCGCCGTGTCGAGCAGGTAGTGGGCGACCGGCTCGGTCGCGACAACCTTGCCGTCCGGGATCGCCTCGGCCTTCGTGGCGAGCTCGTCGATCCTGCCGTCGAACGCCTTCGCGTTGGCCTCGTAGGTGTCCTTGTTGCCCGGGTCGATGGCGCCCAGCTCGTCGGCGACCTTGCCGGCGACCTTCTTGACGGTCGCGAAGTCGTACCAGACGTGCTCGTTCTCACCGTCGGCGTAGCCGGACACGGCGAAGGCGTCGATCTGCTTGGCGCTCGAGCCGGACGCCTCGGCGAGCTTGGTGAAGAAGTCGTCGTAGCCGCCGCCGTTGTAGACGACGAGCTTGGCGTCCGCGAGCAGCGTCGCGTCCTCGGGCTTGTCCTCATAGGAGTGCGGGTCCGCGGACGGGTCGTCGATCAGCGAACGGACGCTCACCGAGGAGCCGCCGACCGCGGCGACGACGCTCCCCCACACGTTCGTCGACGCGACGACCGTGACCTTGCCGTCCGCCGCCGCCTCGTCGGCCCCGCCACCGCAACCCGCCGCCACGAGGGCAATCGCGGTCATGGCGAGGGGTAACGCGATCTTCATCAGATCCTCCGAACACATATGCGTGTCACGCTATAGGTAATGGAAACCGTTTTCGATTACGCTTCGTCCACTATACGACGAGAAATCCGCAGGTCTTCACCCGGTCGGGTATGAACTCCCGGCAAATTTGGGTGAACGTGACGTGTGTCGCCAGGCTTCTACTTGTGCTTCTGAACCGTTACGGTCAGCACATGGCGCGGTCAATGCATGTTCGTCGGCCAGCGACACTGGCGTCGCTTGCCGCGGAGCTCGGCGTTTCGCGGACCACCGTGTCCAATGCGTACAACCGTCCTGACCAGCTCTCGCCCGAGCTGCGCAGACGGGTGCTGGAAACCGCGCGGCGGTTGGGCTATCCCGGCCCGGATCCGGTCGCGCGCTCGTTGCGAACGCGCAAGGCGGGCGCGGTCGGCCTACTGCTGACCGAGAACCTGTCGTACGCGTTCCGTGACCCAGCGGCGCTGGGTTTCCTCGAAGGGCTCGCACTCGCCTGCGAAGGCGCCGGCCAGGGACTGCACCTGGTGCCGGTGAACCCGGAACGCGACGACGTCACGGCCGTGCACAGCGCAGGCGTCGACGGCTTCGTCGTCTACTCGGTGCCCGACGACGACCCACACCTGGCGGCCGTGCTGTCCCGCCCGGTGCCGACGGTGGTGTGCGACCAGCCACGGGTCGAGGGCGTCGACCTGGTGGGCATCGACGACCACGCGGCCATCTCCCGGCTGGCCGGCCGGCTGATCGAGATCGGGCACCGCCACATCGGCGTCCTGTGCATGCGGCTGGCTCGCGACCGCAACGACGGCTTCGCGTTGATCGCCAGGCAACGCACCGCGCACTTCCACGTGCAGCGCGCCCGGTTGACCGCACTGGCCGAGTCGTTCGAGACCGTGGGTGTGGACTGGGCGCGGGTGCCGGTGGTGGAACGATTCGACCACTCCATCGCGAACGGCGAGTCGGCGGCCGCGCAGTTGCTGGACGCCAACCCCGAGGTGACCGCACTGATCTGCACCTCGGACATCCTCGCGCTGGGCGCACTGAACGAGGCCAAGCGACGCGGACTGCGCGTGCCACACGACCTGACCGTGACCGGCTTCGACGGGATCGTCGAAGCCGAGCGAGTCGGGCTGACCACCATCCGCCAACCGGTACTGGAAAAAGGCCGTGCGGCGGGCAAACTGCTTCTTGGCTCGGTGGAACACAGCCGGCCACGCCACATCACACTCGACACCGAGCTGGTGATCGGCCAGACCTCAGCCCCACCACGCACCACGGAAGAACGCTGGTTCGGTCCGTAGCCCGGTCAGGTGAGTGTCAGCGGTGCTGGTGGGCTGATCAGTGCGCCTAGGCGGCCCAATACCTGGTAGCTGCCCGCTGGTACGGGACTGCGATTTGCCGGGCAGCCGGGTGCGGAGGTTCGGCCTGCCCAGTTCACCGAGAACACCGCAGGCTCGTTGACCGGCAGCAGTCGCACGTCTTCCTTCGGCTGTCCGTAGCAGTCGTTGCTCGACCACAGGCGTGTGCCGTCCTGCGCGAGTACGACCACCTCACGCAGCTGGCGGCTCAGGTCGCGCACGCACGGGACCGGGCCAGCGTTCGTGATCTCCAGCCGTAGCAGGGGGCGGGCGCCGACCGGGTACGACGGCGCGGCCGGGGTGGCGGCCACGCGCATCGCCGCGTCCGGGCACGGGCCTGGCGGGCCCGGCTGTGGTGGCGGGGTGGGAGAGGGTGCCGGCGGGCTGACCGTTCCGGATGTCGTCGGACTCGGGCTGGTCGTCACCGACACGCTGGGGCTCGACGGCGGTGTCGACACGCGCGTCGAGGTCGCGGGCGGCAGCAGCCCGGCCGTGCCCTGTACCGGTTGCTGGTCGTCCGCTTCGACAAGACCGCCGATCAGCCACACCAGCAGCACCACGGCGAGCACCGAGACACCGGCCGCGAGTGCGCGGCGGCGCCAGTACACGTACTGGGGCAACGGACCGTTCGGTTCGATCATGGCCTGACGGTAAACCCGCCTCAGCGCGTCCGGTTGGATCTTCCATGTCCTCGATCGGGGGATATTTGCGCTGGTCGCGGGCACACACCGTGGTGTCCCACAACACGTTGCCCACTCCCCGGGACGCTTGTTCCAATTGATGATCGAGCGGGTATCCAGTCGTCGACCGCAAAGTGGAGCTCATCATGACCGCCATCGACGAACTGCTGCACCGGAACGCCATCGGGATCGACCACGGCGCCCCCGAGGTCCCCACACCGGTGCCTTCACTTCACCTCGCGGTTGTCACGTGCATGGACGCCCGCATCAAGGTGTTCGACGTGTTCGGCCTGCGTCACGGCGAGGCGCACATCATGCGCAACGCGGGCGGCGTCGTCACCGACGACATCATCCGGTCGCTCGCCATCAGCCAGCGGAAGCTGGAGACCCGCGAGATCATCGTCATGCAGCACACCTCGTGCGGCCTTTCGATGATCACCGAGGACGAGTTCAAGGACGAGCTGGAACGCGACACCAAGCTCCGCCCGCCGTGGGCGATCGAGGCGTTCCGCGAAGTCAAGGACAGCGTGCGGCAGTCGCTGGAGCGGGTGCGGCGCAGCCCGTTCATCCCGCACCGCGACATCGTCCGCGGCTTCGTCTACGACGTGCGGACCGCCGAGCTGACCGAGGTCCTAGGCGTGTAGCGGAGGAGCGGAGGCCCCAACCGGCGAGGGAGCGGAACGCCCATTCAACGCTGTGCGGTTTCCCTCAGGTGGCGGAGCACCAGCGCGAGGTCCAGCCGGCGGCGGCCCTCGGTGGTGCTGAGCGAGAACCCCAGCCGGGCCTCCGCGGCTACGAGCCGCGCGGCGACTGTGCTGTGGTGCCGGTACACCAGCGCGGCCGCCTTGCGTACCGAGTCGGTCACGCAGAACGCCTTGAGCACCTCGATCGTGTCCTGGTCCTCGGCGAGCCGGTCGAGCGCGGCGACGTCCTCCACCTCGGCGATGTCCGCCAGGCGCAACGAGGCGAGCACGGCCAGCGCGCCGAGGTCGGCCCAGCGGACCACGCGCGGCCCGTACCCGGCGAAACGCACGGCGGTGCGGGCCTGTCGCCACGCCTCCGGCGCGTCGATGCCGGTCCCGGTGGCGACGCCGACCCGCATGTCCGCCTCGAGGTCGAGGTCCGGTACCGCGCCAGGCAGGAGCACGGCGTGCAGCGCGCCGAGCTCGGCGGTGTGTCCGCCGACCTCCAGCGGACGCACGGAAGCCAGCACGGCCAGCTTCGCCTGTGGCCGCAGGCCGAGCAGGTGCAGTGCTCGTGAACGTTCCGCCTCGCCGGCCGCGGTGGACAGGGCCAGCTCCACCAGCGCGGCGTCACCGAGCCCGGTAGGCGGGGCGGACGTGTGATCGAGCAGGATCGCGGCGGCGATGGCCAGCCGTTCCAGCAGGATCTCGTCCAGCGCGAGCCCTGGCGCGGACCGGCCGAGCCACACCGGGGTGCCGTCCGGCAGGTAGCGCACAGCCGCCGTCGCCGGCACCGGCTCACCGATCCCGGTCGGGCATTCCGCGAGCTGTGAGGCCGCGCGGACCAACGTGTCGACGTCGACGCGGCCGGCCACCAGCTCGTCGAAAAAGCTGATCACGCGGACGGCGTTCTCCGCGTTGGCGTCCAGTGCCGAGAGCCGGAGCAGCAGGCCCTTCATGGACCAAGCGTATGACATCCGACACATGGATGACCGCGCCGCGAAGTGCCCGACACGTGTCGGTGTCCCAGCCGAAGTGGACTGCCCACACTGGAGTGCACTCCAGCCGCACCCCAAGGAGGCACCGTGGCCTACGCGTTCGACCCAGAGCTGGCACCGTGGATCGCCATGCTCCCGAACCTCGAGTTCACCGACATCGCCGAACTGCGTGGCGCCGACGAGATGATGTCGGAGCACATGCCGCGCTACGACCCGCCGGTACCGGTCTCGATCCGGGACGTGGTGGTGCCCGGCTCGCCGGACGTGCCGGTCCGCGTCTACGCCCCGGAGGAGCAGGACGGCCCACTGCCCGGCATGGTCTTCATCCACGGCGGCGGGTTCATCCTCGGCAGCGCCGCGATGTTCGACAGTGACGCCACGCGAATCGCGGCCGAGGTCGGTGCGGTCGTGGTGTCCGTGGACTACCGGCTGGCACCGGAGAACCCGTTCCCGGCGGGTCTCGACGACTGCTACGCGGCACTGGTCTGGACCGCGAAGTCCGCGACCGAACTGGGCATCGACCCCGACCGGCTGGCGGTCGGAGGGGACAGCGCGGGTGGCGGACTGGCCGCCGCCGTCGCGCTGCTGGCCCGCGACCGCGGTGGTCCGGAGCTGTGCTTCCAATACCTGGGCATCCCGGAGCTGGACGACCGCCTGAACACACCGTCCATGCAGGCCTACCACGACACGCCGCTGTGGCACCGGCCCGCGGCCGAGTTCAGTTGGGACTGCTACCTCGGCGGGCCGGGCATCCGCGGCACCGAGGACGTGTCGCCGTACGCCGCGCCCGCCCGCGCCGAGGACCTGTCCGGCCTGCCGCCGGCGTTCGTCAACGTCTGCCAGTTCGACCCACTGCGCGACGAGGGCATCGCCTACGCACAACGCCTGGCGCAGGCCAACGTGCCGACCGAGCTGGTCCTGTACCCGGGCACGTTCCACGGCGCCGGCATGATCGCCGCGGCGCAGATCACGAAGCGGATCACCACGGACCAGCTGGCCGCCCTGCGCCGCGCCTTCGCTGCCTGAGCCGCGCGGGCCGATGTCCTGAGGGTGCCCAGGGTGCCCTCAGGACAAGGGCAGAGCGGAGCCGTTCATGATCAACGCCAACACAGATGGTCACCCAGGCATCCCCCACCCATACCCGCAGGGGTTCGTCAAAGTCGGTTTGTGCTGGTGCGGCGGCGCTAAGCCCCGGACACGGCATGAGCGGCGGCATCAACACGCGTCGTAACGTGGCCTCCCCCGACGCGACAAACCGATTCCGGTGCGGCCTCCACTGCGCACCCAGTACCCGCAGCGCCCACTGCGGCAGGTCGTTGACCCATTCCCAGATCGCCAGGATCGACCGCGCTCCCGACGCGACCCCCGCGATGGTCAACATCGAGGCCAGCGAATGCCGAGTACCCCCGCCAAGCGGTCACCCGCCCCAGATACACCCGCAGGCCCAGCTCTCTCACATGATCGTGCGTCTTAGACGCTCACATGATCAACGCCAACACAGATGGTTGCGTAGGCATCCCCCACCCATACCCGGGGGGCCACCCCGAGGCCATCGTACCAAGCCGCACCGACAAAACACCTGGTCAGCAAGGCCTGTGGACAACTTTCGGGGGTCAGTCCGAGCGAATGGTCCACTCGTGCGCCTTGGGACGAGGGCCTTCGGGGCATTGGGGTTCGGGCGCATCGCTAGCATCGGCGGACGATGAGCCTCGATGCCCGTGTGCTGACCGACTGGTTCGCCGAGCGGGCCCGGCCCCTGCCGTGGCGGGCGCCGGGCACGTCGGCGTGGGCCGTGCTGGTCAGCGAGATCATGTTGCAGCAGACCCCCGTTTCCCGGGTCGAGCCGTCCTGGGTCGACTGGATGGCGCGTTGGCCGTTGCCCTCCGCGCTCGCCGCCGCCACGCCGGCCGACGTGTTGCGGGCGTGGGGCAAGCTCGGCTATCCGCGTCGGGCGTTGCGGTTGCGTGAGGCCGCGGCCGTCATCGCCAGCGAGCACGGCGACGTCGTGCCGTCCGATGTGGACACCCTGCTCTCGCTGCCCGGCATCGGCGCCTACACCGCGCGGGCCGTGGCCGCGTTCGCCTATCGCAAGCGGTGTCCGGTCGTCGACACGAACGTGCGCAGGGTGATCGCTCGCGCGGTGCACGGCGCCGGGGATGCCGGGCCCGCGTCGACGACCCGCGATCTGGCCGACGCGGACGCGTTGCTGCCGCCCGACGACGAGCTCGCGGCGCAGATGTCGGCGGCGTTGATGGAGCTGGGGCAGACCGTGTGCACCGTGCGGAACCCGCGGTGCGCCGACTGCCCGGTCTTCGACGCGTGCGCGTGGCAGCACGCTGGACGCCCGGCCTACGACGGGCCGGCCAAGCCGGTGCAGCGGTTCGCGGGCACGGACCGGCAGGTACGCGGGCTGCTGCTCGACGTCCTGCGGGACACCTCGACCCCGGTCCCCAAGTCGCGGCTCGATCTCGCGTGGTCCGACGCCGGCCAGCGGGACCGGTGCCTCGACTCGCTGCTGGTGGACGGGCTGGTGGAGCAGAACGCCGACGGGCTGTTCGCGCTACCCGGCGATCACTAACCAGATCTCGTGATAGTTGGGCAACTCTTGTCTTGAGGTACGCGCGGCGCTACCGTCGAGATCGCCAGGCAGCGATCTGGGTCGCACGACCCCATGTCGAGGGAGATCGAGATGGCCGTATCCCGCCGCGCCCTACTGAAGGGCGGCTTCACCGTGACGGCGATGACCGCGCTCGGCGCGACCGCTGCCCCGATCGCCGTCGGCGAGGTCAAAGCGGCTGCCCGGCCGCGGATCTACACCTGCGCCGAGTGGGACGCCCGCCCGGCGAGCGGCACCGTCACCGTGCTCAACCGCAAGCCGACGTACATCGTCGTGCACCACACCGCTGGCGGTAACTCGAGCGATCTCTCGCTGGCGCACGCCTTCGAGATCTCCCGGTCCATCCAGGACTTCCACATGGACGGTCGCGGTTGGCTCGACTCGGGACAGCAGCTGACCAACAGCAGGGGCGGGCACGTCACCGAGGGCCGGCACCGCAGCGTCGAGGTCCTCGACCGGGGCACGCGGCACGTGCAGGGCGCGCACGTCGCCGACCACAACAGCGAGGCGATCGGCATCGAGAACGAGGGCCTGTACTCGTCGGTGGACGTGACGCCGCAGCTGTGGGACTCGCTCGTGCGACTGGTCGCCTACATCGCGCAGCAGTACGGCATCTCGCCGAGCAATATCCGCGGCCACCGCGACTTCAACGCGACGGAGTGCCCCGGCACTGTCCTCTATGGACGACTGGGCGAGCTGCGGGACGAGGTGGCGGCGATCCTCGGCGTGGCACCGGTCGCGGCGCAGCGGTCGTGGCCGCTGCTCAAGCCTGGCGACGAGAGCACGAAAGTCCTTGCCGCTCAACACCTTCTGCGCGACCGTGACCTCGATGTCAAGGCGGACGGGGTGTTCGGCGCTTCGACGTTCGCCGCGGTCCGTGCGCTGGCCGGCGCAAACAAGGTGGCGTACGAACCCTGCTACGCGAGCCACACAGCCGACGAGAGCGGGTTCGTCGGCGTCACCACGTGGCCGCTGCTGGTCCGTGACGTGCGGGCGGGTGACACCGGCGAGGCCGCGAAAGCCGCGCAGGTGCTGATGTCCGCGCGCGGACTGCGGTACGCGACGGTCGACACCCGGACCTGGCAGGACCTGCTCGCCTGACGCCTGGCAGTCTGCGTGCATGGCGCAGGCGCTGGAGTTCTTCTTCGACGGCGAGGCCGACGCCGCCGTGCGTGGTTTGTGGCGGCGACTCGACGACGCCGGCGTACCGAGCGCGCACGGCAGGCGCCGCCCGCGCGTGACGTTCGCGGCGGCCGGCGTCATCCCGGCCGCGACCCGGAACGCGCTGCGGGAGGACCTGCGGCTGCTGTCGATCCCGTCGCTGTGGCTGTCGACGCTCGCCGCGATCGACGGCACGCTGGCGCTGACCGCCGTCGTGGACACCGAACTGCTGGCCGTGCATTCGGCCGTGCACGACGTGCTGGCCAAACGTGTCAAGCAGCCGGTCGCGCAGTACCTGCCCGGCTCGTGGATGCCGCACTGCGTGCTCGCGCGTGACCTGGAGCCGGCGCACGTCATCGCCGGTTTCTCCGCGCTGTACCCGGTAGGGTCGGTCAAGGCAAGGATCACGGAGATCGCTGTCGTGGACACCCATTCGGGCGAAACGGATGTCGTGCGCGATCTGGAGGCGTCATGAGCGGAGCTTGCGGAGCGAATCATCGAGGTTCAGGACGCCACCGACCCCGCGGAGGGCGCCGGAGGAGCGGAGCCTGCGGAGCGTTCCGGTGCCGCGTAGCGGGTGAGGGGGCGTCATGAGCATTGAGGAACTGCGGCAGGTGCGGGACACCCTCATCGAGGCGTTGCGTCGTTCGGACACGCTGACGTTGGAGGGCAGGGCCCTGTTCCGCCGCTACGCGGCGATGACGGAGGCGCTGACCGGGACCGCGCCGGTCGAGGGTCCCGCGCAACCCGGCCCGGCCGCCGCGCCGGCGCCACCGGCTGTGCCGGCCACGGCCGCACGCCGGTCCCGGCCGACGGAAGAGGACGAGGAGTTCGGCGGCTCGTTCATGGTGCGCTCGAACCCGGCGCAGCAAGCTCCCTACCGGGAGGCGCAGCCTCAGCAACCGCAGGCCGACCTGCCGCGCTCGCTGCGTGCGCGCCGCCGCTAACGGCCGAGCACCTCCGACAGGAACGCCTCCACCGCCCCCCGGTAGACCGCCGGCTGGTCGTGGTGCACGACGTGCCCGGCGTCCGCCACCACCACGTGGTGCACCTTCCCGCCGGCCCGCTTCGGCAGTTCGGCCATCTGGCCGGGCGGCATCGCGCTGTGCTCGGCCTCGATGGCGAGCATGGGGCAACGGATCCGCTCGACGAACGGCCAGTAGTCGCGGCGCCCCCACTCGTTCGCGATCTCGTAGAGGTCCTCGAGGTCGGACATCAGGCGGTAGCCGTCGGGTCCCTCGACCATGCACTCGGTGAAGTAGTCGCCGAGCGGGCCGAAGAACTCGCGGACATGCGCCAGCGACCGGAACGGCACCGGCCACGAGCCGAAGTACGACCGCCACGGGTCGACGGTCTTGCCGCGCTGGTCGGGGGCGATGTCCTCGGCGACCACGGCGGTGACCAGGTCGGGATGCGTGGCGGCGAGGCACCAGGCGTGCAGTCCGCCCATGGAGTGGCCGATCACGACCGACCGGCCGATCTCCTGGAGTACCTCGGCCGCGTCGGCGACGAAGTCCTCGGTGCGCCAGTCGCCGCCCCGGTGCGGGCTGCGGCCGTGCCCTCGGGCGTCCAACCCGACGACACGGCCGTATCTGACCAACCACTTGGCCGCCGGCCACCATGTCGTCGCGCGCCCCATGAGCCCGTGCAACAGCAGGATGCCGGGCCCCTCCCCACCGAACTCGACCACGTCCACACGGCATGTAATACACGGATTCAACCCGCTCATCACACCTGGTCGGCCATGATGTCCAGGTCAGTCGACCAACGGGAGCTGTTGATCATGCGTAACCGCACGGCCGTGCGTGCCGTTTGCCTCACGCTGGCCGCGGCGAGCCTCGCCGCCTGCTCCGTCTCGCGTTCGCGTAGCGCCGAGCCGGACGTCACCAGCGACGCGCCGGCGGCGTCCGGTGAGCCGTCGGAGGAAGGCGCGGGTGACCCGTACTACCCGGAGGACGGCAACGGGGGCTACGACGTCACCGCGTACCACGTGCAGATCAGCTACGACCCGTCGGCGAAGAAGCTGACCGGCGACACGCTGGTCACCGCGAAGGCCGCCGAGGAGCTGACGACGTTCAACCTGGACCTGCAGGGTCTGGAGGTCTCGTCGGTCACCGTGGACTCCGCGAAGGCCGCGTTCGACCGGTCCGGCAACCACGAGTTGGTGGTCACGCCGGCCACCCCGGTGGCGTCGGGCGCGACGTTCGAGGCCCGCGTGCAGTACGAGGGTGTGCCGGAGTCCGGTGAAAGCTCACTCGGCGAGGACGGGTGGCAGCAGTCGTCGTCCGGTGGCGCGTTCGCGGCGGGCGAGCCGCACTCGGCGACGAGCTGGTACCCGGCGAACGACACCCCGAAGGACAAGGCGACGTTCAAGCTGGACGCCAGGGTCCCGGACGGCTGGAGCGTGGTGTCGAACGGGCTCGAGTCGGCGCCGACCCCGGGCGGCGACGGCTGGACCACCTTCCACTGGAACGAGCCGAACCGGATCGCGACCTACCTGACCACGGTCGGGATCGACAAGTGGACGTTCGACCGGTCGACGCTGGCCAACGGGACCCCGGTGGTCAGCGCGTACGCGCCGGGCGCCGAGTCCAAGCGGGCGGTGGAGTCTCGCCTGCCGGAGATCCTCGACTTCCTGTCGTCCAAGTTCGGCCCGTATCCCCAGTCCGCGGCCGGCGGCATCTACATCAACGAGAACATCGGCTTCTCGCTGGAGATCCAGGGCCGCCCCATCTACGCCGCGTGGGCGAAAGAGGACGTGGTCGTGCACGAGAACGCGCACCAGTGGTACGGGAACTCGGTGTCGGTCGACGAATGGCGGGACATCTGCCTGAACGAATGCTTCGCGAGCTACGCGCAGTGGCTGTGGGACGAGGCCAAGAAAGGCGTGAAACTGGACGACCGGTACCGCACCCAGGTCGCGCGCAGCACCGACAAACTGTGGTCGGGGAAGCTCTACGACATGGGCCCGGGCAACGAGTTCTCTGCCGTGTACGAGAAGGGCCCGCTCGCCCTGCACGCCCTACGCCGCCTCATCGGCGACGACGCCTTCAACCGGGTCCTGAAGGAATGGCCCGCGAAGCACAAGGACGGGAACGCGTCGTGGCTTGAGTTCGAGGACTTCACCACGGAGATCGCGGGCAAGGACCTGTCGAAGTTCTTCCAGACCTGGTTCCACGACGACACCCAACCAGCGGACGAGTACCTGTACCCCGGCCCACTGCACAAGTGACCACGCCCGACGGGGTCGAGAATCCCTTCTCGGCCGTGGCCGTCGGCGGCCTTCGGAACACCGGTGCGGCGACGGTCATGACACCGGCCATCCGGGAGATCAACAAGCGGCTGGACGGCTATCTCAGCGCTTCTGGGCCGGCATCGGGTGAAGTCATCGCCGTCATCGGTGGGTTCGGCACCGGCAAGACACACCTGGCGGTCGAAGCCCGTTACCAGGCACCCCTTCTCGTCGAGCCCACTCCGGTCGTGTGTTACCTGGAGGGGTCGTTGCCCCTCATCAACGGCTATCGCCGGCTCGTCGACATCCTCGGTGAGTCACACGTGCGTGCACTTGCGGAACAGGTGGATTTGTCCGGGACCGGCGTCAGCACCGAGTTCGCCATAGCGCTGACACTCCTCGCGCAGCCCGATCACGCCGAGTCCGCGTGGCACTGGCTGACCGGCGGGGAACCGGATGCGGCGTTACGGGACCGCGGTGTGACGACGGCGATCGACGGGGATATCGCGGCTGTCGAGGGAATGATCACCCTGGCTTTCCTCCACAGCGCGCGAGGGATCAAGTTCGTGATGTTGATGGACGACATGGACGCCTGGCCAACTGGGCCTGAGCGTCTGTTCGGCGGATTCGCCGCGTCCGGGTCCTTGCTGGTACTGCTGGCCCTGCCGTCGTTCCTCGAAGGGTTGAGCGCCGCCGCCCGTGAACGCATCGACCACATCGTGCGCATGCCGTCGCTGGTTGCCGAGGACGTCGTTGACCTGATTCAACGCACACAGTTCTCGCACCTCGGTGAGTCGCGGCTCGAACCCTTCACCGTGGAGAGTGTGCATGAGGTGGTCGCCGTCTCCGGAGGTGTTGCCCGGGCGGTCATACGGCTCTGCCACTGGCTATACCGACAGGCGACGTTCCAGGGAGTACCGGTCGATCCCGCGATGGTCCGGCAAGCGGCCGTCGAGCTGAGAATCAGCAAACCGGCCGAGCCGGAGGTGCTGCCGCCCGTCGAGAAGACGGACGTCAAGTGGTTCCACGACGCGCCGGCTTCCGAGGACATGCTCAAGCGAGACGCGCTGGCGACCGTGCTCGCATCGCACATTGCCCGGTCCAAGGCCGAGCATCCGCACGTCTCGCTCATGGTGCATGTGGACGGTGCGTGGGGCACCGGCAAGAGCACACTCCTTCGGCTGCTGGAGAAACGCCTGTCCAGCGAGGGTTTCCTCGTCGTCGAGTTCGACGCGTGGCAGCAGTCCCGGTTGTCGCCGCCCTGGTGGGCGTTGCTCACCGCGGTGCGCAACGCGGTGGTCGACGAGCGCACCGGCTGGGCGCGGTTCTGGCTCGCGGTCAAGGAAAGAGCGGCGCGGGCACGCCGGTCGGGTGCGGCTTTCCTGCTGTCACTGACGTTGCTGGTCGTGTTCGCCGGGGGACGGGGCTGCTGGTCCGGGCGGTGATCGGTGCTGAGCAGCCGGGATCGGAGCTGCTGAAGCTGATCGCGTCCGTGGTCACCGCCGTGGGGGTGTTGTGGACGGGCGCGAGGGTGGCGGCCCGTGTGCTCCTGTGGGACTCCGCGAGCGGCGCACGGCTGTTCGAGCAGTCGGGCACCAATCCGATGGGGCGGGTCGCCGAGCACTTCGACTGGGTGTTGCGGCAGTCGCGGCGGCCGGTGGTGCTCTTCGTCGACGATCTCGACCGCTGCAAGCACGACTACGTCGTCGAGTTGCTTGACGCGGTGCAGACTCTGCTTCGTGACGCGCCTGGTGGGCATCGGGGTCGCGGCTCGGACTCGCCGGCCGCCTACATCGTGGTGAGCGCGGACGGGTACTGGCTGCGGAAGAGCTACACCGTCGCCTACCGCGAGTTCGACGACGACACCCGTCCTGGTCCGCTGGGCTACCAGTTCATGGACAAGCTCTTCCAGCTCACCGTGCCGATGCCCGCGTTGAGCGAGACGGCGCAACGTGAGTTCCTCGGTGGTCTTCTCGGTGTGGGCGGCGTCCCGGAGGTCGCCGAGGCGGTCGCCGAGGCCAGGGACAAGGTCGAGGCCGCGGTTGGCGACGAGGGCCGCGTGCTCGCGGCGCTGGACTCGATCGCCGATCCGGACGTGCGCAGTGAGGTGGCCGTCGACGCGGTTCGTGCGCTCGCGGCTCCGGAGACACAGCAGCGCACCGAGCACGCGCTACGGAAGTTCGCTCCCCTGCTGGGCACGAACCCTCGGGAAACCAAGCTCTTCCTCAACACCTACAGCATGCTCAGGGCCGTCCGGACACTCGAGGGCAACACCCCGGAGGCCGGCCACCTGGCGTTGTGGTCGGTCTTGCGGGTGCGGTGGCCCGCGGTGGCCGACCACCTGCTGCACGACCCGACGGCGGTTCGCGGAATTCACGAGCCGCTGTGGTGTGCCGACCATTTCCCGGAACCGCTGCGGGCCGCCGCGCGAAGCGAGGAACTTCGCCGGGTGGTCCGCGACCCGGTCGGTGGCCCGCTCACCGAGGACGCGATCCGGCGCTGCTGTGGTTCGAGTTAGGTGTCACGGCAGGATCACCTCGGCGACGATCGCGTTGTGGTCGCTTCCCGGGAGGTCGTGGACAGCGTAGCTGCCGATCGCGCAGCGGGAGTCCGTGACGATGTGGTCGATCGTCAGTGGTGGGCCCGTCGGCAGGGACGACCAGGTCGAGTCCAGTCCCTCGCCGGATTCCTCGCCCGCGTCGGCATAACCGCGGTCCACCAGGTCGCGGAACGCGGCGTGGTCGAGGGTGGCGTTGAAGTCGCCGGCGAGGATGCGTAGCCGTTCGCCCGGTTCGGCCTTCGGCAGGTCGGCGAGTTCGGTGCGCCAGGTGCGTGTGTCCTGATCGGACAGTGGAGGTAGCACGTGCACGGCGGTCAGTTCGAGGTCGTCGCGGCCCGGCAGGTCGACCACCGCGGACGGTTGGGACAGTGCGCTGTCCGGCATGAGTATGACCTTGCGCAGCGGGAGCTTCGCGGCGATGCCACCGCCGTCACCGCCCGGGCGGTCTTCGTACACGCGGTAGGGCAACAGGTCCGCCAGTCCCGCATCGTCCAAAGCGGACACCTCGGTCGGGGTCAGCTCCGGCATCGCCAGGATGTCGATCTGTTGCTGCCGAACAAGGTTGACGATCGCGCGGGCGTCGGCCCGGCCGAGGTAGAGGTTGGCTGCCATGATCCGCAGGCGTTCACCGTCGGCCTGGGGCTGTTCCTCGGAGAGGTAACGCGGCCCGAGCAGGGCGCTGAGCGCGAGCGCGCTGATGAGTGCGACGAGTGCGAGCAACCGTCGCCTGGACAGGAACATGATGACCGTGAGCAGGAAGCCCAAAGCCGCGACATAGGGCGTGAGTGCCATCGTGCCGACGACGAAAGCGTTGTCCACCAACGTTTCGAGGCTGAGGACCCGGACGACGGCGTAGGCGAGGAACACAAGTGTCGGCAGGAAGAGCAGGAAGGTGACGAAGCGACTGCGTCGCCTTGGCTCGGGCGCGAAGTCGGGCTCGGCGAGGTCCTGGACCGGTTCCTCGACAGCCTCGGTCCATCTAGCCATGTCGCTCGTTGCCGCGTTTGTAGTTGCCGGTGGCGCGAGCGAGGAGCTGTTGTGCCTCGTCGTCGGCCGCACGCTCGAGGCGGCCGAGCAGCTTGGCCGCGGCAGACCCGCGCACGGTGGTGACGACCCGCCCGCCCCTGGAGACGAGCAGTTGCCCGTCCTTGGTGACCCGCCAGTCGAACGGATCGTCATCAAGCCCCATGGGTACAGCATGCCCGAGCCCGGGCCCACCCCGCCGCCACTTGGCGGTCCGTGTCGCGGCAGTGTGGGTCGATGAACACGCACGCCTGGCGGATCGAGGAACGGGAATACGCCCGTCACCTGGAGCGACGCGGTCGAATTCACGCGTACGAGCAGCTCAAGCCGGAGCGCACCGCGCTCGTCGTGATCGACATGGTGCCGTTCTTCGTGGCCGAGTCACCCTACGCGCTGGGGATCGTCGCGAACATCGCTCGCCTGGCCGACACCCTGCGGGCGGCCGGCGGCACGGTGGCATGGGTCCTACCAGCGGGAACGCCCGCACGCGCGGACTTCTACGGACCCGCCTCCCGCGTGTTCCGCCGCAGCGCGGGCGACGGGCCGCTGCGGGAGCGGTTGTGGCGCGAATTCCAGGTCCATGACCAGGACATTCTCGTGGAGAAGACCGCGGCCAGCGCGTTCTTCCCTGGGCGGTGTCCGTTGCCCGGCCTCCTCGACGAGCGGGACATCGACACCGTCCTGATCACCGGCACGGTCACGAACGTGTGCTGTGAATCGTCCGCGCGCGACGCGGCCACACTGGTGTCGGCGACGCGTGAAAACTGACCCCCTGCGGACGGGTGAAAACGGCCCCCCGTTGACAGTAGGGAGTGCTCAACGTGGAGGACTGGGCGGAGATCCGCCGTCTTCACCGGGCTGAGGGGATGCCGATCAAGGCGATCGTCCGTCAGCTCGGGATCAGCCGGAACACGGTGCGGCGGGCGCTGGCCGC